>CAYMBN010000001.1:0-3825 GCA_964388715.1 uncultured Methanosarcinales archaeon
AATAGAAATTTTTATATATAATCTTCTCATATTGTAGTTAAAATGGTTAAAAAATCAGTTTTGCAAAGTTTGAATACAAAAGATAGGAAGATTCTTCTGCAACTTGATATTAATGCTAGGCAGTCTGATGTTGAGATAGGTAGAAAAGTTAAACTAGGAAAAGAGATTGTTAATTATAGAATAAAAAGATTACTTAACCTTGGTATTCTGGGAGGTTTCTATACTATGATTGATTTTTCTAAGTTAGGTTATAGGAATATTAGGGTTTATATTAAATTTCAAACAGCATCATTGGAAAAGGAAAAAGAAATATTTGATTATCTGGTTAAGAATAAGAATACTTTTGAAGTTATAAAAGCTGATGGGGATTGGGATCTTGTATTTACTGTTTTAGTAAAAAATATTGATAATTTTTTTAAGATATGGGATGAGTTTCAGTTAAAGTATAAAGAATATATCTATAAAAAAGAGATTTCATTATTTCATAAGTATATTCATTACCCAAGATTTTATCTTATTAACAAACCTAATCTAGATCATACAGGACTTATTACAGGTGGTTCAAAAGAGATAGAGGTTGATGATATTGATTGGGGAATCTTAAAAAATCTTGCTACAAATGCAAGAATGAGTTTGGTTGATTTAGCACGAAAAGTTAAGTTAAGTCCTGGTGCTGTTAGGTATAGAATGAAACAATTAAGGGAAAAAAGGGTAATTCTGAGGTATAAAGCTAATCTTTATTTAAGTAAAATAGGGTACAGATTTTTTAAAGTTGATATTGAATTAAGAAATGTTGCAATTAAGAAAGAATTAAAGCAATTTGTAAGGCAACATCCTAATATTATTGCAGAAAACATTCCTTTAGGAGGTTCAGATTTTCAGTTTGATTTGGAAGCTAAGAGTTATGGGGAGTTCCTTAGAATCATAAATGAGATTCGTGAAAACTTTAAAGAAAACATAAAACTGATAAAGTACTATAGTGCCACTGGGTTTCGTAAGATTCTGTATTTGCCTCCTGAAAAATAATAAGATATCTTTATTTTTAAGTAAAAAAATAGGTTGTTTTTTTCTTTTTGATTTAAATTCTATGAAAAACTTTTATATATCTGCTATGCTTTATTTATCATAAGATAATGTACTACTTCCGTAGTTTATGCGGAAGAGGGGGTGGGTATGGTGAAAACCATAATACAACAAATAGAACAAGATTTAATGAATGACTTGGATGTTAATCATTCAAGAGCTCAAGAATTATTAGACAACGATGAAATAAGTCCTGCAGAGGAAGCATTCCTTCGTGGATATGACGAAGCAAGTTAAAAATGTCTACGTTTAAAGTTATTGATGATTGGGATGAGGATAATCTGAGGTACAAATTATTAGTTGAGCAAAGCCTGGAATACTTTATTATTGCTAATAAATACAACTTTGCTAGTTAAAACAGTTAATATTCTCTTTTTCTAGAAGACAGAATCTCATTTTATAGTAGTAACTTTTTTAAAGTGAAGACAGTTTCTGAGGATTATGTCAGGGGTCCACAAAGAAACAATAGAGAAAGCTTTACAAGCTGCTGATCTTTATAGAGAAGGTTATAATGCTAAAGAGATTGCAGAATTTACAGAATCTACTAGAAGCAGTGTGTACAGACTTTTGAAGATTGCCACTTCTTTGCAAGATGAACAAAAAATAAAAAAAGGTAAGAAAATTAGTTATAAAGAGTTAGATTTTCTAGGTAGATTAATAAGAAATCATGGTAGCTTTGTTGATACTGGTGGAGAATTAGGTTATTCTTTTCCGAGAAGGGTTGCATTTAGGAAATACAAGAGTTTGTGTGAGAAATTTCCTCTTTTAGAAGGTATAGCTGAAGAAGCACATAATTATGCTGTTGAGCAGGGTATTCCTCTTAAAAAATATTTAAGAGTAAGAGCTTATAGAGCATATTATTTAATGGAATTATCTCTTGATCCTGATGATGTTGCTGATATTGTTGGACTAGGGCGTGATCATATCTGGGAAGAAGTAAGAAATGCTTCTACAATGGATCCTAACCTTGATGCTGACAAATTACTAAAAAAAGTAAAAGATAAAAGATGGCTTGATGATTATCTTGGTTCTGATCGTGAACAGAATGATAAAGCTGTTTTTGATGTTTTTATTAAAACTGGTGATTCTAATAAAGCAGTTAAGGTTTCTCGTTATTCAGATCGAACTAATATTTACTACCAATTGCACAATTATGTGAAAGCTCATCCTGAGTTTAAGGAAAAATTAGATAAAGAATTAGCAAAACAACATGAAAAGATTATTGAAAGTGCTGGTTTTAAAGCTTGGACAGATGAACGTGCTATCAATGAGTGGAAAGACTTAGTTGGTACTAAAAAACTGAGTACAGCAATCTATAAAAAACTAAGAAAAGTAAGAAAAAATAACCCAGAACTCCTTAAACAACACGGCATTGGTTATAATGAAAAAACAGGGAAATATTATTTAATTAAAAAATGACAGATAAAATAACAATAGAGCGAATAATTGGAAACTTTTTTCTTACTGGTGGGAATGTGTATATGACTGCTAAAAGGGTAAATTGTGATGTGGAATACGTTGATCATGTTATTGATGATTTAATTGGTTCTGGGATATTTGATTATGCTAATAAGAAAAGAAGAGGGATTGATAATTTAAGAAAAAAGGCTGTGGAGATAAGGCATACTTATTTTGCAATGGTTTGTTTGGAAGCAAAGGATCAGGCTTTGGCTATGGGACGCTTGAAGTTGGAAAATGAAGGAACATTCGATGGGAGAATTAGGCATCTTCGCTTTGGTTTTAAAAGAAAAGTAATGAAAGCTTTAGGAATGAAGAGTCCTAAAGAGTTAAAAGAGATAAGATCTCAGGCAAAATATGAAAGTAATATTCTGTTTATTAAAACTTTAATAAAAAATTATGGACATTTGGCTGATACTGGGCTTGAGTTAGGGATGAGTAGTACTGGGAAATATAGAGCAGCAGCTTTTGAGAGGTATCGTGGATTTAGGACAAGTAAATTAGGAGTTTTTATAAAAGCTCTTAGGGATTTTGCTCGTGCTAATCAAATACATTCTAAACAGTTTAGGGGTCAGGCTTATGTTACTTATGGGTTTTTAAGAGCAGGTTATAGTGCTAATGAAATTATGAAGATAATTGATGTTAATAAAACTACTTTTGGAGGAAGGATTAAAACAGCTGTTTGTGTTTTGGAGCATTTGACTGAAGATGAGTTTGATAATTTAGTAAAGCGCAATAGGTATATTAATTCAAATCATTATAAAAAAGATAAGGAAATTTTTGAAACGCGTGTAACAAAAGGACGGAAAGATGCAGAACAACTTTATCCTGGAATGAATGTTCATGTTTCTATTAATCGATATCTTGCAGTGCATCCTGAGCTTAGACAAAAGTTTGAGAGGAAGAAAAGAAGTTATTATATTTGGACTGATGAGAAGGTTGTTGAGACTAAAAAGCAAGATATAAGCAATGGGGTTCGCTCTAAAAGATATGTGCTTCAAAGATTAAAACAACTAAAAGATAGAAATTTGGAGGAAATGAATAGGCTTGGTTTAGACTTTAAGGGTAGGAAATATTGTACTATGGAAAATGAATGAAGAAGCAAGAAGAATATTGGAATTAGTAAGGGTTTATCCTTATTATGGATATGTTAGGACAGAATTAGTTCATAGAGTGCCTAATGAGGAAAGAAAGTCTGGTTGTACAAATGAAGCAATAATGGAAAAACTGAAATCTGTTTTATCATCTGAGCCTGGTTTAGAACATGAAGTGATGGGACTTATA
>CAYMBN010000001.1:3925-268758 GCA_964388715.1 uncultured Methanosarcinales archaeon
TATTTGTTAGGCAGATTAGAACAAAATGAAGTAATGAAAAAACAAACAGCTAATGATAGAGTTGTTGCTATATTATCAATAAGGCATAAGGAACTTGCACTCAAAACTTATAAGAAAAATTATGATCCTAAAGGTACAATGGAGGATGTTGATGCTCTTATACAGAGGTATCTTAAGCAAGAACCGCATATGAAACCTTTATTTGAACAGAATAATTGTGGAAGTTGTTCTAATTGCGGAAAAGATTGTTATGAGAAGTAAGTTTTATAAAGGTTTTAACTTATTCTAGATTTATGTCATACAAAGCAAACATCTGGAAGATGAATCTGTTTCATTTCTTTATTAGTTTTCATCTTATTGGTGGTGTGTTGGTTCCATTCTTTATGGATTGGGGTGGGTTGACTTTTTCACGAGTTATGATTTTACAGTCATGGTTTGTGTTATGTGTTTTCTTATTAGAAATCCCAACAGGAACTGTTGCTGATTATCTTGGTAGGAAGGCGTCTGTGATAATTGGAATTGTTGTGAACATTGCTGCTGCTCTTCTTTATTCATGGATACCCAACTTTTATATCTTTATGATGGCTGAATTTTTGTGGGCAATGGCAAATGCACTTTTTTCAGGTGCAGAAGAAGCTCTTGTTTATGATTCACTTAAGAAAATTAGAAGAGAAAATACTTCAAAGAAAGTGCTTGGTAAATTCCATAGTTATAATCTGCTTGGTTTAATGGTTGGAGCTCCAATTGGAAGTTTGATTGCAAAGTATATGGGGTTAAGGTACACAATGATGTTGATGTTTGTGCCGTTTTCAATTGCTTTGTTAATTTCATTGACATTAAAGGAACCTAAAATAAAACATAAAAAAGAAAATTATTTCAGAATATTGGTTAATGGCATGAAATATTTTAAAAATCACAGAACATTAAAAATATTAGCATTTGATAAGATTTCAATTTGGGTTTTATCATTTATGTTAGTCTGGATGTACCAGCCATTGCTTCAAAGTTTAGGATTAAGTATTGCGTTTTTTGGTTTAGTACATGCTGGTATAGCTGGAATGGAGATTGTTGTGTCAAGAAACTTTGATTTTTTTGAGAGAATTGTTGGATCAAAGTTAGGATATCTTTTTTTTAGTTCACTTATTGCTGGAATTGGGTTTATTATGTTAGGAAGTTTTAATTATCTTCCACTTGCTATAATTATGATGGTTTTAGTAGGTGGTTTTGGTTTAACACGGAAAGCTATTTTTTCAAGTTATCTTAATAAACACATTGAATCACATAACAGGGCTACTGTTTTATCAACAATATCAATGATTGAGAAGCTTAGTTCTTTCCTGATATATCCTATTGTTGGTTTTATGGTTGATTGGTCATTGAATTATAGTTTTATTATCATTGGTAGTTTAATCTTGATTTCAGCAATAGTTTCTAGAGTAGAAGAAGGAATGTTAATTGATTAATAATTCTATTAAAGGTTTAACTTCTTGGTAAGGAAGTTGTTTTTTATCTTTTTCTTGTCTTTTATTCCAATGACCTAACTCTTCTACAACAGAATAAGTCATTCCATGGAAATCACTTCCACCACTAACAAAAAGTTCTAGCTCTTCTGCAATTTTAAGATACTTTTTAACTTGTTCTTCATTATGTTTTAAAGTAAACACTTCAATACCTTGTAAACCAATATCTTTTAAGTAAGCAATGTATTCTTTTTCTATTCCATTGTATCCTGGATGGGCTAATACTGGAACACCACCAGAATTAATGATGTTTTTTATTGCATTTTCAATGCTTATAAGTCCTATTAGATTTTTATCAGCTTTAGCTGCCCAGAAAGTTTTACCAATTTGGCCTTCTTTAAGCAAGGGTGCTAAAATTTTTTTATATTGATTGATCTCTTTTTGTTTACCTACTAAGAAAAGGCCAACAGCTCCATACCCATCAATAATCATTTCATTTTCTGTTCCATTTATTTTGTTGTAAAGTTCGTTGATTTTATTTGCTATGTAAACACCAACATGCATATCTCCTTTTTGATCATTTTTACTTATTTGACCAATTTCTTCAATTGTTGGTTTAATCACACTTCCATCTGATAAAATAATAGGATTTTTTTGTGCTAATCGACATCTCTTTTCAGTTGCATTGTCTCTTGATTTGGCACATTTATCAAAAAATTTTGTAAGTTCTGGATTAACTTCATAAATATTGTAACCAAGAATATGGGCCCTAACATCACCACTTCTAGTGCTTATTTCAACACCAGGAATCACTTTTATTCCATATTTTTCACCAGCTTTAACTGCTTGTTTATTGCCTTCAATACTGTTATGGTCTGTTTTTGCAATTAATTCAAGACCACTGTCTCTAGCAAATTCAACTATTTCAGTAGGAGTATATTCTCCATCTGATTCTGTTGTATGTGTGTGTAAGTCGTATTTCATCTAATTATTAATGGTATTTCATAGTATTTAAATCTTTCTATTTTATCACTACTTATCAGTTACAATAAATTCCATCAAAACCTTTAAATACTTTCTAAACTTAAAATCTGTTATGAAAGTTGATGTTATCCCAAATGCGTGTCCTGCTTGTGGTGGTGATCTGGCTGGGACAAAAGAATTAAAGTATTTATGTAAAAAGTGTAATATTCTTTACAGTAGAGTTAAAGGACATGTTGATCATCAGGAAAGTGTTTCTAAAAGGCCTGTTATCATGTTTATTGCGTCGCTTGGTTCTGATAAGTATCATGCATTGAATTGTCCTTATTTTAAAAACATCAAAGAGTCAAATAAGGTTTATTTTTCTTCACATAAACATGCAAAAGAGAATGGTTATACTCCTTGTATTTGCGTGAAACGTTTTGAATTGAAAAAAAAGAAACCAAATTACAAGTTTATTGCTTCTCAACTTGAAGAAGAATTCCATACATTGAACTGTCCTCTTGCGATTAGAATCAAAAAAGAGAACTTAGTTACGTTCAAAAGTAAGCAAGAAGCAATAAAGAAAGGGTTTAAGCCTGGGGAGTGTTTGAGATAGTAATTCCAAACTTTCTTGCGACGTATTTAAGTGCGCTTTGGCCTGATGCTGATTGTGTTCTCCAATTTTTATAAAACGAATTCTGTGCATTGTATACATTGCAAGCAGCAAGTCTTGCTAAAGCTTCTGGCACATCAAGTTTATCTTTGGCTAAGTTTTCAAATATTTGGTAGTGGAAGTTATTATGTGGAAATATCTTTGCAATTTCTGGTCTTTTCTTTAATCTTGGGATCAGCATTTCATGTAAGAGTGTAATCATGGGTTTATATTCACCTGTCTTTGTGTTAAACAATTTACTTTTTATGATTGTCATTGGTTTTCCTTTGTAAATGTCAAATATTCTGTACCATTCACTTAAGTAGGATAATTCAACATATTTTTTTATGAAATGTCTGCCTGAAAACCTGTCTGGAAGTAATAGTAAAGTAAGGTCAATTGTGTTTTCAATTGTTTTGTTTATTACTTGATCAAATTCAATTTGAAAGCTAGGTTTTACGTCGACTATGTTTAATGGTTTAGAAAGTCTTCCTGGAAGGTAGAAATCATAGTATCTGTGTTTTTTTGTGAAATTATCTTTTGAAATAAGACTTACTCTGAAAGGTATCTTTGAGTATTCTGCATCAAACCAGAAGTCAAATCTGTGTCTTTTTTTTGTTTCGAGATTGTAATAGTTTGGTGTTGGGCCTGTTAAAGCCAGTTGATCATGGAAAGTTCCTTCATCCCATTCAAGAAGATCGATAAAAGAAGCTAATGCGTTTGTTATATTATCAACAACTACAATGTAATCTGGTTTTTTGTCAAGTGCACCTTGTTTTCCTTGAAGTTCTTTGAATTCATCGATACGTTTTTCAAGGTTTTGTGATGCAAAGCTTCCAAATAGAAGTAATGCTTGGATATTGTCTCCAAAAAGATCTCTAACTTCTTGTGAAGTTACTTGATATATGTCTTTGAGTGTGAGTATTTCTGACATATAAATTAGAAGTTGTGATTAATTTAAAAATATTTAGATACTTGAGAGAATAATAGCCCTGCACGGATTCGAACCGCGGTCCTCTGGCGACTCCATGTGAAGCATGGTCCTTCACATACCAGAACCAAAGATGATTAGCCACTACACTACAGGGCTGTTACTGTTGGATATTCTTAGTTGTTATTTAATGTTTTCGTAAAAAATTTAACCGCAATCTTTATAAACTATTTTGGAACTATTTTAATTATGGCAAGCTTAGAAGTGTTTAAGGAACATGTAATGAGGATGTGTAGGTATTGTGGTAGCAGTGTTCCTATGGATGCAAAATTTTGTCCAAATTGTTCTGGATTTCTTAAACCTGATTCAGAAGAAGTTGAAAGTGAAGGGATTGAATTTCCAAAAACTTTTGATCCTTTTAAAAAGTAATTCTTATTGTTTTTGTAAAAGGTAAGTTCCTGGCATTAATTGATATCCTACAAATCCTTGCATATTACTAGTTGTGTCATCATATGTTGAAGTGTATCCAACAAGACGTCTTCCGATTTCTTCAACTGTGTTATCTTCTGATTGGTAAATTTCAATTACTTTTTTTTCTCTATTTATTGGATCTTTAACTACATCATCATCTGTGGATGCTCTTCTTTTGGCTTCCCCAATAATAAGTGTTATATCTCCTGAACCTTCAAAAGCTCTTATTAACATCTCTCGTGTTATATTCACGTTAATCCCCTCCAATGTATATGGTGACTTGCTGCCCCCTCTTGAGCAAGTCCCTTATACTTATTTAACTCAGTGCACTAGATACTATCTCTGATCATTTTGACTGCTTTTCTTCGTAATGGTTTGTAAATTATGACAGTGATCTTTTTTGATTTCTTTTTGAGTGATTTTATCCAGGAAACTTCTGTTTTAACCAAACTAAGATCAGCTAACTTTTCAACAAAAGTTCTGATTCTTCTTTCTGATAATGGTTTGACATCATAACGTGTACAAGCTTTTTGGTATTGCTTGTACACATCAGAGCCAATTAAATACCCCCCTTTCCCTTTTAAGATTGTAGATAACAAAACCTTTTGATGTTTTGCTAGTGAAGATATTGTTTTGTATAATGCATCTTTTTTAACTGCATGATCTGCTTTATCAACTAAATCAAGTGTAATTTTTGTTCTTCTTAGTGAGAGAGCTAACTTACCACAGCTATCTAATAACTCTAAGCTTTTTCTTGCATCACCGTGTCTTTCAACTTCAATCTCACTTATTTTTTTAATTACACCTTCACTAACAACTTTTGCCTTAAATGCAAACTTAATCCTTGCTTTGAGAATGTCTTCTAATTCTTGTGCATTATATGAATTAAAGATTACTTTGATTCTTCCAAATGCTGATTGTGTCTTTGGTTTAATATAATCATAAATCTTAGGGTCATTTGAGATAACAATACTTGAAACATTTGAACCTAATTTTTTACTTACTCTGGTTAATCTGTAGAGAATGTCGTCTCCGCTATGTTTTAGTGCGACATCAATCTCATCAAGAATGACAATAAGATTAAATTTTCCAGCTTTTAATGTTTTGTTGAACTCATCAACTGCTTTTGATCTTGTCCAACCCATTCTTGGATATTTGATATGTGGGTTAAGTTGTGATAATATTTCAATAAGAATGACTGTTTCTGTTCTGTTTTCACTGCAGTTTACATAACAGGAACGCATTTGAACTTCATGTTTTTTAGCTTCTTGTTTAAGTTCTTTTAATAGATCAGATATTAATCCTGTTTTGCCTGTGCCAGGCGGACCATAAACAAAGACACAAGGAACAACAGAGTTCATTAAAATAGGTGAAAGTTCCATAACTAGTTCGTTTTTTTGTTCAAGTCTATGTAAGAACTCTCCACTTGGAGGATGCATACTATAAAGGACATCCCTATTAAGAAATATGGGGTTCTTTAGTACCGATGCAAATGTTAATGCTTTTGTCATGAATTATCACTTTTGATTTAACAGTGACGCACCAAAATATAATGAACAAGGTCTAAAATGAGGTGAAAAGACCTTGCTCATGTAAGTGGTATACTACCACCCCCCAACATATTCCTATAGTCTAACTACTATATAAATGTTCCGATTTTTCCCTTACGACCCCTGTTTCCGATACTTCCAATTATGCCTTTAACAGCCGTTACAGCTTTTCTAAAGGCAAAAATATAAATATTGGCGATCTATTAGATGTGTTATGTTATATAATATTTTGAGTAATAAGAAGTGTGTAGGAATATTGAAACTATTGTATGATCAAGAGGTTATTAAGAAGGAATCTTACACTATGTTTCTTTCTGCTATTCAGGAAGCTCTTAAAACAAAGTCTGATCTTAAAGATGAGCTTATTACACTGAAACAAGCTGGATTGGTTAATCTCGACGTGCTAGAGAGAAATAAGATTGTTGCTATATCTAAGAAAGGTAAGAAATTTATGAAAATATTTGATCAACTTTTGAATTTGGTTAATTATGAAGGGATTGAAGTAGAGGTAAAAGGTAGAAAAATCCAGATTAAGTATAATTTGACTAATAATGAAAAAAAGGCTTTGAAAATGATGTATAAGCTTTGTGATAAATCAACAATGCCTATCAGCCTAAACATGCTTGTTATGTCATTATTTCCAGTTGAAAATTTTGAAGAGAAAACCCCTTTTGTTGTGAAAACTCTTAAAAGGCTTGAAAAGCTTAATTTCGTGAGTTTAGGAGCTCAAAGAGCTAATTTAACAGAGAAAGGGTTAAAGGTTATTTCTGAGGAATAATTGTAAAATCAAAAGATTTATATATTAGTATACCTATTAGTATACTAATGTAGCTTATTATCATGGGATTAAGAGCATTATTAGGAAGAAGATCAGTAAAACCCAAAGAAGAGGTTGTTTTAGATAGTTCTAGTTCTGGAGTATTAAAATATTCGAGCTTAGATTTTTACAATGGAAGTGATCCTGTTTGGATTGCTATTGATATTGCAAGTGCATGGGATAGTGGAGTACTTGATTCTGGTAATCCAGATAAGGTTGGAGATGTTTTGAATAAGTTAAGTGAGATTCATGAATATGATCAATATATTGGACTTACTGGACAATCTTATGATTTAGAAAATATGCGGGCTAGATTATTAAGAAGAAGGACAGAATTAGAAAGAAGAAAGGAAGAAAAACAAAAACCTGTTGTTTTGACGCAACCAAATGATTTTCTACTTCAACTTAATGCTTTGGGTTTTAGTGATGAGTTTGTTATTGATACACTAAAAAGAATAGATGGAATTAGGAAAAGGTATACTTTCACAATAGAAGATGTTGTTTTTAGTGCTAAGGATAAAGAAAATCTTGATGCTCTTGAAAAAGATCCTAGCAGAATTGCAGATGATAAAACATATAAGCCATTATTTAAAGCACAAGAAAACATAAGTAGATTAAGGCCAATTAATGAAGCTGTTTTAGGATTATATCAAAAAGCTTTGAATTGTTTAATATATGGTTCAATCATTGTTGAAAAAGATCATGAGACTAATTTGTTATTGCAGGCAATTTTCAAGAAAAAGTATGATCAGTATCAAAAAAAAGCTCAAAAAATAGATGCTAAAGATTTTAGATTATTGAGAATGAAAACAGCAGGGTTGTTGAAAACAATCTATAAGTTGGCTAATAATGGAACAATATTCATTCCTTTTAAAGAGATGATTGGTCCTAGTAAGAATCTAGAACTTAATCTTGCTGAAAATTATAAACGACTTGTTGCACTTGAGGTTGGTTCTACAATTGATTTAGAGGATTTTTATCTGCATAAAATAACTGCTCCTATATTGAAATATAATGTTACAAGTGGAAATCTGACAAAGAATTAGTCTTGCATCTTTTCTTTAATAGCTTGTTTTAATGCTTTGGCTTGGTCTTCTAAAGTGTTTAACATGCCAAGATCACTAAAGTTTTCTTTTGCACATTCTTCACAATAGAAATCACTACAATTACTAATTGCAAACTTAGCTTCTTCACCACAGATAATACATTTTTTCATGAATGTGATTAATTGTCGACAAAGATATGATGTTTTTCTTTGCCGCTTAGCTCTCTCATAATTCGTTTTATGATTGCTTTTTCAGGGTCAGGCATTAACTTTATTCTTGATTTGATATCTTGGAAACTTTCGAAAAGTTTTTCATCTCTTTTTTCGATTATTTCCCACATGTGTTTTTTGCCTAGTCCTGGCAATAGTTCGAGCTGATGCATTCTTGTACTTAAAGGTTGAGCTTTATTAAAGAAATCAATAAATCTTTTCTCATTCTTTTTAACTAAATCTTTGATTGTAAATTCTAATTCTGATTTTGCTGTTTCAGTTAGTTTGTGAATAGCAAGTTTACCAACAATATGATGGATTTTTTCTCTTTTACCTTCTCCTATATATACCTCCTCATAGGGTTGTAAGAATATTCCTTTTTTTGGAACTAATTCTAACAAAACAAAGTGTTCCTTCCCAATAGCTTGTGCTATTGCTGTTTTTCTATGCATTGGTGTTGTGTCAAATGGATATCCATTTGGTAAAAAGTCCAACACAATTGCATTTTCTTCTTTATGCGTTTCCATGTTTATTAATCACATCAACAATTTTTTTGAGATCCTCTTGTTTTACACTAAGAGGATAACCTTGCATTACCACTTTTAGTTCTTCAACTGTTTTTGGTAAAAGATCAACTATTTTTGTAACATATTCTGGCTTTAACCGTGTTATGTTAAGTTTTTCGATTTTTTGTTTTAATTCTTCTGTTTGTTTTTGTTTAAGTGTAGCAAACTGATTAAGGTAATCTTCTGTTTTGTTTGCTCTAAAGTTTAATTCACCATCTCTTTTCTTAACTTTGTCAAGTTCTTGTCTTAGTTCAGACATTGTTATTGGTGTTTCTTTGATTAAGATTGGTTTTGCCATTTCAAATTCCTCCGAAATTTGTAATAGGTCAAAAACAAAGGTTTTCGACCCATTTTTTATACCCTCTTAAGATGCACTGGATGTACAATAAGCATCTTTTTCTTATTTTTATCTTTGATTTCAACTTTGTAACTTCTTCCTGATTTTCCTTTTATAATTCCGATTTTACCATGGAACCTCATATGATACATACCTTTTTGAACAGCAGGTTCTGCTTTAAGGCATACTTTAGTTCCTTGTTCAAGTTCTTGTATATATTGACTAATACTAAGTTTTCCTTTTCTCTTAATGTGTTTAGTTAGTTTATGTCTTGATTTTCTTCTAGGTCCGCCTATTCTCTTTGCCATTTCGTTTCACACCCTCTATATCTTTATCTACTTAAAACTTAATATTATGGTATAAAAAGGTTTCTATTTAAAAACTTTTGGAAATTTTTATAGGATTTTCAAAAGGTTTAAAATCTCGGTTTTAAAAGGTTTTGTAGAAAAAAAATTAAAAAAATTAATTTAAAATAATTTCCAAAACAAAAACCAAAAGATTTATATACTATTGTAGTATCCTAATAGTAGTGAATTTAAAATGCAAAAAATGGTTGTTTTCACAAACGGAAAGAGTAAATGTGATTTAATTAGTTGCGCAACCACAAATTCTAGAGATGCATTCCATAGCTAGCTGCTGCTAGCCCTATAACCTAAATCCAATTCTAAATGAATCTTTTTCGTCGAGAAAAGACTGTTTTGTTCTCCTTTTGTCGTCGAGAAAATGAACTTTTACACTTAGTGTAAACTCTATGGTCATGGTAGTGTAATGGTTAGCACGTCAGGTTGTGGACCTGGAGGAGTGGGTTCGACTCCCACCCATGACCTTCAAAAAAAGAAGGAAAAAAGATGACGGAGGAAAAAATGAAAATAGTTGAAAATAAACCAAGGATGAATGATCCAAGACCAATTGAAGATGTTGTCAAGGAAAGAGGACTTTATAGGATACTTTATCTAGAAAGTGATCCTTATGTTAAAGGTTACATAGAAGATTTTATAGCAATGAGACAAAAACTTCAATCCGCAGCAGACGAGATTAATGCTAAACTAGATATTGTTCCATATGATAAATGGGAATCAGTTGCAGGTTGTTATCCCCCAGAGACAAGACTAAGACGAGTTTTAGGTGAAGAAGAATATAGTTTTGTAGTTGTAAGTCAAACTTTGCTAAATAATAATTCCAGACCTGCACCATATCAATTAGCTTCAGTTTTGATTGGACTTTTCAATTTAGTAGGGGATAAAGTTTATTTTATGGTAAGTTCCTCACAAAATGAACAAAAATTAGGTTATATTAAAGAAAAAATCCTTGATGGTTTTAAGGAACAAAAAGCAATAGACAAATATGATCTCACAGACTTACTTGTAAAATAATTTTTTTATTTTTTTTATCTCAAAAAAAGAAAACGTTTGGATAAAGGAGGAAAAACAAAATGAAAAAAATGAATTTAGAGGAGAAATGCACTGATGGTGCTGGTTGTATTCATACCAGAGAGACCAACACAAAAATATTTGGATGAGTATTTGAGAGTTTCAAGACTTTACCGGGAGGGTAAGGTTTCTGAAGATGACCTCAAAAAAGCAGAACAAGAATATCAACAAGTTGTTGAAGCATATAAATGGAGGAGTGGTTAAAAATGAAATTTGGAAAAGAAGATTTGTCAGTTAAAGATGTTGAAAAGATTGCAAGATCTGAAGAGAAGATTGAACTTTCAGAAGAAAGTAAACAGAGAATGCAGAAGAGTAGGGACTTTGTTGAAAAGATGTTTAGGGAAAAACGTCCAGCATATGGTACAACAACAGGTATTGGCGAATTAGCAAATGTTTTTTTAACACCAGAGCAAGCTAGAAAGTTTTCAAAATATCTTATCTATAGTCACTCTGGAGGTTATGGTAAACCAGTAAGTAAGGAAAATGTTAGAGCAGCTATAGCTACTAGATTGAATGTACTTTGTAAAGGTGTGTCTGGAGTTAGAGTTGAAGTTGTTGAGTTTATTACTGAAATGTTGAATCGTGGAGTAACTCCAATAATGTACCCTGCTTCAGTGGGTGCATGTGGTGACCTAGCACCTTTAGCACAAGCAATGTTAGTTCCATTAGGAGAAGGTGAAGCATTTTACAAAGGTAAAAGATTGTCAGGTAAGGAAGCTTTGAAAAGAGCTGGCTTAGAACCAATCACTTATGAAATTAGAGATGGTTTAGCTGTGATAAATGGTTCACAACTTATTGTTGGGATGGGTGCACTAGAAGTAAAAGACACAGATGTTTTAACGAAGACATCTGAGATAGTAGCTGCACTTACTTTTGAAGCACTTAAAGCAGTAACAATGGCATTTACTGATGAAATTTTGCGCTTAAGAGGTTTTGTTGGTGGAATTAAGTGTGCAAGTAATATTAGAAGATTAATTGAAGGTTCAACTATTCTAGGAAAACAAGAAAGAGTGCAAGATGCTTATAGTATTCGTTCAACACCCCAAGTGGTTGGTACTATAAAAGATTGTCTTGATTTTGTTAGAAAACAGGTTGAGATAGAACTTAATGGTGCAGCAGATAATCCTTTGTTTGTTCCTGAAGGTGATGATGGAAGGTATCTTGCAGGTGCAAATTTCCAAGGTACTCCTGTTGCATTACCATTAGAACTTTTGGGAATGGGTGCAACAACAATCTCAGTAATTTCAGAAAGAAGATTAAATCGGTTGGTTAATCCAAATTTGAATATTGGATTACCTGGATTTTTGATTGAAGGAGCAGGATTATACTCTGGCATAATGATTCCTCAATACACTGCAGCATCATTAGTTTGTCAGAACAGAGTGCTTTGTACACCCGCAGCTATTGGTTCAATACCTACTGCAGCTGATCAGGAAGATTTTGTTAGTATGGGTACAAACACTGCAATAAAAACAAGAGAAATAATTGACAATAGTTTTGCAGTAGTTGCAATTGAATTGTTAGCAGCAGTACAAGCAGTTGACTTAAGAATTAAGAAGGAATCTGGGCAGTTAGGAAAAGGAACACAAGTTGCATATAATGTCGTTAGGAAATATGTGAAGTTCCTGGATGAAGATAGACCTTTGTATCCTGACATTGAAAGATTAGTTAAAGTTGTTAAAAGTGGAGAATTGTTGAAAGCTGTTGAAGAGGTGATTGGAGAACTGGAATAAGTTTTTTCAAAAGGTTTATATAGATTGAGGTATAAAAATACATAGAATGAAACTATCAACTGCAAAAGGAACTCGGGATTTTGCGCCTGAAGAGAAAATCATCAGGCAAGAAGTAGTGGGAACTTTCAAAAGAATCTTTGAAATTTATGGATATAATCCTTTAGAAACTCCACTTATTGAACGTTATGATACATTAGGTGCTAAATTTGCAGCTGGTGATGCATCTGATGCTCTGCGCGAAACTTTTAAATTAACTGATCAAGGTAAACGTGAGTTAGGGTTAAGGTTTGATCTTACTGTTCCTTTTTGTCGTTTTGTTGGTATGAATTCTAATATGAAAATGCCGTTTAAGAGATATCAAATGGGGCCTGTTTTTAGAGATGGTCCAATTAAACTTGGAAGGTATAGGCAGTTTGATCAGTGTGATGTTGATATAGTTGGATCAAGTAATCCTTTGTCTGATGCAGAAATTTTAATGGTTGTTGATTCTTTTTTTAAAGCATTAGGAATGCCTGTTTTAATTGAAGTTAATAATAGGAAAATCCTGAATACAATTCTTGATTATGCAGGAGTTGAAGAACAAAAACGTTTTGAAGCGATGATTTCAATTGATAAATTAAAAAAGATTGGTGAAAAAGAAGTTAAAAAAGAATTGAAACAAAGAGGACTTAAAGATGGACAAATTAAAAAAATTATAAAATGTTTTGTTAAAGCTAAAAATAATAAAGCAACATTGGCTGGATTGAAAAAAATTATTAAATGTGAAGATGGTTTAAAGCAAGTTGAAGAGATTCTTGGTTATCTTTCTGTTGCTGGTGTTAAAGATGTTGTTTTTGAGCCAACTTTGGCTCGTGGTTTGGCTTATTATACTGGACCAATATTTGAGGTTTTTTTGAAAAAGTCTGAAATTAAAAGTTCTGTTGCTGGTGGTGGCAGGTATGATAAGATGATTGGTCAGTATTTGGGAACTAATAAACAATTTCCTGCAACAGGAATATCTTTTGGAGTGGATGTTATTTGTGAGGCACTTAAGTTGAAGAGGAAGATGGTTAAAAAGTCTGTTGCAGATGTTTTTGTTATTCCAATTGGAACTTTAAAAGAAAGTTTAAAGATTGCGCAGGAGTTAAGGAGTAAAGGTATTAAGGTGGACATGGATATTGTTGGAAAAGGGATTAGTAAGAATCTGAATTATGCAAATAGTTTGAATATTCCTTATGTAATATTTGTTGGTGAAGATGAAGTTAAGAAGAAGAAAGTTAAATTGAAGAATATGCAGAGTGGTAAAGAGAAATTATTAGCTGTTTCTGGTGTTATTAAAGAGCTGAAATGACTACTTTTTGGTGAGTTTGAAATTTCTTTGTTTTTCCGAAAACTTTAAATAAGATAAGCTCATACTTTATATGATAGTGTCATATAATGTATGATATTTAGCAAAAATGAGGTGTGTGAAGTGATTTTTGTTGATGAACAGGAACTTGAACAGGATATTACAAGTATGATTCTTGATAAGAAATATGAAGATGCTCATCGCTTATTAATGTTACACATTGATCATCCTATTTCTCTTAGATATCTTAAAAAAATTGAAAATGATTTAAGAAGGAGGATTAAAGGACGGGATGATAATATGACTAGTATTTGGAGCAAATATCTTTGGAAAATAGTTGGTAAAATAGCTGTTTTAGAATGGAAAAATAATAATCATGAGGTGATTAAATTGAAAAAAAATAAAAGAGAATTAGAAGAGGTTGTTTTTGACCCTACTAGTAAAGATTCTATTGATGGTAGATTTTTTGGGTATCAGCTTGGTGTAAGACTTAATGAAATTGTGAATAATACTGTCTATTTAGATAGTTCTGATGTCATAAATGGAACTATTCCAAAGAATCTCAGAAGTTTGACAGAGAGAAGTATGAATTATGTGCTTGTACATGTTAAACCTTTGTCTGATGCTCCGGATTCTGAAAGTGATTTTTTAGAAGAAAATGGAGAAGTGCCGAGGTTTCAATATTCTGTTAAAGGAAAAGAAGGAATTGCATATTCTTTTTCAGATATAACAAGTGTTATCTCAAAAGCTCAATCTTTTAATCCTACACAAGACATTATTGTTTATGTTGAACATGCTGAAAGACTTTTGAGTAATAGGTATCACTATGATCATTTCAAAAGATTAGCAAGTAATGGTTGTGCTGATTATGGTGTAATACTTGACTTTAAAGAAAGGTTTGATGATGCGGGTGTAAGACCGCAGGATTATAAATTTAAACTAAAAGAACATCCAAGGCCAGAAATGACAGATGCAGAAGCTCAGGAGTATATGTCAGAGAGAGCTGAATTAGCTGTAAGAGAAATGGTGCCAGAACCTGTTCCTGTTGGTGAACCTGTTGGAACAACTATTCAGCGACCTAGAAAGGTTGTTCATAAAAGAGCACAATAATTTTTTATTTTTTTTGTTGAGAAAAAATTAGAATTCTCGGTAAGCAGTTGCCCATCCTTCTTTTAGTAAATTTGGGTTAGTAATGTTTTTAAGTCTACTTTTTTTAATGTTTTTATTACATTCCTTAGTTTCTCCCCAATCAAGTGGATCTCCTGTTAAGTCATCACATAACCATACAATGTAATTATTAAATCTGTTAAATCTTCCAAAAAATGGAGCAAATGTTGAAATTAATTCATGTCCAACTGCAGACCAAAATCCTTTTTTTCGGAAAACTTGTTTAATAGTTCTAAGGTATTTGATTGTTGCTGTGTATTCATCTAATCTTTCATCAAGTGGTACTGTTATTTCTGCTTTGCATCTTTCAATCTTTTCTTTGTGATTTGCGATTACCATGTCTTCAAGAAGAACTAAACTTGCTGCTCTTCCATCATAAGATGCTGTTCTCATCAAAAGATCATGGTCAGTCATTGTAACTTGTAAAACATCTTCTGCAAGAAACTTTGCTCTTGCTTCTGGATCTGTTTCTGGAAGACCATGTGCTTCATATAGTTTTCTTAGAGGTTCATAATCTTTTGCTTGAGATACATACTTACCCCTTTCTAGTTTTGACCACATTTTAACCTTAGAAAGCAAGGTTTATTTTTAAAGTTTTATGGTTTCGAGGATATAAAAACCCAAAGATTTTTAAACTATGTTGACTATTTTTTGTGTATGAAAAAAGCTATCATTACTGGGGGAAGTAGTGGACTGGGTTTTGAAGTTGTTTCTAAATTAATTGAGAAAGGAGTAAAAGTAGTTAACTTATCAAGAACACCTTGTAAACTTGATGTTGTTAATATTAAAGTTGATCTTAATAAGAACAAAGATATTGAGAAAGCTATTGAATTAACTAAAAAAGAACATAAGGATGTTGATGTTTTGATATTGTGTGCAGGTGTTCTTCACTGGCATAGTGTTAACAAGAATATTACTGATGAAATTGATAGTGATTTTGCTGTAAATGTAACTGGAACAATGAAGATTGTTAGTGGTTTGATTGATCTGATTAAGAAAAATAAAGGTGATATTGTTATTGTTGGATCAACAAGTTCATTTGTTAGTTATGGAGATGATTCTGTTTATGTTGCTGCAAAACATGCTGTGCTTGGTTTTATAAAATCTTTACAAAAAGAGTATAAAAAAGAAGATGTTAGGATAATTGGATTTCATCCTGGTGGTTTTAGGTCCCAGTTACATGTTAAAGCTGGTTCTGGTCTTGATCCAAAAGACTTGATGGATCCAAAAGATTTGGCTGGACTGATTGTGTATACTCTAGAATTGCCAAGGAATATGGAAGTTTCAGAGATAATTGTAAATAGGAAGAAAAAATGAATGTGATTGAAGTAACAGGTTATGCTGCGATGATTGTTATGGCTATTTCTCTTACTCCGCAGGTTATTAAGTCGTGGAGAACTAAGTCAACAAAAGATATTTCTCTTCTTTGGAATTCACTTTATCTTTTTGGATTGTTTCTTTGGTTAATATATGCTGTTGGAATTAAAGCAATACCACTTGCAGGAGCGTCTATATTAGAATCAATATTAGCGATTTCTTTGATAGTGTTGAAGTTGATGTATGGTTAGAAGATATAAATATTTATAAGTAATTCTTAATTTTGGATTTTTATGAGGCAAATAGTATTATCTGGAACATCTCATGCAGGGAAAACTGATCTATTCAATACTTTTGTTGCAAAAGGTTTTAATACAGTAGAAGAATCAGAAACATCAATTGTACAATGGTTAAAGAATAGATATGGTGCAGAAGCAGCTGGAGAATGGATATTAGCAAATTATTTTGAATTTAAAAGTAGGGTTGCAAAAAGACAAGCTAGATTAGAATCAAAGATTGTTGCTGCAGATAATGAAATTGTTATTTATGATAGATCTGCAATATGTTGGATTGCTTATTGTAATTTAAGAAACATTCCTGTACCACCTTTGTTAGAAGAACTAGCAAGTCAGTATAAGTTTGAACATGTGTTCTTTTGTGAAATGTTGCCTAATTTTAATGAGAGAAGAGAAGAAGGTAGAGTAATGAAAGTGGAAGAAGCTATTAAACTCCAAGGGTTAATTGATTATGAGTACAGAAAAAGAGGTTATGATCCATTTTATCTTCCTAATATATATTCTGACAGAAAACAAAATAATCAGGCTAGATTAGAATGGATTGAAAAAGTTATAAGTTCAAATAAATATGTTAGAACTTGGTAAATTTACCTAAGAGTTTATAAAGAAAGCTGCTTTATCACTTAATATGGGAAATATTTGCTCTATTTTTTGAATATAATGTTTTCTTACTTGAAAAATGGTCGACTATAAAATAATTAAATTTTGTAAATGGTGCAAGGCAAGGTTTGTAGTACAGAAAGGAGAATCTAGAAGATATCTTTGTGATAAATGTGAAAAACAACAAAAAAAACAATAAGTTTAATAATTGAACCAAAAATCTTCTTACTATGAAAAAAATCCTATTAATTTACCTTCCGTTTTGTACTCCTGCAAGCCCGCCTTATTCAGTTATTTCTCTTTATTCATTTCTAAAAAATAATTCTAATCATAAAATAGAAGTTTTAGATTTAAACTTAGAGTTTCATAAGCTTAAATTTTCAAAATATCAAAAATATTTTCAGAATTCGAAAAAATGGAAGGATTATGATAAAGTTACGAAGGAATTTCAGGAATTATCTAAAAAAACGTACTCTGAAAACAATAAAAAAGTTGTTGATGGGAAAAAACCAGAATTTTTTGAACAAATATTATGGAAAATAAAAGAAAAAAAACCAGATATAATTGCTTTTAGTATTGTTTATTCAAGTCAAGCGTTTTATGCATATGCTTTAATGAAAGAATTGAAGAATGTTGTGATTGGTGGACCAGCTGTGAATGAAAAATTGATTAAATTGGCTGATAAATGCTTGAATAATGAAATGGAACTTCTTGATTTTGTTAGTGGTCAGGAAATAAAACATGACAAACTTAAATTTAATTTTCCTCTTGACTTTTCTGTTCTTGATTTAAAACAATATTTTACTCCGTATCCTGTTATACCTATCAGAACATCAAATACCTGTAATTATAAACAATGTACATTTTGTTCTCACTTTAGCACTGTGTCATATTGTGAATTTGATTTGAATGTTGTGAAGAAAACTGTTGTTGGTTCAGGGCAGAAGTATTTCTTTATAATAGACGATACAATTCATAAAAAAAGATTGTTGGAAATAGCTAAAATGTTGAAACCTTTGAAAGTTAACTGGATGTGTCAATTAAGGCCAGTGAATGGGTTGGATTTTAAAACTTTGAAGAAGTCTGGGCTTAAAATGATTATCTGGGGTGTTGAGTCTGGTTGTCAACGTGTTTTGAATCTTATGAAGAAAGGTACTCAGAAAAAAGATGTGATTAAAGTTTTATCTGATTCGCATAAAGCAGGAATTAAGAATGTTTTGTATATTATGTTTGGGTTTCCTGGAGAAAGCAAGGAAGAATTTTTGGAAACTATTGATTTTTTGAAACAGAATGATGTGAATATTGATTTGATTTCGGTTTCTGTGTTTGGTTTGCAAAAAGGTACAGAGATTTATAAAAATTATAAAAAGTTTGGAATTACTAGAATCATTGAAAAGAAAAGGACTGTTCTAGAACCAAAGATTAGTTATGAAGTTAAAGAAGGGTTAAGTCAGGAACAGGTATTGAAGTTAAGAAAAGGGCATAAGAAAACAATTGATAACATCAATAAGTATCCTAAATTAATGAATTTCTTTAGAGAACATATGTTTATCTTGTAAAAATAACTGGCTTTTCTCTAACAATAACAGAATGTTCTGCTTGGGAGACTAATCCGTGTTGTTTGTCTGGCAATGGTGGGAATGCTTTTATCATTTCCATGTCTGTCATTTGTTTTAATGCAAAGCGTGTTTTTGCTTGCCCAAACTTTTTTGTGAGCCAGCGTGTTGTGAATGGGAGTTCACCATACTTTACAACATGTTTAAGAATGTTTCTTACCATTTGCATTCTAACTGGTTTTAATGTTTTTAATTGGTAAACAGTTGGATGGCCACTTTCATATATTTTTCCTGCGCCTGTTGAAGCGAATGGTTCGATTGCGATTACCATGTCTTGTTTTAATTCTGTTTTATCATTTGTATCATAATTAGGTATTTGTGGTTTGTCATGGATATTGAAATGGCTCAAACCGTGGCCGCATAGGTTTTTGACTGGTGAAAAACCATATTTTGTGATTGTGTCATGTATTACTTTACCTATTTCACCTAATGTGATTCCTGGTTTGATTATTTCTAGTGCATTGTTCAAAGCTTCACGTGATGCTTTTACTAGATCTTGGTGTTTTCCTGAGAGATCTACTGTAGTTGCTGTATCTGCAATGTATCCATTGATGTGAACACCAATGTCAAGATTGCATAATTGGTCTTTGAATACTGTTTCATCATCTGATGTTGGGCAGTAATGTGCTGCAACATCGTTCATTGAGATTTGGACTGGGAATGCGATTTCTCCACCAAGTTCAATTATCTTTTTTTCGACTTGATTGCACACATCAACTACTTTATTGTCTGGTTTGATTAAAGAAGCGCCGAATTCTAGTGCTTGAGCTGCGATTTTCCCTGCTTTTATGTATGAATCATAAACATCTTGTTCCATAATTGGAAAGAATAAAAAGGGTTATTTAAAGTTATTGGTGTCATCTTTTGAAAATAGTAAACTTTATATAAAATGTTTATTTTTTACATGTAGCATGAGTTTAGAAAGAATAACAATTGAACCTGTACCAGAATTTATGAGTTTAGAAAAATCTGCTGATGATTATTTTAAAGCAAAATATAATCTTTTACCTTTGCTAAAAAATATGGTTATTTCTCCTTTTGAAAAACTTCTTAAGGAATATACTGGGTTTAGTACTGAAAATCTTCCAGAGGAAACAACAACCACTGAATTAAAATTAGGTGACATAACTTTCTCTATTACCTCCAGTAAAAAAGTCAAAAAACCAAAAGTATCTGAGACCTATAATGGTTTAGTAAATTATTTAACTTTTCTTAAGGAAGGATACCAAAAAGGGATCGGAAGAAAAGGAGTTAAAACCTTTGGTCAGAAGCCTTATGTTTTACTTGATGATATTTTTACCAAATTAGATGAACTCAAGAAAGAAGTTACTCTGGATAATATCAAACAAAGTTTATCACATGATTATTCAGAAGAGTATTCAGGAAGATTAGTTATTCCACTTTCTGGAGAATTATCTCTTTCAGAAAGTGATGCTTTACTTTACGTAAGGGCAAAATTACTTGAGGAAATTCTTAGAACAAGTACTGTTAAACCTTATGAAGAAAAATTAAAAAAACAAACAGGTTATAGTAAAAATAATGTTCCTGAAAAAATGAAAACTAAATGTGTTCAAGTACAAGGGAACCTTATTATAATCAAATCAATACCAGAATCAACTGTTAAGTATACTAACTTATTCAATAGTTTAATTAAAGAGCCTCCTAAAAAGGTTACCAAGAGAACTAAAATAGGTGAGTTAGTAGCAATTAGGGATGATCATGAATTAAAACCAGAATTAATTTCTTTCTATCAACCAAAATCACATAAAAATCAAAAATATATTAGTATTAATGGTTTTTTAGAAAGATTAAAACAATTAAAAGAATTAAATACCAATCCAAGTCTTAATCAAAAAATAGATTATTATCCAGCAATTTAATAAATAACAGCAACAACCATTCCTACTATTTGCTCAAATCTGACCTTTTGAGGGTCTCTAAAGGCATTATTGTCACCTTTTACTTTGCAATACCAACCGTTTTGGTCTTGGCCTGTTTCCATTACTCTATGAATTACAATGCCATCTACAAAGTCTGCGTTGTATGAGATTATGTCTCCTACTTTAATTTCAGAAGGGTTCTGGGGCACTATTTCGATTGAATTAGAGCCTGCATCTATAATAGGATCCATTGAGTTTGTATCTGTAAAACCTGCCCATGATGCATCTTCTAGTTTGATTACAACCTTGTCTGGAAATACTTTTATTTGATCTTCTTTAATATGATCAGAAGGTGACTTTAGTTCATTTGCTGTTACAAGGCCTAAGAAGCTCGGTTTCTGCAGATCTAGGTTTTGGTAATAACTGAATGCACTGTTAGCTATCCAACCTAAAGTAAAGACTAGTACAAATAACATTACAAGATGTCTAAAGCTAGATTTGAATAGGTTCATATTGTATAAGAAGTATGTTTTAGTATTTAAATCTTTCTGTTTTTTGTTACTGTGAGGTGGTTAATTAACAGGTTTATCCTTTTCTTCTCTGAGGTTGAATTCTTGGACAACTTTCTCAAAGAGTTTTGGTTCTACCTTAAGAATGTCTTTTATTGTTATGAAACCAACCATGTCATTCTCATCAACAACAGGCATGTGTCTTATGTTGTGCTTGTTCATTTCAGTGATGGCATCATAAATGTCTTTGTCAGGATGAATTGTTACTAATTTTTTATGCATGACATCTTTAACTAGTGTTGTTTTAGGATCAAGGCCTTTTCCAACAACTTTTCTTACAACATCTTGCTCTGTTAGAATTCCAAGAAGTGTTTCTTCTTCAACTATTAAAGAACCAACATGTTTTTGAGTCATAACTGTAGAACATTGTTCAACTGTTGCATCTTCAGCTACAGTGATTGGTTGCTTTGTCATAGCTTCCTTAACTTTAACACCTGTTTTCATCATATCCGGAAATAATTTGGTTATTTATAAACTTTTTTATTCAATCTTATCAAACATTACTTCAAATTCTTCTCTTCTGACTTTTTCTTTAGAGTTATGAGTGTGTTCTTTGGCAGGGTCCATGTTAGAAATCCTAATATGTTCTGCACCGCACTTTTGTTTGATCATTTTTTCATATGATTTAACCATTTCAAGCAGATCGTCACTTACTTTTATGAATAATGTGATGTTGTCTGTTTTTTGTAAGCCAGCTTTTTTACGTGCAGCTTGTACTCTACGCATTATTTCACGAGCATAACCTTCTGCGTCAAGTTCGTCAGTACGTTCTGCGTTAATGTAAACAAAACCACCTCTGAATTCTGCTTCGTGATAAGGACTAGGAACTTCACGAATATGTATTAAATGTTCTTTCACAATTGAAACACTTTCTCCATTTACAACAAGTGGAAGTTTTCCTTGTTTTTCAATCTTACTCAGGATTGTATTTGGACTCATTGTTGCTAATTGTGCAATTATTGCAGGTGATTTGTTACCAAAGTCAGGGCCAAGTTTGTTAAAATCTGCTTTAACTGATTCTTTGATCTTGTCAAAGCTTTTGACAACAGTAATTTCTTTTACATTTGTTTGATTTTTTATGATGTCACTTAGTTTATCAATAGCTTCTTCTGCTGTTTTTGTTTTTGCAACAATAACAACTTCTTTAAGTGGCCATCTAATTCCTAACTTAGCTTTTTCTCTTGCATATAAGATTGATTGTATAATTTGTTTGATAATGTCCATGTTTTTTTCAAGTTCTTCATTGATCAGGTTTATATCTGCCTGAGGCCAATTGAAAAGGTGAATACTTTCTTGTTCTAGTGCAAAGTTCATTTTTAGGTTTTGGTACATTGCTTCTGTTATGAATGGTGCAACAGGTGCAAACAGTTTTAATGTTCCAAGTAAGACATGATATAGTGTGTAAAGGATTGTCTTTTTGTCTTCTTCTGTTCCAAAAGTAGATTTTTCTCTTATCAATTGTACATATGTTCTGCTTAGACTAAGGAAAATTTCTTCGATAGCCCAAGGAATTTCGTTTAATTGGTATTGATTGAATAGTTCAGTTACTTTTACAATTGTTGAATTAAGTTTTGAGAATATGTATTTTTCTTCTAATGCTAATTTGTTTTTTGCAATGAACTTAGGGTTTTGGTTAAGTTCTTTTGAAAGTTGTATTAAATAATTATGAAGGTTCCATAATATGCTGAGGTTTCTGTTTTTAACTTTCATATCTTCAAAATTATAATTGATGTCAACTCCTGGGACAGTGCCGCCTATCATGTAGTATCTTAAAGTGTCTGCACCATACTTGTCAACAACTTCTTCAGGTAAAATATAATTACCAAGACTTTTGCTCATCTTTCTACCTTGTGAATCTTGGATAAAGCCGTGCATATAAACTGATTTGAAACTTGGTTTTTGCATTCCAACCATTGAGCATACCATGAGAATGTTGAACCAACCTCTGATATGGTCTTTACCTTCTAAAATGAATTCAGAAGGAAACATTTTCTGAAATAAATCTGTTCTTTGTGGATAATCAAGACATGTCCATGAAGTTGTACCTGCGTCAACCCATACGTCAAGTACATCAGGGATTCTTATCATTGTTCCGCCACATTTGCATGGATATTTAACTTCATCAATCCATGGTTTGTGTAAATCTTCTGGAACTTGTTTTGCTTTTTGTTGAAGTTCTTTAACACTTCCTATAACATCATATAAATCACATTTGTCACATCTCCAGATTGGCACTGGACATCCCCAGTAACGTTGTCTTGTGATACTATTATCTCTAAGATTAGTTAACCATGCGTCAAATTGTGCAGCGCCTGCCCAATTAGGTTGCCAGAATATTTTTTTGTTGTACTCAATCATTTGTTCAACCATATCTTCTGCTTTAAAGAACCATTGTGTTGTTGTTCTGAATATAACAGGACTTTTACAACGCCAACAATGTGCATAATCGTGTTCAACTTCTGTTGATTCAATTAAGATACCTCTTTCTTTGAAGTCTTCAATAAACTTATGATCATCATCTTTTGCAATCCAGCCTGAGTATTTTCCCATGTTATCTGGGAATACGCCTGTTTCATTCAGGTTATTGAATGGTGGGATATTGTTTCTGTGGCCAACTTCATAATCTTCAGGGCCGCAACCAGGTGCTGTGTGTACTAAGCCAGTACCTGCGCTTAAGTCAACATATTCTTTTGATAAAAGTACTGTGTGTGTTTTTGGATGGTTGTTTTTGATTTCTTTGAAATCAACTTGGTCTTCTAATGGGTTAATATATTCAAGACCTTCTAATTTTTCTCCTTTGAATTCTTCTAGAATTTCATATTTTTTACTGATTAATCCTAGGAATGCACCAAGTAAACCTTTTGAAACAATCCAGACTTCGTCATCTACTTTTGCTCTTACATAATCTAGTTCAGGATTAACCATGATTGCTAAATTAAAAGGAATTGTCCATGGAGTTGTTGTCCAGACAATCAGGAATTCATTTTCTTTGTTTTTTACTTGGAATTTTAAGAAAACAGAATCATCTTTTACATTTTGATATTCAAGCTCGTGTTTTGCTAAGGCTGTTCCACATTTAGGACACCAGGTCATTGTTTTTTCGCCTTCATACAGACGTTTGTTTTTGTGTGCTTGTTTGATTAACCACCATTCACCTTCAATAAATGATGTTTTTATTGATTGGTATGCGTTTTCAAAGTCCATCCAGACACCTAAACGTTGGAAATCTTTGTTCATCTCTTTCATATTGTCTGTGCAAAGTTTTATACATTCTTTAACGAATTTGTCTACGCCAAACTTAGGAATTTCATCTTTATGTTTGATGCCTAACTTTTTTTCTACTGCATGTGCTGTTGGTAATCCGTGCATGTCATAACCTGCTCTGTCCCAAACATCAAAACCATTCATTCTTTTGAATCTAAGAACCATATCTTTTAGTGCTTTGTTCCAAGCAGTACCAAGATGTACTTTACCTGATGTGTATGGAGGACCATCTAAGAAATAGAAGTGTTTTCTATCTTCATTCTTTTTCTGAGCTTTTTGATGAATCTGGTTCTTTTTCCAGAATTCAAGTGTCTCAGGTTCTTGTTTTAATGGTTCGTATTTCATTAGTTAAAAGAGAAATGAGGGTATTTATAAATATTATGGAAAAATATTTATAGTTGTTATGTTTTCTAATAAATTATGAGAGCAATACATTATTTTGCGTGGACTCTGTAAATTTATTTTCTTAGACTTATGTATTTTTAAAACTTCAAACGGATTCTGGTGTTAGTTTATTCTCTATAAAAATTTACAATTTGAGTTTCAGATAGCTGGAGCTCTATAAAAAAGTCGCGTGGACTCAAAACACGGAGGAAAATAAAATGAAACAAAAAAATTTAATATCTGTTATCAAAGCAATGGTTCCTCAAGCAGAGGAATTAGACTTTGATAGAATTGGAAAAATTAGATCAGCATCAAGACTAATTCAAAAAGTAGGGTTTTGCGTTGATTTGACTAAGTATGTGATGGAACAAGTGCGTGAAAAAGGGATTGATTACTTAGTAATCCATCATGGACATGGTAAGTTAGTGAAACAACAAGTGGATAAATTAGGAATTGGTGCATATGGATTACATTTGGTACTAGATACAATGGACAATGGATTAATTGACTCCTTTGCAGACCTTTTTGGAATGAAAGAGGTTAAACCAATAGAATTCGTGTACAAAGGGAAAAAAGTACCAAAGGGAGCAGTAATTGGTAAAGTTGAGAGTAGGCTGTCATATGAAGTAGTAGGAGAATATACGCCTTATCCATCAATACAAGCAATGTTCAAGCAAGAACCAAAGTATGAACGAAGTTGTTTCACACCAACATTAGATTTTTACTTGAAGAGGATCAATAATTCACTTGGAAAAGAATTAAGTCAAGTAAATCTTGGGGTTGTTAGTGGAAAACAATCTATTTTAAACGATGTAGTAGTCTCTACTGGACCTGCAATAAGGAAAGAATTCATGGAACAGATTTCTGATCCTTATGAATTGTTTATTGCTGGTAGTATTAAGGATGGTGCAGCAGAATATGCAAGAGAAAAAGGAATAACTTTGATTACAGTTGGTGACTTTGAATCACATTACCATGGTGCCAAGAAGTTTGTTGAAAAATTAGCAGCAAAGACTGGATTAGATGTGGAACTAATTCCTAACTACAAAATAAAGTAATTTTTTTTCTTTTTTTATTTTTTCATTACAATAATATTTAAATAATAGTTAGTTAGTTGATTGAGTATGGCTGAATATATTGATGATTTTTTGGGGATATTTCAGGAGGAACGTGTTAGTAGAGCTAGACTTGAAGAGTTTTCTTTTGCGTTTAGTAAGAGAATATACAAACGGGATATAATTTGTGACCTACTAAGAGAAATTAATGAAGTTCATGAAAAGATGATTGCGGATCCATTTAATAAACCAGCTTATTTTGCTTCAAAAGATAAAAAATATCTTGAACAACATTTTGATGAACCGCGTATTGATGTTGGATTCTCACATAAAAATAATCAAACTATTATTTCTGGGATTGAAAGGTTTAAATCAATTAATGATTTAATTCCACAATCTATGTATACTGTCACAGTTGTGAATAATGGAGACTTAATATATCGATATATTAAATTTTATCATAATTTGTTCAAGGAAGAAGCTGTAGACCCTACAGAATTAAGTGATGCTACAGTTTTAGAATCTATAAAACCTGAAATTGATGTTAGCCATTTACCTCTTGGGGCAACTGAAACAATATATAAATTTGAAGGTGAACTTGATGACTTTTTTAGCAGATTTGCTGATGAATATTTAACAGCTCTTCGAATGGGGAATACCCATAGAGCAGTGATATTAGGTTCTGCATTTGACTTTATAAGAAACCTTGGATGTTATTATGAAAAAGCTTTAGAAGATTTTCAGCGAAGATTAAAAGAAAGATTTGGATGAATAATTACAAGATGACATATCCAGGAAAACTAAACTTTAATAACCCAGAACCAGGATTATATCAGGAATTCTTATGTTGTAAACCACATGATAGAATTCCTACTTTTATTTTAGTATATTATATTTCTGGGGAAAAAGGTGAGGGTTTGCAACCTGAATCAAGAATGAATGTTCCAGGGTTAAGGGCTTTTAATTTTGGTGGGAGTAATCCTTTGATTGATAGGATTGATGCAGAAAAATTTTATAAGGTTACAGATCAACAATTAGAAGGACTATTAGCATCTGAAGATTTACCAGAAAATTTTATAGAATGGCTTTGTTCTTTTGGGACTAAAGTAAATATTGAATTATACATACAGGAAATCATAGATGAAAAAAAGCGAGTTGGATTCAGTAGTAAGGAGTTTAAGAAAAGTGTTGGTTTTTTAGGCAAAGCAAGGGAAGCAATGAGTGTTGATGCTGCAGCTGATTCTTTTTTTAAAGCTTATCAAAATTTACAAATTATTAATGTTAGGCCTAGGTATCATGATAGATTACATCGAGTGTTGTCAAATTTAAGTATTTATGCTGCAACATTATATGATTATGCGTTATTTCATCATGGTGTTTATACACAGACAGGATTGGAAAATGCAAATAGATTGAATAAAATAAGGAAAATAGCAGAAGCAAACATAATCATGAATTATCCTAGGTTAAGAAGTATTGAGAAGGATCTTGTTGGGTATTATTTCTCAACAGAATTAGATCATTTGGAAATGGTTTGAATTTAAATTTTATTGATATTTTATTAAGACTTGTTCTATTTTTTGCTCTAAAAGATGTCTATTATTAAAAACATCTTTTTTATTCATAAAATCATCAGCACCTGCATTAAACCATCTCTGATGAAAATTTTCACTTGACATGCCAATAATTCCAATTTCTTTTCCATATTCTGTTCCTTTAATATCTCTACAAATATTATCTCCAGAAACTCTAGGCATAAGTGTATCCATTAAAATCAAATGAGGCATATAACTTCTAGCAAGAGCTACAATATTTCTTCCATTATCTCTTGTTTTAATTCTAGAATAACCAAGATATTGTAAACTTTTAACAACCTTATTCAAATGTTTTTGTTCATCATCCACTACTAATATTTTTATATCTTCTTTGTTCATCTTGCATATTCTCTTAGAACTCTTTTAATGTCTTCTTCTAATTGATTTAAATCTCCTTTGTGTACACAAGCGTCTGCGTTGTCCCATTTGTACCTCATGGATATGTTTCTTCCCACAGTTAGTCCAATAATACCTATTTGGTCACCATATTGTTTTTGTCTTATTTGTGAACATACTTGCGGTCCGTTTTCTCCTGGAAGTATTGTGTCAATAAGAATTAAATCTGGTAGTTCTTGTGATAAGTGGTATTGGTCTAATTTTTTTATTGCTTGTTCACCATCTTCAACATGTTCAAACTTAGTTGGACCAATAGCAGTGGTTATACATTGGAATAAGCTTTCTACGTATAATTCACTAGATCTATTATCTACAAGCATTATTTTTGTATCTTTCATTTTCATAATCTATCTAGAACACCCTATGGTTGAGAATTGAGGTTTCTTTTTAAATTTTTCCCAAAATTTATAAGTAAAAACATTCTAAATTATGTTATGCAGGAAAATGTTAAAGGGTTAACACTCGCAGAGATTCTGAATTACAGTCCACATTTATTTGTTAATTGTATTGTTTTTTCTCCAAAAAGAGTTTATGCTATTGATGCTCAACAAGCAGTAATATTATCTTACCTCCTAAAACAACCAAGAGAACTTTCTGATGCAGAAAGGTTAATTATGCAAGGTTGTGATAAGGAACTATACAATTGTGGTAAACCAACACAAGAAGCAATTGATTCAACTTATGAACTCCTTTCAAGAGATTGTCTTCGTGCGAATATTGTTGATTTGTTTTAGATAACTTCTATCTATCTTGAACCTAAAGAAAACTATATATAATATAACTGTTTTCTGTTGTTTATGGCAAAGAAAAACTTTTTATTGTTATCCTTAGAAGATGAGCAGGCAAAGAAGGTTGCTAACATTGTTAGTAATGATTCCTGTAGAAAGATTCTTGATTATCTTGCTGAGAATGAAGCTACTGAAAGTGAGTTGTCTAAAAAGTTGGGAATACCTATTTCTACTGTGCATTATAATTTGAAGCAATTAATGAAATCTGGTCTTGTTGATGTTGAAGAGTTTCATTATAGTGAGAAAGGTAAAGAAGTTAATCATTATAAGCTTGCGAATAAGTATATTATCATTACTCCTAAAAAGGTTACTGGGATTATGGGAAAGTTGAAAAATATCTTACCAATTGGTTTGATTACATTAGGAATGGCTGGTGTAATTCAGTTTTTGCCAAAGTTAATGCCTAAGTTTGGTGCTGTACAAGAAGCTGCTCCAATGTTAGCAAAGAGAGCTGTTGAAGAGGTTGAGTTTGATGTAATACCTGTTGCTGCAGAAGTTGTAAGGACTTCTTTTACACAATATCCTGGATTATGGTTTTTGTTAGGAGCAGTGTTTGTTCTTATTGTTTATTTGATAATGTTTTGGTGGAAGAATAGAAAATTAAATTAAATCTTTTATTAATTTCATATCATTAACAATAGCATAAGCAAGATACTTCATGTTTTGGATGTCTTGAATCTTTGGTTTTCTTTGAGCTAGCTCAGAACAAAACATATTCATAACAGTACCACTTGAGATTAGGAAGATGGTTTCTGCTTGTTTAAGTGACTTGATTCCTTTTGTGAATCTTTCTTTTGCTTGGTTTAGTGATTCATTTCCTTGAACAACTTTGTTAAAGTTGTTCCAACCTAATTGTTCTTGTTCAAAATATTCCGAATCTGGTAAATTTAGTGATTGCAGATTCCATTCTTTAAGAAAATTTAGTATTTTGAAGTCTTTTGAGAATACTTTAGCAGTATCAATACATCTATTATAAGGACTTGAATAAACAATATCTGGTTTTGGTAGTTTATTTTTTAGTTCTTTGATAGGTTCGAGGTCTTCTACATATGATTCGTAGAAGTTATTGTCTTTTATTACAGGTTTTCCGTGTCTTATTATGTATATTTTCATGAGAAGGATTAATTTGAGTTTATTTAAAAAATTAACTGTATAACTTCAACTCAGATAGAAGTATTCGATGGATATTTATATATGTTTGATCTACCTTATTATTGGTGATTATTATGAAACAAATGATTGGAATGGTTATGTTGATTTTACTGGTAATAGCTTGTGCTCCAAAGGGGGTAATTACACCAGATGTTACAATAAAAGGTACAAATGAACTTAAAAAGATTGAAAATGTTGTACAGCTTAAGTCATTATTAGATAGTGTGCAAGCAGAATCTCTTTATGGTTATCGAGCAAGCTTTGCAAAGACAATGGTTGCAGAACCTGCCTTTGAGATGGAAGAAACAGCTGTTGCAATGGATGTTGCAGCAGGTGGTGCAACTGAATTTTCACAGACAAATATCCAAGAAGCAGAAGTTGATGAAGCTGACTTTATGAAAAATGATGATAAATACATATATACTTTGTCTGGAAACAAACTTGTTATTATTGAAGCGTTTCCTGCAGAAGATGCTTCTGTGTTATCTACTCTTAAAATAGATGGTCGTGCTCGAGATATGTTTATTAATGGTGATAAGTTAGTTGTTTTTGTTGAAAAAAGTGATCAAGTGTTTGTAATTGGAGAATATGATTACGTTCCAAGGCAAAGATATGCACAAAAAACACATGCTTTAGTTTATGATGTTTCAGATCGGAAACAACCTGAACTTGTTAATGACTTTAATTTAAACGGAAACTATTTTCAAGCAAGAATGATTGGTGATTATGTATACTTTATTACAAAGGAGAATATATATTATTCAGGTGGTTTGATTGATATGCCTGTTGTTCGAAGTGAGAAAATTAGTGTTGAACCTGAAATCTATTACTTTGATTCGCCTGAAACAAATTATAATTTCCATACAATAACTTCCTTTGATGTGAATGAAGGAGATCTTAATTCAAAAACATTTATGTTAGGTTATTCAAACAATCTTTATGTTTCAAAGAATAATATCTACATCACGTATCAGAAGAACCTTCCCTACACAGATACAAGAAAAGATATGTTCTTTGAGGTTGTGGTACCACTACTTCCAATATCTGTAAATAAAGAAATGTCTTGGGAAGAAATATCTTCTAAATTAGAAGATATGTATAATAAGATGGAAGAAAATGCTAAGAAAGAGTTGCAGAAAAGAATTGCTGAAGCTGTTGAAGAATATCAGTTAAAGTTAGAACAAGAAAGAAGAAAAACAATTGTGCATAGGATTGCGATTAACAATGGTGACATTGATTATGGTGCAAAAGGTGAAATAAACGGTTATTTACTTAATCAATTTTCAATGAGTGAGCATAATGATAAATTAAGAGTTGCAACAACTACATATATTTATCGTGGTGAAAATACTATGTACAACAATGTTTATGTTTTGGACATGGATATGGATGTTGTTGGATCTTTGGAGGATATTGCACCTGATGAAAGGATTTATTCCACTCGTTTCATGGGGAATAGATTGTATATGGTAACATTCAAGAGAGTTGATCCATTGTTTGTGATTGATCTTGACTCGTTAAAGATACTTGGAGAGTTAAAAATCCCTGGATTTAGTGATTATTTACACCCATATGATGAGAATCATATCATTGGAATTGGAAAAGAGACTGAATCAAATGAATGGGGCGGAGTTTCAATGAAAGGAGTAAAACTGTCATTATTTGATGTCAGTGATGTTTCAAATCCTAAACAGGTTGATAAGTATGAGATTGGTGCTCGTGGAAGTGATTCAGAAGCTTTACACGAACACAAAGCGTTTTTGTTTGATCTTAAGAAGAATTTACTTGTGATTCCTGTAAGAGAAGTTAATGCTGAGCGGTATTATAATGAAAAACTAGGTTATTATACCCAAGATGTCTGGCAAGGAGCTTATGTTTTCAATCTGGATGAAGAAGGATTTACTGTGAAGGGTAAAGTTTCTCATAGTGATGGTGAAGAAAGATATAGTTATTGGGGATCACCAAATGCAGTTCGAAGAAGTTTGTACATGGATGATGTCCTTTACACAGTATCTTCAGGAAAGATAAAGGCAAATGATTTGGAAAGTATGGAAGAGATTACTGAAGTGGAATTGCCTTATGAAGAGAATAACGGGAGAGAAATAATTGTTTATTAATTTTTTTTATTTTTTTATCTATAACTTTCTCTCAAAGGATTAGGTTGGTTCCATTCTTGGTATCTTTTTACTAGTGATGGAGAAATATTGTTAGCTAATCCTTTTGAAACTATCTTTCTGTACCATTTGTCATTTTTTTCAAAGCTTGCTTCTAATGTAGGTTTAAAATGTTTTATTACGAGTCCAGAAGAAATAACTCTGTTGTTATAAAAGAATCTTTCTTTACAATAATATAATAATTCACTATAATTTTCAAAAGTATTCCTATATCTTACTTTTTTAGAATTAATAAAGTATCTTGGATTATGTGTGCCTGGTGAATCCCATCGGAACTTCACATGATCATTAGCATAAATGTTTCTGAACAAAAAATTGTAACCCAATATATCTTCAAATTGTTTATTTTGTAATGTTAAGAAATCTTCTTTTGTTAATCTTTCATCTGCATCTAGTATTAAGACTTTTTTGGTTTTTACATTGTCTAAGGCAAAGTTTCTTGAAGATGCAAAGTCATCAAACTGTCTGTCTAGGATGGCAAGATTAGGGTATTTTAATTGAAGATGTTCAAGAACTTCTCTTGTGCCATCAATAGAACCAGTATCAACAATAACAGCTTGTTCTACAAATGGAACAGTTGAATCTATGAAATCAATGATTCCTCCTGCTGGATTGATCATTTCGTCGCGAACTATTGTGCATAAGGTTGTATCTAATAGCATTTTATAAGAGAATTAGGGATGGGTTTTTAAAGGTTTAGTTGATTCCCCAACAATACCATAACCAAAAATACTTTTTAAATCTTTTCCTTCTTATCATTTCAATAACTTATACTTTGAAGTAGCTATAAGTGCCAGGCCCACTATTAAAATTACAGTATGACTTGGATGAAAAGTTCCAAAGAATGTCCAAGCAGCTGACCCAAGTGCCAATGCCAATCCAATATAAAATTGTATTATGTCCTTTTTCATTTAATCCACCTCTTTGATATGTAACTAAAAATGATATTTAAACTTTACCCTCTGATACATCCGTGAGGGATGTGTACGTGGACATCTTTATTTCTGAAAGTGTATTCGCTGTGATTAGAATTAGCAATGTTGAATGTTCTTAAGTCACGCTCTCTTCTTAATACGTCATCTGATACTCCATTTCTTGTTCTTAAATTATAATTTCCATCAGGTAATCTTATTGTGATATGTACTCTACGTTCATCATATTCAGTGTCTCTGCTAACTTCAAGGACTACTGGAAATGCTTTACCTTTCTGTTGATCTAGATTAAGATATTGTGCATTCCTAAGCGCCCATTGAATATCTCCTTTTCGGCCATTAGTTTGAATTACATCAACTAAAGTTCCTTCTGGGAAAACTATGTTAGAATCCTCTGGTAATTGATAATTTCCTGTCATTTAGGAGAATAATTAAGTTTTATTTATAAATTTTTTTCAAATAGAACATCCTGAGGTGGATTTGAGAAATAAACTCTAACATTGAATTCAGGGTCCATAAGTTCAATCATTTCAAAGTTTTCTCTTGTGATTAGCTTTAAATCACTGTGTTTTTTCTTGAAATCTTGGTAATTAGAAACAGTAAAGTCAGCATCACCTCTTTCTGATCTTGTTGGATCATGAATACGGATTTTTAGTAATTGTAATTTTCCTGAATCTGTTTCTATTTGTACTTTGAACAAAGGTCCTGTTGGTGTTTGTTTTATTATTGTTCCAATCTTGTTTGCAGCTTCAAGTAATTCTTCATATTCTTGTTTGTTTTGAGAAAAAATGCAAGCATAGTTAACTAAAGCGTTTTTTTCATCAGTATGTTTGTCTTTCAGAATGCATGCTTGTTTTACAATGTTTTTGATGAGTGTTTTTATGTCTTGCATAGTTATTTTTTTATCTTTCTTAATAAGTTCTGTGGTTCTGTAGTGTCTTCGATTCCTAAGAAAGTTATCTCTGGTCTTCCACGCATTCCTGCTGTTTGAATGCCTAAGTTAGAAACATGGAACATTCTCTCAAAGATATTTTGATGTATTGTGGTGTCTGTTATCTTATTGAAATCAATACTTCTTTGTCTTCTTGAGATAATGCCTGCCTCTGCATAGACTCTTTTGTTTGTTATAATATATTTGTGTGATTTGATTAAAAAGATTGTGTAAATGAATTTTAGGACTAAGATGAGGATAAGAGCAATTACATAATAAATTAATCCTGGAACACTTTTTTTAAGAAGAAGACTAAAAAACAAAGGAAACCATCCAAAAACAAGTAAAATTAAAAATCCAAAACCTAGAACTTTTGTTAAAAACCAATATCCTAGCATGCCTGAACCAGGTGATTTCTCATAAAGAATCTTTTCATTTGGTTGTAAGTTGATCATGTTAAGAGGTATTTTTTTGGTGTTTATAAAAGTTACTAAACATAACGATCAATTATGGACGTACAAAGATTAGCCGGCATTTTTTTGAACTCATTATCTTTAAGTCCTTTTAGCATCTTTTCTTTTAATACTTTACCAAAAGCAACCATGTCATTGTTGCATTCGATTCCATAATCTCCTGCAATTTCTTTAGCATATGATTCCTTTATACCTAGTAGATGAATTCCATCCTCTGCGTATCCAGATGCAAGTCTAACTTTTCTTGTGTTCTCAACTAATTCTACTAAATCATCAAATTTAACAAATTTGACATCATTAATTCTTATGCACTCCCATCTACCAATGTCAGAGGCTTTAACTACTCCAATATATTTTATAGGTGAATCCTCAATTATAATTGGATGACTATTTTTTAATAATGAGCCATCTTGACTTATTGAATATTCACTTCCGGTCCTGGTGATGTATTTAATTTTTGACATGTTAATAACCTCCTAAAGAACCTCTTTTACACACTAGAATCGTGTGTTATTTTTAAATATTGCTACTTTTTCCATTCAATGAATCCAAGGTGATGAAGTGCCATGTATGCTAGTTCTAGGTCTGTTAATAGTCCTTTTCTGACTTGTTCAAGAAATTCGTTTAATGGTTTTTCAATGACTTCAATGAATTCATTTTCATCGTGTTTTGGTTCGCATACTTTTTTGCAGTTTTTTGCGATAAAACAATGTCTAAATAGATTTCTGTAAGCACAGTCAACACATTTTCCTATGTATTCCATTTCACCTTGATAACCTGTTTCTTCAAGTAATTCTCTTTTTGCAGATTCAAGTGGTGTTTCGTCTTTGTCAAACTGGCCAGCAGGCATTTCATCATAGAATTTTTCAGTGCCTGGTCTGAATTGTCTTACTAGGATGACTTTATTATCTTTTGTTAATGCAAGAATTCCGTTTGCATCATTAGTTGTGACAATATCAAAGTCTGCTTTTTTTCCATTAGGCATTATGAATGTTTTTCTAACTATCTTTCTATAACCATCATATACTAGTTTTTCATCAACTTTGTTCCATGGTTTCATATATAGAGGAGAATGAGTGTGTTTTTTTAAATGTTTCCTAATTATGTATTTGAAAAAATAAAAAAATTATCTTTCTGCTTTCATTTGTTTACTTTCATTAGCTGCTGCAAAAAGTCCTGTATAACCTGTCCTGAAAAGAAGATTGTCATAAACTTCTAAACCCTTACCAGGTTGTACCATTACATGTGGACTAAATTCTCCTAGAATAAGAGGTAATTGAAGCCATTCATAACTTGAAAGTCTGTTAGCTTCTTTATGAAATGCATGACCTTCTTGTATGTATCTTTCAGCTGCAATTTCTAATCCAGAATCAGTTATTATTTCTCCAATTTCTTCACCAGCATATATAGGAAGTGTTAATAAACCAATTGCAACTAATTCACCTAACCTATGCATTTCCATTAATTCAGGATTTTGAGCAACTTTTTGACTATATCCTTGTGTTCCTACTAAAGTGTTTACTTGTGCTTCAAAAAATCTTTGATATGCCTCGGAATCAGGAACATGTTGTTCTCTTAATTTTTCTAGAAATTCTCGTGTTATTTCTCCTTTATTCAAGGATTGTGAGAAGTAATGTTTTTTTATTGCTCTAAGCAGTGTTATATTTTTTTCCATTTTATTAAGTGATTATTTAATTTATTTATAAATTTTTATTTACTTGAGTCTGTAAGTGATAGTTTCAACTCCATTGACTGTTTTTGTTTCTTTGTTAAAGAGATCTCTATAATCACCATGGCTTTGTCCTGATTTTGGATCAGGTCCTTTGCCAGATGCTTTTGCAAGACCACCAACTGCATTTATGAAAGCATCATACTCTTCCTGTACTTTTCCAGGTATTTCTTCAGTAGGAGTACTTTGTGGTACTATGACTATAGGAGGGAATACACTTGGTGAAGCATTTTTTAACTCTTCACTTGCGTTTTCTTCCCAGACTCCATAAACATCTTCTTCTTCGTTATAGAAATCAACATTGGTTTCAGATAGATTTTCGTCATTTCCAAAGTCATATGGGGCAACTTTTTTTTGATATACACCATCTATTATATTAGTTAAACTAATATCAACATTAACTCCATCTATTATAACATAAGTTTTTACACCATCAACAAATGCTTTTGTTTTCTTTAATGATTCAGCATTTTCTGGAGTGATTGGTATTCTAACATATCTTTGAGTGTTTGCTGGGATGTGTGTTCCATCATAATTCCATCCCATGTTACCAGTTGTGACAGGGAAACAAATACTGTCAGCTGTAACAACAACATTTTTAGGAGTATAAGGTTGGTCTGTAGAAGGATCACCACCTAAAATATAATCAATTGCTTTTCGAGTGTTGCTAACAGGAGGAAAGAATACTTTATATTTGTTTAATTCAGTTGAATCAATTTCTACAGAATCTGGAAAATTTTGTTCAATTGGTAATGAATCTGCTTGTCTTGATTCTGCATCTGATTTGTAAGTTTCATTGAAAACCGTTCCTTGAACTTGTTGAGTTGTTCCGGTGCCACTACCTCCTCCGCCACCGCCTCCACCACAGCCCATGGCTAAAGGCATGAAAATTAAAAGTCCTCCTACAATAATTACTCTAACAGCTACTCCAATAGATGATTTTCTTGTTATATTTTCTAGACTCATTATTTACCCCTCATTGTTTGTTTTCTTATTTCTATATTTAAATCTTTTGTTTTTTCACCACTTTTAAACAGTTACACTTCCAGTTTGTTGATTATTGTCTTCATTTATTTCTTGGATTAAGTTATCATAATCAGCTGTCACAGTAACTGGGTAAGTTCCACTTTCAGTAAATTTAACTAAAGTGTAAACAATTGTATCTTGACCAACTTCAACTGTTAATGGTTCTTTGTTAACTGGGTTATTACCCTCAGGGCCTGTGTCAATTATCCAGTTAACGTTTTCAGCTTTTTTATTTCCTTTATTTGAGATTATGAATTTAACAAACATATTAGTTCCTATTTTTCTTGCAGGTTCAAAGTTGCTAACTTCTAGATCTGGTAAAGGATTGACTGTGATTTTAATCCTTTCTGTATCACTAAATTGGTTGTCACTTACTGTGATTCTGAATTTGTGTGTACCAAAATCACCTGAATCTGTCTGCCAGGTGAATACATTGTCATTTTGTTCAAATCTTGAATCATCTATTGAATATTCAAGTTGATCTTTGTCAGGGTCTGATCCTTGAACAGTGATAATGATTTCATCTGTTTCAGTATATTCAATTTCATAATCAATTGAATCAATCTTTGGTCTGTGCAGGTTTTGATAATCACATGGATAAGTGTTGTTTTCTGGTGGATTATTATCATCTTCTAGGTCTGTTAATTCAAAACAATTGTTTATGTCATTATACCAACCATTGATTAAGTTATTTTCCATGCATCCTGTTTTTTCTTCAACCCATTCAGGAGCACAATAGTCACAGGAAAGTGCTTTGTAATCAGTAAATATTATATCATCAACTTCATCGCAGTTGTGTTCATCATATTGTGTTAAGGTTCTTATTTGTAATTGAGTATCATTGTTTAAACATTCTGTGTGATCTGACCATTCGCTCCAAGAAGTGTTTGAGAGTAATGGAGTACATGAATCACATGTTCTTGATTGTGTTTCATTTGCATGTGGGTTTTCTTCAGCACAATTGTAAATGTCATAATAATATTTTGTTCTTGTTTTTAAATCATCTATGCACTCACTCCATTCTGTATAATCAAATTCCCAGTTAGGTGTACAATAATCACAAGGGATTGTTTGATAATCAGTGAATGTTAGATTGTCAATTTCATTACAATTGTACTCATCATACTGTGTTAATGATTTTACTTGTTCTTTGGTGTTATCACTTTGACATTCAGTATGGTTGGACCATTCACTCCATGATGTGTTTGTGAGTAATGGTGTACATGAATCACATTCTTGTGTTTGAGTTTCATTTTCATAAGGATTTTCTTCATCACAGATTTTTGCATCAAAGTAAAATTTGGTTCTAGTTTCTAAATCATTTACACACTCACCCCAATCAGTATAATCTGGAAGCCAATCTGGAGTGCAAAAGTTACATGATATTGTTTGGTAATCAGTGAATGTAGTATTATCAATTTCATTGCATGTTTTTTCATCGTATTGAATTAGTGTTCTAATTTGTTGTTGAGTATCATCTGGTTGGCATTCTGTGTGATTAGACCATTCTGTCCAGGAAGTATTGGTTAGTAAAGGTGTACAATAGTCACATGTTTGGTTGATTACAGAAGTTGAATTGTACTTAATCTGTATCTCATATAAATATAGGTTTCTTCCTGTTACAAAAGACCTTCCATAAATATCAATAGCTAAATCTGAATTATAGGAAATGCATTCTTGTGGTATCTTAATGTCAGTGAGACTATTAACACTTGAGGTAAACTCTTTAAATGTTGTAAAGGAATTAGTATCATAACTGAAACAATTGAATTTTAATTCTACATTACCCCATGAGCCTATTACTTTATGTTGAAGTATAACACCATCTTCAAATTGTGGTAAATAAGAATAATTTACATAAATATGTCCTGATCTTGGCCAACCAGTTGATCCGTCTAAGTTTGAGTAAGTTGATAAATCACTATCAAATGCTCTTTCATAGTGGGACCATTGTCCAACTTCAATTATACTTTTTTCATTATTAGATTCAACTAACTCTGTAAATTCTTCACCACATCCCTTAGTGTCATAATAATTTTTAAATTGAATATCAGTTGGTTCACATTCTGTCCAGGTTTCATTCAAAACCCAGTGAGGTGTGCAGTAATCGCATGCTTGTTTTTGTGTAATATTATTATGTGGGTTAGGTTCTTCGCAATTATTTGAATCATAATAATATCTTATTCTTGATTTAGTATCGTCTGGTTGACAGTCTGTCCATTCTGTGTAATTAACTTCCCAATTGGGTATGCAAAAGTCACAAGTTACTGTTTGATAATCTTCAAATGTTGTATTTTGGATTTCATTACATGTTTTCTCGTCATATTGGGTTAAGGTTCTGACTTGTTGTTGAGTATCATTTGGTTGACATTCTGTGTTGTTGGACCATTCGCTCCATGTGGTATTGGTTAGTTGTGGTGTGCAATAATCACAAGTTTGATTTATTTGGGTGAAAATTGGTATTTCAGTATGCCACCATATTGCTTCTTCATAAAAGACCATTGCAGATGGATTTAAACACATCCATCTATTACCTCCATAAGTACACCCAGTGTTATAATCATTGTCGTACATTTTAGTAGGAGAACTATATCCTGTACCTCCGCAAGAAGTTCCTTTAGTTCCTGCGCCCAAATTTTTCCAACCTGTTTTTGTGAGGCATTGGGGTTGGATTCTAAAGGCAGCACATACTCCAACTCTTAAAATTAAATGATCTTCATCATGATTGTAGCAATCTGAATTTGTATTAATGGAAATATTTTCAAATATTACATTGTCACTTCTATTTTGATATTTTAACTGCCATTTTGCATCATAACCCTTCTTTTTTGTATAATTTACATAAAGGAAACCATTGAGCGGGTGGGCTTTGTCAGCTTGTTCTTGGAATAAAAGTACTTGTTCCATTGGTTCTTCTTCACAATTGTTAGTGTCATACCAATTAGTATATTGAATATCACCTAGTTCACATTCTGTCCAGGTTTCGTTCAAAATCCAATTAGGAGTACAGTAATCGCAAGATATTGTTTGGTAATCAGTGAATGTAACATTGTTAACTTCATCACAGGTGTTTTTGTCATATTGCGTTAATGCTCTGACTTGCTCTTGAGTATCATCTGGTTGGCATTCTGTATTGTTGGACCATTCGCTCCATGAAGTGTTGGTTAGTTGTGGTGTACAGAAGTCACAAGTTACTGTTTGGTAATCAGTGAAAGTAACATTGTCTACTTCTTTACAAGTATTCTCGTCATACTGAGTTCTTGTTCTACTTTGCATTTGATTATCATTGACTGAACATTCTGTATCATTTATCCATTCACTCCAGGATGTATTTGTTAGTAATGGTGTGCAGAAATCACATTTGTAAGTATTGTTTTCTGGAAGTTGATCTGATTCTAGATTGGTTGTTTCATAACAATTGTTATTGTCTGTGTAAAATTCAATTATTTCATCTGAAACTAAGCAAGATGTGTTATGTGCTACAAAGTCTGGAATACAATGGTCACAACTTATTGTAAGGTTATCCATGAATCCTTCAAGGTCTGATTCAAGTTGTGTTTGTGCATGACAATTGTTTTCATCTAATAAATATAATGTGTAATTATCTCGGATACTACATTTTGTTTGATGTTCAATCCAGTTTGGTGAACAATAATCGCATTCATAAGTATTGTTTTCTGGTAATGAATCACTTACAAGTTGAGTTTGTGAATAACAATTGTTATTATCTGTATAGTATTCAATGATTTCATCTGAAGGTGAACATGATGTGTTATGAGCTACAATATCTGGTGTACAACAATCATAAAAGATGATTTCAGTTTCATTTGCATGAGGATTTTCTTCTGCACAGTTGTTTGTATCATAATAATATTTTATTCTTGTTTTTAAGTCAGCTTGGCAGTCGCTCCATTCTGTGTAATTAACTTGCCAATCTGCTACACAAACATCATTAACAGTAACAATCATATATTCATAGGTTTTGGCTTTGTTTTCATCTTCTGCAATAAAAGTAATATTGTATTTTCCAGCATCATCATAGCCAGGAGTAAAATATAAAGCATAACTATTTTCACCTATTTTGTTTTGAGTAATCCAATTAGGAAGATTTTCATAGGAAAGATTAACTTTATCTCCATCTTTATCTGAAACTTGGAATGATATAAGTGTCCCTCCTTGACTTTCATTTAATTCTATATTGGAAATGGCGGTTATCTCAGGAGGCCTGTTTATATTGTTTACAGTTATAGTGGCAACTTTCTCATCGCTTCCACCTTTACCATCTTCTGCAATAAAGGTGATTGGGTAAACTCCTGCTTGGTCAAAATTAGGGGTCCAACTAAATTCACAATAAGTGCCTTGGGTTACTGGGTCATAATGTAAAATACTACAATCAAGTTCAGCACCTTGTGGTAAGGTTTCAGATGAGTTTAGTTTAACTCTGCTTCCTTCTGGGTCTAATGCTAATATATGGAATGAAACTTTTTTGCCTTCGTCAACTTGAGTGTCATCAATATCGTCTATAAAAGGCGCATAGTTAAGCACTTTTAATATAAGGTTGTCATATGTTGGTCCTGGTTGTGAATGTAACCAACCACCAAGTAATATTTCAGATGTTTCGAATTGAGTATCATTTGTATCTATATCTAAAACAATTGTGTCATCATAATATGCTTTGTAATTACCGTCTCTAAATACAAGTTTATAATAATGCCAATCTTTATCTCCGTTTAAGTCTGTTTTATATCTGTTATTGTTAACTACTAATAATAAATCATTGTGACCGTTCCATGCTTTACAATAATCAGCACCATAACTTAGTGTTTCATTTCCAGATTGGTTTTTGAATCTTACTGTTGCACCTCTACAATCTAATTTGTTTAGGTTTGCATAAAAGCCAACTTCAAAGTAATTTGTATTAAGGTTCATTGGTTTGCTTAATCTAGGACTACAGAAACCACAGGTTGGAGTTAAATGATTATCTATAACATCCCAAGTGCCAACTTTTTTTGTCCAATCATCAATAGAGTCGTCATTAAAATTATCACAGAGTTCATATTCTCCTTCACAATTTTCTTCAGGTATACTTTCTATTACAACTATTTTTATTGGACTTGAGGCACTGTATGTACCATCACTTACTGTAACTTCAATATCATATTCACCTGCATCATCGTAATTTGTTTGCCAGATAAATGTTGAACTGTGGGATTGGAATCTATCGTCGTTAATTGAATAATTTAGATCATCTTCATCTGGATCAGATGCTTCTACTGTGATTATTATTTCATCACCTTCATTATATTCTTCTTGATAATTAATTGAATTAATGGTTGGTGCATGTAAGGATTCATAATCGCATTCATAGGTGTTGTTTTCTGGGAGTTGATCTGATTCTAAATTAGTTGTTTCATGACAATTATTATTGTCAGTATAATATCCAATAATTTCGTTTGATGTTAAACAAGACGTATTATGTTGAATTGGGTCAGGTATGCAATAGTCGCACTGTTCCATTTCTGTAACATTGTCATGAGGATTTGGTTCTTCACAAGTGTTTAAGTCATAATGGAATTGTATTCTTGATTTAGTATCATCTGATTGACAATCTGTCCATTCTGTGTGATCTATCTGCCAGTCTGGAGTACAGAAGTCACAGAAGATTGTTTGATAATCTGTGAAGGTAGTATTGTCCACTTCGTTGCAGGTATTTTCATCGTATTGGGTTAGTGATCTTACTTGTTCTTGAGTGTCATTTGGTTGACATTCTGTATGATTAGACCATTCAGTCCAAGAAGTGTTTGTTAGTAAAGGTGTACAATAGTCACAGGAGATGGTTCTGTAATCAGTAAATGTTGCATTGTCAACCTCATTGCAGGTGTTTTCATCGTATTGAGTTAATGTTCTTGTTTGCTCTTGTGTATCATCAGCTAAACATTCTGTACCATTTATCCATTCACTCCATGAAGTGTTTATTAGAGACGGTGTACAATAATCGCACCAAGCAGTTGTGTCTTCTGGTTTATTACAATCTGAAAGTAAGCTTGTTTGTTCACAACATAAGTTAATATATTCATAAGTTACATCATAGTAATCATCTGGATGGCAAGTTGAATTTTCGTTTCTCCAAGTTGAGTTACAATAATTACATTCAATTGTTTGATTGTTTGTTTGGTTTTCTAAGTCTGATGCTAGATTTGTTTGTGCATGACAAGTGTTTTCATCTAAATAATATTCTATATAATTATCCAGTGTTGAACAGTCTGTTTCGTGTTTGATCCAGTTAGGTGTACAATAATCACATTGTTCTATTTCTGTAACATTGTCATGAGGATTTGGTTCTTCACAAGTGTTTAAGTCATAATGATATTGTATTCTTGATTTAGTGTCATCTGATTGACAATCTGTCCATTCTGTGTGATCTATCCGCCAGTCTGGAGTGCAGAAGTCACAGAAGATTGTTTGGTGATCTGTGAATGTTGTATTGTCTACTTCATTGCATGTATTTTCGTCGTATTGTGTTAGTGTTCTTGCTTGTTGTTGAGTGTCATTTGCTAAGCAATCTGTGTTGTTTATCCATTCTGACCATGATGTGTTTGTTAATTGTGGTGTACAATAATCGCAGGACTGGTTGATTATTGGTGATGATATTTGTTTTTCCCACCATACTCCTGATTCATATAATTTAGCAGAACTATCAAGACCTCTTGCTAGAGCAAGGAATCTTTCAAATAAGTTTTGCCATCCACCTGAATTATAATTAAAACATTGAGCTTCAAATTCCACATATTCTTCATCTATTATTATCAAAGGATCTGTATAGTCTACAAAGAATCTTAATTGTAAAATGCTACTATTTAAACAACCAGATGGGATAGATGCATTGGTAAAATGCTCTTGATCCATTACATCTGAATCAAAGTGTATCTTATATTGTACTTTAGCATCTTCTGTATTAAAAGGAATTGAATAATTAAAGAAGTATTCATAAGGTTCTTCCTGTACCATATTATCATAAGTTGACCAATCATTATCACATGCTTGATCACAATTATCTGAATATCCTATTTCTTGTTCTTGATAGTCCCATAATAAAGATGAAATGAATTCTTCTTCACACATGTTCAAATCATATACATTTCTGTATTGAATGTCAATTGGATCACATTCTGTCCATGTTTGGTTTAATCTCCAATCCGGAGTACAAAAGTCGCAAGATATTATTTGGTAATCAGTAATGGTAGTATTGTCTACTTCATCACAGTTGTTTTCATCATATTGTGTTAAAGTTCTGCTTTGTTCTTGGGTGTCATCAGATAAACAATCTGTATCATTTATCCATTCTGTCCATGAGGTGTTTGTTAGTTGTGGTGTACAGAAGTCACATTGTTCCACTTCTGTAACATTGTCATAGGGATTAGGTTCTTCACAAGTGTTTGAATCGTAATGGAATTGTATTCTTGATTTTGTATCTCCTGGTTGACAATCTGTCCATTGTGTGTAATTAATTGTCCAATTTGGTGCACAGGGATTAGGTATATGTTTTATTGATAAGTTAAATATTTCTAATTCTGTTGCTTCTTGAGATTCAATTGTTAATGGAATTAAACAATATTTATTTTCGTCAGCTTCACAACTTTCTAATAAACTATTTAACTCATTGTTAAATTCAAGAACTTCTTGGTTGTCAAATATTGAAATATCTTTTATTTTCTTATTTTCAAGATAAACTGAAAAATCGTAATATATTGGGCAACCTTCATCTATTTGATTATCACAATCATCATTAATACTATTACAAATTTCAGTGGCAGCTGGATTTACATTAGTATTAGCGTCATTACAATCAAGATTGTTTGAAACATAACCAGCAGGAGCATTACAAGCTTGTGTTGTTGTTGAGGAATCACCATATGTGTCTTCATCAGCATCCCTATAGAATGTTGATTGTACATTTTCATCTTCTTCACCATCACAATCATTATCTAAACCATCACAAACTTCTTCTTCTGGACCTACTAAACCTTCACAAGTGCCCCATTGTCCATCAGTACATGTTTTTGTTCCGGTTTGACACTCTCCTACGTCAATACCACAGACTTCAGTCTCACCATTAATACATTCACAACCACCATCTACTGATCCATCACAATTATCATCAATCCCATTACAAATTTCAGTTGCACCAGGATTTATATTTGCGTTGTTGTCGTTACAATCTTGATTATTTGAAACATAACCACTTGGTGCACTACAAGCTTGTTTTGTTGTTGAGGAATCTCCGTAGGAATCAGCGTCAGCATCTCTATAAAATGTTGATTGTACACCTTCATCAGTGCTTCCATCGCAATCATCATCTTTGTTATTACATACTTCTCCTGCATTAGGATTAATATTTCTGTCAGTATCATCACAGTCATCAGCTTTGCAGATATCAAAGTAATCTCCGTCATACAAATCTTCATCTTGATCACATCTATCTAAACTAGAATCAATTCTATAACCACAAGCATCATCTCCAACAGGGATGTAAGTTTTAAGATAATAATATAAAACACCTTCCCGTGCTTCAAATTCTATTTTCTCTTGTTCTGTTCCTGAGTTATGTGATTCTCCGATAGGCTCACTCGCTGAACATGAATCATAAAGTTCAATATCATAATTTGTATCACATCCTTCCATATTATTTCCAATGAATAAACCCATACCATTTTCATTTGCGAAAATTTTATGCCAAGCCATACCTACACTTACAGGCCAACTAGCTCCAAAAGTTTTTTCAGAAGCACTTGAACAAGTATCTCCTTGAGTAACAAAACTTTCTGTTACGTAATCTGGATCTTTCCTTAATGCAAAACTACTATTTACAGTTAAAGAATATTTTGGCATTTTGAAATAAACAGTATTGTTTCCTGCTTCATTATAAGTTAAAACTTTTGATGTTGTTCCATCTGTAAAGGTTGATAATTCTATATTACAGTCTAGTGAACAGGTTGTGTAATTTTCGTCTGGTTCGTCACAAATATCATTACCACAGAATGCGAGATTATTGACGAGAATATTTATTATTTGTGTATCTTCAAATTCACCATCATTTACAATTAACTTGAATTGATATTCCCTGGCATCTTCATAATTGGTTAGCCAAGTGAATATGTTATTATTTTGTTCAAACCTTGAATCATTAATAGAGTAGTTTAATTTATCATTATCTGAGTCAGATGCATATACTGTGATTGTAATTTCATCGGTTTCATTATATTCTGTTTGGTAATCAATTGAGTTAATAATTGGTGCATGTAGTGATTCATAATCACAGATTATTGTTTGATAATCTGTGAATGTGGTATTATCAACTTCATTACAGGTATTTTCATCGTATTGAGTTAATGTTCTAATTTGTTGTTGAGTATCATTAGTTAAGCATTCTGTGTGGTTTGACCATTCGCTCCAAGAAGTGTTGGTTAGAGATGGAGTGCAATAATCACATACTTCTGTTGTGTTTTGTGGTATATTGCAGTCTGTTGGTAATTGTGTTTCTGTACAACATTGATTTGTGTAATAATAATCTACTCTTTGTGCGTTATTTGTTTTACATTGTCCTGTTATATTTGTCCATTCTGGAACACAATAGTCACATTCAGTGCTTTCTGTTTCATTATCATGAGGATTTTCATAATAACAATTGTTTGCATCATAATAGTATTTTGTTCTGTATTTGGTATTATTTAACAAGCATTCATTCCAATTAGTGTAAGTAGATGTCCAATCAGGATCACATGGTTCATGTACATTAACTTTAAATTTTTGCCAATCTTCAAACAAGCCATTGCTAACATTTAGATTAAAGTCATATTCTCCAACTTCACTTTCATCTGTTTGCCATGTGAAGACATTATTATTTTGGTAGAATTTTCCAAAGTCAATTGTACCTACGTGTACACCATGTAGAGTAAAGAAACTACGATGACGGTTAGGCTTAACAATCATTCCTACTGCTGGATAATAAGGAGGTACTAAATTACCTAAATCAAAAGTTTCTTTTGCAAGATAATCATTTTCTTTAAAGAAAATTGCTATGTTTTTATCTCTATTTATACCTACACTACATGTTTTTCCCATTGTACTAAATTCACATTTACCTAATTGTAAATAATCACCATTACTGTCATACACAAAAACATAGAATTCACTAAATTCTCTACCAACAATATTACCAACCTCAGCTTTCCAGTAATCATATGGGTTTTTGCTGATCAACATGATTCTTCCATCTGTGTTATTTGTTGCATTAGCCCAAAAGTAAATAAATCCATTATGGTGATAGAAAGTGTTACCTGTTCCAGTGATTTCTGTTCTCCATAGCTGATCGTCTATAACAAAAGGATAATTAAAAGTATCATATAACTCTTCTTCAACATCAATTGAATCATTTATTGAATAGGTTAAAGGTCTATCAAATGGATCTTGTGCATTTGCTTCTACTCTCACTATTTCTCCTGCGTGTGTGTTGATATCATTAATATGTTCAAGTACAGGAGCTTCACTTGTTCCGTTTACTGAAACATGAACTACCATGTTGTTAACTTTTTCTCCGTCGCTAACTTTAACTTCAAAATCATATTCTCCAATGTCTGAGGAATTTGTTTGCCATGTAAAGGTATTATTATCTTGTTTAAATCTAGTGTATTCTTTGTTAGCAAAATATATCTCTTTGATCATTACAACAGATGTTACATAAACCCCATTAGGTTCCTTAGAATTACCAGTCATAATTGCAACCATTGCTGGATAATAATCAGGACCACTTAATTGGCTTATATCAACAATTACAGGATCTTCACCTTGTTTAATAAAGGTTGCAGTATGATCTTTTCTATTTACTTCAACAGAACAGTTATTGGCAAAAGGATCACCTTGACATCTTCCAATTTCTAAACCATTGCCATTTTTATCATATAAGTATAGGAAAAAACTATCATTTATGAAACGAAATTCTTGGAAAGATCTCATTTGAACTTTGAAATAGTCTGAAGGAATTTTGCTTGTGATTGTTCTTGTTTCTCCTTTTTCAGCACCTTGGAAGCTCAAATATCCACTATCAGGGATAATTTTTGCATAAGTGCCTGTTAACTCAATTTCCCATTTATTGCTATCAATTGAATCAAATTTATCATGTAGATATTCTTTTATACTGATTGTGTCATTGATTGAATATGTAAGATTGTCACCATCTGCATCAGCTGAGTCAACTGTGATGTTTACTATTTCTCCTTCATTTACTTCAGTGTCTCCTAGTATTACCATTGTTGGAACATTGTTTATGTTTATTATTCCAATTGTAATCTTTCTTGTTACAAGGTTTTGACCATCATCAACTCCAACAAGCACATCAAAGATTTTGTCTGCTAATTCCCAAGGATCATTAACACAGTCTAAGCTTTTTCTTTCAATATCATATTCACAATCTCCGATAGTACATCTTGGATTATAGTATTTGGTTGTTCCTTGACAATGTTCTTCACATTTATTACCACAAGCACCACAATTATTTAGGTCATGTTGAGAGTTGATTTCACAACCATCAACTAAATTATCATTACAATCACGGAAACCAAGTGCACATGCATCTATTGAACAAGTGCCAAGAGAACACATTGCATTAGAGTTTGTGAAACCACATACAGTGCCACAAGTTCCACAGTTATTTACGTCATTGTGTAGATCTGCTTCACATGCGTCAAATATATTAGTTTCCCAGTTACAATTTTGGTGGTTTGTTGGACATGATTCACATTGTCCTTGGTTACAGAATTGATTAATTGAATCTGAGCAAGTACTGCCACAGGAACCACAATTATTAGTATCATATTCAATGTTTACTTCACAACCATTGTTCCAATTACCATCACAGTTTGCAAATCCTGGTTCACATGAACATTCTTCTGAGTAGGAATCACATTTTGAATTTGAACCACATTCTATATTATTACAAGGATCTTCTCTGCATTCCCATGTTGTCCAGTCTCCTCTTGCATCACAAATATTTCCTTCACCACAGTCTTCATTACGAATGCATCTTACTGAATACTTTGTTCTCATATCTGTTGAGCCATATCCTTGTTGTAAACAAGATGTACAATCATCTACTCCATAATTTTTATCATAGGCAAAAAATAAATAGTTTGTGAATGATGTTGGTGGTTCAAATAATGTGATTTCTCCATTACTTATTTCTTCTGCATCATATTTTACACAATCGTCTTCTCTACATTTCATTCCATCGCCAGAACCTTCAACAAGACAATTTAGTTTTTGGTTGCAATTATCCCAACAATCTTTAACAAGGAAAAGGTTATCTCCTCTATCCATTCTTACAGTTGTTGTTAATGGACCGATTATACATACAGAAGGTTCATTGTTGACAGTGCAAATTCTTGCAGGTAGATTAAATGTTGAACCTTGCATTTTTGTTCTTGCTTCTGCAGTGCATTCATCATGTTCAAAAGTAGCTTCTGAACACCAATCATAACCTGAGTCTGGTGTACAATCCGAAGTAGTTGGTTCATTTGACATTGTGCTAAAGTCTGTTAAACATGTGCTTGGTAAAGTATTCCCCATTGCACCATAATCTAAACTAAGTGATCCAAAATTAGTTGTTTCAAAAAGTTCTGATAATGTTGCTTTCCATGTAAAAGTATTTTCATTTTTTTCAAATCGTGAATCATTGATATAATATGAAAGAGTATCATTTTCAGGGTCTGTTGCATTGACTGTTATTGTGACTAGTTCTCCTTCATTTACAAGATGTTGTTGTTGTACTTGAACAACTGGTTCTTGGTTTGTATTACACTCTTTTTGTTCTTCTGGTTTACCTTCATCTGTTAAACATTCGTTTAAGTCTGTACAGGTTCTTGTTTGTGAACTGTTTGTACAGTCTGACCAGTTTCCACAGGTCCAGTCAGGGTCACAAGCTGGTGGATCTGGCATTGTTTGTGGAAAGATTGTTAAATCGTGTAATTCAGTATCATTATCGTGTTCGTAGTCTGCAATGACTTTTATTGAATAACTATCTGCACTAATATCTAGTGGCCAGGTTATATTGAATTGATGTTCTCCTGGTATTGTTTCTTGTTCTGAATCAGAAGAAATTGCCCATAATAATTTGCCTTCATAATATCTTTTTGGAGTGTTTCTTCCATCTGTTACCATAGTAAAGCCACCTTCTGCTTTAATCCATTCATCATTACTCATATATTCTGTTGGACATTCAACAAAGTTTTCAAACATTCCAAATGTCATCATGCAACCTTGATCATTCCATGCTAATAATTTTGTTCTTAGTTGTAAAGTTGATTCTGATGTGTTTACCTCAGGCAATGAGCATGAGAATGTTAATTGGTCTGATGTTTTTATTGTCCAGTTGATTTCAGTTGAATCTTGAGGCATTGTATAATTTTCATATATGTAATAATATGCAGTGCATCCTGGGCCAGGATAGGAAGCAGTGTAAGCAGAAGTGTTCCAATCATTATCTGATGCTTTATCACAATCCACAATCATATTGTTTGATGTAGGAGTACAGCTGTAGCTCTGTGCTGAATCTTCTTCAAACCATTCTGAATCATAATTAGTTGTTGCAGCTGGGACCTGTACTTGACTGGTTGAGTAATTGCCAATTAATTCTTGGTTATCAAGTAGTTGTAGCTTGATAGATGTGTTTAATGGTTGATCATAGTAATTTGAAAATGTTACTGAGATATCTAAAGGTGTTTGTTCTGTTATATTATTAGTGAAATTAACTTGTTTGATGATTGCTATTATTTGTTTTAATACAGTTAGGGTTATGATTTTAGAATCATTAAGTTCACTGTCACTTGCGCTGACTGTTATGTTGTATTCACCAGCATCACCGATTTGTGTGATCCATTCAAACCAGTTATCACCAATCTTGTTGAAGTTTGAGTTTGATACGTTGTAAGTTAAGTTATCTCCGTCGATATCTTCAGCATAAAGTAGTAAAGAAGCTACATCTTCTTCAGTGATTGTGATGTTTTGTACTGATTCTAATTCTGGTTTAAAGTTTCCTTTGATGATGTATACCTTGATTTTTCTTTCAACAGTTGCTATGCCATCTGAGGCAGTGATTGTGATATTATGTTCTCCAATATCATCTTCTGATGCAACCCAAGGTGAGTCTTGTGCACCATCTATGTTAATATCAACTTGATCGTTATCAAGGTCAGTAGCACTAATGTTAAGGTCAATTGTATCGCCTACTCTTGCATAGATATTTTCAGCTGTAATAAATGGTTTATGATTTGTTACAATGATGTCAGAAAGTATTTTTCTTTGATTTAGATATTCAACATAAACTACTAATTCATAGTTCTGGGTTTGTTTTAGTAGATTGTCTACGACAAACTCAATTGTGTTTTCTCCTGGATTAAGAGTTGTTTCCTGTTTGTAAAATTCTCCGTTTTCAACTGTTTCTGCTGTGATATTAACAAGGAGGTTTTGGTCTAAATGGTTTGATAAGTGAAGTTGGGTGGTTACTTGATTATTATTGTAATCTCCAACTAATATTTGTGCTTCTAGAACTTTAACTTCCATGCTGAATGTTGCTTCAGTTAAGGTTACATTAGGATTATTATCTTCTTTTTTGCTAACATTGTATTCTATTTTGTAGTTATAATTTCCTTCTTTCTGAGGAGTTGTAATTGTTATTTCATAATTATCTAATTCTTCTTTAATATCTTTCTGATATACTATTTCTTGGTTTCTTGTTAAAGTTAATGTTCCGTTAACTGTTTCTTCACTCACATATTCAAAATCAAAATAAAGTGGAAGTTCTTTGTTTGGTGGAACTATTTTATCAATTGTAATATTATCAAAGTAAAATGGTGAGGAAGGCATGTATTCAATTGAATAACTTGTAGTGTTAAACAATGTGAAATTACCTTGGTCACAATCATCAATTCTTAGAGGATAAAGATAAACAACAACTTCATCATAATTATCTCTTTCATATATTTCTTTTATAACTGTAGAATTTTCAAATGAATCATAACAGTTTCTGTCTGTAAAATTTCCATCAGCCATTGAAGGATAATCATCAAGGTTAATTGGAGTTGAATCTGAAAGAGAATATTCAATGTTTTTAACAATGCTTCCTTTTGGTAATTTGTGTTTTCTTATGGTGTATATGTTGATAATGTTTGGATTATCATAGTCATAAGAAAAGTCTGTTGAATTAATTAATCTAAAGGTTTTATTGCTAGTGTTTGAGTTTCTTACATTTGCAATGTTATAATCAAAGTTGAGTGTGTTTTCGAATTTTAGGTTTTCGTCGGATTGAATACTAAATCCTTGATAATTATAGTCTGCTGGAGAAACATAATATTCTTTACATGGATTAAACCACTCATCCAAGTCCCACCAACCATGCCCTTTTTTAATGTATTCACTGTAAGCGTCAGGAACATTGACTCTGGTTAATGGATTTCCGTATAATGAGTAGGATTTTAAGACTAAGCCTGGCATGTTCTGGTCGTCTGGGTCTGTTGTTGTGTAATATTTTGATCGTGATCTTCTATAAATATCTCCAATTCTTTCTTGTTGGTCTAGATTACATAAAAGTGCTGTCATAAATTCAGATGATCTTACATCTTTTGGAGCGACAATTGTTGAATATCTTGTTAATTCACTAACATAACTTGGTTCATGTGGTAGTGCGAGTCCGCCCATTTCAATGTTCATTAAAAATAATGGGTTTGTTTCTGCGAATTTGTCTTTCCATTCTTTGACATTTTCTGGATAAATTTTGTCTGATTTAGTAATTTTTTTAGCATATATTCCAAAATCATCACTATCCATGTAAGATTCTAAGACAAATAATTCGTTTGGTTGGAATTTATTGATTTCATTGGTTATGGAATCATAACCACCTGTCCATTTTTTTGGTTTGTCCCAGAATTTTAGGTAAGACCATCTTGATCCTTCTGGAATATCGCCTTTGATGTTGTAATTATCTTCATCAAATCCTGCAACAATCATCTTGTTGCTAGTGAAATCTTCTAAGAAAGGCAATCTACTTGCTAAGTGTGTTGCGTGATGGATGTCAATTTGTTTTGTATCCAATTGATTGATTAAATCGTATGGTGAATCACCAACTAATCTTGAGATTGATGAATCTTCTTTAACAGTACCAGAAGTTCTTACTGCAGAGACTGTACTTATAATTAGTAAGATGATGATGCACATTCCTGTTATTATTTTTTTATTCATATTATCCAGTTTTTCCTCTTTTCCTTAACTTCTTGTAAGCTAAGTATTTCTGATTCAGGAACATTTTTTAGATCCATTAATTTATCATAAAGAGCTTTGATCTCTGGATCTGTTGATCTTTTATCAAGGTCTTTGTGTTTAAGTTTCAAGAGTTCGTAAGTTATGATGAATATTCTAAAGAATTGTTCTTTGATTTTCTTAATAAAATCTTGTTTGGAAATGTTGTAATCTAGTTTTCCTTCTTTGTTAGGGATCATTAGCTCTTTGTCTAATATTAATTTGTCTAAGAAGATTTTACCTTTAAGATCATATAAGAAATTGACTACTGCTTCTTCAATAGGAATATTTTCGTATTTTTTATAATTCTCTTTAATTAATTCAAATATTGTCTTTATGACCCAGGACCATTGCGCAAAGAAATTCCTATGATTAAAAAATTCATAACAAATTTCATGTTTGCAAAAATTTCTTAGGTATTTGCTTTCTTTTACTATTGTTATTGCTGGATGATGTTCTTTCCTTTCCATTTTTATATTAAAACTTTCATTCATTTAGTGCACCTCATACAAATATTGATAATAATTCGTCTGTATATCTTATTATTCTGTCAACTACACTTGATTGTGCTACGTCATCAGCAATATCTAATAATCCACTTGCCCGATGGTATTCATCTGCTAAATTGCTGATAGCTGCTCCTTTAACACCTTTTCTTTTTATTATTCCCATGAATTTTTTATATACTCCAGGATTATGCCCTTTTGCCTGTGCTAATAAATTAGCTGTTCTATCTGGTAATACGGCAGGGTTGTCAATCAATGTTTCAAAATGAACTTTAGGATATGGAAGATTGTCAACATCAGATAAAACATGACCTGCAATGTGTTTTTTTGCAACGCTCTCTGTTAAAAATTCTTCAAATTCTAATGGTAACTGTGATCTAACTTCTACAGGCAACTTTTGATTAATAAAATTGTGAGCAAATTCATGATTAATTACATTTTCTAGAACTTCTTTTGGATTAGCATTTTTTGAAACATAAATAATTTGTTCTTCAGCGTCAAGTCTGGCAGGAATTCCTTCTGGTAGATTATCAACAAATTCAATCTTCTTGATCTTTTTAGCTGCGTCATCTAGTGGGAGAGAGTTGTCTGCTTGTCCAATTGTTTTGATTAATTTCTTTTGCTGGACAGCATCATAAGTATCTGGAACTTGTTTTAGGAAATCATCAATACTACCATAAGCTTTTTTAATTTGAACGATTCCATCATCAAGATGCTTTAATTCATCTAAACTATCGCTTACCTTTACAGTAGCTTCTAAAGCATCGTCTGCATATTTGAGTGTATCATCGCTGAACTTTGCTAATTCTTCAATATCAGCTTTTTTCCAAGTCTCTGTTGTTTTATCCATAATCTTTAATAACTTACTAGATGAATCTCCTTTCTTACTAGCTATCTTTGCTATGCTTTCTAGGACGTCATCACCTGCACTAGCGTGTTTCTTGACAACACTTCCAATTGCATCTAATAGTTCGTCATTGTTTGTTAAGGCTGCTCTTTTGATGTTGGATTTCATAAAGACTTTTGTGAATGGTTTTATGAAATCGTCGTCAGCTATTTTTCCTGCCGAGTCAATGTTCTGTGCAATGACTTTAATGAATTGTGGATATTTTGCTTTTGGAACTTTAGTAAGAACACTTGCAGCATCACCTGATTTTACAGTGAATGATGTGGCTGCTCTTCTGTATAATGCGATTTCATCAGCACTTCCTGCCATTGTATCAACTGTTTTCATGAACTTGGCAACCCTGATCTTACCTACTGCTTTACCTACACCATAAGAAGCAATTGGTGCTAATGTTAAACCACATTCAACAACCTCCATTGTGCCATTAGGAAGTCTGCCTCTTCTTACATAACATGTATCGATTGCATCTATTCCTGAAACTACCAAGTCTGTTATAAGAACTGCTTTTACAACTGCAGCACCACCGAGGTAGCCTGCACTTGCACCAAAACTGATTGGGATTAAAGCTATTGATACTGCAGTAATAGTGTCGTGGAAAAGCATGTAACCTCTTCCATGGAGACTTTCATAAGTTCCATTTGGTAGGATTTCATCTGCAAAGCCATTGATTGTTTTTGGATTGTTTGTATTGAAAATGATTGCAGCACTGTCACCGTTCCAAACACTTGGTTCAATAGAGATAACATCTTCAAACTCGCCTGTTGTGTACATTGGGTAACAGTTTAGAGCAGGGTTTGTTTCTTTTGTTCCAATAATAATTGGTACGTCTAGTGCATCGAATAACCACCAATCTCCAAAGAGATTGAAATCATTACAATTAAGTTCACTACCTTGGATTTCACTGAAATATTCTTTTTTGTCAACTAATTTTTCTGCTACTAATTTATTTTTGAAATTTTCAATTGCACTTCGCATTTCAGAAGTTACTGTGTTAGGAAGAATTATTTTTACTTCATTACCTCTTGTTGCTTCGTCATGTCTGAATAATTCGTCTATGTTTGAGAAATCATATTCCATGTTTCTTTGTACCATGCTTTGGTCAGTGTACATGTTTTTGATGACAATATCGTCTGGCAATAATTTACCAGGATCTGGGAAAGTCATGTCACTTAGTTCAGGACTAACTTGATCATAGAGTTGTTTCATAGGGCCTAATCCACTTATATAATAGAGATATTTTGCATTAGACTTGATTGTGTTGTACCAAGGTCTTAACCAAGCAGGAAGTGAACCTGCTCTTATTGAATAAATTTCTCTACTGTGTGGAATAACATAATCATCTCCAACTAAAACTACATTACCTGCAAAACTTAATTGGTCTTGAATAAACTTGGTTACTTCTTGTGCATAAGAATTATCATTCATCTTTGGGAATAATCTGTCTTCAGAATATTCACTAAAAGGTATGTCAAAAGGATGTGTGTTATTATATTCATCTAAATGTTGAAATTGTAGATCTAAATCATGGACAACACCATAGTTTGCTGCTGCTTCTTCATAAACCTTGGTTAATAATAATTTGACTGCTTTTTCATCATTATAACGTCTTAATAGTTGTTTTTTGTTTGTGATATAAGCAATAACTGGATCTTGTCCAATTGTATAGATTCTTTGTGAATCTTTGCCAAAAGTAAAAAGGTATGTTTTACTTGGTAATGAATTTACATAGAAATAACATTTATTATCACCTTGATTATAATTTTGGTTTAAGCATGCATCTCCTTCAATTAATTCAAAGTTTGTTTCATCATATTCAAGTTGTGTGTCAGGGTCAACATAACCATTGATTTTTACATTAACTCCCATAATAGTATGTTGTTGTTTGTTAAGTGTTATTCCTGGAGGTGCATCGTCTATTACAAGATCATAATTTCCAATATTAACACAAGCTTCTTGATCAGCCATACATATTTGTTTTCTTGTGCAACCTGTGACATACATCCAATCTTTGTATTTTTCTTGTTGTTCACATCTGTATAATGCATTGTCTTTGCATTTGAATTCGTCAATTGTGTTACATTGATCTTCATATTCTATTGGAATACAATCGTTAAAAATTTGTCCAAATCTACATTCTGTATCTGGTTCATGGTCAGTACAATCTTCATCACTATGGCATTGACAGTTTTCAGATGAACCATCTGGTAAACCTGTGCAAGGTCCATTGAATTCACATTTACCATTACCTAAATTACAGGTTTCATTGTCAAAACATTTGTAAGCATCTTCTAAACATGAACATTCTGGGAAGGTTCCAAAAGGATGTACACATTCTCGTTCACCAACAATGTATGTTGCATAATTAAAATGTTCATAATTTCCTCCACTAGGATGGAGATAAGTGCCTGCAATGATTCTAAATTCATCATCCCAAGCACTTGCTTTTGGAGTATTATCATCACAATCATTCACTGAACTTCTGTTTGGAGCAATTACTTCAAATTCAACATCTTCTGTTTGGCCTGGTTCAAGTTCTTCAATTATTTTGTAATCATAAAATTTGTTTCCAGGACAGATTTCGATAATGTTATCAATAACTGTTTGAGTTGAAAAAGGTTCTAAAGGATAAATAATATCTCTCCAACTTTCTGGAACAACAGCACCTTCAATAAATATGTTTCCTGTAACTGTTCCTTGATTTTTTACTTGTGCTGTGAAAGTAACTACTTGATTTTCTTCTGCTTCATCTGGATTAACATTTTTTATTGTTTCTATGATTATGTCAGAATAACAATCATCTTCACAATTATATTCTGTTTCACCATCTTCGCAAATACCATCTCCGCATAATGGCACACATTCATGTGTTGTTGTATCACAACCACCTGGACAGTCTCTAAACTTCCATAAACCATCTTCTTCTGTACAATATAAACCTCCTCTTTGGTCACATGCATTTAGATGACCCCACAAGTTTGAACAAGGTGCCCAACCAAGATTATCTTCACAGAAATATTGAGGATAAGCTGTGTCTTCGCTATCATCTTCATCATCACCTGAACAACAGAATGTATCAACTTCATTACATGTTTTCCAAAAGTAACTTGTACATTGATTATCATTACAAATTGGAGTGACTTCTATGCTTTGTTCTCCTGTTGATGAATAATAATCTTCACCACATGCAGAGTATGCACCTGCTATTACAACAAATGAATCTCCCCAAGCAGAGTTTGGTGGTGGGTCTTGATCACATGCGTCAACTGATATTTTTGATGGTGCTTTTAAATTAAATGCAGAGTATCTTTGTTCACCTGGATCACGTGTTACTTCTTTAGTTGCAAAATAAGTGTTGTTTTCACAGCAACCTGTGATTCGATGTGAGCTAGATGTTTGACCAGTGAAATCTTGAGTATAAAAGTCTGAAGCATACATGCCTACTTCAACTTTTCCTGTTTGAATTACTGTTCCATCATTTCTTATTGAAACATTAATTGTAATATTTTCATCTTCCTCAACAGAGGATTGTAATTGGAAAAAGCCTACTATTACTAAACAATCTTTTGGACAATCTTCTCCTGGGTGACAGGTTCCATCACCGCATGAAGGTGTGATACATTGACCATCAGAACAACCATGAGTGCAATCTTCTGTTAAATAAGAACAACTACCACTTAAGCAAGATCCACTATATTTTCTTGTGTCGCCATCACATGTATCATCACAAGTTACTCCTGTACATGGGTCAGGGTTACATTGTTCACCAGAACAACCATGTTCACATTCTCTAAACATCCATAAGCCATCTTCTTGTGTACAATATAAGTCATCTCTTTGTTCACATCCTTCTAGATGTCCCCATAGGTTTGAACAAGCTGACCAGTCAAAGTTATCTTCACAATAATATTGTGGATAAGCTGTGTCAGAATTTCCATCACTCTCATCACCTGAACAACAAAAGGTATCTACTTCATTACATGTTCTCCAATGGTAGCTTGTACATTGGTCATCATCACAAATAGGTGTAATATCTATACTTTGCTCTTCTGTTGTTGAGTCATAACCACTGCCACACTCTGAATATGAGCCTGCAATTATTACAAATGAATCTCCCCAAGCAGAGTTTGGTGGTGGGTCTTGATCACATGCGTCAACTGAGAGTTTAGATGGGGTTGTTAAATAAAAAGTAGTAGTTTGTCTCTCACCTGCTCCGCGAGTTACTTGTCTTGTATCAAAATATTTGTTTTCTTCGCAACAACCTGTAATGCCTTCGGAACTTCCGTGTGTTGTAAAATCTTGTGTATAAAAATCACTAGAATAAATGCCTACTTCTACCTTACTTGTTTGAGAAACTGTTCCAATGTTTTCTATTATAACTTTAACTGTAACATTTTTATCTTCTTCAAATGAAGATGGTAATTCGTAAAAGCCAGCTATAACTAAACAATCTTTTGGGCAGTTTTCTCCTTGGTGACATGTTCCATCACCGCATGTTGCTGTGATACATGATCCACTGGAACAACCGTGGGTACATGATTCTGTGTTTGAATAATAACAAGTGCCTCCTGAACAATATCCATTATATTTTCTTGTATTACCATCACATGTATCACCACAATTTTTATTTGCACATGGATCAACATCACATTGGTAAGTGCTTGGGTTGCATCGTTCATCAGAGTCGCAACTTCTATAGCTTTGCCAAGAGTCCCATGAAGTACTTCCACTGCAAGAAGAACTTGATCCAGAACAATATCTTCTTTTGTATCTTCTACCTACATCATCTCCTAAATCAGTGCCCCATGGACAACCATACTCTGTATCATATTGATAATTACATGTCCAAGATGATGGTCTATAATATCCATAAGAATCACAACAACTTCCAGAAGTACAGTCTCTTAAATCAACTTCAAATTCATATTCAACAACAGTATTTTCTGGAATGTTTTTTGATATTTCATGGTTATAATCTTCATTAGTTACTAAATTAAGACCTTTTATTTGTATTTCGTGAGTTCCAGCTGAAAGTTCATAATCTGGTTCAACTACCCATCTAGTATTACCTGCAAGATCTTCAAAATAATCATATAATGTACCATCTATCCATACGCTCATCCAATAATTAGAAGGTTCATGGATGTCCATGTATACTCTTGCATAGCCGTTTTCTTCTTCTTCTTCTTCAAATGATGCTTCAAAATAATAATATTCAGAACCATAATCTCCTGAGTAACCGTAAATTTTAACATAAACTTTGTCTGCATTTTCTATTGGTTCAGATACTGTTTCATCACTGCCTTCTCCATTGTAGGATCCATCTATAAAGTTATTACACGGGCTATAAACTTCTAGTTCATAATCTCTGTTACTAGGCACTTCTAAATTAACAGTTATGATTCCTGTTCCAGATCCTGGTATGTCAAACTCAAACCAATCATCATCTTCGTCGTGATCAATCTTTGATTGATATCTTGTATCTAAATTTAGATTTTCAGCGTCACTACATTCATTGTTTTGTATTGAAAAGTCATCTGATTGACAAGTTTCAGCTTGATAGGTTTCATGATTATTAATGGATGTATTAAGATTAAGGTTTATGCTTAATCTTTTAATAAGTTCTATATCTTCTTTTCCTAATTTTCTTCTTTTAATAATAATAGTATTATTAGTTTTGTTAATAACTTCAAAAGTATAATTGAATTCTGAGCATCCATCATTACATAATGTTAATTTGATGTTGTGAGTGCCTATGGTAGAAGTATCTGTGAGATTATAATAAAAACCATAGCCTTGGAAGGTTTGTTCAGCAACCTTGCTTAGGTTGTTTTCAATTAATAATGTTATATTATCATAATAGTCTTCACTGTTGAAACTAATAAAACTGGTTTCATTTAAATTGATAACTTTTCTAAAATCAAGTTCTATGTTGGTGTCAGTGGTTTGGTTGGTCTTATTAGTTTTATTGGTTTGGTTTGTTTCATTTATTACAGTTGTTTCATTACTTTCTTGTGTTTCATTAATTTCTAGGAAGAGTTTCTCAGCGTCGATGAATCCGCTTCCGTAATAGATGTCTTTGCCTTCTTGACCAAGGTCAATTGCTTTGTTTTCAAGTAATTGTTTTATTTCAGAAGGATTAAGAGAATTGTTTTTTTCTAATAATAATGCAGTGATTCCCGCTATGTGTGGAGCTGACATTGAAGTTCCGTCTAGTGTTTCATAAGTGTTTCCATAGAATGAAGAAGTGATTTCTTTACCAGGAGCAACTATGTCTGGTTTTAGGTATTGACCAAAGTCTTGGCCTGATGAAAAGCATGCCCATTCAAGATTATCATCAACAGCGCCAACTGTGATTGCATCTTTGAAATTACCAGGAGTTGTTACTCCAACAAAACCTTTACATCTTTCACTAGGGCATGTTTCTCCACAATTACCAGCAGAGATAACAACAGTAGTACCCATGTCAATTGCATCTTTAAGTGTTCCAATTACAGGACTGTTTGCATCATTGAATGGTGCTCCTATGCTTAAAACAATAACATCTGCACCGTCATCTGTTTCAGAATTGTTATCAGGGTCAATTGCCCAGTTAATTCCTGCAATAATGGTTTCTGTTGAACCTTTTCCTTTACTTGTTAAGACTTTTGCATTAATAAGAGATGCATCTGGTGCAACACCTTTATACTCACCATTACCTAAAGCAATACCTGCAACATGTGTTCCATGACCATTTTTATCATTAGTATCTCCCTCATTAGTAAATTCTTTGGATAAAATAGTTTTGTTAAGAAACATTTCGTGATTTTCATCAATACCTGTGTCAAGTACAGCTATTTTGATACCTTTTCCTGTGAAATTAAGGTTCCATGGGATAGGAATATTCATTAGGTCAACTGAGCTGTCTAACATTAAACTGTATTCTCTGTTTGGCCAGGTACTGTTAACAGAAATATCCTTAGTGACTTCTTCAACTTTGGATGCTGGGATTTCAGCAGAAATAGTTTTACCTACATCATAAGTTGCTTTTACTTTTCCACCTGTTTGTTTAATTTTGTCAGAAATTTCTTGAAATTGAGATTCATTTTGTACTACAATAATAATATCAACATTTGATTCATTGTCATCTTCTATTTTTTTGTTAACTAATTTGTGAACTTTGTTATTATCTATATTGTTTTCTGGTGGTCTTGGAGAGCTTCCACCACCACTGCCACCTCTGAAGGTTATTATGGGTTCTTCAGTGGTTTCTGTTATATTTGGTTCTTGTGTATCATTGAAATCAAAGTCTAGTAGTATGATATTTGCTGTGGTTTGATTAGTTTCTTGCACTGGAGCCTTTAATTCAATGGTATTATTAGATATTATGGTTGGAATGAGTTCTTCTTTAGGGTTTTGAAGCAAAATTGGAGTGATGATGATAAAGAAAAGAAATATAGTGATTAATATAGGTATTTTAACCTGCCTGACCATATAGTACCCTCATTAAGTTATTCAATTTTATCCCCCTTTATTACTAATTATAGGGTTATCTTAATTTATAAAGGTTGTGATAATATATCGGAATATTTCCGGCAGCTAATTCTTCATAAAAACCTTTATAAAACTAACTATTTTTTTAAGTATTATGATTGAAACAACTGTAAAGAATACTATTAAGAAGTATAAATTGCTTAGTAAAAAGGATAAGGTTATTGTAGCTTGCTCAGGTGGAAAGGATTCTACTGTTGTTTTATATTTGTTGAAGAAGTTAGGTTATAATGTAGAAGCAATGACAATTGATCTTAAGATAGGTGATTGGTCAAAAAAGAATTTGAAAAATTTGAAAGAGTTTTGTGATAAGTATGGAGTTAAGTTACACATTATTGATATTAGAAAAGAGTTTGGCTTTTCAATGTGTTATATCCGTTCTGCTATTCAAGAGAAGAAAAAATTAACCAACTGTATGATTTGTGGAATTATAAAAAAATGGTTGATTAATAAAAAAGCAAGAGAGTTGGGTGGTAGTAAGTTAGTAACTGGTCATAATCTGGATGATGGTGCTGAGACTGTTATGTTGAATCTTTTGAAAGGTAATCCTGAATTAGGAGTTGGAACAGGACCAATGACTGGTGTTATTCGTGATAAAAAGTTTGTTCCAAGAGTGAAACCATTGTACTTTTGTTTCAATTCTGAAATCATGAAGTTTTCGAAAAAAATGAAGTTTCCTGTATTGTATGAGGCTTGTCCTTGTTCAAATAACACTGTGTTTAGGAGAAGAATTAGAAATCAATTGAATGAAATGGATAGTAAAGTAAAGGTAAATATCGTGAATAAATTCATAAAGATTGTTCCAAAATTGAAAAGAGCAAAAGGAAAGCTGAATTATTGCGAGATCTGTGGAGAACCTTCAAGGAGAGAGGTTTGTAGAATGTGTGAGTTGTTGAAAGTTATTTCTTAACTTTCTGTTGGTCCTTTTTCATCAGGATATAACATATTGATTTCTTCTTGAGCAGAACTAAGAAGTCCTTTTTTAGTGTCTGTGTAACCTTGTGATAATAAGATATATTCTTTATGTAAAGCAATAAATCTACCTACCTTTTGCATTAAATATTCAGGTATTTTATCATTATGTTCTTCAACAAAAGTTTCAAATTTCTTTAGTTTATCCTCATCTTCTCTTTCTCTTTCACTATCCTTTTCTAGTGTAGATTCACCTTCTTTAATTACCTCAGTATAAAGTCCTTTTTTTGTTCTTCCAGTACTAACTACACATCTAGCTTTTGACATTAGTTTTGCAAGTCCTGATAAACCATAATCCCCTGTCCTTTCAAGTGCTCCTTTTCTATCTCTATTTCCTTCAATAAGAGAACCTAGAAAAAGATTACAAACACTATTGTATTGTCTCCTTAAATCATTTAATCTTTCATAAGCTTCAATCCTAGGTGTTAAATATTGATCAAAAGTTTCCTCAAATCTTTGTTCGTCAGTAACAGATTCTTTGAGTTGTTTCCAATTAACTCTATCTCCAGAAGTCTGACTAAGCATGTTATTATAATCATCATACTCTTGTTCTATCTCCTTTAATCTAGTGCTTAATCCACTAATATCTTGAGCCATTTTAATTCTAAGAAATTTATTTACTTATAAATATTTATATTCTTAAGTTTTCTAATTCTTTGTCTGAAATCTTTTGATTTTATACAATATAAATATTTATAAATCCTTGATGATTACTTTATAAAATAAGGAGGGGATATTTATGGAAAACACAAGTCAACCAATGGATCATTTAAAACAATTTTCCGATTATTATGCACGTTTTGCTGAGATGCTTGTAAAAGCAGAGGAAATAAATAAAATATTTGGCAGAACAGTTGTGATAGAAAATGCAATCAACCAATTTGATAAGTCTGGTGAAAGTCTTAATGTCCTTCTTAAGGAATATTTTCCTTCTCACACACTACCAGATAATCTTAAAAAGAAACTTGGCCTGGATGATGTAGAGAAAGTCATTAAACAAATAACTAAAAAATCTGATTTAGAAAAATCTATTAAAAACTTTAATAAAGAATACACTCGGAAAGGGAGTGGCCAAACCTTATTCTATACACATATACAATTAAAAAAAGATGATAATGGTCAAAAGAGTATTAAATTAGATTATAATTTTAAAGAAATGCAGAAAGGTTTCCCAGTAAAATTTGAACTACCTATTTTAACTAATATATTAGGAAGTGCTTATTGCGCATTGTTTGTTCTTGATTTAACTATTGAAGATTCAACTCCTTCAGATGTAAGGAATAAGGTTTTGGAGTATTTGGATACTCTAGCTAGTATGCTTGGAAGTGAAGGTTTAAAGGCAATTAGTGTAGGAGAGCCAACTATGCCGATCTATGATTTAATTGCGCCTTCTGGTCTAGAGCAAAAACAAGCAGCAGAATTCTGCAATAAAATTGGAATAATAAAACCTTCCTCTCTTAGTGGAGGGAAATATGAGATTACTCCTTTAGGTAAAAATTTGTTTTCTTATCTAGGTAATTCAGGTAAAACATTTGACTCATATCCACATATCAAGCAATATTCAAAACAATTAAGAGCAGAGAAAACCTTAAAATAATTTTTTATTTTTTTAATTAAATTCTTAACCTTTCTAATTCTTCATCAGAAATGCTTTCAACAATTATTTCTTTTTTATTGTAGTTGATGGTTACTTTGTCTGTTTTTGCGTCTGAGTAACGTGCTGTTAGTTGTGCCGCGATTAGGATTGCTTTTTTTGTCTTTTTTCCTTGAAGGAGTGTTGTTGGGCCCATGATGTCTTTTGCTTCGAAAACATAATCTGTTTTGTTTTTTTGTTTTAGAAGTTGTTGGTTGTCTTGTAGGTTTCTGCCAACTATGATTTTGTTTGTTCTAAATCTGAAATGTCTCCCTAGTTTGAGAAGTTTTACATCATTGATTGTGAATTTGTGATTGAATAGGTCTTTTAGTTTTTTAGAATATGCTTCGCATGTTAATAAACATCCTCCTGCAGGTGTTTCGTAGTTAGTTATTTTGAATTTTTTTGCAAGAGCAAATTGTCTTTTTCTACTTCTACCTCTGAGGTTCATGAGTTTTTGTCTATCAACATATGCTTTTTCTTCTGCTTCTGTCTCAGGTAATAGTTTTGCTGATAATGGTCTAAGTAGTTTGTTTTTTAATCCTGCTTCTTGTGCAACAATATCTAATGATTTTCTGTTTTGGCTCATTGGTCTTTCATCAAGAACTTCTCCTGTGAAAATGAATTTTGCGTTTATTTTTTTTGCAAAAGCTTTTGCTTTTTTTATCATATAAGCATGGCAGTCAATGCAAGGGTTCATGTTTTTACCATGACCATGCTTTGGTTTTTTAACCATTTTAAGATAATTCATGCCAAGATTAATGAATTTTATCTTGAATCCTTGTTGTTTTGCAACTTGTTGCATTTTTTGCATTTTTTTGTCAGAAACAAAGAATGGAGAACGAAATGCAACTGCAGTGACATCAATATTTTGTTGTTGAATGAGTTTTATAGCTAGCAAAGAGTCAAGTCCTCCTGAAAATAAACTTACGGCTTTTACAAAAACCTTTGGTTTTTCTAAACTTTTTTCATTCTTCAAAAATTTCATTTTTTCATGTAAAATTTTCTTTTCTTTTCATCAAACTTTTCAATTGAGTATCTTAACATTGTTCTGGGCATTGTTTTGTAGTGTTTTTTTAGGAACTTCTCTTCTACTTCTTGATTTCTCTTGCCAATCTCTCTTAATCCCCAACCAACTGCTTTATGTATCAAGTCATGTTTATCTTTTAATAATAACTTAGATATTTTTAGTGAATCTTTAAAATCATTTTTATCAATAAAAGCAAATGTAGCTAGCATAGAAATTCTTCTTTCCCATAAACTATCTGATCTTGCAAGTTTGTATAAGATTTTTCTAGGTTTGTCTAACAGATAGTCACCAATTATCTTTGGAGCAGAAAGGTCAATTAAGTCCCAATTGTTGATGTTTTTTGTGTTTTTTAAGTAGAAATTAAATATTTGTTTTTTATTATCTGTTTTTTGGTATTGCGCAATAAGGATGAATATAGCAGTTAATCTTTGTTCATGTATTTTAGTGTTAAGAAGTTTTTGAATGTCTTTTAATGGAAGATCCTTGTATTTTTGTGCTATTTTTCTTTGTTGTGGTACCATAACTCCAAGAAAAATGTCTCCTTCACCGTATTCTCCTTTGCCTGTTTTGAAGAAGCCTTGCAATAACTTTGCTTTTTCAGGATTTGCAACTTTTTTTAGGTCTTTTATTAGTTGTTTCATATTTTTTCAACTAAACCTCTGATATGCTCAACAGCTTTACCAAATAATTCTTTTTCTTCATTACTTAAATCAATCTCAACAATCTCTTCAACACCGTTTTTTCCAAGTTTCACAGGCCATCCAATAAAAATATTGTCTTTAAAAACAGAACAAGGTACAATCTCTTTTTTGTCATTTACTATTATGTCTATCATTTTAACAATACTTGAGACAGGTGCATAACAAGTTAATCCAGCTAATTTAATAACTTCTGCTCCTGCTTTTTTTGTTTTTTCAATAATTTCATTAATTTTTTCTTTTGGTAATAGTTCAGTAAGTTTTTTATCTTTCACAATTGTTTGGCTAGCAACAGGAACCATGCTGCCACCATGTTGACCAATAACAAATCCTTTAACATCATTGACAGAAACATTAAGTTCTTGAGCAACAAATGTTTTGTATCGTGCTGTATCTAATATTCCACCCATTCCAATTATTCTTTGTTTTGGAAAACCACTTTCTTTTGCAACAACATAAGTCATAATGTCCATTGGATTTGTGACAACAATTAAGATTGCATTTGGAGAATGTTTTATTATTTCTCTTGTGACTGATGTTATGATTTTTTTATTTATTTCTAACAAATCTTCTCTTGTCATGCCTGGTTTTCTTGGACTTCCAGCTGTAATTACAATAATGTCAGAATCTTTTGTGTCTGCATAATCATTTGTTCCTGAAATTTTGAAATCAGAACATTCTACAGGAGCTGCTTGTAACATGTCAAATGCTTTTCCTTTTGCTAATCCTTCTACTATGTCTACTAATACAATATCTCCTAATTTCTTTAAGAAAGTAATATGAGCTGTAGTAGCACCAATACCTCCTGCTCCGATTATTGATATTTTAGTCATAATAATAGGTTAAATACATAACCTAGTAATAAAATTTGTGGTACTGTTATTATTGGTAGCCATATTGCAGCTTTTTTTCCAATGTTTGACCAGATAAGTCCAATTTCTGTGTAATCAGTTGCAACTCCAGCCATTAAGAATGTGAAGCTGTTACCAAAAGCGCCTGTTTGTTTGAACAATTCAAAAGCTAGCACAGAACTCCCTTCTGAACAGACTTCGATTATTGTTGCAAATATTAAAGTTATGCCTAAGCCTAATAATGAAGGTCCAAGGTATTTCATAAAAAAGTGTTGTGGTACAAATGTTCTTGCCAATGCTGCTAAAATCATACCTATCAAAATCCACCAAACAACCATTTTTGCAAGTGACCATGCACCAGCAACAACTCCATGGATGTCTTTTGTAGAAAATTTATAATTCTTGTACCTTTTTTTAATATCTTTTCTTATTGAGAATTTTTTAGAAACTTTTACACTGTGTGGATTTTTTTCTAGTTTACCTTTTTTATTTAATACTTGATAGATTAAACCAGTTGTGATTGCAATAATTATTGCAGAAACTATAAGGAATAGTGCTTTTACTCCAAAAAAGCCAAACAAAAGTATGGTGATTGGTAAGTTTGCCCATGGTGATGCAAGTAAGAATGCTATTGTTGATGCAACAGACGCACCTTTTTTGTAAAGTTGTATTGCAATTGCTAAAATACCATGACTACATGCACTCATGAGAAAGCCAAAGCCAACTGCGTAGAAGATGGACCTTTTTTTGTGCGTTGAAAGGAATTTTGATATGTATTCTCTTGGGATGAAATAATCAATTACTCCTCCGATTAACAAACCAAGTAGGACTGCCCACCAAATTACTCTGAAATAATCAATAAAAGCAGTGTATAATTTTGGTAATGAAAAGTAACTTGTGATTAACAGAACAATAGTTATCAAACTAACAACATAAAGCCTTTCTTTATACCAAGGTTGTTTTTTTGCAACACAATGTGGGCAGTTTTTTTTCATATTTGTACCTCGCATTCACTACAATCTTCACACCCTGTTAAAGATGCAAGTTTTTCAAAACTTTGAAGTCCTGGATATTTTTCATTGTTGATAATCCAAGTTGGATAACCATCTATACCCATCATGTTACATTCTTGGCTGTTTTTGTCACAGTCAATGTAATTAATGTCTTTGAAATCATCTCCAAATAATTCTTTTTGTCTTTTACAATAACCACACCATTCAGTGCCATACATTGTTGCACCTTTTTCTGTCAAACATTGTGCAAGAGATTGTTCTTTAACTGTATTTGAAGTTGGGGTTCTAGAACATGCTGTTAATAGTACTAGAACAATTAATAATATGATTACTTTCTTCATCTTACACCTCCACAACCACAACTGCTTCCACTTCTTGCTGCACTGCAACTGCCGCAACAGGATGATGTTGCTATTGGTTGTTCTTTAATTTCTGAAGTTTTTAAAACTTGCGCTTGATATGTGTTGAAAACTTCTAATTTAAGAATTTCATTTTGTGATGTTTCACTTGAATCATATTGAACATCAAAATTATTAGGAAATCTAAATTTTATTGATTGAACACCGTTGATTGTTTTTAGTTCTTCGCTTATTAAAGGAGCATGACCTGGACATGGTATGTCAACTTTTAGTGTAATGTTAGAGGATCCAGTGTAAATAGCTGCTCCTGTTGGTGTTGCCATTGTCATGTTAGCAGTAATTGGGAATATTACCATAAACAATAACAAGTTAACACCAATTGTAGTTCCAAAAAGAACTGATAAATATTTCCATTTTTGTTTAACACCAGTAGTAGATAACATATTTCTTTTTTTGAGATAAACTGAACCTGAAATACCTGCAAATACAAGTGATAGTCCTATTAATATATAGAAAAAATAAGCATTCATTAACAATGGTTTGAAAAGTGATGCTGCTGTTGTTACACCTAAAATTGTTAGAACAATAAATGCAATGCATCCTGTGTGTGGGATTAATCCATAAATTATTCCAGATAAGATACCTTTACTTTCTTTTTTTTCTTGACAACAATCATCCATAATAAACCACCTCAAAACATAGGAAATACAAGGAAATAGATATATTTTAGTGCTGAAACTGAAGTGGTTAGAATGGCTGTATTGTTAGAATTGTTTAAAGAGATCGTTTATAACGTGATTTTGAGGAAAACTTGCTTTGTTTTACCTTTTTGTTTTCTGGTGATGAGTTGTTTTTTTTCTAGGTTGTCTAAAACAATGCTTAATTTGGATTTATGTAAGTCTGTTCTGAATCTGAGAGTTTGTTGAGTGATGCCATCTTGTTCTTTGACTGCTTTGATGACTTTTTGTTCTTCTTTGTTTAATCCTTTAAGTAATATGTTGAATTTTTCTTCATCTGTTTGAATTTGTTTTTGTTGTTCCAAAGTTGAAATGATTGCTTTTTGAGATTTTTCAAAGAAAATTAGGTAAATACCTAATGCTATTATAATTGCAGAAGTGATCCACGCAATAATGTAAAAAGTCATATCTTTATCTGCATGAAGACATGTTCCATCTTCAAGAAAACAACTTCCTTGTTCGCTTATAATTTTGTTAATTAGTGAATCATCTCTTAATTTGACTATATAGATAGAAGTACCTAAAACAATTCCTATTATTAATAGTATTACCCCTAATTTTTTGTTGTCCATTTTATTAAACACACTTCTTTGGAGGGTTTTTTAGTAAGAAATTTAAAAGTTTGACTGTGTTGTCAATATCTTTTGTGTTTGCAATGCCTATTGTAGAATGTGAGTTTCTTACAGGAACTCCAACAACAGTTGCAGGTACTCCTCCACCAGAAAAATAAATATTAATTGCGTCAGTAGTTGTTCTGTCACTTACATCCCATTGAATTGGAATTTTTCTTTTTTTAGCGATTTCTTCTAGCCAAGTATTGATACATTTGTTTCCAATCATGTCAGCATCTTTTGCTGTTATGCTTACACCTTTTCCAAGGACTTGAGTAGGTGTTTCTGCTTGTGCATCGTTTGCTTCTGTTGTGTCAATTGCAATTGCCCAGTCTGGTTTGATTTCATATGCAGAAGTTTTTGCTCCGTATAGACCCATTTCTTCTTGTACTGTGAATACAAAATATATTTCACTTTTTCTTGTTTTGTTACATGCTTTTGCAAGTTGAATAAGAATATAACATCCAATTCTATCATCAAGTGCTTTACCACAGATGATTTCTTTTTTACTAAGAGTTGAATTTTCTTGGATTAAGTTGATAAAAGAACCAACTCTTACACCTAACTTAGAAAGTTCTTTTTTATTTAGGCCTGTGTCAATGATAATTTCTCCATCTTCAGGAAGTTCTTCTATTTCATCACTGTCGCTAAGATCTTTTGTAGTAACAACACCTTGGACAGGTTTATTTTTTGTTTCTATCCAAACTTTTTGGCCTATGATAACCATTGATTCAATGTCTCCAATCTTATCAACTTCTATTAAACCGTTTTGGTCAATGCTTTTTACCATTAGTCCAACTTCATCCATATGTGCTGCTAACATTACAGTTGGTTTAGGACCTTTTTGGTGTGCAATAAGATTACCTGATTTGTCTGTTTTTATTTTATCAACATAAGGTTTGATTTCTTTTATAATTAGAGAACGTATTTTTGCTTCAGATCCACTGACCCCTCCAACATCCATGAGTCTTTTTAATAGTTTAAGATCAACCATCATATCACCTTTTTCATATAAGGTATGTGTTAATGTTTTTAAACTTTGTCTTTATATATTGCTTGCATTGCAGAACCATAGGTTGCAACAGCATAAGGTACAAAGTAAGTTAAAAGGATTTGTATAGTGTTAGTGTAAGTGAATGATGCAGTAATTATTGCATCATAATGGTTAATTAAAGCAAGTATAGTACCAATTACAAATGCAACTTTTAATGATCTGATCACGCAAGCTCTATTTGTTGCGTGTTTTAAGAATTGTTTCATTTGTTAATCCATAACCCATGCACATTGCACAATGCCCTTGCTGTAATGCCTTCTGTGTTTTCTAAACAAAAACTTGCTTCTGGTGTTTCTCCTGGTCTTAATCTTTTGCCTGCTATGATTGCATTGTTTTTTACTAGTTGTATCAGTTCAATAAAATGTTTTTCTTCCATTGGATGATGTGTGGAACCTACTGTTACTTTTACATTATTTTCATTGATTTTTACAATAGGGACATGTTTTTCTTTACCTTGATCTTGTGTGCTTTGAGACTTTGTCTCTAACCCCTCAGAAACTGAAGTTTTCTGAGATTTTTCTTTAAGTAGTTTCATTGGTTGCCCACAACAAACTAATTCACCAGCTCCTATCTCAATAACAGAAATAAGATTACCACAAATTTCACATTTATATATTTCATTTAGTTTAGTCATAAAAATCACCTTTTTGCAAATAGTCCACAATGGCACATGCCTTTTGTTTCCCAAACTGGCTGTGTCCTGAAATTACATGGACAGATTCGATTATCTTTTTTATTCTCTGATATGATAATGCACGGACAATATCTATAACCATATTTTTTTTCGTTTTCAATTAGTCCATTAATTATCATATCTACGTGTTTTTGGTCAGGATTAAACTTGAAATCTTTATTTTCTATGAATTTCTCTAATAGTTTTAGTAATTCTTCTTTGTTCATTCTTTTTTCACTACTTCAACTTTTGCTTTCATATTAGGATGTTGTGTGCAATGGTATTCAAAAGTTCCTATTTCATTAAAAGTGTAACTCCAAGTTTGGTTTGGTTCTATAATTCCTGAGTTAAAAATATTTGAAGTTACTGTGTGTTCTACTGTGTCCATGTTTGTCCATCTTACTGAAAATCCTTCTACAATCATGAATTCTGTTGGATTAAATTTACCTTCTTTTATTTCTACAGGTAAAACTATTGGTCCTTCTTCGTTTGAAGGTGTTGTTGTACTTGAACATCCTACTATTGATAGGATTAGAAAGATTAAAAAAATCTTTTTAAACATTGGATCACCTCTTTTATAGTTTTAATAATTCTTTTATTTTATCTTGGTCAAAGCCGATAATGATTTCTCCGTCAATGTCTGTTACAGGAACACCCATTTGTCCTGATTTTTCAACCATTTCTTGTGCTTTTTCTTTATCTTCAGCAACGTTAATGTATTCAAATTTAACATTATTTTCTTTTAAAAATTCTTTTACTCTATCGCACCATGGACATGTTGGTGTTCCATATACAATTACTTTTGTCATTTTGATTCACCTCAAATTGTCATCCAGTTTTCTTCTTCTGCATTGAAAATAACTGGATCTTTTATGTAATCATATGCTTTTTGTATTAATTGAAAATGTGCATTTTCTTGATGCATTAAAAATTTAAAAAATTGTTTCAGTTTTGGATCAGTTGTTTGATTGTATTGTTCCTGGTAAAAGTCATAAGCATTTTTTTCCAGTACTAATGCTGTTTTATAGGATTCTTCATCGTCACTGCTTAACTGTGTTTTTTCTTTGAATTCTTTTACTGTGGTTGAGAAAAATTTTTTTGTTTGTTCAAACTTGTCTCCTTTAAGTTCTATCTCTTGTACTTCTAAGTATTTTTTAATTTCCCATATATGATGCAATTCTTGATCAGCTAAATATTGAAAAGTCTTTTTCACAATTGGATTTTGTGTTTTTTCTGCTGTTCCTTTGTAAATGTCATGGCCTTTTTGTTCAAAATCCAATGCTGTTTGTAATGCTTGTTTTAATTGCAACACTCACACCCTTCTCCAAAACATAAGCACTCTGGTTCATAATATTCTTTCGCATGTTTGCAAGAAGGACATTTTTCAGGTGGTTCCTCTCCTTCATGAATGTAACCACATTTTGAGCATTTCCATTTAATTGGTTTGTCTCTTTTGAAAAGTTTTCCTTCTTCTAGTAACTTGAGTAGTTTTTTGAAACGTTCCTCATGATGTTTTTCAACTTCAGAAACTTCCTTAAATAATTTTGCAGCTTCTTTATTACCTTCTTCTTCGGCGATCTTCTGCATTTTTGGATACATATCTGTATTTTCATAATGTTCACCATCAATTGCAGCTTGAAGATTAGCTTTTGTATCTCCAATACCTTTCAGAAGTTTGAACTCATCTTTTGCATGTTGCATTTCATTCATTGCTGTCTCCTCAAATATCTTTGCGATATAGTGGAAACCTTGTTTTCTTGCAACCTTTGCAAAATAAGTGTATTTGTTTCTTGCTTGGCTTTCACCAGCAAAAGCATCTTTAAGATTCTCCTCTGTTTTTGTCATGATTATCCCCTCCAATAACTAGTTGTAAATATTGGTATTTATAAATATTTTTATTAAAGAGCAAAACAAGAGATTGTAATGAAGAGAATATATACGATCAGAAAGATTACTCCTTCAATGCGTCTTATCTCCCAATTGCTTTTTAGAAATATTAATAGATAAATACTTGACAATATCATAAAAGGTATTATTAATATAAGTGTTGTTTTTACTATTGTTATTGGGATTATTAAGCCTGAAACACCTAGAATTAGTAGAATGTTTGTGATGTTTGAGCCAATTATGTTACCAATTACAATGTTGCCATAACCTTTGATTGCAGCTGAAACTGAAACAGCTAGTTCTGGCAGTGATGTTCCAATTGCAACAAGACTAATACCAATTAGTGTATCAGAAACATTGAAAAGTTTTGCAAAAAAGATTGCACTTTCTATGAAAAATTTAGCACCATAAATAACAGCTGCTCCTGAAATTATTATGATTAAGAAATCTTTGAAAAGAGCTGGTCTTTTTTGTTTCCTTTTGTTTTTGTTGTTGAACATGTTTCTTATTGTTATAAGATACCTAAGTGTAAAAAAATATCTGATAAATTCATCCCAATGATATTTCTTTTTGGTTTTTGGATTAATATCAAACAAGAATGTTGTGTAAGCAATGTATAATAGTAAAAAAATTATTGATTCAATCCAGGTTATTGTCATGTTAAGAGCAAATATGAGTACCAAAAATGAAACAATTAACATAATATATCCATCTCTTTTTAACATTTTTTCATTTGTTTTGATGTTGGCAATGATAGCAGCAATTCCACCAATAAGACAAACATTGGCAATATTAGAACCAACAACATTGCCTATAACTAATCCTGGACTGTTTTTTAAAGATGCAACTACTGAAGAAGCTAGTTCTGGGATTGATGTACCTAATGCTACTAATGTAAGGCCAATAACTAAATGTGAAATGCCTAATTTTTTTGCAATTGTTGCAGCTGCTTTGACAAAAAAGTCTGCTCCTTTAACTAAAAGGATAAGTCCAAGAATTAAGAGTAGTATTTCAGTGATCATTTTAGTATGATGATTGCTCTTTTGATTGCAACAAATGCATATGCCCATAAAAATGGTAACCATAATGGCATTATGTTAAACAAAGTTGTTCTTTGGAATGTTTCAACACCAGTGCTTATGAAAAAGGATTCTGCCAGAATCATGATGAAAAAACCGAATAAGAAAAAAACGTATTCTTTTTTTTCATATTTTATGAAAAAGGAAATAGCAATGATTAAGATGTAGATTGCTGCTAAAATATAATCGTTTTTTATGAAAGGGATTAGAGCAATCATTAATAGGATTGGGATTGCGTTTAAGGATATGTTTAATGCCTCTTTTTTCATTCTAGAAGTAAATTGATTCATTTATATATAAATCTTACTTAAAACTAATTACTTGGAAACCGTGTTTTTCAATGTCTTCCTTGGTAAAAAAGTTCATGTTTTTTGTTTTGCCCACGTAAGTTACTTGTTTTTCTATTGTTCTTCCTGTGTACTGTTGTGTTTCTGGGTCGAACTCTTTTAAGATGAGGATGTCGCCTTCTTTACATTCCCAGTCTGCTAATCTCAATTCGTATGTTTTTTTGCCTTCGAGAATCTTTTGAAAATACTCTGGCCAGACTTTTTTTTCGATTTTCATTTTATTTTCCAAACTTTTTTATCCATTCATCAAAGATTTCCATTCTTTCTGCACCAAATTTCTTCATTCTTTTTTTTATAATAGTAATACTTTTTTCTTTTCTAAGATATTTTTCATATTTAGAATAAAATTTGTCTGCGTAACAGACAATTTCTTCTTCAATTGTTTTTGGGTACATGTCTCTTTTTGGTAAAGGAAGTTTGTTTTTGATTATATATTGTTTTGTTACGCCAACCCATAAGTTAACTCTTTCACATGACAATGCATGTTTTGGATAACCTTCTTTTCTTAGAATTCTTCCACCTGTTACTCCGTGCATGATGTAATGATACTTTCCAAAACATTCTATGCCTGGCGCATGTATTTTTAGCATACCAATATCATGAACCATGCCAAGTTCTCTGATGTATTTAATTTGTGATTTTGTAAGTTTAAGTTTTTTTGCTATCTTAACTGCTTTTTGGGTGACTTTTTTAGAATGATTTACAACAAAATAATAACTCTTTGTTCCTGGTTTGTAATATTTTTTGATTAGTTTGAGCGGGTTCATGTGAAAGAATGAGAGTTTGGTTTATTTAAGAGTTTTGTTTTCTTATGTATGTTAAAAACGTAAACTTAATGATTTCTTTGGATTTTAAATCAATATCTTCATGTTCTTCTTGGTTGATTAAACTCCATTTTAGGAAATCAATCTCAGGAAAGTATGTGTCTCCTTCGTATGGTTTGTGTATTCTTGTGAGTTCGATTGTGTCTGCGACTTCTAATCCTAGTTTGTATATTGCTGAACCGCCTATTATGAAGATTTTTTCGAATTTTTTACAGTATTCAATTGCCTGATTAAAGTTGTTGAAGGTGGTTACTCCTTCATGAGTAAAGTTGCTTCTTGTGAGAACAATGTTTTCTCGGTTAGGGAGTGGTTTAACTGGGAGAGATTCAAATGTTTTTCTGCCCATGATACAGGGAAAACCTTTTGTTTTATTTTTGAAATGTTGAAAGTCTTCTTTTATGTGCCATGGAATATCATTATCTTTCCCTATTACATTGTTTTCTGCAGCAGCAGCTATAATAATTATTTGTGTCATTTTAAACAGCAATGTCAAACTTTATTCTTGGATGTTTTTCATAGTTTTCTACTTTAGTATCTGTATGTTTCCAATCAAATATTGAAGTAAAAGGTTCTGTTTTTATGATTGGTAATGGAAATGGTTTTCTGGCTAATTGTTCTTTTAAACCATTTACATGGTTAACATAGATGTGAGTGTCTCCGAGAAAGCCGATTAATTTACCTTCTTTCAAACCAGATTCTTTTGCAAGTAAATGAAGAAGTAATCCATAGCTTGCAATGTTGAATGGTAATCCTAATGCTGTATCAACTGATCTTTGACTCCATATAAGATTTAATTTACCATCTAAAACAGTTACCTGAAAACCATAATGACAAAAAGGAGGTATAACTTTGTCTCTATCAACAGGATTCCAAGCTAAAACTAACATCTGTCTTGAATGAGGTTTTGTTTTTAAGTCATTAACTAATCTTTTTATTTGATCAACCCCTTTTCCTTGATAATCTTTATCATACCCTTCATATTTTGCTCCAAAATGTCTCCATTGCCAACCATATATTGGTCCTAAATCTCTCTCAGCCATCATCTTTTTCTTAGTTTCTTCATCATGTGCATAAGGTATTATTTCAGGACTACACCATTCATCCCAAATATGATTATTCCTATCAATAAGCCACTTTTTGTCAGATATTCCTCTTAGAAAAAATTCTAGTTCAGAAGCAACTAACCTTAAAGGAACAGATTTAGTAGTTAACAAAGGAAACCCTTTAGACATATCATGCTCAAACATTGCACCAGAAATAGCTATTGTACCAGTACCTGTTCTATCTTCCTTCTTAACACCTGTGTCAAGGATCTTTTTTACAATATCAAGATAAGCTTTCATAATAAAACACCCCGGAGATAGGTAGAAATTAGTTGTTTAAATATTTTTCCAACTGGGTTAATGCTATTATAGACCAACCTTCAACATCTTGCTCTGCGCAGATTTGTTTTAGTTCCTGTATAGTTCTGAAATTACCATGTTTTATTTCACCGTCATTAGGTGTAATGTGTTCAGAGTCTGTTTCTATTATATATAGTATACCAAAGTGAACCTGACCAACAAGATTTTCATCATTATTTATGTATCCTAGGATTTTTGGGTTGATTGTACCATTAATGTTAATTTCTTCGTTTAATTCTCTTAACATGCTTGCATGCAAAGGGTTATCATGTTCTGTGTCACATTTATCAACATGGCCACCAACACCCCAGGACCACTTTCCTTTCAGGCGTGTTTCTTTGTAATTTTCATCTGATGCTCTTTGGTATGCGTATACTTTTTTTGTTTTTGGATTAACAATGACAGAGTATATTATTGGTTGTTTAAAAGAAGGATCTGTTTCTGCAAGACCTCTTTGCATCCAAGTGAAGTTTTTGAGAATGATTGATTGGTGATCGATTTCGTTAGAATGTCTGAAACCTTGAAAGAGTTGATTCTGGAACAGTGTTTTTGTTGGTATTACCATGATTTGTTTTTTGAGTTTCATAATTGGAATGAGAAAGTCTTTATTTAAAAAAGTTTTTAAATTCAACAGGGTTTTTGTTTATTATGCACAGAGTTCAAAAATTGTTAAGTAATTATGGATATTGTTCTAGAAGGAAAGCTGAAAAGTTGATTAAAGAAGGTAGAGTTAAGGTTAATGATAAAGTGATTACTATTGGTGATAAGGCTTCTGAAGAGGATAAGATTTATGTGGATGATAAGTTGGTTTCTGTGGAAAAAAAGGTTTATCTTATGTTCAACAAACCACTTGGTTGCGTTACTGCTCTTGAGGATAAGCATTGTAAGACAATTATGGAATATATTAAGATTAAAGAAAGGGTTTTTCCGATTGGTAGGCTTGATTTGGATACAACTGGTTTATTATTGTTAACAAATGATGGTGATTTTGCAAATAAGATTATGCATCCAAGGTATGAAGTGAAGAAAACATATTTGGTTGAAGTAAATAAAAAGGTTTCTGATGATTCTATTAGGAAAATTAAAGAAGGAGTGTTGTTGGAGGATGGTAAGACTTCTAAGGCAAATGTTAAGAGAGTGAAAGAGAGAGTTATTGAAATAACTATTCATGAAGGGAAGAATAGGATTGTTAGAAGGATTATGGAACAGTTAGGTTATGAAGTTGTTTCTTTGGAACGGGTTAGGATTGGAACACTGGAATTAGAAACATTAAAACCAGGAAAATACAGAACATTAACAAAAGAAGATAAAGAGAAGATTTTTAAATGATGCTGAAATTCTGAGTAAAATAAATTATTTCTTTAAAGCTTCTTGTAGAGTGTTACTTCCTTCTATTCCATTGTACATTAAACAATGACGTTGGAAATCTTTTTCTTTTCTTTTTTGAGCTTCATCCTTTCCTTTTTTAGATGAATAGCCACATATGACTAAAGAAAATCCATCAAACATATTTTTAATAGTTTCAGCATATTCACCACAGGTTCTGTTTAATACCATTAATAGTCCCCAAAAACCTACATTCTGAAGAACAGATCCAGGTACTGGAAATTTTGAACCGTATAACTTTTTGAAATCCTTGAATACTTTTTCAAATGCTTGTTTGCTTAAACAACTAAAGTATACTGTTTTAGGATTAAACCTAGAGTTCATTATAACACTATAAACACCTGTACCTCTAGCATAAGCGGTACAATTATCTTGATTTTTAATTAATTGATATCCACTTTCTTTCATTAAATCATCTATAAATGCCATTTTAAATCAACTCAGCTTTCTTAATTAAATATTTGCCTGTGCAATTGTTTTCCATTATCTTTTCTGCTTCGAGGATGTTTATTCTTTTCTTGAAAAAAGGTGCGTTTAGAACTAAAGATTCAAACTCTCCTCCTTCACCAGCAATGTTTATCTTGTTTTTCTTGTTGAGTTTGACCATTTTGTTTATGAAATCGTGATTTATGGTTGTTCCGACGTCGTTTTCATCTAATCCTTCTGCTGCGATTGAAGAAATGATAACTTCAAAACCTTTGTCAACGATTTCTCGCATTTCTGTTTCTTGATTCATGTGCCAGAGTGGTGAGAATACTTTTAGGTTTAGTGATTCGCAGACTTTTTCAATTCTTTCACGCTGGTAATTTGAGTAGAGTGCGCCGGTAATAACACCTTGAATATTGAATTGTTTTTTTGCTTTTTCAAGTGCTTTTTTTAGGTCGTCAAGTTCTTTCTCCTTCTCACCTTTTGTATCTTGTTCCAATAGTGGAATACCTATTGCTTGTGCTTGAAGTTGAACAAGGTTAATGTTAGGAGTATGATACATGTATGAGTCTGGATTTTTACTTTTTATGCTGATCAAACATACAACTTGGTTGATCATTTTAGACATTGCATAGATTGAATCTTTGCCAGAGCTGATCAGAGCAGCAAGTTTTAGATTAAGTTGTTCAAGATAATCTTTTTTGAATTTGAAGCCATTTTGTTTAGCAAGTTTTTCAATTGCTTTGTCAAACCTGCTTCCATACTGAGCAGCCCTTTTTTTTCTGAATGCAATATCTTTTGGAATACCAATGTTTAGTGCAACTTGTCTAAGAATATATTTTTTTATGTTGTCTTTTATTTTTTCTTTGCCAGGGATTGTTAAAGCAAAGTCAACGAGTTCTTTGTCGAGGAAAGGTGTGAGAAAGGTAAGTTTTTCGTGTTTTGCAATAAGATTGTCTCTTTTTAGGTCACCTTGTTGCATAAGTTCTAGTCCTTTTTTACATTCTTGGTTAATATCTTTTGAGAGTTCATGTCTTTGATAGCCTGCAAAGATTTCTTCACTTCCTAGACCAGAGAAAAGATATTTTACATTATCTTTTTTAGCTTGTTGTGTAACTGTTAACATGACACTGCCAACACCGACGTGGACAACAGGTCTTTCTATTTCTCCTAGTATTTGTGCTGTTTTTTTTATTATTTTTTCTGCTTGATCAAGATTGATGTTGCATATTTTTAATTTAAATCCAAGTTCTTTTGCAACCTTTTTACTCCACATAAGATCTTCTGCATCTAAGTCAACAGCAGCAGTGTAACATGTGAAGTTGATATTGAGTTTTTTTAGAATGAATGCAATGATTGTTGAATCAATACCTCCTGAGAATAGAACACCTATTTTTTCATTCTTAATTCTATCTTTAACAGCTTTCTCAAGTAATTGGTATAGTTTTTCTTGCATAATTGACTAGAAAGTATGGTTTTAGTTATAAGGTTTTCGACAATTGTATCATTTATTACTTTGGGTCTTTTTTCTTAATAAAACAATAACATTTATAAACAAAATAAAATAAATTACTATTATCCCTACCTAGCTCAATGGCTAGAGCGTTCGGCTGTACTGTTTCATACGGGGTCAAAGATGCGCTTTAGGACCTTATGCACAAAGCAAGGGATGATAAAGAGCCAGCCAACACCGAAAGAGAAATCCGGTAGAGGTTCCTGGTTCGAGTCCGGGGGTGGGGATTAAGGAGTAGGGAAATTTTTTCCTACTTCTTTTATTATTCTTTTTCTTTGAGAATAAGTTGTGTTTGGTGGACAATATCCTAATTTTTGCCAAACTTTTATTTTTGTTATATGTTTAGGGTTTGAAAAACCTATTTGATTTAACCATTTTTTTAAGTTTCTTTTACCATTAATTTCCAGACGGTATAGAGTAAAAATACCAAAATTATTACTCTTTTTAACTTTTTGTTTATAATAAGTAATACTTACTCTATCAAGTATTTTTTGAATATCCTTAATTATTCTTTCTGAGGAAAACTCAGCTACAATTCGAGGATATGAGTGTGTTTTTCTATCTCCTTTTTTAAAACTCATACTGAAATCAGTATCTGCAAGCCCTTTAAGAAATCTTAATGATAATAATTGATTATTAATTATATTACTTGGTATAAATGCCTTGTCTGATTTCTTACCAACTATCACACCAATATTTTCAAAGAATTCCAATAGTTTTTTAGAATGAGTGTATAATCTTGCATATTCTTCTTCGTGTTTTAGAGTAAGATTGTGATTAAAACATTTATAAAATAACGAAGTAATATACTTGAAATAATCAACTTCTTCTATTTTATCCCCAACAATTTCAATTCTATAACTGGTTCTTTTAGATGATATATACCTACTTAAATGACCATCTCCAGTAATTATCCCACAAATTTCAGCGACTTCTGGTGTTATATTTAAATTCTTAAACATTTTTAATCATCCTATCTGATCTTGCTGAAAATGTTTAAGCTCTTTATGTTTAAATATATTGCCCGTACTTGTCCAGTGGGGAGTGAGGCATCTTTCTAAGCAGGGATATTTTATTTTTCTCCTCTAAAAGTGGTGAAAATCTATTGATGTCAATAATACGCTTTAAAAGCACAACCTTTATAAATAGAGGCAATTTCCTTGCAGTAATGGTAAAAAACGACCATCTTTCTAGGCTTAAATGACTAAATTAACTATAGTCTATGCTCTTGAAAGAGAATGTTTTTTCCAGAAAATATCAGGATGAAGCCCTGGTAGTGTAGTGGTTATCATGAAGCCCTGTCGAGACATAGTATGTCGCAAAAAGGCTTCGACTCGGGTTCAACTAAGTCAAAAAAAACTTTGAAAGTCCCGGCCAGGGCGTTTCATGCTCATGACTAGGACGTTTACGTTCATGACTTGGGCGTTTCAAGGGCCGGTAGCTCAGCCTGGTGTGGTTTGCTTTGCGCAAACTGTGGGCAACTAGAGCACATGACTTTTATGTTAACGCAAGGTTATCATGGGGTCGAGGGTTCGAATCCCTTCCGGCCCGTTCATGTTCAAAAAAACACAACACCATAACCAAAAAAAATGACAAAAATAGACATTACAAAACACTCACTTGTACCTAAGCATAGTATTGTAAGTGAAAAAGAAAAAAAAGCTCTTCTTGAAAAATATAATATTACAGCTAAAGAACTTCCTAGGATTACAAAAACTGATTCTGCAATCTTATCTTTAAAACCTAAGATAGGAGATGTTGTTAAAGTCGTAAGAAAAAGTGCAACTGCAGGGGAAAGTGTTTTTTATAGGGTGGTTACTAATGTCTGATAAGGGTAAAACTCTGATTAAAAAGTATTTTGAAGAACAGGTTTTTGTAGATTCTGACATTGGAAGTTTTAATAATTTTATTGAAAAAGAATTGCAAAAAATTATTGAAGAAAATAAAGAAATTGTTCCTACAATCATCCCACATGATATTGATGAGTTTAAAATTAAGTTTGATAGAATTTGGGTTGAAAAACCAGTGATTACCGAGGCTGATGGTTCTAAGCGTGCTATTTATCCAACAGAAGCGCGGCTTAGAAAAATCTCTTATTCTGCTCCAATTTTCTTGGAGGTTTCTGCTCACATTAATGGTGTTCAACGTGAAAGTTTTACAACACAAATAGGTAATCTTCCAATCATGCTCAAAAGTAAATTTTGTCATTTACATAAATTAAGTAGAGAAGAGTTAATTGAAAAAGGTGAAGACCCTGATGATCCGGGTGGATATTTTATTATTAATGGTACTGAAAAAGTTCTTATTAATATAGAAGATCTTACCCCAAACAAATTGTTAGTAAGTAAAACAAAGACAGGAGTTAGTAAACATGAAGGGAGACTTTTCTCTGAGTTTGGTTCATTTAAAATTCCACATTTAATTGAAAAAATGAAGGATGGAATTTTTTATATTTCTTTTACAAGGGTAAAAAGGATTCCAATAATTGTTCTTATTAAAGCATTAGGTTTGTTAAGTGATGAAGAGATCATGAAATTTGTAAGTGAGAAAAGGCAGTATGATGAGGTTTTTGTTAACCTGTTTGAATTTGTTGACATTAAGACACATGAAGATGCTTTGGATTATGTTGCAAAAAAGATTGGAATAACACAGTCAAAAGAGATTAGAATTGAAAGAATGAAAGAGATTCTTGACAAATATCTTTTACCGCACTTAGGAATTAAACCTGAGGATAGAATCTATAAAGTACATAATTTATGTAAAATGATGAAGAAGTTTATGGTTGTTTCAAATGGGGAATTACCTTTAGATGATAAAGACCATTATATGAATAAAAAAGTTAAATTAAGTGGTGATCTTCTTACTGATTTAATAAGAGTTAACTTAAGAGTTTTGATTGGGGATATACTTTATAATTTCCAGAGGATTGTTAAAAGAGGTAAGTTCCCAAGTATAAGAGTAATTATTAGAGAAAAATTGCTTACCTCAAGGATATACAGTTCAATGGCAACTGGTAATTGGGTTGGTGGAAGAAAAGGTATTTCACAGAGAATACAAAGGCTTAATTTTCTACAAACATTATCACATTTACAAAGAGTTGTAAGTCCTTTATCAGCTTCACAAGAAAATTTTGCTGCAAGAGAATTACATCCTACTCATTTTGGTAGGTTATGTCCAATTGAAACACCAGAAGGTACTAATATTGGACTGAGAAAAAATTTATCTTTATTATGTAGTGTGTCACAAGAATCTAATGAAGCTGAGGTAATCAAAGCATTGAAAGGTTTTGGATTAAAATCTGTAAGGTGAATATATGACTGAAATTTATTTAAATCAAAAATTTGTTGGAGATGTAGATAATTCAAAAGATTTCATTAGTCAGATAATTGCTGCAAGAAGAAGATCTGATTTAACTAATAATATTAATGTTTATCATAATGAAAAAGCTGATGAGATACATATTCTTTCTTCAAAAGGTAGAGCAAGAAGACCAGTGATTGTTGTTAAAGGCGGACAGCCAATGTTAACAGAAAATCATATTAAACAACTTGAAAAGAATGAGATTACCTGGAGTGATTTAGTAAAGCAAGGAATTATTGAATTTCTTGATGCTAGTGAAGAAGAAAATTGTTACATTGCATTATCTCAAGAAGAACTTACACAAGAGCATACGCACATGGAAATTACACCGTTGGCAATGTTAGGATTAATTACTTCACTTGTTCCTTATGGAAACTTTAATCAGTCAACAAGGTTGAATGCTGGTTCTAAGAATCAGAAACAAGCTCTTGGTTTTTATGTTGCTAATTTTCCTTTAAGAATGGATATGGATGTAAATTTGTTACACACTCCACAAGTTCCAATTGTAAACACTCTTATGTATGATATTGTAAATTATAATAAACATCCTTCTGGTCAAAATATTGTTGTTGCTATTATGAGTTATGATGGATACAATATGGAAGACGCAATCATAATAAACAAAGGTTCTATTGAACGTGGTTTGGCAAGAAGTACTTATTATAGACCAAGTATTGCAGAAGAACTTAGGTATGCTGGTGGTCTTATTGATGATATTTCAATTCCTGATAAAGAAGTAAAAGGTTACAAGAGTGAACATGATTATAGATTGATTGAAGATGATGGTATTATATTTCCTGAAGCAAAAGTGGCTGAAGGTGATGTTGTTATTGGTAAAACTTCTCCACCAAGATTTTTAAGTAGTCTTGATGAATATAATTTAGCATCTTCAACAAGACGTGAAAGTTCTGTTTCAATGGTACACGGTGAGAAAGGTGTTGTTGATTTTGTTTTACTTACTGAAAATGAAGAAGGTAACAGATTAGTACAAGTAAGAGTTCGTGATCAAAGAGTTCCTGAGATTGGTGACAAGTTTACAAGTAGACACGGGCAAAAAGGTGTTGTTGGAATGATTGTTCCTGCAAGTGATATGCCATTTAGTGCAAATGGAATTGTGCCTGATATTTTATTTTCACCACATGGTATACCATCAAGAATGACAATATCACATTTAATTGAGTTAGTAGGTGGTAAAGTAGGTGCTTTATCTGGAAAGTATATTGATGGCACTATTTTTAATGCTGAGCCTGAGAAAAAATTAAGAGAAGAATTAACTAAATTAGGTTTTAGAGAAGATGGTGTTGAAACATTGTATGATGGTAGAACAGGAAGACAATTTAAAGTGAGAATTTATATTGGTAATATGTATTATCTGAAACTTAAACATATGGTTGCGAACAAGTTACATGCACGTGCACGTGGACCAATCCAACTTTTAACAAGACAACCTACTGAAGGAAGAGCTAAAGAAGGTGGATTAAGGTTAGGAGAAATGGAAAAAGATACTTTTGTTGCACATGGTGCTTCTCTATTACTTAAAGAAAGGTTTGATGCTGATAAAACAAAAGTACCTATATGTGAAAATTGTGGTATTATTGCTATTCATGATGAATTTAAAAATAAATCTTATTGCCCAATATGTGGTGATAATGTTGATATTAACAATGTTGAAATAAGTTATGCTTTCAAATTAATACTTGATGAGTTTAAAAGTTTAGGAATTTATCCTAAGCTGGAACTTCAAAATAAATATTAGGTGAAAAAATAATGGATGAATACCAAGATTATGTGTTTAAGAAGGTGAAATCAATAGTGTTTGGAATATTTTCACCAAAAATAGTTAAACAAATGGCTTCAGCTAAAATTGTTACACCTGAACTTTATGATAAAGAAGGTTATCCTGTTGACGGCGGGTTAATGGATATTAGGTTAGGAGTGATTGACCCTGGTCTTAAATGTAGAACCTGTGGTTCAAAATTAAAAGAATGTGTTGGTCATTTTGGTTATATTGAACTTGCAAGGCCAATTATTCATGTTAAATTTATTACTCTTGTATTTAATCTTTTAAAGTGCACATGCAGAGAATGTGCTAGAATCCTTATACCTAAAAATAAGATTGACCATTATAGTAAAATTCTTGATCAATATGAAAAAGAGCTTGGAATTGATAATAGAAGAAAAAAAGTAAGAGAAGTAATATCTAGTCTAAAAACAATTAATAAATGTCCTTACTGTAATGCAAAACAACAAAAGTTTACTTTAGAAAAACCAACTACAATTTTAGAAAATGATAAACGTATCAGTCCAATTGAAATAAGAACAAGATTGGAAAAAATAAGTGATGAAGATTTAATGATATTAGGTATGAATCCTAAATTTGTTAGACCTGAATGGATGGTTCTTACTGTTTTACCAATCCCACCAGTAACAATGAGGCCAAGTATTACACTTGAATCCGGAGAAAGAAGTGAGGATGATCTTACACATAAACTTGGTGATATTGTAAGGATTAATCAAAGGTTATTTGAAAATATTAATGCAGGTGCTCCTGAAATTATTATTGAAGATTTATGGGACTTGTTGCAATATCACGTGACAACATTCTTTGACAATAATATTGCACAGTTACCGCCTGCAAGGCATAGAAGTGGTCAACCGCTTAAGACAATAACTGACAGAATTAAAAGTAAGGAAGGTAGAATAAGGCATAATCTTGCTGGTAAAAGAACTAACTTTTCAAGCAGAACTGTTATTAGTCCTGATCCTATGATTCAGTTAAATGAAGTAGGTATTCCATTAATTGTTGCAATGAAACTTACCATGCCTGAGCGTGTAACAGAATGGAATATGGAATATTTGAAAAAGTTTATTGAGCGTGGTCCTAAAGTATATCCTGGTGCTAATTATTTAATAAGATTAGATGGTAAAAAGAAAAAGATTACTGATGAAACAAGAGAACCATTATTAGAAGAACTTCAACCTGGTTATATTGTTGAAAGGCATGTGATGGATGGTGATATTGCTTTATTTAACAGACAACCTTCACTGCACAGAATGAGTATGATGTGTCATCGTGTTAGGGTGTTACCTGGGAAAACTTTTAGATTAAATCCTGCTGTTTGTCATCCATATAACGCTGACTTTGATGGTGACGAGATGAACCTACACATTCCACAAACAGAAGAAGCAAGGTCTGAAGCAGAGATTTTAATGATGGTACAAACACAACTTATCAGTCCGCGTTATGGGTTAAGTGTTATTGGTTGTGTACAAGATGCTATATCTGGAAATTATATTCTTACAAAATCACAAGAGTTTACAAGAGAAGAAGCAGCTGATCTTCTTGCTGAAATAGGGATTAAAGATTTATCAAGATTACCTAGAAAAAGTAAGATAAGTGGAAATGAAGTATTTAGTTGTTTGATTCCAGAAGATTTTAATTTTACTGGAACAGCCAGAGATGGTACTAAAGTTGTGATCAAGGATGGAAAAATTGTTGAAGGTTTTATGGATAAAGCTAATTTAGGAGAAGAAAGTGGTTTAATGTTGAGAAATATACGGCAAAAGTATGGTGAAGAGAAAACTATTAACATACTTGGAAATATATTCAGACTTGGAATTAAAACTTTACTCAGAACTGGTCTAACAACTTCTATATCTGATACTGACCTTCCAGAAACTGCTGTTGTTAAGATTAAAGAAATCATATCAAATGCTGAAAAAGAAGTGCAGAATATTATTCAGCAATACAAAGAGAAAAAACTTGAAGCACTTCCTGGAAGGACAGAAAGTGAAACACTTGAGTTAAGAATATTAGAAATTCTTAACAGAGCAAGAAATGAAAGTGGTGGAGTTGTAGCTGAGTATTCAAAACATGAAGATTTAGAATTACTTAATTATTCTGGTACGTTAATAATGGCACAGTCAGGTGCAAGAGGAAATCCGCTTAACCTAGCTCAGATGGCTGCATGTGTAGGTCAACAAGCTATGCGTGGTAAAAGAATTGAAAGAGGTTATCTTGGAAGAACATTAGCATGTTTCAAGAAAGGTGACCTTGGACCAGAAGCGCATGGGTTTATTAAACATGGTTTTAAAGCTGGGCTTAATCCGCATGAATTTTTCTTCATGGCAATGACTGGTCGTGATTCATTAATGGATACTGCATTAAGAACTCCAAAGAGTGGTTATTTATATAGAAGATTAGCTAATGCAATGCAAGATCTAAAAGTAGAGTATGATAATACTGTAAGAGATTCAGGTAGAAAAATTATACAATTTAAGTATGGTGAAGATGGAATAGATGTTTCAAAGTCAGAAAATGGAATTATTAATGTTCAAAAAATAATTGATTCGTGTTAAAAATGGCAGATGAATTTAAAGAATATAAAGGAAGACTTCCAAAAAAGATTTTGGATGAAATAAAAGAGAAATGTCCAAAAAGTAAACTGAAAAAAGTACTTAAGAAAACATATGAACAGTATATGGATGCTATGGCACAACCTGGTGAATGTGTTGGTTTAGTAGGTGCAGAATCAATTGGTGAACCAGGTACACAGATGACATTGAACACATTCCACTTTGCAGGTGTTGCAGAGATGAACGTTACAGTTGGTTTACCTAGAATTATTGAAATTTTAGATGGAAGGAAAACTATATCAACACCAATGATGGAAATTTATCTTAAAAGTCCGTTTAATAAAGGAAAAGATATTAGAAAACTTGCAATGGCTGTAAAAGAAACAACTTTAAAAGAGTTTATTAAAGAAATATTAATTAATATTGCTGATTTGACTATTGAAGTAAAACTTGATGATGAAAAAATGAAGTCTATGGGAGTAAAATCTTCTTTTTTAGTTAGTTCTGTTTCTAAAAGTACAAAAGGAATAAGTGTTAAAGAAAAAGAAGGTAATCTAATTGTTAAATTAAGGTCAAAAGAACAAAATCTTAATGATATATACAAATTAAAAGAAAAGATTAAGGATGTTTACATTAAAGGTGTGAAAGGAGTTAAACAAGTATTACCTGTTAAAAGAGGAGAAGAATACATAATTGTTACATCTGGTACTAATCTTAAAGAAGTGTTATCTATGAAAGAGGTTGATGAAACAAGAACTACAAGCAATAACATTTATGAAATGGCAGAAGTGTTAGGTATTGAGGCTGCAAGACAATCTATCATCAATGAAGTGTTTAAAGTTATTGAAACACAAGGTCTTAATGTTGATATAAGACATATTATGCTTGTTGCTGATACAATGTGTATCACTGGTCAAATCAAGGGTATTACTCGTTATGGAATTGTAGGTGAAAAAGCAAGTGTTCTTGCAAGAGCTTCATTTGAAACACCTATTAAACATATTATTAATGCAGCATTAATCGGGGAAGTTGATAAACTTGATTCTGTTGTTGAAAATGTTATGCTTAATCAGCCTGTACCTGTAGGTACTGGTCTTCCAGGATTGATTACAAAGTTTAAATGAGGTTAAAATGGTAAAAAAACAAGTCATTAGCAAAGATGTAAAAGAGATAAAAGATGCTATTAAAAGTAAGAAATTAGTGATTGGTACTGGTAGAACAATTAAATTACTTAAAAATAATAAACTAGCTAAAGTTTACTTATCTGCTAATTGTCCTGCTAGTGTTAAAGAAGATATTGAAAATTATTGTAAAATGAATAAAGTAAATGTTGTTAAATTAAAACAAAAGAATAGTGAATTAGGAACTTTGTGTAAAAAACCTTTTTTTATTTCTGTGTTAGGTGTTTTAATTGACTAAGATTAAGTACGATATAACTCTAATGAAATTTATAGCCTTATTTGAAAATATAACTAGAGCTAAGGTTAAAGATTGTTTTGTAAACGGAGAAAGGCTTGTATTTGTTGTCAGTCCTGGGTTTATTAGCAAAGCAATAGGTAAGAATGGTTCTAACATAAAAAGGCTTGAATCAATGTTAAAGAAAAAGATTAAAATTGTTGAATATAGTGAAGATAAGCTTAGGTTTATAAAAAATTGGTTAATGCCTCTTAAGGTTACTGATATTAAAGAAGAAGATGGAATTGTAACAGTGACTGCTCCTGACACACAAACACGTGGATTGATGATTGGTAGAAGTGCGCAGAATCTTCGTGGAACAGAAGAGGTGGTTAGGAGATATTTTGAAGTCAAGGAGATAAAGATTGTTTAAATCAATCGAAAGCTTTTTAAATAATATCCTAGTTTTATAACAAAATGGGTAAAAAATCAAAAGGATTGAATGCAGGGAAAAAGCTTAAGAAAAGGAGAGCTAAAGCTAGATGGCATGATCAATGGTATTCTAAAAGGGCTCTGGGTTTGAAGGTTAAATCTGATCCATTAGAAGGTGCCTCACAAGCAAAAGGTATTGTACTTGAAAAAGTTCAGCTTGAAGCTAAACAACCTAACTCTGCTATGAGAAAGTGCTGCAGAGTACAGCTTGTTAAGAATGGTAGGCAAATTACTGCATTCATGCCTGGTGATGGTGCTCAAAAGTTGATTGATGAACACGATGAAGTGATGGTTGAATGTATTGGCGGTACTAAAGGTAGAGCTAAAGGTGATATTCCTGGTGTTAGATGGCAGGTTTTAAAAGTTAATGATCAAAGTTTAGATGCACTTAGAAAAGGTAAGATTGAAAAAGCTAGAAAATGATTAAAGCGTTTAATAAGTGGAGTGTTGAAGATATTAAAGTGTTAGATCCTGGTTTGATAAGGTACATTTGTTTAGAACCAAGGATAGTACCTAAAACAAGTGCACGTTATGCTGGTAATAGGTTTCACAAATCAAATGTTTTTATTGTGGAAAGGTTGATTAACAAATTAATGGTTCCTGGACATAAAGCAAAAAAACATTTTAAGTCAAGTCATCATATTACTGGAAAAGGACATACTAATTATGATACTGTAGAAAAAACTTTTAAAATAATTGAATCAAGGACAAAGGAAAATCCTATAAAAGTTTTTGTTAAAGCACTTGAGAATGCTGCACCAAGGGAAGAGATTCTTACAATTGAATATGGTGGTGCGCGTTATCCTAAAGCTGTTGAATGTGGGCCACAAAGAAGAATTGATATTGCACTCAAATTAATGGTACAAGGTTCTTATCAAAAATCATTTAATTCCAAAAAATCAATTGAAGCTGCACTTGCAGATGAGATAATCAATGCTTACAATCTAAGTCAAAGTTCATTAGCAGTAAGCAAGAAGTTGGAAATGGAAAGACAAGCTGATTCTAGTAGGTAATTGTATTCTCTACCAAATAAATATTTATAAATGATTTTGAGTGTTATGTTATTATGGAAGGAAAATTAGAACAATATATTAGGAATTCTGAATTGACCAGTTTTGAAGAATATGGAGATGGTTGTTTCAAGATGAAACGCATGATGACTAATGGTGATTCTTTTACTTATGGAAGACGTTTTACATGGATGGCAGGTTATGTGGATTTATTTCATATGATAATTGACCAGGAAAAAGCTATTAGGGTAATTAAGGATGAAAACAAATTAAAAATCACTCTTATTGATGCTGATGATGAAGAATTTCAATATGATGAGCCAGAAGCAGTAGAAAAAGCAGAAAGTTTGATGTTAGCAGCCAGATCAAAAATTGAAGACTCATATTTGACAGGTAAAAAAAATTATGACATATTATCACAAGTACCTGAGGATATTGGAGAAGTTGTTGATTATTCTCCAAGCATTGTAACTTTTCAAAGCGATGACTGGAAGATCTATTACCACAAATGTGGACATAGTTATTTAGAAGTTTCCACTACCATAAAGAATAAGGATTTTACTATTAGACTAAATGAAACAATAGAGGGAGAAAAAGAAGGCATGTATGAACTTACATTTGCCTGGGAAAAATTAGGATATCATTGTGGTAAATGGACTTACCCACTAGATTATTACACTCCAGAAGAAATAGAAAAAGTATTTTGTAATTTTTGGGCTTTACTTGGTCAAGCAGAAAAAGTTTTTAAGGGATTTGAACAAGAAAGAGCACATGATAAAGAAATTCTAAGAGAAAGAGAAAGAAAGCAAAGAGAACCTGATAGAAGAAAATTATTAGAAGAATTCTTAGCTCTTTAAATCACAGGAACATCTGGGTTGTATTTTAATCCGTAGATGAAGATGTGTTGCCAGAATAGATATCTTTTTCTTATGACACGTACTGCAAAGCCTGCTTCCTTGAAGAACTTCTTGATTGTTTCATCATCGTGGATCCATTCTATATTAGGAAGGATTCCAAAGAATTTGTCGTATTCAACAAAACAGATTCTGCCTGCTTCTGGAAGGATCTTGCTCATCTGTGACAGAACCTTTTTCATGTCTTGAATGTTGCTGATTGAACCTATTGAAACAATTGCGTCAACATTTTTTATTACTGGGTGTGTTCTTTCAAAATGTTTATCATCATGTAAGAATCTTACATTTGTATGGCCTTTTTTGTCTATTCTTTTTTTAGTAACTTTTAAGTTTTTTAATGAGATGTCTGTTGCATATACTTTTCCCTCATTTCCTACTTTAGCTGCTAAATCTTTTGTTAGTGTACCTACATTGCAGCCAAATTCATAGACTTTTTTATCTTTGATACTACCAAGTAAAGATATTATTTCTTTTCTTATTGAAGGAGGTGTTGTTAAGAAGTCGCCAATTACCATGAAAGGTGTCATCATGTCTTTAATGAATTGTGTGACTTTTGGATTATAATATACATTGACAAGTAAGTAGACTGGCGCGCCAACAATTATGAATGATAAACCAAGATTGAACAAAGCAAGAGCGCCTTTTTCATATATGATCCACATTACAATTAAACTTATGTTGAATAATATAATTATTATTGGACCAATTTTGCCAAGAGGTGCTTTGTATGGTCTTATTATGTGTGGTTTTTTGTAACGTAGTACAACTAAAGCTAACATTACAACTGAATACATGAAAAGTGCCATTGGAAGTAGTAATGAAAGTAGTGTTTGGTATGAACCAAAACCTACTATGATAAGGATTGAACTGATTATTGTCTGGAAAACAATTGCTTTATGAGGTGTTCCATGTTTAGGGTGGATAACTGACATGTGTGCAGGAAATAGTTTGTCTTTTGCTAATGCTAGGATTAATCTTGGAGCAGCTACTATCCAGCCTGCAACAGAGCCTATAATTGAAAGGTAAACAAGGATTGTAAATATGTCTGTGAATTTGGTGCCGTAGATAACTTTTGCAAGGTCTGACAATGGTGCAATTGAACCACCAAAAACACTCCATTTTATTGTTGATAATGATGCTAATACAAATATAAGGGAAATAATTGCAATTATTATTGTTCCAAGGATAAGTGCTTTTGGTACGTTTCTTTCTGGGTCATTTGTTTCTTCTGCTAAAAAGGATGTTGTTTCCCATCCAAAGAATGTTTCTGCAATGTAAAACAAAGCTACAAAAATCATTGGGAATGCAAATGGAAAGAATGGTGAAAAGTTTGAAGGAGAGAATTGAAATAAACCTGGGACAAAGATAAGTCCAAGTGTGATCATAGTTATTATACCAAATGCAACCAACATTGTTGCACTTGTTTTCATGCCACGATATGCCATGTAATTGAAAATCAGGATAAAGAAAAGGCATATTCCAATCTTAATAATGTTTGCTGGGAATGGAAGTAGATATTGGATTGCACCTACAATTAACATTGCGATTGTTATGTTTCCTGCTAAAAGAGTTGTCCAACCAAGTATAAATGAAAATGCTCTTCCAAATGCTTGTTTTGTATATTCGTAAACACCTCCTGAGTATGGAAACATAGAAGCAAGTTCTGCAAAACACATTGAAATATAAATTCCTATAACAGAAAGTATTGCCCATGATACCAATGAAGCAGGACCTGCATATTTTGCACCTATTGCTGGCAGAAAAAAGATGCCTGTTCCAAGAATAGAATTTACTGTGATTAAAAGTAAGACAGGAAAACTCAACACTCTTTTTAATTGTGGCATATAGAGAATATATTATTTGTTATTTATAAGATTTGCTAAATTTTATGCATCGATTCTTGTGTTAATTGAAACATAACCTGCTTTTTTTGCATCCTTATAGATTGAAACATCAATTGTGCCTGTGTTAGATCCATTTGGTTTTAGTTTGAATTGCATTGGTTCTTGTTCCATATGTTTAACACCTGAACCTTGTTCTGTAAAATGAAAGTTTTGGTAATAATCTGTTCCAGGACAAACAAATCTGAGTCCACCATTAACTTCAACAAAAACATCATAAACCCCAACCATTGCATCTCTATCCATTTTTTCTGTTACAATTATCACTGTACTTTTAGGTTGTGGTTTTACTTCAAGAATAAGTTTTCCATCTTTTACTGTTAAATCTGTACGAATGTTAAGATAATCTTGTTGAATTTCTTTTATTTCTGTTTCAATGTTCATTGATTGATCAGCTCTGTTTCAATTGAGGCTGTGTAATGGCCAACTTCTTGATAATCTTCTAATATTACTAATTCACATAAAGCTGTTTCTTTATTTGGAGATTGTAAATGTAATTTATATTTTAATGGTGAACCATTGATGACCTTGGTGTGTTTTTGAAAATTACTTAATTTAACAGAAGCATAAGCACTAACCCTTATTGCATGACCTACTTCAGAACTTACTACAAAATGAATACCTCCATTTTCTCTTGAAAAATAACATTTAGGTTCTACTCTGCATGCAAGTCTTCCTGGTTTTGGTTCAACTTTAATTTTCATACTGCAACAGCGATAAGTTAGCATTTATATAGTTAACTGTTTTGGAAAAAAAATGTTATCAGTTTTGTTGTTCATAATGTTCTTTTATGAATGAAATAATTGTATCAGGAGTAATAACTCCTCCTACTTCTACATGTGGGAAATCAAAATTAAGTTTATACAAGGCTCTTTTACCTCCCCATCCACCTAAAATTAAAACTGGTTGTTTAACAAACCTTCCTACAATCTGTTGTAGTTTTCTATCTTTAATTTCTGAATTTGATAAATGCATAATAATCAAATCATACTTTTTATAAAACGTTGTGAAATGAGAAGACCCACAGTAATCAATATCATAACCACTTTGTTTAATAGGTTTAACAACTTCTTCTCTCATTTTTTCACTGTGATCTTCGTCAATTAAATGATCAAAAAATCCAACCCTAAATCTTCTCTGATGATCTTCAAAATTACCAACTAATCTACATTCTGAATATAGTTCTGCGTTCCTCGCACATAAATCATCATATTCTCCTTGATTTTGAGAAACATGTTCATCAAACTTTTCTCTAGAAACCCACATGTCTAGTGTAACATATTTTCCTGGTTGTTCTTCATCTTTCAAAAGTTGGGTATCAATAAAAAAATCACTTTTCTTGAAAAACTTTTCCCAATCACCTTTAGGACCATTTAATATATTAAAAAGTCTGTCGTTATCTGGTTCAACATAATATTGAAAGATTCTTCTTAACATTGTTTTACTTAACACTTACCACTATTTATAAATTTTTCCTTTTGTTACTACTCTTTGAAAGCAAAAGATTTAAAAAGAACCCCAGAAGAATATAGTTTAAAATGGTATTTAATATTGAGAAATTGATTGAAAGATTTGAACTTCAAAGAGATGTCATGAGAGATGATTTTCATTGTCTTACTGGTGCATTGTATCTTTTAGGTTTAGATGAAGAAGAAACACCTCATGACATTGAGGATTTTGAGGATTACAAAGGATTTTTTGATGAAGTTGAATCTAGAGAGGAAGCTGATTTAATTCATGTCTATTATCCAGTACAACATTTTATTGTTATTAATCCTGAAGATAAGGATGAGATTTTCTATAGAGAAACAGGTGGAGTAAAAATTATTAGAGAACTATTTGGTAGACTTGAAGGAAGATGTGTTATGGCATGTATGGATTTTGAGGATTATGGTTTTACATATTATAAATTAAAGTCAGACATTGATCAAGCTATTGAAAAGGTTAGAAGGGATATGGAAAAAGCTGGAATGAGTGGAGATTATATTGCTAAAAACTTAATAGTACCTTTATTAAATTTAAGGAATGCTGGAGAGTGTGAAACTAATGAATTAAAAGGATATAAAGAAGCTGCTTCTCATTGCCATGTTTTAGCAAGTTCAAGACCACCTGTAATTGATGAGTTTACTGATTTTAATAGAGTACTAAATAAATTTAGTTCTTATAAATCTTGGAGATTATTAGAAGAAGATGTTAAAATGGACAATCCAGAATATGTAATGGAAAGATATGATCAATTAAAAGGTGCGCAGAAGTTTATTATTGATTATTATTTTGGACAGGAAGTTAAAGAAGTTATGTCTCAAATTCCAAAATAATATAAACAAAATTAGTTTTTTAGCTTACAATGAAAGATATTAACTCAGTGGAATGGTTACCTCTTGTAACGAGAAATATTTCTCTTTTACAAAATTACTTTATTTGCCTAAGTAAACAAGAGTATTATAAACTGTATGGGTTAAATACAAGCATTAATGTGTTGTACATTAGCATAGGGACCCATGTTAGTATGTTTAAAGATAAAGTAACTTGTCAAATTTTTGATGACACTATAAGGAAAAAAGTTAAAAATCCTAATTTTTCAAGAAATATAAAGAAACTTTATTTTTCCCTTGGTAAAAATCTGATTAAGAAAGCAATTATCTGTGGAAAAGATGATTTAAAAAATAAAACGCAAACTGTTAATAACTTTAAAAAGTTTTGTGATGCAAATAGTAAATTAAGTTTTGGTTTAGCATATACTTCTTACATTGGTAATACTTTACAAGATCTTACTCAAGAAAGGTTTAAAGATGAGAAACTAATCTCAATTCTTTCAATGCCAAACAAATTAGTGCCGTTTATGGAGCAAAAGTATGATTTATTGAGAATAGGTGCTAAGATCCAGAAAAGAAAGAAAAGTAAAAAATGGGTTCAAAAAGAATTAGCTAAACATAATAGGAAGTTTAGAGCAATTCCTGTTAATTTTATAGATCAACCATGGGATATTAAGTTTTTTAAAGAACAGTTGAATGAATTGTTAAAACAAGATTGTGATAAGAAATTAAAAAAATTAAAGGTAAATCATAGGAAAATAAGAAAAAAACAAGATAAAATTACAAAAAAACTAAGTAAAAAGGATAAACTTCTTGTTGAGGCTGCACAAACTGCAACATATCTTAATGAATACAGGAAATTTATTTTTTGTAATACTAATTTAATCATTAGACCTTTTTTACAGAGAATTGCAAAGAAGTATGGTTTAAAAGATTGGCTTGAAGTAACTTTTTTAACACCATACGAAATAATTGATTTATTAAAATATGGGAAAGTGGATAAAAACATAATAAAACAAAGAAAAAAAGGTTATTGTTTACTTATATTAAATAAAAAAATCCGTCTCCTAAATAAAAAAGAACAAAAATATGTTCTTAAAAATTTCCAAGTGAAAGCTCCTAGAAAGCATAAAGTTACAAAAAAGATTAAACAAGTAAAAGGAATAATTGCTTCTACAGGAAAAACAACTGGAATAGCTAAAGTGATCTATTCTTCAAAAGATTTCCATAGGTTTAAACAAGGAGAGATATTGGTTGCAAAGATGACTTCTGTTGATTTTATGCCAATCATATCAAAAGCTTCTGCAATTGTAACAGATGAAGGAGGAATAACTTGTCATGCTGCAATTGTTTCTAGAGAGATGGGTATTCCGTGTGTGATTGGAACTAAGATTGCTACTAAAGTAATTAAAGATGGTGATCTTGTAGAAGTTGATGCTGATAATGGTGTTGTTAAGAAATTATGAGTTTAATAATTCTTCTTCCATGAAATGAAGTTTGCCTGGGATGATTAAGCATTGAGGGAATTTATTGGTTTCTATTTCGCTTAGGTTTTCTAAAGTATCGTATTTGATGAATGGTTCATCTGTGCCTAGTGCTGCGCATGCGATTGCTTTTGCATCTTTTCCTAAACCTTGTTTTGTTAGATATTTAATTGCTTGTTTAAAATCCATGTATTTATTGTTTTTTGGGTCTAAGTCAAATAAGAAAAGAGTGTGTAAACCAAGTTTTAGGTTGTCTTTGAGAACAAGAATTGGTGATTTAACATCTTTGTTATTGAAAGGAATTGATGTGACTTTGCCATATTTGTAAAGTTCAAGTCCAACAATGCCTATTGCTGTTAAGACAGATGCGTTGTGTACAACTCTTACTTTGATTTCTGCTTCTTTTGCTCTTTGCATAATATCAACATGTGTTGTTGCTGAGAAAATATCACCGATAACTAGGAATGCAACTTCATGGTCTTTTGCATTGTTAAGTATTTCTTCTGCTTTTTTTTCAACAAGAGGTCTGTCTGCTAGGATGATTTTTTTTCCATAGAAAGTTTCTAGGTTTTGTATTGAGCATTGTAGTTTTGATGTGTAGGATTCTAAGTAGATGAAATCGCATTTTTTAACAAGTTCAAGACCTTTCACACTAATATCTTTTTCATCTGCAAGGCCGATTCCTATCATGTTGAGTGTCATATTTAGTGGAAAGTGCTGGTTTATTTAAAAAGATTACTAAAATTAAATCAAAACCAGTGCAATCACTCCAAGCAGGATTAAGAATCCTAGTCCACCCATTATAATAATAGGAGATATGTCTTTTTTATTTTCTGGTGTGATTTCTTGAATCGCTTTTGTTGTTATTTTGTTTGTTGTTGTTGGTTCTTGTGTTGTGCTTGTTGTTGCTGCGCATTCCACTTTTGAAACAGTTAATGTTTCTTCAATTTCATCATTACCGTATATAACTTTGACTGTTAAAGGATATTTTCCTAGTTCAACTGTTTCAAGATTGAAATAATATTTTTTACTTAATTTGTTGTTTTCTTTAATAGTTAGTTTAAGTTGTTTATTGATTCCTAGTTTGTCGCTGATTATGTTTAGTGTAACATCTTCATCTTCCTGACCTGTGTTAAGTAGTTCTATGTCAAGAGCAAGTGTGTTTTTGCAAGAAAGTTGGGAAACTTCTGCACTTGTAATTAAGATATCGTGTTTTTCTTTGTCAACTTCTAAAGTGTATTTTGATTCAAGTTTATGCTTTAAACCATAACCATCTTTTGCATAGAATTTTAGTTCAAGGTCATAGTCATCTGAATCAAGTTCAAGTGGAAGGTTAATAGTTACTTTTAGTTTTTTATCGTCGGCAGCTGAAATATCTCTTTCATCTGATTCAAGTTCAATGTCAAGGTCGTCTATGATTGCTTCAAAATAAACATCTTCTAAGTCAATGTCTTCTGTGTTTGTGTAAAGGTTTTCAAGTTCTGCTTCAATTTCAAGTTTTGATCCTGGCTTGATATCAACTATGCCTGATTCTCTTTTACCATTAACTTCAAATTCAACATCTTTGATCTTAAGTTTTTCGCATAGAGATTCATAACTAACAAAACCAGGTTTTTCCGCAGATTCCAATAAGTTCCAACTGGAATCATATCTTTCATAAGCAAAGTTAGTTGCAATAATCTCATTACTTTGACTAATTTTATAATCACCTAAACCAGCATAATTAGGTGGAACATCAAATTGATTATCTCCTTTAATCCAAAAAAACCAGCCATAAAATTTATCTCCTACTGTTTTAGCTCCAACCCCATTCACAGACGCAAGATAAGGCATCCTAGTTACAACACCATTAATAGTCATCTCCACATCTACATTTTGATCATCGAATTTGTTTAAAACATCATAAGCAGAATCTCCTTTGCTTATGTCAACACATCCTTTGTAAACATCTCCTTGTACGTCAACTATAACACCTGTTTTTAGTGCAAAAGCACATGGAATTAAAACCAACATTAATAAAATAATATATCTCTTCATTCTTCTTCACCATATTCAAATTTTATTATGTCCCCATCCTGAGGATAATATCTATCAACTGATTTGAGTATAAGTTGATCATTAACTTTAAATTGCCACCAGAAATTGTTTTTTATGCAAACTTCATCAATGCATTTAAGCATTTGATTGAACATCTTAATATTATGATTTAGTTTAAGAAGTTCAAGTACACTTTGACCATTAATATTCAATTCTTGTTGTGTAGTATTCCCAATTGTTTTAATAATCAATACTGTCTTTCCTTGGTTGTTGTGTTTTTCTTCTAAACTTTTTAAACCAATTAAACTTAGTATTAATATTATACTTATTAAGAATATTAACACATATCTCTTTTTCATTAAATCCCCCCTTGTCTTCTACAAATTTCTTTGTAAAAGGTAATGCTAATGCAAATATGATATTAGAAATGACATGGATAAGTGTGAAAGGTAGTGCTAGTGCAAATGCAACAAATATTGATGAGCCAATCATTAATGGAGTAAAGCCATTCATTATGATTTCGAATGTTAAAGTTGCTAGTGTAGTAATTCCAATGACTTCTAGATAGGAAGCTTTTTTTCTTAGTAAACCACCAAGCCAACCTGCTGCTCCAAAACCAATTGCTTGGAATATTGTCCATGGGCCTTGACCGCCAAACATGAAAAAGTTTGATATATATAACGAAGATGCTCCTACTAAAAGTCCTCTTGATGAACCAAATAACCAACCTGCTAGGATTGCGAAAAATGTTAAAGGTTCTGCAGAAGGTATTGCTTGCATTGGTATTCTAATTAACGCAGCGCCGACTGTGAAGCCAATTAACATAAGAGCTTCAAGTAATTTAAGGACTTGTAGTTGTTTTTGGACTGCTTTGAGAGCTATTTTTTGCTCTGAACTGGTTTTTTCCTTTTGTTTTAACTTGGTTTTTTGTTTGTTGGACATTATATCCAATAGAAAGTATTAAATAGTTTAAATATTTTTTGTTTAGTATGGTAGGAAACATAAGTAATTATGAAGATATTGATGTATTGCGTGTTTTTCTTAGAGTTAATGGTAAAACACCTAGGAAAGAGTTAAGTGAAGAGCTTTGTTTAGGTGAAGGTTCTGTGAAATCTATACTTAATTTGTTGAAGAAGCAGAGATTATTGAAGTCAACTAAGAAAGGGCATTTTTTAGGTAGGAAAGGGGTTAATTTGAAGGAGGATATTGATAAACAGATTTCTAAAATTAAAAAAGTAAAGATAGATTTTTTCAAAGGATTAAAAGGAGGAGCAATTTTAGTTAGGAATTCTAGGAAAGAAGTTAATTATAAGATAAGAGATATTGCTATTCGAAATGGTGCAGAAGCTGCGCTTTTGTTTGAGTTTAAAGAGAAATTGTTTATGCCACAGTGTGAACAGGATTTGTTTGATGTTTCACAATTAGAAGGATTATTTGATTATTCTAATGGAGATGTTTTAGTGATTGTCTTTGCAAAAGAGATTATGGTTGTTGAGAGAGCATTATTGAATGTTTCGTTAGGATTGAGTAAGAAGTTAGATAGGATTTTTAATGAATTATTCAATTAATCCTCTAGATCCAACTAAATGGTAGAGTTGGGCAATATTATTTTTATAGTCTCCATTTTTCAATGCTTGGTGTGCTTGTGTTAAAGTTTTACTTTTCTTAGAAGTTTTTGGATTATATAGTAATGCTTCATGAACAACTCCACTGAATTCCTTTTTTCCTTGTAAAGTTTCTATTAAAATGCCTGTAATAACTGCGTTTAGATTAAGTTTGTATAAGAGATTGTTTTTTGATCTTAATGTTACCAAATATTTTAATATTTTTCCTGCTAGATTTTTTTGTTTTAGTTCAGAAAAATATTTTACTACAGGTTTTTCTACAATGTAATCATATAAAGATCCTTTATAATCTAAACACATTGCAGCAAAATCATTTGTAACTACTCGAATACTATTATCTATTAGATCTAATTTATCAGTAATTGTCTTAGTAAGATCATCTCCTTCTTGTTTTGATATAGAACCAAGTGAAGAACTTGTAGGAGTAAGTTTTTGTTGGGTTTCATCTTCAGCTTGTTTTTTTTCTTGTGTTTCTACTTGTTTTCTTTCTTGTTGACTCTGTTTTCCAGCATTCAAAAGCTCCTGTAGATTATATGCTGGTTTATCTTGATCATCATCTTTATTATCTCCAAAAAGATCTGCTAATTGATCCTGAGTTACATAATCTTTATCTCTAGGCATCTTTCAGCACCTCTTCAAGATATTTGTCAACTGCTAGTTCAATAAGATGAGATTTGTTTCTAAAAGAATTATTAATATCTACGAGTTCTTTAATTCTCAATAAGGTATCTTGACTTATTGATATTGAGACTTTTTGCTTCATCGCAAAAAGTAGGAAAAATTACTACTATATAAAGCTTTTGGTTTTGTTATCACTTAGAAGTAGTGTACAATGTTTTTTCTCTAAAATCCTTTAAAATCTTGAAAATAGTGTTTTCTGTCTCTTTGTTTGTCATGTGTTGATTTTTGAAGAAGTAGTATTGTGGAGTGAGTTCTGGTTGCATGTGTTTTTTTGTGAAGAGTTGTAAGGAAGCATAGCCTTGGATGAATTCTTTGTTCTTGATTTGGAATATTTTGTCTTTGTGTGAGAACCATAATGGAGAATTGAGTTCTAAGCTTAGTAGAGATAGTTCAAATTGATTGTTTTCTGTTTTTAGTTTTTGCATTAGGCTGAGGTTGTTTAGCATTTGTTGTTTGTTTTCAGTTGGTGCGCCGATTATGTATGAGAGAATTGAGTGGATATTATGTTTTTTTGTTAGTTTTAATGTTTTTTTTGCGTTTTTGAGGTAAAGAGATGGATTAGTTGTTTTGTTATAAAACAATAATGTTTCTGGATTGAGTGATTCTAAGCCAAAAAACATCCAGTTAAAGCCTGCTTTGTTTAGTTTTTTTGTGATTTGTTTGTTTAGTGTATCAATTCTTGAATATGTTGAGAAACTTCCTTTGATATTTTTGAGAAGTTTTTTACCGAACACGTGATTATTGGTTATATGTGAATCCCAAAAACTGATGTGGATGTTGCCGAATCTCTTTTGGAGTAGTTTGATTTGTTTTGTCATGTATTTTGGCGTGTAAGATCTTCTTCTATACCAAAAACCGTTTTCACTGCAGAATTTGCATTGGAAAGGACAGCCAAAAGAGTTCATTAAGTAAAATTCGTGTTGGTTTTTTAGATTGAAGTATGAGAAATCAAGTAATGGAAGTTTGTCTAAGTTAAGTAGTCTTCTGGAAGGAGTGTTTATGATTTTTTTGTTTTTTTTGAAAGAGAGTCCTGGGATTGTGTTTGGATTTTTGTCTTGCAATAACTCTAGTAATGTTAGTTGGCCTTCGCCTCTTACTATAAAATCAAGTTCTGGGATTAATTTTAATGTTTGATCTGGTAAAAAGGTTGCGTTTTGTCCTCCTAAAAGGATTTTTGTGTTTGGGTTGCGTTTTTTGAATTTTTTTATGAGTTCAATTGTGAATGGCATTGCAACTGTCCATGAACTGATTACTAAAAAGTCTGGTTGTGTTTTTTCTATTTCTTGGATTGATTTTTTTAGAATGAATTGTTGTAGTTTTTTTATGTTTTTGTCTAGCTTAAACATTGTAAAATTGTTAGAATCAATACAAGTTACTTGGTAATTGTGTTGTTTAAGAAATTGTGCAAGATAGGCAATGCTAAGTGGAGGAGGAAGTTTTTCAGTGTATTTTCTGAATAAAAGCGACGGTGAGAAGAATAATGTTATCTGTTTCATTTCACAATTGGAATCTTTAGGTTTTTTACTTGTTTGATGAATTTCTTTCTGTTGTTTTTGTAGTAATTGTAGATTTGTTTTTTATCACTGGTTTGAATCTTATGTTTCAATGATGAAACATATTCTTCAATCAATATTCGTTTCTGGCCACCGAATAGATTAAGGAATTTTTCGTAAAAGTGTATTTCATTGTCAGCTGTTACAAGATTGAAACCCATTGCTAGGAATACGTCTAGGAAATAATTAGTAAGGTTTCTTATGTCTTGTTTTGGGATTAGGTTTAGGCCAAAGTAAAAGTTTAAGTCATCTCTACCTGAGAATAAGAGGATTGTGCCTAGTGCGCGGATGTGTTCTGTTACAAAATTAACTCTCTTGTATTCATAACCTTTTTTTAAGAGTTGGTAACAGAAATCAAGTTCTTCAAAACCAAAAAAATAATGTTCATCATAGTAATGTTTGCCTTTCATTACCAGTGGAGTTGCTTTGAGTCGCATTAGGTTGAAAGGAACATCTAATGTGATTTCTGGTGAGACTGCTTTAACATCTTTTGTTAATTCTTTTTTGCAAATATCAAACCAGTTACAATCATAAACAATGCAATCATCATGGAAGATTGCAATGTATTTTCCTTTTGCAGCTTTTATACCTTTGTTATATGCTTTGCTGATGTGTGCGAAATCACTTTTGATTGTTTTTACGTGTTTCATTTTTGGAAAAGCTTTTGTTGAGTTGTTTACTACAATTATTTCATAAGGAATGTTTAATGTTGAGATAATGCTTGGAATAACTCTGTGCTTAACAAAGTGATGGTTGCCTGAGCAAAGGATTATGCAGCTTAGTGTTGGTTTTTTGTAGGATTTTATTTTTGTTTCAAAGTCATAACCTAGGACATAGTTTGCAAAGTCAAATGCTTGTTGTTCATTCTTTGCTGTAACAAGAAAATGTTCTTTTTTTGCTTCGAGTTTAACACCAGAGGATTCTGCTGCATTTAATAGAAGTTGTGTGTCATACCATTGATTATCAACAGAAAAAGTAATGTTTTTCTTTTTCTTAAATACAATATCCTTGAGATTGTATACTGAATGATGCATTGTAAATGGTAAGAATTCAGTGTTTATATTGTTTTTTAGAGAAAATGGATGTTTTTATTACTGAGTTTATGTGAATTTTTCTAAATATCTTTTTTCCATGTATTGAGGTAGATCATTATCTGCTATAAGTTTTATTGTTCTTTCCTCAACTGTTGTAATTTCTTCACTTTGAAAAATTCGATCTATAAATTCATTAGCTATTTCTGTTAAAGGATCATTATGTGGAAAACTGAATAGCTCTCCAGATTGGACCATTTCTCTAATTTTTGCAAGGTCATGATCTGACTCTAATTCAAGTACAGATATTGGACTGTAAGTTAATGTTGCTGCTAATGTTTTATGGGTTCCATCTAATAGTAAATATTCTGGTTTAGCATTCATTAATTTTCTATAGAATTGTGTTGCTCCAACTGTATCATTGAATTTTCTTGCTAAATAAGTAGGATCAATTTTATCTTTATGAGTAACTATACATGGCGGTAGAACATTTCCTTGTCCTTGATTAAATACTCTAAAGTAAACTCTTAAAATATCATCATTCCTTATAATATCACCACTATCTGGAATGATTATTTGGTCAGATGGTAGTGTTAGTTCTTTCATATTTTGATGAAGGTGTGAGTTATTTATAAATGTTTTGTTTCTTATAAGTGGTAACAAAATAGAAAGATTTATAAATGGGAGATTCTGATAATGTTATATGCCTAAAAAACAAATACCTAAATGTAGATCATGTGGAGCTATTGAATTAGATGGCAAACTTCTTGGTATACATGAATATAACCCTTATTCATTAGCAAGAGAAGGATATCAATTCCAAGATCAAAGTTATTTATCAAGAGATTGTTTAATAGAATTTTTTAGAAGTGCTCCTAAATTTATTGATAGATTAATAGAAAGTGTTCGATATGAATCCTGTCCAGAAGTACCACCAGAAATAAAAAACTTAGTTAGAACAACTGGATGTGTTTTTGAAGGCGCTAAAATGTTTTTAGAAGATGGGGGAAAAGGAGAATTATGGTTTGTATCCCAAATTAAAGGAGAAAGAATTGGGCAGACATATTATGTTCCTCCAGAAAGTGCTTTAGATTCTATTGCATTAAATGCTGGAGACAATGATTATTTTAACGCACCTGATTTAACAGTAGAACAAGTTAGACAACATGGCCGAAGATATATGTAATTGAAATTAAGCTTTTTAATTATCTTCTACACAACAACCCCATCCTGATCTTGTCTTAGGTTTGTCTTCTGTGGAAGGTAGTTCAGGCATTTTTATTGATCTTTTTTGAAGGTATTCTCTTAGTGTGCTAATTAACTCGGTTTCTTGTTTATATCCTTGCTCAAAGTTTGCAAGAACAGTAATAGTACCACATAAATCAGATTGAGGTCCTGTACTAACTGGTATAGTACTATTATAAAACATCAAATATAAATCTAATTTTTCTTTATCTGTTAATTTGTATTTAGCTATAAGACGGCCATCTCTTAGAGTAATTCCATTATGATCTAAGCTTACTTTTTTTTGCTTTCGTGAATCAATTTGTTCATCAGTTGAGGTTAATACAATACCTTTTTCTGCTAGAAAACCAGTAATATCATCAATAGAACCTAATTTATCTTGGATTAGATCTAATTCTGATTTAAACCCCTGTTCAATATAAGGTAATGATGTTACCCAATGTAATCCTTCTAGTCCATACATATTATCAATCTCAAATTAGTGCTTATTTATAAATTTTTTTAATCCTAAAGTTATCCAAGTTGCTAGTACGAATGGTGCTGTTAGTGCTGGGATGAATGTTAATCCAAAGAGATAAGTGATTATTACAGAGAGAATGATTGCGATTAGAGCGAAGACTAAGTTGTTTAGTTTTTTTCCACTCAGAGCAATTGCGCAAAGCACTGCATTGTAACCATAAATTCCATGATGGGTTAATGTTATTGGAAATGCTAGGATCATTGCAGTTAACATTCCTGAAACACTGCCAAATAAACTGTATGTTCCAATTGTTAAACCATTTGCCAGAAGACCAATGTAGAAAAGTATTCCTGTGATTAGGTTTCCTTGTAACATTACTTGTGAAAAACCAAATGTAAGTGCTGTTAGAATGTTTATTGAAGATACTGGTGGAAAAGTTGAGATTATTGTTGGTGTTTTTAGGAATGTCATTATTGCAATTACAATCCAACCTGAAATTACAAATGGTGCTGTAAGTGGGTTAAGTTTTCTTGTGTGCATAAAGTTCATGATTAGGACAGAGATTAGAACACCAATTATTAGGATTGATGTGCTTAGTACAGAAACTTTGTATAAAGTAAATACTAAAATTCCAATTAAGGTTGCATTAAAACCATATTGTCCATCAAGAATGTCTTGTTTTTTGTATTTTAGTAAGTAAGCTGAGATTGTTGCGATAATGACTGCGATTATTGCACCAATACCAACATAAAGAGATGCAAAGAATAATCCTAACAGAAAAAAGAATCCTGTGAAAGCATTCTTTTGCAACATTATCTGGCCAATACCTCTGAATAATGTTGTTAGTGTTTGTTTCATTAAGGAAGGGATATATGAAGAATTTAAATGTTTTTTGTTCATTTCCAAACAACTGTATCTAGAATGTGTCTGCCTGTTTTTCTTATGACTTTGATTCTTAGGCCTTTTATTTTGACTACTTGACCGTATTCTGGTACTTTATCTAGTTCGTGTAAGATAAATCCGCCGAATGTTTCGAATTTTTGGTGTTTTTTTAGTTTTATCTTAAGTTTTTTGTTGACTTGTTTTAAATCAGCTCTTCCAGAAACTTCCCATTTGTTTTTTTTAAGTTGTTTGATAGAAATAATGTCTGTTTCATCTTCAATTTCACCAACTATTTCTTCTAGAACGTCTTCTAATGTGACCAAACCAATTACTTCCTTGTCTTCTATGACAATTGCCATGTGTTTGTTTTTTAATTGGAATTCCCTGAGCAAGACATCAATTTTTCTTGTTTCAGGAATGAAAAGTACTGGTTTAATTAATGATTTTAATTTAACATTATATTTTTTACTGTGAATTACCCTAAGAACGTCTTTCATATGTATGACACCAATAATATTATCTTTTTCTTTCTTATAAACAGGTATTCTTGTGTGTGGTAATTTAATAAAAAATTCAATATGGTCCCTTAACCTATCATTTGCATTCAAAATAACCATGTCAAGTCTACGTGTCATGATATCTTCTGCTGTTACATCGTCGAATTTGAAGATTCTGTGAATTAATTGTCTTTCTGATTCTTTGATTTGACCATATTTTTTTCCAACTGAAACATATGATTTGATTTCGTCTTCTGTTATGATTGGTTTCTTTTTTTTGTATTTTGGACTAAATAGGTCATAGAATTTTATGATTGGGTAAAAAATAATGCTTAGAAAATATAATGGTTTTGATGCAAATATTGAAAATCCAACATTATGTTTCATTGCAAATGATTTTGGCATTATTTCACCAAATGTTAATATTAAGAATGTCATTGCAAATGTTGTTATACTAACAACATTGTTTTTGAACAGATCCATTGCAACTGTTGTTGCAAATGTTGACGCGCCAATGTTAACAATATTGTTGCCAATTAGGATTGTTACTAGTAAATCATGTGGTTTTTTCTTAAGTTTTTGTACTATTTCGATACCTGGTTTCTTTTTTCTGACAAGATGTTCAATTTTAAGTCTGCTTAAGGATAAAAGTGCTACTTCAGAAGCTGAAAAGAATGCTGACAGTACAATTAAGATGATTAATATGAGTATGTCTGTTATCATTTATGCCTCTTTTTACTAAACAAATGTTTGAAGATATTTAAAGGTTATTGATTAAATTTAAATATAACAGGGTCTTTTTAGTGTAATATGGAGATTGCAATAATTGGGGCTGGATTATATGGAACATCTATTGCTAAATTACTTTTTGATAAAGGGCATAATGTTAAAGTGTGGGCTTTTAATAATGTGAAAAGAGAAGATATGCCTTTACCTGAGCAGATTGTTGTTACTGGTGATATTGATGAAGTAGTTAATTTTTCAAAAACAATTATTATTGCATTGAACTCGCCGTTTGTTGTTGAAACATTAAAGACATTTCCTAAGAAAGATTACAATGATCATATTTTGATAAGTACAACAAAAGGTTTTATTTTAACTGAACATGAATTCATTACACCGTTAGAAGCAATTAGGCAAACACTTGGAATAAGTACATATGCTAACCTTGTTGGAATTTCTGGGCCTAATATTGGGAAAGAGATTTATGAAGCAAAAGCATGTGCAACAGTGTTAGCTTGTCTTAACAATGAAACACTTGAAAAGGTTAAACCAATATTTGATATTCCAGGCAGATTTAGGATATATACAACAACTGATATTACAGGAGTACAGTTTTGTGGTGCTTTGAAAAATGTTTTGGCAATTGGTTATGGTATAATTGATGAGTTGGGTTATGGTGAAAATTTTAAAGCAACATTTATGTCAAGGTCAATCATGGAATTGATTAGGTTTGGTAAGATCTATAAAACACATATTTCTACGTTTTTTAGTCCTGCTGGGTTTGGTGATTTGATAAGTACTTGTTTGAAAGGTAGGAATGCGTTTGCAGGAAGAATGTTTGCTCAAGGTAAATCAATTGAAGAAGTGAGTAAAGAGGTTTATCCAATGGTTCTTGAAGGGCCGAGTGCTGTGAAAACTATTTATGAAGTTGCTGAGTTAAGAAATATTGACATGCCAATAACAAAGATGGTACATAAAGTAATTTATGAAGATGTTACCACAGAAGATGCTGTCAAAGAATTACTCGGAAGACCATTGGTAGATGTTGAAGAAGAGTTTAAATCATTCCTCGCAACTTCATAACTTTAACTATTTCTGAGATTGCGTAGAGGTATGCGCCTGTTCGCATGTCTACTTTATGTTCTTGGGTTTTATTGTAAACATTGTTAAAGGCTGTTGTTATTTTCTTTTTTAGTTTTTCATTTACTTCATCTTTTTCCCAGTAATAACCATAATTGTTCTGTACCCATTCAAAATAACTTACAGTAACTCCGCCAGAATTAGCCAGGACGTCTGGAACAATTGTTGTTCCATTCTTTAAAAGTATTTGGTCTGCTTCTGGAGTTGTTGGACCATTTGCAAGTTCAACAATAAGTTTTGCTTTTATATTAGCTGCATTGTCTTTTGTTATTACGTTTTCAAGTGCTGCAGGGATTAAGATGTCAACATCTAGTTCTAATAATTGTTCATTTGTTATGTCTTTTGCAAAACCTTTTACAGATCTTGTTGATTTTTTGTGTTCAATTGCTTTTGGTATGTCAATGCCATTTTTGTTGTATATAGCTCCTTTTGAGTCGCTGATTGCAACAACTTTGTAACCTAAGTTGCTTAGTATTAGTGCTGCGTTTGAACCTGCATTACCAAAACCTTGTATTGCAATTGTTGGATTTTTTAGATTAAGTTTTTTTATTGCTTGTTCTGTTACATAAACACCGCCTTGGGCTGTTGCTTTATCTCTTCCTTTTGAACCACCAAGTTCTAATGGTTTTCCTGTGATAACTGCTGGTGTGAATTGTCCAACTAGTTTTGAATATTCATCAACCATCCATGCCATAATTTGTGCGTTTGTGTAAACATCTGGCGCAGGAATATCTTTCCAAGGGCCAATGTGTGGGTGGATTGCTCGAATAAATCCTCTGCTTATCTGTTCAAGTTCTTTTTGTGAAAGTTGTTTTGGGTTACAGATAACTCCTCCTTTACCACCACCGTATGGAATGTCTGCAATTGTACATTTCCATGTCATCCAGAAGGATAATGCTTTAACTTCGTCTAATGAAACATTAGGATGGTATCTAATACCACCTTTACAAGGTCCTCTTAGGTCATTGAATTGTACTCGATAACCTTGAAATGTTTTTTTTACACCATTGTCCATTGCAATTGGGATTTCAAATTCAAGAATACGTTTTGGTGTGAGTATTAGTTCTTGTGTTTTTTCATCTAAATTGAGTATTTGAGCAGCTTTTTTGAATTGTAGGACAGCATTTTCAAATGCAGTTGGCATGATATCACCTAAGTTATTGGAGAATCTAGTTGTTTTTATGTTTTGTGGTTGAAAAAAGAAAAAATTATTTTTCTGGTTTTGCGTATTCTCCAGTAAATACTGATAAAAGATTTTCTTGTTCTGAGGCATAATGCCTTAATTGTTGTAGTAATCCTACTGCTACAGGTTTGATCTTTTCCTGATATAACTCTGCTGCATTTTTACATTTTTTAAGATAACCATTCTGCACAAAAGTATAAATCAATTCCAATTGTTTTATAACGTCAATTATATCAAGTTCTTCACCAGACTTTATTCCAGAAAAGTTATCCACTTCTTCCTCAAGTTCACTTGGCGTCATTGATTCCCATTCAAGTATCCTATACTTCTGGTCCATTCTTGGATTTGGATCCCTTACTTCAAATGATTCTTCTAATACTTCTGCACCACCTTTTGGAAGTGGATCTATTAAAGGTTCACTATTACCATATCCACCTTTGTAAGTTCCACCTTGTGGAAGATCTACTAATCCTTTTAGATTTTGAAAATGTTCATCAGAACCACCATCTCCACTAACCATAATTATCACCAGAAATAAAGAAACTGTTTGTGTTTTATAAATATTGTTGTGATGGAAAATGGTTATTTAAAGTGCGTGCGACTGATTATTTCTTATTGAAACTGGTTCTGGTGGAAGAAGTAGATTATTCTTAAACTCTCTTCCCTCTCTGTAAAGAGTTAGGTTAACTACTCTGTTAACATAATATTTCAAACTTGAAGCAGGTTTTTTTCTAATATGAAAAAAGTCTTCAATAAAAGCAGGCATTATAGTTATATAAGGAAAAATATGTACTGGTTCAATTGTATAACCTTCGTTTTGAATCTGTTTTAACATACCAGCTAGGTAAAGCATTGCTTTTGGTAGATGTTTCCTTGTTCTCTTAGCAAGCTTTGAATACATCTCTACATGTTTTGGAAAGTTTTTCATACAATCCAATATGCTCTCTGTACTATGCTTACCAAAAACATCAATAAATTCAATTGCAGCAGGAATATAATCTTTATTCTTAAGCATTTTTCTAAAAAAATCCATAAGATTACAATAAGCAGAATAAGCTATGTCAGCATCTGATGTCTGTGATATATATCTACTTAAATGTATCATTGAGTCTCTTAAAGCTGCAAGTATTCTAGTAAATGGTTCTTGAAGTTTTTCTTCTATAATATAACGTAGAATATGATCCTTTTCATGAATAAAATCATGAGTAAAAGCCAGATGTTTAACAAGCTTAACTGCAAAAGTATAGTAACTATGAAGTTCTTTTGGTGAAAAGCTTCCTTCATGGACACAAAAAGAACAAAACCTCTTACGATAATGATTAGCTATTGCTTTTTTTTGTGTATTCCACTTATCTTCACCGTCAAGTAACCTGTCAATGTTATATGTTTGCCTTAACTTTTCATCAACATATTTTCTAACTTTGTCAGATTTATTCTGTGGGATGTGCTGATTACCTTCTGGCATTATAAAATTAATCATATCTGGCCATTTAAGCACTTTTAAAATATCCATTGCCTCGTCAACCCTCTGTTTCCAGTTAGTTTCTCCATCATAACCTCTTGGTGTAAAAAAAGTGGCTTCTTTACAACAGAAAGCATCAAGATTGATAGTTATTACAAATCTTTTATCAAAACCATATTTTACCTTACTAGGTTCTATGACTTTACCTTCACCCTCAGTTACATTTATTTTTTTTCTTCCCCAGATAGTGTCCCAAGAAATATTGCCATCTTCCTCTTCAGTACTTAGGTTTTCACCATAATCCATTTCTCCTAAATAACAGTTTGACCCAAAGGATTTTAATCTTTTAGTTTTAGAGTGAGGATTTAACCAATATATAACACCAATTTTACCTTCATGAAAAGGTGAACATAAAAAGTTTGTAATATCAACACTTTCACCAGAAACATATTCTCCCATACTATGATGTCTACCAATATTAAGCAAAGTAGCTCTTTCAAGGTTCTCCCAAGACTTAATTACATCATCAATAGTTTTATTTACAGAAACAAAGATATTGTCGATAAAAAAATCTTCAGATTGCATTTTCTTAAGAATTTAGTTTGATGTAAACATGGAATTTATCATAATAATTACTTGCAGATTTTTCACTTTCCACAGACAAATTACTTTTTGAATCTTGTGCTAAATCTTCAACTTTTTTACATAATATTTGAAACCTATCAAAATCTTCTTTTGCATGCCACCCATCCATATCTTCTTTAGAAACCGGAGAAGTATAAGGATAAAACATGTATAAATTAAGACCAATCATCTGTATACCATCTTGTTTTTTCCATTTAATAGTATCTTTTAGGGGAGGTGAATCAAATGTTTTTTTGTTATTTTTATAATATTCTTCTACATCTGGATTTTCAGTTAAACAAGCGTATGTTCTTTCATAATTATCTTTTAGAACTCCCAAAGCTCTTGTTACTCCATTAACATCTACGTTTCTTAAAGCACTTTCAAGTCCATTTTGAATTGTATTTACTTGTTTTGATTTCATCTTACTCAATTATCCACTTGACTCCTGTTTCTTGGTTAGTGTTTCGGAAAACGTCCCATTGCTGCCTAGAAATACCAGTATGCCTTTTAAAATCATTGTAGGAGAATTCTTTTTCTCTGTTAATCATAAATTGTAAGAATTCTTTAAATTGTGCTCTTTCAAGCTTATCCATTCTTAAATCATCAATATTGAATCTTTCTACCATTATAAATCACCTTAATAATATCTAAGAACACCTTCTTTACTAAAATATAGACATCACTCCTTTATAAATCTTTCGGTTTTGTACTACTTCAGAGTGAAGAATTGTATTTTACAATAGTGCACCTGTTCTCATAAGGACAGCATCATAGTTGCAGCTTAATTTGTCTAAGAAGTTTAGTTTTTTGTAACTGAAAAGTTTTTCTTTTAAGAATTCTTTAATACGTTTGTGTTGAATATACTGGTCTGTTTCATCAGAGTCTGCAACCATTCCAAATGTGAAACCAACAAGTCCAGCTATTGAACCTAATGCAAAAGTTAGTGGGCGTAGAGGTACTTCTGGTAATCCTACTTTGTGACGTGCATAATCTAACAGTGCCATTCCACCTGCATATGAAAGTAATCTACCAATTGTGTACTTGAAAGTTAATCCATCAAGTTTCTTTAAAAACATTTTTTTTGTGAATTCTTCATTAGTGCCAGAAGTATTTTTAATATACCATTTGCCATGATCATAGATTATTGCCTTTTTTTCCTCAGGGTTGAACCAGATATCAAAGTTAATTGCGTACTCAAGTTTTTTCTTCCGTAAAGGTATTCTATTTGTTTTTACTTTGTCAATAGCTTGTTCTGGATCTGTATCAAAACCAACATTGAATAAAACATGATTAAGAAATGCTTGTTTTATTTTTTCTATTTCTACTTTTGCCAAACTTTCAATACTCAATTCTCTAAATCTGTTATAATTACCTTTTAGTGTTTTATGTGAACTTTTATTATCAACACAACCATCAACTTGTTGAGTTATAGCTTCATTAAAATCATTAATTTTTAGGTATGCTTCAACAACTTTGTCAATATCTTCCCAATTTTCAACAAGTGTTTTTGCATGTTCTGGTTTTAGATTAATAGGATGTTCTCTGATATAGTTTTTTACAAAGTCTAATTTTAACCATTCGACAAAGTCATCGGCAGGTAAAAGAACTTTATCACGACCTTTGTCACCAAAAGCAATGTGAATAGCTGCATCAGCAACATTAAGAAACTCATCTATAAGCATTCTTCTGCAATAAGGGAATTTATTGATTTTTTCAAAACCTGCTAAAATTAAAGGATTAACATATTCTTCATTGTCAATTTCTTTTTCAAGTTTTTTTCTGCCTTGCTCTTCTTCAACAAAGAATTTAGCGCGTGTATCTATTTTGTTCTTTATTGATTTTTGTATTGTTTTGTGAGCATCACCAAAATTAGCATGAAAATTATATACAAGGTTTGCACCAAATGTTGAAATTCCCATTATTGTGGCAATAAAGGCTGATAAAAAGAGTGGTTCTGATGTATCAGGAGATAATGTTTGTGCAAGAAAAGTTATGATTCCAGAGGAAAGAGCACCATAAAAACCATATCCTGCACTTCTAATTAAATCATTATCACAAACTGCCTTTGAGAATGAATCAAAAATAATTTCATCTCTAAAGTTTTGATAATTTATTAAACTACTTAACTTATGAATACTCCAATCATTTCCTCTTTTTATAACAACTTCTTGCTTTTCTTCATGGTACCAAATATTAATACTGTTAATCTCTTCATTAATCTTATTAAGATTATATTTGATCTTTTCTTTTGTTAAAGTATCTGGGTCAATTCTGATGTTTTCAAGTGCTATTTTAATGTTATCAGGGTTAATAACTTCATCCACTATCTTTTCAAGGTATATTGCAAAAAAATTTTTGAATTCTTGATTTCTTAATGGAATAAAATATTCTCTTGTTAGTTCCATCAGTTCTTTGTATGATTCTTCTCCAACTAACTTTTCAAAGTTTAGATCATCTCCTTTTTTAATAAGTTCATAGGCTTTTAATAGGTAAGCTGGTTCTTGATCACCATATGATTCTCTAACTTGTTCAGGAGTAGTATTTGTATCAAAGATTCTGATATAATCACTACCAAGTGTGCTACTTAATAGTCTATCTAAATTTAATAATTCAAATTCTTTCATGTATCCAAGTAATCTTACTGTATCATTAGACTCAAACACTTTTTTTCTTTCTTGGGTGCTTAATGTCCAATAAAGATCTTTTACAGAAAGATCACCACATCGATAATCCAATGTTGGACCAGTAAGAGATATAATGTTTTTTGAAACAGGTATCATCCTTGGAGCTGTTATCTTAAAAGCAGATTCAGGATTTCTGCGATTGTATTCCCCACCAGCTTTACGTTTTATTTTTTTAATGAATTCTTTATCAACTTCAGTTAATTCATCTGGCAGTTTGTCTTTTACTGGTTCTAATGCAGAAGTAGAGATTTCATTGCCCAACATGGTTTGTTTAAGAAATTCAATAATAGGATCTTTTTCAAAACCTACTTTTTGGAGTAAGTAGTCATATTCCCCAATATCAAATTTCTTACTTCCATCAAGTGTTAAATCAAATGGAGATCTCATAAAAAGCGTGAATAGAGTGTGATTTTTAAATATTATTATGCTTCAGTATTCACTTTCTCTTTTTAGAGCCTTTCTTGATTTTAGGGAGCTTGGCTTGCTTACTTGGTTTCTTATCTCTGCCCCTCATAAGATATTTCTCATGTTCTTTGCCTAAATCAAGGAACATGTCTGCTTCTTTCTTTAACAGAGAAGAAGTTGTTTTTCCAAATGCAATTACTTCAACACGATTTCCATGTGATTGAAGGTAATTAACAAGATCTTTAAAATCACCGTCTCCTGAAACTAAGACAACTGTGTCAACCTTTGGACTTAAACGTACTGCGTCCATTGCAATGCCAATGTCCCAGTCACCTTTTTTAGCGCCGCCAAAAAAGATTTGTAGTTCTTTTGACTTAATCTCAATGCCCATGTTGACTAAAGCATCATGAAACGTGCCTTCATCTTTAACATCTGCTTTAATTACATACGCAATTGCTCTAACTAATTTTCTGCTTGCAACTGCATCTTTAAGTATTGAATTAAAATTAACTTTTCTGTGATATAATTGTTTTGCACTATAATACATATTTTGTACGTCAAAAAGTACAAGAACTCTTTGTTCTTTATGTTGTATATTCATTTTGTTTACCTCTTAATACTGTTTAATTCTTTTATTACTAATATCATAAATAATAATGAGAAAGCCATTATTATAAAGTTTTCTACACAGTATGGAATTCCAATGTATAGAAATGGTCTTTTATTGATATAACCAATTAATCCTATGAAGAAAGCTATTGCAAACATTAATAATAATGAAAGCAGATAGTAAACTGGTTTTTTATAATCCATTCTTAATCATCTCCACAAACTCTTTTGTTCCTATAATACATTCATCATATTTAATGTTATCGATGTCAAACCAGTGTGCTTGACCATTGTTCTGGCCTCCTACTAAGTCTGCTTCATAACACATTAAGATAACATGTCTTTGTTTATCAGGATGTTGCCAAACATTATTCCAAACATGTGGTAATAAACGTTTTACTTTAACAATATAACCTGTCTCTTCTAACACTTCACGTTCAGCAGCTTTCTCTGGGTCTTCACCAAAATCAATTTTGCCACCTGGAAATTCCCATTTATCATGCGCGTTTTCAATTTCAGGCATATCTCTCTTTACAAAAAGAACTTTATTATCTTTTTTTACTAAAGTCATTACGATTGGGAGTTGTTCTCTGTTCATTTCATTACACCTTGTTCAAATCCGCACTTTTTACAGATTAGTTTGTTGTTTTCGAAGACTAATGAAAGGGAATTGCATTTAGGACATTGTTTAACTTGTTTTATATCTAGTTTCTTTTTTAATTCTTCAAGTGGATTTTTCATTTTTTACAGAAAACATAAACACTGTTTGCAGCAATTGCTCCTTCTGCGCCTGCTGCGAGAACTTGTCTGAAATAATTACTGCCTGTTGTGATGTCACCTGCAGCGTAAACTCCTTTTACATTTGTTTCTTGCTTTGCGTTTACAATTATGTAACCTTTGTCATCTGTTTTTATTTTAAGATCTTGTGTTAATGCTTTTGTTGGGACAGAACCTATTTCAATAAATAAACCATCTAGTTTTAGTTCGTCTTTGTTTTTGTATGGTTTGTCAAGCTTAATCTTTTCAAGGAATTTGGTTCCAGAAACTTCTTTTACATTTGTGTTGTTTATGATTGTGATCTTTTTGTTTTTGTTGATTAGATCAACCCAGTAAGGTTCTGCACGGATCTTTTCTTTTCTATAGATAATGTAAACTTTTTTTGCATATTCACTTGCTAAAAGAGCTGCCATTGCAGCTGCGTCATTGCCTCCGATAACTCCAACTGTTTTATCTTTGAAAAATGGTGCATCGCATGTTGCGCAATAACTTACACCTTTACCAATAAATTTTTCTTCACCTTTAACATTAAGTTTTCTTCTTTTCAAGCCAATGCCAAGCAAAATTGTTTTTCCTTGGTAAGTTCCTTTGTCTGTGTAAACTTTAAAACCTTTTTCAATGTTTTCAACTTCTTCTTCTTTGATCTCAACATTAAAATATTTAACATGCTCTCTGAATTTTTTCATCAAGTCCATGCCACTGATCTTTGTGTAACCAGGATAGTTTTCTACAATATGTGCATCAACAATCATACCACCGATTTCTTTAGAAATAACAAGAGTCTTAAGTTTATACCGCGCAGCATAAATTGCTGCTGACAAACCAGCAGGCCCTCCTCCAATAATGATTAGATCGTACATAATGTTTAGTAGAAAGTTAGTGTTTTTAAATGTATCTATGAGTTGTTGTTATTATTCACACGGCTTACCATAAGATGTTTAATTGCTAATTTTTCGATTAAATCATTTACAGTCTCAGTATCTTTATTTTTTCTTTTTTTGCTAGAATTACTCTTTTTCTTAAGTTTTCTTTTGTCAGGGGTAGAAAAATTTGCCCTATAAAAACGCATTAAAGCAGACAAAATATAATCCTTTCTTTCTTGATCTATTTTTTTATCTGTTTCAATAATGAATTCTCCTATATAATCTCCTTTTCCAGTAAAATGATTTAGAATAACTGTTAATCCATCTTCAATTTCTAATGAATAAGTTCTAAGTGGAACTTTACCTTTGTATTGACTTGTGATGCGAAAGTTTTCTTCACTTGCCATATTATCTTTGATATTTGTAACAGAAATATTGTTTGCTTTAAGAACTTCAGTTAAAACATCAAGGTACTTAGGATGAAGAATTCTCCAATAATCTATTCCTTCTCCATTTTGTTGTATTATTGTTGCGCTGTTTTCACTTAAACTATGTTTATACATAACAAAACAGTAAAAATCAGTTATTTATATTTTTTTAGGTGATTTATACTAAATATTTAAAAAACAAAGCGGATTTCTGGATTGTAATGAGGGAATTTAAGAGAATAGCTATCATAAATAAGGATAATGGATTAGGAGATTTTGTAATGTCTATGCCTACTTTGAAATCTATTAAACAAGGAATTCCTGATTCAGAGATAATATTTATTGCTTCCAAGAATTTCAAGGATATTAAATCATTGTTTTGGGATGGACCTGTTGATTATTTTATTGAGAACGATATTACTGGGTATATTGGAGCTCTTAAATTAATGTGGAATTTAAGAAAACATAAAGTGGATCTTTTAATAAACATGCCTGGTTGTAAAAGAGGTGTGATTGTAAAACCATTTACACCTACATTAGTACCACATCCTGATTATTGTAAGGCTAATTTAGCTGCTCGGTTGAGTGAATATCATCTTAAAGAACAAAAAAAATATTATGTTGATCAACATTTACAATATGCAGAATGGTTAGGTGTTAAACCTATAGTTAATTTTGATTTTAATATTCATCCTGAAGCAATTCAGGAAGCAGAAAGGATAATCAAAAAAAATGAATTAGAAGGAAAAGTTATTGCATTACTTCTTGAAACAAATCATCCTTATAAAGATATCCCAAAAGGTTTATTACGAGATATTGCTGATTCACTGGTTTATGATTTTAATGCTAAAGTTTTAGCAGTTGGATATAATAATGGAAATGTCCTTCAGGAGAATAAAAACATTGTTTATCTAGGAAAAGATGTAAGTTTACCTGCAAAAAATCAAATATTAAGATATTCAGGTGTTCCTATTTTAACAATTGGTGGAGATACTGGACTAGCTCATGTGGTTGGTTCAGTAAATCAAGATGGAAGCAGGGAAGGTAACTATACTCTCATATTATTTGGACCAAGTAACCCAGAAACATATAGACCTTATGATCCTTCTGGACATTATTGTTTGGCAATAACTCCAAGAGGAGTTAACCATAAGAGATTATTAAAAGATAAATCTGAATTTGGTATGTTAGAAAAAAGAAATATTATGTATCGTTTTAAAGTAGGACAAGTGTTGGAAGGAATTGAAATGCAGTTAAATAAAATTCAATAATTTTTCACAACATTTAAATAAATAATAACAAACTTATTCTATTATGCAACAACAAATGTCACCTGAGCAGGTTCAGCAGCTTCAGGAGAAGCTTAAGAATATGTCTCCTGAAGAGTTGAAAGCTTATCAGAAACAGAATTGTATCTTTTGTCAGATTATTGATGGTAAAGTGCAGTCTAAAAAGATATATGAAGATAAGATTGTGATAGGTATTCTTGATATTAATCCTGCTAATCCTGGTCATGTTTTATTATTACCTAAAGAACATTATGCTATTCTTCCGCAAGTGCCTGAGAATGAAATTTCACATATATTTATGGTTGCAAAAGCTATCTCAAATGTGATGTTAAGGTCACTTAAGTCAGAAGGTACAACTATTTTTGTTGCAAATGGTGTTGCTGCAGGACAAAAAGCACAACATTTTATGTTACACATTATTCCAAGGAAAGATAAAGATGGTGTTGGATTACAAATACCACAAAAAAGGATTAATGAAAATGATCTTGTGCAACTTCAGAAAAAACTTGTTCCTGTTGTGAATAAGGTATGTGGTACTGATATGAAGATTGAAGAATCTCAGCCTAAGCAAGAAGATGTTGTTGAAGCTGAGTTTAAAGAGGAATCTAAACCTAAGGAAGAAGATGTGAAAAAAGAGGTTGAGGAAGAATTAGGTAAAAAGGAAGAGCCTGAAGAAACAGAACAAACTCCAGACGATGATGATGGAGTTGATCTTGATGATATTGCTAAGGTGTTAAATGTATGAAAGAAGGAGAATGTATATTTTGTGAATTTGCAAAAGGCAAGATGCCTTGTAAAAAGCTTTACGAAGATAAAGATATCTTGGCTGTATTACATCCAACTCCTGCAAATTTAGGACATATTCTTGTTTTTCCAAAAAAACATTATACAATTCTTGAGCAAGTACCTGATTTTAAGATTGGTAAACTGTTTGATGTTGCAAGTAAGTTGTCAACAGCAACTTTTGAGTCTCTTAATATAGGTGGAACAAATATTATTGTTGAGAATGGTACAGCAGCAGGACAAGTTATACCTCACTTTGTTATACATGTTATCCCTAGAATGGATAATGATGGACTTAATTTAATGTGGCAGCCTAAACAACTTGACCAGGAAGAATTGTCAACTGTTGAATTAACATTAAAAGAAGGTTGTCAGAACATTGGTGATTTTCAAACAAAAGAAAAAAAGCCAATTCAAATGGGTAAGAAAAAAACAAAAATTATCAAAGACGAAGATAATTATTTGATTAGGTCGTTAACGAGGATACCTTAAATCAGGAACCATGCACCGTACATGACAGAGATGATGTAGCCAAGTAAGAAGCTTGGGACAAATGGAATGCCTTCTTTGATCTTGATTTTTTTTATCTTGCCTTTTCTTTTGAGTTGGATTAATTTTTTTATTTGTTTTTTTTCTATGCCAAGATCTTTTGGACCGCAAATATATTTGCCGTCAATTGTGTATTTCTTTGCAATCCAGTCACCTTCTGTAAGTTTTTCAGGAGATACAAATTTATACATGCATGCTTGTTCAATACTTTTTGTGAAAGCCCATAAATAAAAGAACAAAATACTGAAAAACATTGTAACAAAAAGGAGTAATCTTATGTAAAAGTCGTTGATGATTATGATTCCAACTAAAAGTGCTACTGCAATTATCCAAGAACCATATTTATGTTTTTTATATTTATGAATATGTTGTTTTAATTTTGAAGTAAATTGTTTCCAGTTTCTGATTGCAAGGATAAAAGAGTAGATTAATCCATAAAGAGCGCCTGCTATTAGTACATTGGCAAGGAATATTAAAAGAAATGAGTTAAGTTTGAGTTCAAATCCAATTAATGCGCCTATACCCATCAATAATTTGGTATCGCCACCACCCCATTGGCCTGTGTAAAACATTAAGAATCCAAATAATAGGAAGAGGGTAAAACCATAAATACCATATAAGAGATAGTTCCAGTTAGAAGTGGTAGCACTAAATAATAATCTTAAGCCTAGACCAACAAAAATAACAGAATAATTAACCCAATCAGGGACTTCCCTTGTTCTAATGTCTGTATAAGAGCCAATAATCAAAGAAATCACTATAATTACAGATAATATTGTTTCTATCATCAGAAATAATATAAGCAGTAAAGTTTATAAATATTGTTATTATTATTGTATAGTAATGCTACAAAGATTAAAGGATTTTATAAAAAAGCGTAAAGGTCAGGTTGTTGATGGAGAAAGGCGTATTCCGCTGCATATTGCCTTAACTACCAGTGAAGTTATTAAATGGAGCAATGAAAACAAAAAGACTTTTAGAGAAGCTTATGAAAGAAGTTTTAAGATTATAAAGAATATTTTCAGTGAACAAATCAAGTATAATATTCCTATTCTTACAATATATATCTCACATGAATCTGAGAAACAGATTGAATCTTTTAATGATATGATACAGTCACTTACAATGTTTCTTGGTAGCTTGATTAAAGATTCAAGTATACATAATAATCAGGTTAAAGTTTCTGTTTTAGGAAAATGGTATGATTTGCCACCTGAAATTGTTGAGATTATCAAGTGTTTAACAGCTGAAACAAAGGATTATGATAGGTTTTTCCTTAATTTCTGTATTAATTATGATGGAAGGTCTGAGATTGTTGATGGTTGTAGATTGATTGCAAGGAAGGTTCAGGTAGGTAAGATTGAGCCTGATATGATTACAAAGGATATTATAAAGGAAAATCTTTATTCATCTTATTTTGTTCCGCCTGATCTTTTGATAAAGAGTGGAATAAACAGGAAGGCAACAGGACTTTTATTATGGGATAGTGTGTTTTCATATTTGTATTTCTCAAAGAAATCGTTTCCTGATTTTGATGTTTCTGACTTGCATAAAGCAATTGATGCATGGAGCAAAGGTAAAGGGTATAAAGAAGAGTAAGTTGTTTTTTCTTTTTCGCAAAATTTATATAATAACTGCAAATTATCCTAAAATATGAAGAACGTATATAATATATATGCTGCAAAACCACATGGTTCAAAAGAGAATTCATTGTATTTCGCAGAACTTTTTGGAACTGTTCTAGCTTGTACAGATGATTTTAGTGGTGGTGTTGGTTTTGATTCTGCTCTTGAGGAACTTGCAGAAAAGGTTTCTCAGATTGTGATTAATGGACGTGTCATATCTCGGGGAAGTGTTGATGTTATTCAAACTGAAAGTGCTTGTGATTCTATTAATCAGTATCCTATTGATTTAGTATTTGTAGCAAAATTTGTTGAGTTTTATAAAAAAGCACGTGCAGATGTTCAAGGAAAAGAATGATTCTTATCTTACCGTAACATTTATAAAGTTAAAAACAGTCTTTCTTATAAAATGGTGGAAAAAAGAGGGGTTATAGAGACAGATGTAGATAAATTAATCTCTTTATTGGCTGATGTGAAGGAAATTACAGTTCCTAAGGCTGCTAAAAAGTTAAATGTTTCTGCTAAAATTGTTGAAGAATGGGCTAATTTTCTGGAAGAAGAAGGTTTACTTGAGATAAAGTATAAACTTACAACACCTATTTTAATATACAAAACAGAAGAAGTGTCAAAACCAATTAAAAAAGTGCCTGAAATTCTAAAAAAGCCTAAAGTTGAACTAACTCATGAGGTTAAAGATAGGGAAGGACATGAAAAAACTGTTGAAATTAAAGCAAAAAAGTATCCTGAGGATTATCAACATTTACTTTCTTTAGCAGAAAGTGCTGTAAAAAGAGGAGATGTTAACGAAGCAAAGTTATTATATAAAAAGCTTGAAGAAAAAAGTGATTTGTTTACAAGTAAGTTTGTTGATCAGAAAAAGAAGTATGAACAAGATCTTATCAGATTGAATAAAGAGATTACAGAAGAACAAGAAACTTTTTCATTAGCTGACATGGAAGGAAAAACAAAAAAAGTTAATCTTTTGATTGAAAAAATTGATGTATTGATTAAACAGAGTAAGATTGCTGAGGCAATTGATGCTTATAATAAACTGAATGAAACTCATTTTCCGCAAGGGTTTATTGATAGAGAAACAGAGTTACAAGATAGGATTATCCGGGCCTATAAAAGGTTATTAGATGCGAAAAATATTACTGAACAACATGAAATAACAGAAAAAGCTAAGAAAATAGTTGATATGTTGAATCAGTTGCAAACTGCGCTAAACCAAAAAAATATTCCAAGATCAACTGAGATTTATGATAAAACAAAGGAATTGTATGATTCTCTTGCACAAGGTTTTCTTGAAGAAAAGTTTAACTTACAAAACTTAATTTTGGATAAATATAAACAGTTAATTGCTCTTAAAAAACACTCAAACACATTAATTTTTAGGCAAGTGAAGGAAAATATTGAAGGATTATTATTAAAAATTGAGTCTGCTATAGAGCAGAATAATCTTAAACAAGCAACAAAGATGTATAATCAAATACAACAATTAATGTTAAAGATACCAGCTGGATTTAGTAAAAGAATGGTTGAGTTACAGAAAAAAGTGCTTGAAGTGTACAAATTATTAATATTTAGTAAGAAAAAGGTTTCTGACACTACTATGAATAAAGGAGAGGAAAAGATTAATTTGTTAATTGAAAAAGCAAATAAAGCAATTGCAAATAAGAAGTATACACTGGTTCCTAGATATTATGTTCAACTTATTCATATGTATAGTTCTTTGCCGGTTGGTTTTTTACAAAATAAAGCAATGATAAAGAATAAAGTATTTGATATTTACAAAAGAATGATTAGTAATATTGATTTTGTTTTAGTAAGGAATCTTGCGCCTGAACATCAAACTACATACAATAAGATGTTAGGTTTGTTGGTTCAATCACAAAAAGTTATTGATGATGAACAGTATAATCTGTTAGAAAATTTGTATAATGAAATTTATGATAAATACGAATCACTTCCTGTTGGTTTTGTTGAAAAGAATGTAAGATTGAGATCAGAGATAATAAAATTGTTTAATTTGATAAAGTTGTATAAAAAGTCAAAACAACTTCCAATATTTTACAAATCAAAACAGTATGAAGAATTAAAACAGGCTTTAATGTTTGTGTCTGGATTACATGATACCTTAATAAAAAAATCGCCTGAAGCAACTAAACTTCTGGAGATGGTTTATAGTGATTATGTTACTTATTTGAATTATTATAATGAAAGATTTGGTCAGCAAGAGTTGGCTATGGAGGAAGTTCCAAAACCAAAAGTAACGGTAAAAGAAAGGTCTGAGTTAAAACATGAACTTTATGCAGAAAAAGACCAAATAAAAGGAATGTTGATTAAAGCTAAACTTGATAAAGTGAAAAAATTGATTCAGATGAATGATTCTAGAAAAGCTAAAACAGAGATTAAAGAAATATTTAAGCTTGATCCAGATAATGAAGAAGCTAAAAGCTTGGATGTAAAGGTGTAAGATGAAAGAGATTGAGTCATATAAAATAAATGTGGACAATATCCTGGTAGATGTAATTATATACCTTGATAAAAATGATTTTGTACCAACATATTCAATATCTATCCTGAATATTAGTAAAGGAACTAATATAATACTTGAAAAAATACGGCAGGAGTTTATTTCAAAAGTTAATGTTGGTTCGATTGATTTTGCTGGGTATGAAGGAACAGAAATTATGAAAAAGAAGTTTAAAAAAGAAGTGTCTTTCCTTGTTAAAAAGTATTTTCCAAACACTGATGAAGCAACAAAAGAAATGTTGATAAGTTACATTGTACAACAAGATATTGGGTTAGGTGATATTGAAATTTTGTTAAAGGATGATCAACTAGAAGAAATTGTTGTGAATAATTCAGGTGAAACTGTTTGGGTGTTCCATAAAAATCACGGATGGTTAAAAACAAATATTGTCATAAAAAAAGAGTTAAAAATTAAACATTATTCAACAATGATTGGTAAAGATGTTGGGAAAGAGATTACTGTGCTTAGTCCGTTAATGGATGCACATCTTATAAGTGGAGATAGAGTTAATGCAACACTTTATCCAATTTCAACCAGAGGTAATACTATAACTATTAGAAAATTTGCTGTTAAACCTTGGACAATTACGGATTATATTAAATCTAATACTATATCATATGAAAGTGCTGCATTATTATGGTTAGCTGTACAGAATGAACTTTCTGTTATTATATCAGGAGGAACAGGTAGTGGTAAGACTTCTATGCTTAATGTTCTTGCCAACTTTTTTCCACCAAACCAGAGAATAATTAGTATAGAAGATACTAGAGAAATCACACTACCTAACTCCCTCCACTGGGTTCCAATGGAGACAAGACTAGCTAATCCTGAAGGTAAAGGAGAGATTACAATGCTTGACTTAACAGTTAATGCATTAAGAATGAGGCCTGACAGGATTATTGTTGGAGAAATAAGAAGAAAAAGGGAAGCAGAAGTGTTGTTTGAAGCAATGCATACTGGTCATTCTGTATATGCTACTTTACATGCAAACAATGCGCATGAAACAATTATCAGGTTAACAAATCCACCAATTGATCTGCCTAAGTTGTTAATGCCTGCTGTATCATTAATTGTGGTTCAGAATTTGAATAGAAGAACAAAGAAAAGATATACCTTGCAAGTTGCAGAGATTATGCCTGATGGAAATCCTAATGTGTTAATACAACGTGATGTTCAGAAAAATCAGTTAATAAAGAAGAAAGATCCAACTGTAATTATAGATACATTAAAACTTTACACTGGCATGAATAAAGAAGAGATTAATAAAGATCTTAAAGAAAAACAGGAGATTCTTAAGTGGTTAGTAAAGAATGATATAACTGATATCCATGAGATTGGTTTAATATTTGCAAAGTATTACACAGAAGGAACGTTACCAATGTGAATAAAATGCTGATAAGAAATATCCTCAAATTTTTTCCAGAGCTTAAAGTAAATTTAAAAAAATCGCGGATGAAGCAAAATGCTTCAACATATCTAAAAAGAACTCTTCTCTTAACGTTGTTGATTGTTGTTGTATGTTTAGGATTTTTTATCTCATTTGTTAATATGAAATTAGGTACAATTATTATTCTGTTTATTGTTTCTTATTTTATTGTGTTTGTTTATGTTATGAAAATGCCGATTGTTTATGCGAAAAGAAAAGAGCGTGATATTAATCAAAATTTATTATTTCTTACAAGGTATCTTCTCATAAAAGTTGAGTCAGGTGTACCTTTATACAATGCTCTTGAAAGTGCTTCAAAAAAGTTTAAGTATACTGGTAAAGTGATTCAGGAGATTATACGTGAAATTAATCTTGGCACGCCAATGGAAAGTGCAATTGAGAGTGCTATTGATTATTGTGCAAGTGAAAATTTTTCAAGATTATTATGGGAAATACTTAATGCATTAAAAACAGGAGTTGATATAAGTACTGCTCTTAAAGCAACAATAACAGATTTGACAAAGCAACATAGTGTTGAGATCGAAAGATATTCTAAAAAGCTTAATTCATTAACAATGTTTTACATGCTTATTGCAATTGTGTTGCCTTCCCTTGGTACAACCATGTTTGTGATTATAACAGGGTTTATGAATCTTGAAATTAATTTGAACTTTTTAATGATTATTGCATTTTTCCTGGTAGTTATACAGTTTATGTTTATGTCATTGTTTAGAAGCATTAGGCCAATGGTGGAACTATGAAATTATTTTTTATTGAGGAATTTGGGAAAGCGTTTGTGCCAGAAAGAGTTAAATTATTCCTTAAAAAATATGTGCAAAGGGCTGGGATTTATCAAGTAAATTACAAGTTTTTTGGTATTTTGTTTTATGTTTCACTATTGTTTACATATTTAATTTATTTTTATAATATATATCCTATTTTATCACGATATCCGTTAGCATACCTTTTGGTATTTTCGTTTATTTTTTGGATAATAATACAGGGAGTGATAATTTTCTTTTTTGTTACGATTGCATATCTTTACATTGATATTTTAATATATAAAAGGACGAAACAGATAGAAAATGTGTTACCTGATTTTCTTGATTTTGTTTCAACAAATCTTAAGGCAGGAATGTCCTTAGATAAAGCTTTGTGGAAAGCTGTTAAACCGCGTTTTGGTGTATTGTCAAATGAAGTTAAGATTGCTGCAAAGAAGGTTATGACTGGAGTTGAGGTAAGTATTGCATTAAAAGAGTTTTCTAATAAATATAATTCACAAATTACAAAAAGGGCGTTTGATCTTATCATAGAGGGTATTGAAAGTGGTTCAAGGATGGCTGAACTTATGGATAGAATTATTGAAGATATTAGAAATACAAATAATCTTAAACAACAAATGGCTGCGAGTACTCTTACATATACAATTTTTATATCTTCAATTGTGTTAGTGATAGCACCTTTATTATTTGCTTTATCATATAACCTATTAGTGGTCTTGCAAGGGTTTGCTACTAAAGTTGTGAGTGGAGGAACTACATCTTCTTTGTTAATGACACTTTCAGATATAAAGGTTAATCCTAATGATTTCAAAATATTTTCAAATGCAAGTATTATTATTGTTGGATTTTTTACTTCCTTAATTATTTCAATGATTAAGAAAGGTGATTCAAGTGAAAGTATAAAGTATATGCCTTTTTTTATTGTTGTCTCATTGTTAGTGTATAATTTGTTTAGATTAATGTTTTTATCGTTGTTTGGAGGATTGGTTTGATGAAAAAAGTATTTTTGTTGTTACTTTTGTTGATTGTGCCTAGTGTTTGTGGTAGTGTTGTTTTTGATGACTGGATTTATTCAGCTAACAATCATACAATTGATGGGAGGAATGTTTCAGTAATACTTTCATCTGATAATGAGAGGGTTGCAATCAATGATGAATTTGTTTTAAGAAATAATTCTTGTCATGATTCTGGAAATTATAGGTATTGCTTAAATGGAATTGAATATGGTGAGTTTGACACTGTTAGAAAGATTGACAAGTATAAGTTTTATCTTGTTGTTGAGAAATTAGGAGCTGATTTGAAAATAGAAAAGAAAATAAGAGGAGAATTTTTGTTTGATAGTAATGTTTTTGTTGATTTAACTATTGAGAATAGTGGTAAAAGAACTGCTGAAAATATTGAACTTGTAGATGAATATCCTTTTGGCGTTGTGTTAACTAATCCAATTGGTGGGATTAGGATAAAAGATAATGATGTTTATTGGGATGGTGAGCTTACACCTGGAAAGAAAAAAGAGTTTATTTATAAGATTGATATTACTGAAAATGTTGATTATGAATCACAAGCTGTTGCAGAGTTTGACGGTGGGACTGTTAAGTCTGGAATTGTTGATATTAAGTATGATAATTTTTTAGAAACTAGCTTAGATTTCAAAAAAAGTGTTAATCTTAATGAAAAGGTTAGAGTTACTTTAAAGATCAAAAATAAGTTTAAGGATCATAAAATTAATGCTAGTGCTGAGGTTAAGTTTAGTGATGGTATAAAGGTTTTGAGTGAAGGGTTTTTTGATGTAGTTGATAATTTGACTTATACTAAATCTTGTGAACTTGATAAAGAAGAGGAAAAAATATATTATTTTGAGATAAGACCAACTCATATTGGAGCGCATGATATTGATGTAGTGATTAATTCTAATTATAAAAATTTTCATGAAGAGAAAAAGTTGAATGGGAAAGTGACTGTTCCGTTTAGAAAGCTTGATTTTGATATTAAGTTTAATCGTACTATTCTTACTTCTGGTGATAAAGGGTTAATTAAGATCAAGATTGACAATCTTAATACCAAAGTTGATCTTAAGAATATTAATATTTATTTTATAAGTAACCTGTTTGAGATTGATCATATCAGACTTAACCAAATTCTGAGTGGAAAAAGTATTTTTATTGGTAATGAATCTTTGGTTGGATTTGATGTGCCTCACATTAGTAAAAAAGGTAAGTATGACTTAAGGATAAGAGGTGATTATTCTACTATCTTTGGTGAAAAAAAAGAGTTTGATTTTGGTAGAGTGTTGGATGTTATACCATTGGAAGAGGTTTTTGAGATACGGCATGTGAAAAAAGGGGAAAAGGTTGAGGTTTATGTTGATAGTATGATTGATATTGACATTAATAATGTAAGTATTTCTGAGAAATATGCTGATAAGAGTAATCTTTTGAATATCAGGTCTAAGGAAAAAAGGTTTGTTTATTCGTTTGAAAACGAGAGTATAGGTACTGTGGTAGAGTTTGAGTTAAATGGTAAGAAAGCAGTGATTGAGAAAGAGGAGTTGAGTGAGCCTAAGAAAGAAGTGGTGGTTGTAGAAGAGAAAGTTGAGCCTGAAGTTGTTGAAGAGAAAGAAGAAGAAGTCAAAATAGAAGAAAAGGTTGAGAAAAAGAATGATGTATCTTTATTTGAAAGGTTTGTTGTGGGATTTGTTGAGTTTTTTATGAATATTTTTGGTGGATAAAGATAGAAACATTTATATATGAGAAAAATACAATTTTAAATATATAATACTTAAAGGAGGTAATTAATATGAAAAAAAGAGGACAAGCTGCTATGGAATTCTTAATGACTTATGGTTGGGCTATTTTAGTTGTTTTGATCATAGTTGGTGCATTAGGATATTTTGGAGTTTTAAACCCAAGAAGACTTATCCCAAACAGTTGTCAAATGACTGGTAAAGTAAAATGTGATGAAATTGGATGGAATGATGATGCTGTTTCTTTGCATTTAACAAATATGGATATGTCTTTGGTAAAAGTTATTGAACTAGCATTTGTTAAAGAAGGTGGTGAAGTTGACACTTGTAGTCAAGTGAATACCACAGCTACTGCACTTGCAGATGTAGATAGTAATTCACAAGACCCTGCTGGAGCAACTGTTTCATTCTTATGTGACGGCGGTGGATTTAAAGTAGGAACTGCAGCTGCTGGATCAGGCGATTTAATCCATGGAAGATTAACAATTAAGTATTTGATTGCTGATAAAGGAGATTTCCCTGGATCATCCACTGGAAACATACATTTACAAATACCTTAATTCTTTTATTTTTTTGTTTATTTTTTTAATTGATATAATTGGTGGACTATTAAATTCCCTGCACAAATTACTAGATCGCAATTTTCTTTTTGTCTGCGGTAAAGAAAATTGCTTTTGAATGTCTTAGAGAAAACTTATTTATGCAAGAGAGAATAAGAAACCTTCTATAATGCCAGTAATTATTTCATAATTTTTTTGAACCAATCAATTGTTAGAGGAATAACTTCATCCATATTATCATTTAAAGGATGATCACCACCTACAATAACCTCTAATTTTGCATCAGGGAGATATTTTAAAGAATTTTTGGAAAAGTTTAAAGGAATTATTTCATCTTTATCACCATGTATTATTAAAACCGGACAATTCACATTTTGTAATAATTCTTTAGTGTTAACTCTTAATATTTCATCTATATATTCTTGTGTCACTTGATGTAATTTACCATCATTAAAATGTTTAATGCAACCTTTTTCTTCTAATTCTTCACGAAATTTTTTTTCACTTAGAAAACAAGGTTCTTTTGAATCTGTTACAGGAGCATACAACACCATAGCACAAATATCAGCAGAATAAACCTTTAATGCTGTAAGTCCTCCTAAACTTTCTCCAACTAAACCAATTTTTTTATAACCTTGATTTTTAATATAACCTATAGCTGAATTTAAATCTTGAATCTGATTAGCTACAGTAATTTCTCTATCTTCACTTTGACCACATCCACCAAAATCATATCTTAATACAGTATAACCAACATTATACAATTCCTCAGACAATCTTATTAACCTAGGTCTATCTTTTGTTGTAGCAAAACCATGTGATATTATTATAGCAGAATTTGAATTATTTTCATATAATACTCCTGCTAATTTAACATTACTTTCCAAGGTTATTTTTTTCATAATAAAAATTAATTTTAGTTTATTTATAAATGTTAGTGCGAATTTTACATTCTATATTGAAATTTGTAACTGGTGGAGAAACTAACAGGAATTTCCAATATTATCCAAGAGAAAATAATATCCCTTCTATAATACCAGCTATGACTAGTAGTGGTAGTATTATGTAGAGGAAGATTAGGAATGCGTCTTTGTAGGATTGTTTTATGTCCTTGTTCTGAACTGTGTTGATGCCTATTCTAACTCCCATTGTAATTGCAAGTATTATTGCTGGGATTTCAAATATGCCGTGCGGAAGAAGGTTGAATAGTATTAATGATGAGCCTGCTTTTTCAATTGCCTTTGCAGAGACAGCACCTGCAAAGTAACCATTGAAAACAAGAGTTATTGCTGGCACTATTGCAAAGAGAAAGCCAAACAAGATTGCTAAAAATGATGAGCGGAGGTTGTTAAAGATGATGAATAATGTGATTTCAAGAGGAGATTTGCCTTCAACCATGTTGATAATGTATTTTGTTAGTTCTTGTTGGTATTTTGCAAGAAGGTTTGGATAGAGTAAGCCTGCGATAAAGCAGATAATGAAGACTGATAATAGTATTAAGAATAGTTTTTTGTTTTGTTTAAGAATTTTTACTATTCTTTTTTTAGAATTCATTATCAACACTTTGTAAGTAAACTTTGACTCTGTTAATGATTGAGTTAAGGAGGTAATGTTCAACATTTTCCTGGAAAACTTCTTTTAGATTAGAGAATTCTGTTATTCTGTAATTGTTTGCAACCTTTTCAACTAAATGAAGGTCTCTTAAACGTTTTAGTTGTCTTCTTATGTTAGATGAAGCAACTCCTAGAATTGGAAGTTTGTATTCTTTTCTTTGTTCAATGACTTTGTTTTTGATTTCTTCTGAATGTAATTCTTGTTGTTCTTTGCGCGCAATAAGAAGTGTCATGAGAACATCGACAATAACGTCTCGAGAATCTCCTGGTTGTAGTAAACCTAGAGAAAGACATAGTTTTTTTACTAAATCTCTTTTTTCTGGGTTCATTGGCCGTTCATATCTTCGCAAAGTGATCTCAGCCAAAGGAGTATCTTTTGCTTTTTGCATAAAATGTTTAAGTATTAATTAGTATTTAAACTTTTTGATTAAAGTTGGAAGCCATTTAAATTTTTTTAAAGGTTTTTTATCAAATCACAAAATTTATAAGCAAGTTGTAGTCTCTATTTGGACCGAGGTGGTATAAATGGGTGAGACTCCCGAATCTGTTTGTGAAGTGGCTGGAAACGAAAGTGCAAAACCAGAATATTCTAAGTTAGTAAAAGGAGAGTATCCTTTGATTCAAATGAAAGATGGTTCTGTTCTTGTACAAAGGGGCGAAAAAAGTAATAATTTTTACCCGGTTGGGTGTAAGGATTTACTTATTAAAACTGTTAATCTTCTCTTTGGAGAAAAAGTTGCTATATATATTGACACTCCAAGACAACCGTATCAAGTTAGAGAATTAATTCATGCTTAAATTTTTTTTTAGAAATTCGGAGAATTTCTAAACCTTTAGAATTCTTCGAATTCAAAAGTTTTTATTTTTTTCTTACATTTAGAAGTAGGAATATTAAATAGATGACTAGAGCAAGATATACTATTCCTGCTTTGATAGGTAATCTCTTGAGTGACCAGCTTAGGTTAAAGTATGTGTTGTCTCTGACTGTTACTGTATCTTTGTTTAGGAAACAGTTGTTGCATTCAACTTTTTTTGGTTCAGAGTCAAATATGATTTTTCCATTGTAATTAATACCTTTATAGATTTGTGCTTGTTCTTCATTTGATTCAATAAACAGTGGAATTTCATATCTGTATTCTAAATCCCATAATCCCAGTGCTTCAATAGCATGGTATGTTTCGTACTTTAACACAAAGCTTGCTTTTGAATTTCCGTTGATGCTCATTGGTTTTGTATATTCTTTAAATGGTGATTCTGAGGTAAGTTCAAGACCAATCTCTTGGTTGTTTTGGGATAAAAATAGTTTTTCTGGTGTTGATGAAAAACGGAATTTAAGTTTAACATCCATGGAATCTTCTTCTTTATTGGTTATTGTGATGTTGTAGACTGCTTTTTCAAGACCGTGGCTAGAAATTGTTGATGCAAAGTAAGCATCTGAGATGATTTCAATAGGTGGATTAATTCTTTCTTGGATTGCAACTGGTTTTGGTTGTGCTACAACCATTCCAATTATTAATAAAAATAATATAATTCTCTTCATAATACCACCAGTAATACATATTGTAGGATAATGTTGATCACAATTAAGATTAAAGCATACAATGCTCTGTCATACATGTCTTTTTGTATTTTAATCTTTTTTTCTTTAATGAATTGCCAAAGCATTTTACCTATTTCAATTCCAATTGAGCCTGCAAGAATAACTGTTATTGCATACGATGCAAAACATATAAGTACTTTTATTGCCATGAGTATTCCTGCGAATTCAAGAACTTCTGGGATTGATGTTCCTGCGCTAAGTCCTATAAGGAACAAGTATACTATTGTTGGAAATGCGAAAACAGCTCCAATTGCAACAAGTAGGATTACAGAAATAATGTTTGTTCGCATTACGTATAATAAATCCACTTCACTCTCTTCTTGAGGCATTTCATAACCTTTTAATTGTTCTTGATGAATAGGATAGATAACTCCTGTGTCATCAAAGAAAGTTCTTTGTGTGAAGTCAAGAATTCTTATTGTGTAACCTAGGAAAAATCCTGCGATAAATAGAATTAATGCAAGTTTTACATAACGATTTTTTAGGAGGTTTTTTATTATTTCAGTAGACATTGTTTTGCCTCACAAACTGGTTCTGCTGAACAAGATGGATGATTTGAAATCATTGCAGTACACATCATACCTTTGCATTCTTGTTCAAGATTAGTAATATACTCTTGTTTATAACTTTTACTGATTACAATAGCATTTCCACCTGCTGTACATCCACAACAGTCTGCTTTAACTGTAACGCAATCAGAATCCTGTTCACAAGATAGTTTTGGATTAATATCTTGTGGTTGACAAGCTGTGATTAGAATGATTAGTGTGAATAAGAGTAATAGTCGTTTCATTTTAAGGAATTAATGATTTTATTGTTTAAATAGTTTTCGGGTCATTTAAAATAGTAGAATTTATAAAGTTGTATGACTAAATTAATGATATGATTTACAAACATACTCAAACCGGAAATTTAATGATATACACTATACTTGCTCTTGTTGTATATTTTGGATTTATTTTAACATGGACTGGTTCTGACCCTGTTCTTATTATTGTTCTGGCGCTTGTTATATTACTTGTTGCTTCTTTTGCTACACTTAATGTAGTAATTGACGAAAAATATTTACGAATTAAGTTTGGTTATGGTATATATAGGAAACGTTTTGTACTTAAGGAAATAACATCAGTAAGAACTGTAAAAAATCGTTGGTATTATGGATGGGGGATTAGGTTTTGGTGGAATCCTCGTATGTGGATCTATAATGTTTCTGGTTTTGATGCAGTTGAAATAAAGATGGTAAATGGTAAGATATATAGGATTGGTACTGATGAACCTGTGAATTTGGAACAGGCAATTAAGCAGGCTGTGAGATTGTAAAGAATGGCAAGTAGAATTCCAATAAGGATACATAAGTTTTGGCAAAGGATAGCAGTAGTAGGTGGAGTTTATTTCTTGTTAGATGGTGTTTTGAGCATAATCTTTTACAGGGAGCAAGCTTTGATTAACCATATCCCAAGAATAATAAGAGCAGGAATTGGATTACTTACTATATTTGTGGATTATTGGTTTTTGAAGAATATTTAATTAATCATATATTTAGCATTCTGTTCAATAAAGTGGCATGCTATTGGGTAGCAGTCCATAATTTTATTTAACATTTGAGAATATCTTTTTTCTAGTTGATCCTCAGGGATTTCTTCTTTTTGTCTTGATTCTAAAAGTTTTATATAATTTCTTGCTATTTTTCTTAACTTTGTTACATCTGCCATAAGATCATCTGTAACAAAATCTAATCCAGAGTAAATTCTTATTATTTCTTCTTTTGTATCATGAAATGCCTCCTTTCCTTCGGGTGCAACTGTTCCAAGTGCATATTGAACAGCAACTCTCATTGCGTGAAAAGGTTTTCCCATAATGTCTTGAAGAAAATCAACATATGCTTCCTCTGATGTTGGGAAAGAAGTATAACCATTGTTTAATTTCATTAAATAAATTGCCATGGATTTTTTTAATGATTGTTTAAGAGGAACATTGTTTTCAGCTAAGATTTCAAGTGGATTTTTTCCTTTATGACTATATTGAGCAACAGTGAGTTCTAAATGTTCTCTAAATGATTTATCTAAACCGTGAAATCCTGCTTCAGCATGTTCTTGGTTAATTACTCTTGTTTGAATATAAACATTTTTTTCTTTATAAGCTTTTTCAGTAGCATCTCTGATTGTTTTTTTATGTTTTCCATCTGAAATCACAATAAAATAATCAACATCACTTGCTACATTACAATCATCTCTGTTTACAGAACCATATGCAAAGCTTCCGACAACTTCTTGTCCAAGAAAAGGAATAATACAATCTTGTTCAAACTGTTCTAAAGCTAGTTTGAAATCTTCTATCTTTGGAATTCTTCCTTCAATGAAATCTCTTGTTGTTATTATTCTCATGTTTAGAAAAAATTAGAGTTTATTTTTAAAGTTTGTTATTCTCTCTTATACACTTTGATTCTTATCTAAAATATAGAAACTTTAATAAAGAAAAACATCATTTTTTAGTGTGAGATGGATTTTAAGCAGAAGATAGAAAAGGTATTGAAGAAAGAACTTAAATTAAAGACTGTTGTTCTAGAAGTGCCTCCTGATAGTAAGTTAGGAGATTATGCTTTTCCGTGTTTTTTTTTGGCTAAAAAACTTAAGAAGAGTCCTGTTGAGATTGCAAAGGATCTTGCTAATAAGATAAATGTCAAGGATGTTAAGATTATTAATAATAATGCTTATGTTAATTTTTTTGTTGATAAGGAAAAGGTTGCTGGGGATGTTGTTAATAGGATTTTGAAGGAAAAAGGTAAGTTTGGAGTGCAAAGTAAAAAGGATTTTACTGTTATGATTGAGTCACCTGCGCCTAATACAAATAAACCATTGCATTTAGGGCATGTTAGAAATATGGTGCTAGCAAATGCTTTAGTAAATTTGTTTACTGTTGTTGGAAATAAAACTATAAGAGTTGATGTTGTTAATGATCGTGGTATTCATATTTGTCAATCAATGATAGCATATCAGAAATGGGGTAAAAATAAGTTACCTAATAAAAAACCTGATCATTTTGTTGGTGATTTTTATGTTATGTATAACAAAAAGTTGAAAGAACATCCTGAGCTTGAGATTGAAATCAAGGAAATGTTAAAGAAATGGGAAGAGAATGATATTAAAGTGCGTACTCTATGGAAAAAGATGAATTCTTGGGCACTTGATGGTATTAAGGAAACTTACAAAAGGTATGGAGTTAAGATGGATAAGCCTTATTATGAAAGTGATCATTTTACTAAAGGTAGAAAGATTGTAAAAGATGGTTTGAAACAAGGTATTTTTGAAAAAGATGAAGATGACAATATTATTATTGACCTTGAAAAAGAGAAGTTAGGCAAAAAAGTTTTGTTAAGGGCAGATGGTACTTCTATTTATATTACGCAAGATCTTGCATTAGGGAAATTAAGGTATAAAGATTATAAAATGAATCAATTGATTTATGTTGTTGCTAATGAACAAACATATCATTTTAAGGTTTTGTTTGAGATTTTCAAACAGTTGAAGTTTCCTTTAAAATGTTATCATCTTGCTTATGGAATGGTTTATCTTCCTGAAGGTAAGATGAAGTCTAGGGAAGGGACTGTTGTTGATGCTGATGAACTTGCTGATAGTATGAAAGAGATTGCTAAGAAAGAGATTGTTAAAAGGCATAAAGATCTTGAGAAGAAGGAATTAGAGAAAAGAGCTGAACAAATTGGTATGGGTGCGATTAAATTTTTTATGTTGAAGTTTGATCCTATGAGAGATTTTACTTATAATCCTAAGGAAGCAATTGCATTTGAGGGTGAGACAGGTCCTTATGTTCAGTATGCATATGCTAGGATATGTTCTATACTAAGGAAGTTTGGGGAGAAGGTTGGAAAAGCTGATTTGTCTGTGTTGAATAATGAGCATGAACAAAAGTTAATCATGATGTTAGGTAATTATGAAAATGTTATTAAGAATGCTGTTGAACATTATAAACCAAGTTTAGTGTGCAGATATTTACTTGATCTTGCGCAATTGTTTAATGAATATTATCATGCTTGTGTAATTCTAAAAGAGAAAAAGAAAATAAGAGATGGTAGATTAGTATTAATCACTGTGATTAAACAAGTAATTAAGAATGGTTTAGGTTTGCTTGGTATTGAAGCGCCTGAGCAGATGTAAAATGTTGAAAGAAAAATTTGTTATGCATCGAAAACGTGCAGATGTAGGGTATTTTACAGCGCATTATAATGGGTATGCTCTCTTACAGAAAAGGTTTACTAGAAAGTATGGGTGTAAAATAAACAAGTTAGTTTATTCTGTTTATAAAAATAAGGTTGGAGTATTTTACACTGAAAAGAATTTTAAGAAATATTCTAATTTTATTAAAAAGAAAGCTTTGAAAACTAGAAATTTTGTTCTTAAGCAAAGGAAAGAGATTGATAAAAGAGGAAAAAGGTTGATTAAATTTTGTGATAGGAATCATAATTTAAGTAAATTGTCAAACAAAAAGTTAATTAAGGTTCATTTTGGTTATATTAAACATTATACTGATATGTGTTTTATTGGTTCACCTTTACAATGGACTAATATTGGTGCTGCGATTGAAAAAATATTAAGTAAAAAGATTAAAGATTATAAAACATTGGCGTTTCTTTCACTTCCAACTGAACCTTCTTGGTTGCAGAGAGAAAAGATTGATTTGTTAAGAGTTAAATTAGGTAAGAAATCTCTAAAAGATCATATTAAAGAGTATGGTTCATTTCCTTTTGGTTATATTGGGCCTAAATTGTGGGATAGAAAGTATTTTTTGAAAAAGTTGAAAAAGATTAAAGAGCCGGAAAAGGATTTACAAAAAGAATTGGGTTATTTTAAAGATTTGGAAAGAAAACAAAAGAAGATTGTTTCTAAAAGATCATATAAGTTTTGTAAGGATTTGCAGATGGCTTTTATGATGCAGGACAAGAAAAAAGAGTATCAGACAAGAGCTCATCCTTTTTTTCAATTGAGATTGTTAAAAGAAGAAAGTAAAAGAACAGGTATTCCAGTTAATTATCTTAGATATATGTGTGAATATGAAGTAAGAGATGCTTTGCTTGGAAGAAAGTTTGATCTTAAAGAATTGAAAAAAAGGTCTGAGAAAAGTGTTATGATTGCTGAAGATGGAAAATATACTTTTTTAACTGAAGAAAGTGCTGAACCTTATGTACAGGAGTTTTATCTTAAGAAAATAAATAAAAAAGAGTTGAAAGGAGTTTGTGCTTCAAGAGGAAAAGTAAAAGGCAAGGCAAGAGTTTTCAAAAGTGCAAATGATAGGAAAAAATTTAACAAAGGTGATATTTTAATTGCACCAATGACTACTCCTGATTATGTTCCTTACATGAAGAAAGCTGGGGCAATTGTAACAGACGAAGGCGGAATAACATGTCATGCTGCAATTGTTTCACGCGAATTAAGAATTCCATGTGTGATTGGAACAGAAGTTGCAACTAAAGTTCTAAAAGATGGAGATGTTATTGAAGTGGATGCTGATAATGGTCTTGTTAAGAAGTTAGATCATTCCTAGTTTTAGTGCAATTAACATTCCTATACCAAGTAGAAGGATTATTATTCCTGCGATTAAGTGGAGTATCTTTAGTTTTCTTTGTCTCCATTCTTCTGCTTTTTCTGTTGTTATAAGACCAAAATAAATTGCTGCTGTTATGATTAACATTGGCAAGATGAAAATAAAGTTGTAAAGTAGTAAGAGAAGTAATGCATATTGTCTAGTTGCTACTTTTGCAAGTAAGCCAAGGATTACTATGTATGGGCCTGATGTGCATGGTAAAAGGAAAAGGCTTACAACAAAACCTATTAAGAATGCGCCTGGAACAGAGGTAATGCCTTTAATTACTGCTTTCATTCTAGGACGCCAGCTTAAAGGTACTTCCATGATAAACCATCTTCCATACCAAAGATAATCTTTTAAGTTGAAGAGACCGATTATGATTGCTAAGATTGCAACAACTGTGTAAAAGATGTGTGATACACCTGAAAATTGTATTGCAGAGTAAGCTCCAATACCCATTAGGAAGTAAGATATGAAAATTGATAAGCTAAATGCTAGTCCTGCAAAAAGTGCTTTTTTTCTGATTCCTGAAGCAAGTATTGTGGTTAATAAAATAATGAGTACTGCAAATGCACATGGATTAATTGCGTCAACTGCAGCTGCTCCAATAACAGCTGGGATTGTTAATTGTAATTTATTATCTCGCGGAAAGATTGTTCCTGGTGCTATTGTTGTTGTGGAATCATCAACATGATCAGGTAAAACACCGCAAACTTCTGCAATGCATTGGCTTGCATAACTTTCAATTGTTCTTCCAATTTCATCATTAAAACCAGAAAAAACTCTTTTATGAATAAATGTGATTGGAACACTAACTGAGTTACCTAATTCAAGATCATATTTTTCAGCATATTCAAAGAAAAGTTCAATATTATCTTTTAATTCGTATCTTTCAATATTTAGGTGTTCATATTTTGGTTCTATTTCATCAAGAAAGATCTTCATGCTTTCACAATGCGGACAACCTGTGCTGTAAAAGAAGATTAAATCTACTTTTTCACCATCATGTGAAAGAGAGAATGGAGTAACAAGTAGAAGCATTGTGATTAAAAGTAATAATAGTTTTCGCATTGTGTCCCCCTTTTGAAATATTGACTTATTTTCCTTTAAATAGTTTTCTGTTTAAATTTCTATTGTTTGGCCAATTTCAAGAATTTGTACTTCAGATTCAACAAGTTGTTTAAATTCTTCTGCATCTTGTTTTGTGCCAACAATGCCAGAACCATAATGTATTGGGATAGCTAGTTTTGGTTTTATTGTATTAATTGCTTGTGCTGCTTCTTTAAAATTCATTGTGTATGTACCACCAATAGGGATTAATGCAATGTCTGCCTTGATCTGGGACATTTCTGGAATAAAGTCTGTGTCACCTGCAAAATAAATAGTATGTTGGTCAACTTTAATCAAAAAACCGAGGCCAAAATCCTTTGGATGAAATTCTACACCAGGGCTTCTGAACTTGTTTGTGTTGTAAGCTGGCACAGCTATCACTCTTATTCCTTTATGTGTTTGTTCATCACCTGGTTTCATTGGAATTCCGTTTATGTTAGGAGCGTTTTCTTCTGAAGTTAAGATTTTTGTTTCATCTGCAAGAAGTTGTTTGATTTTTTCCATGCTTGAATGATCAAAATGAGAATGTGTTGATAAGATTAAGTCTGCTTTGTCATTATATTCTTCTCCAAAGTAAGGATCAATGTATATTGTATGGTTTTCATTTGTTATGATTTTGATACTTGCATGGCCTAACCAGGTTAGTTTCATAAGATCACCTTTAAGAATTATTACTTTGGTTTTTAAAAAGTTTGTTATTCAAACTGTTTTCCGCCGCAGTTCTGGCAGAGATATGTTTTTGTTTTTTTGGTTTTGAGTAGGATTCGTTTTACTTTCTTTTTACAATTGATGCAAGTTAGTTCGCGTTCTTCGTATTGTGATTGAGATGTCATTTTGAGAAATATATAAAAAAAGTAAATAAAAAAAATTGATTTAAGGTACGCTTCCTGAGACAGATCCTGTTGTCTTTTTAGCGAATCCACCTGCTGAGTAAGCTACAACCAAGTCACCTTTGACTTTAGTTGACAATACTGGATCACATGCTAGAGTAACTACTCCTTCTGTGTCTGCTGCAACATCTACTCCTGCTGCGTTAGTACAACTACCTGTTCCTCCACCAGTATTGGTTAGTGTGACAGTTACGTTTGTTACACCATCACTTAATATGTTTTTAACATTTAGTCTTACTGTTGAAGAACTGTCTATGCTAAAATCGTCACAGAACAAACCAGAACCTGTTGAGATTGTACATTTCTCTGTTAGGTATTTTTCTGGACTTAGAACTCCAAAGTAAGCAAGTGCTCCGATTGCAACTAATACAACCAAAATTGCCCAGCCATATGTCATTAAGAATTCCATGGCTGCTTGCCCTTTTTTCATATACATCACCTTTTTTTATTTTTATTGTGGAATATGAAACACCACAAGAAAGTTATGACTTTACTAGTATTTAAATTTAACCCTAATTAGTTTATAATTGAAATAGGATTTATTACTACTTTAAAAAGAATAATAAAATATATATAATCAATTACGTGGTTTATAAGTGTAGTGAGATATATCTCAAAAAGAGGGCAATTATCATCAGAGTATGTGATAATTCTAGGTATGGTTTTTGTAGTTTTGACTCCAATACTTTATTATGCTTTGATTGAATCTAATACTAGCATTAAACTGAATCAGATAGATGATTCAATTAATACACTTGTAAGGGCTGTTGATACAGTGTATTCAATTGGGCCTGGAACTAAAAAATATGTTTGGATTAATACACCTACTAACATTATAAATTATTCTTTGGAAAATAAAACAATATCTCTTAAATTGCTTATGTATGGAAAGGTTAGTGATGTATTTGGAAAAACAAAAGCAGACTTGGCAGGAGAGATTCCTTTGTTAAAAGGGCAGCATAGAGTTGTTGTTGAGATGTTAGAATCTGGATATGTGCAATTTGGAGAAGCTAATGATACTGTTGCTCCAAGTGTGATATGGACTTCACCTAAAGGAACAATCAATTATAATGGGATTGTGTTAAGAGCAACAACAGATGAATATTCTGTTTGTAAATATGATGAAAGTAATGTTGATTATTCATCAATGGAAAATGTTTTTGTAGGATCTGCTTTAACTCATGAAAGAGATATAGGTGTGTTAGATAATGGAACTTATGTTTATTATGCAAGGTGTCAGGATCCAAGTGGTAATATAATGCAAGAGTCTGCTATAATTAATTTTACTATTGTACCTACTTCAGAACATGGAGTAAGTAATGGAAGTTTGCCAGGAACTAATGAAACATATGAACCTTATTCTCCAACAATAGAATTGATTTATCCTGAAAATAATTATACTGATCAGGATGGTTTAATGTTGTTTCAATATAATGTGACTGATGTTTCTTTAATTTGGTATTGTATCTTAGCTGTTGATAATATGACAGAAGCTACTAGTTTTTGGGTTACAAGAGATATTGTACAGAACTTTACTGTTGGTGGGATTGAATTTGGGAATCATAGTTGGAATATTAGTTGTTCTGATGTACATGGAAATACAAATACAAGTGAGACAAGGAAATTTACTATGAATTTTACGCAGGACAATGATGTTCCTGTTGTTAATCTGGTTGGTCCTCCTGACAATAGTACAAGAGGTTATTGGTTAACTACATTTAGTTATAATGTGAGTGATGTCACATCAGGGATTGATTATTGTGAATTAAATATTAATGGTTTGATTGGAGAGAATAGTTCTGTTGGTTGGACAATTAAAGATACTCCTGTACAAGAGGATACAACTGAAGAAATAACTTTACCTTTGTTTAAAGCTAATTATACATGGAATGTTAGTTGTGTTGACAATAGTCATAATGCAAATCAAGGTAATTCAGATACTTGGTATTTGGTTCTTAATATATCTGCAGGTGAAGAAGCTTTTATAGATAGTTGTGCTGGTTATTGTGGTTATAATGGATATGTTGATGGAATCTGTAGACAAAATTCTCAGAAATGCAGAGAGTATACAGGTGGGACTTGGGAAAGTGGTGGAGATAAATATTGTCCTACTCAAACAGGAGATTTCTGTTGTTGTACTCAACAGCAAATAAGTTAGGTGTTTTAATGAAAAAGGGTCAAGTTGGGGTGGAATTTATTTTTACTATTGGGATTATTATTCTGATATTTTTGGTTATGTATGCTTTTACAATTAATAGGAATACTGAGCTAGAAAGGTCAAGAGTTGAACTAAACAAAGAAAATACTTGTTTGTTAGTATCTAGCTTAATAACATCTGCATTTGTAAATGGAGAAAATATAATGATTGATGTTGATGTGGATAATAATTTTACAATAAACTTGACTCATCTGGATAAGGATTACAAGAATCTTAATGTTGAAGATGTGAAATGTTTGTTAGGAGTTAATAATGTGGAGAGTGTTAGTATAAAGTCTGGATTGATTAGGATACAAAGTCAAAATAATACTATTAGTGTGGAAAATGTTTAAGAATAAAAAATCTCAACTTGCTGTAACTGATTTATTAATAGCTTCAGTTGTGTTGATTATATTAATTTTACTTCTTATTTTTTGGTGGAACAGGTATACAGAAGTTTTGAGTGAAGAATCAGCTTATCAAAAAAAACAGATAATACTCTTTCAAACAGCAGATTTATTAATAAAGTCTCAAGGTTTACCTCAAAATTGGGAAGAAAATCCTAATGAAGTAAAAGTAATTGGTTTAGCATCTTCTGACAGGGATATTTCAGAAGATAAAGTAATAGCTTTTGTTAATTTATCTTATAATGTGACTTCAAAATCTCTTGGATTAGATTTGTATGATTTTTATTTTCAATTAAAAAGTGTGAATGGTACAAAGTTGTTTGAACACGGAAAAGATCCAACAGATGAGGTAATAAACATACAAAGAATAGTTTTATATAAAAATGAAAAAGCAATTATTGAATTGTCAATCTGGGAATAAGAAAGGATTTGTGTTTTCACTAGACATTATAGTAGGTATAATTATAGTTGCGATTATTTTGGTTTTTTCAACGTTTTACGTGACAAAAGCTGGAGATGAATCTGTTTCCAAATTACATACAGTAAGAGTTGGGTCTGATATCTTGGCATTGTTAGATAATAATGGTGCATTTGATAGTTTGTCTGCGGAAAGTATTGCAATTGAACTTAATAGTGTATTACCTATTAATTATCATATAAGGATTAGAGTGCAATGTGATGGCGAGGAGCCAATTATAGTTGAAACAACAGATATATTTCCAAATGATAGGTTTATTGGCACTGGAAAAAGAGTATTTATAACCAATGCTGACGAATATTGTGTAGCAGGTTTTAGTATTTGGCTAAAATGATGGGATTAAAAAATAGTAGGAAGGGTATTTTGTTTACATTAGGTTTAACTTTTTTAGGATTAGTGATTATGGCGTTAGCTGTTTTAATTTTTCATAATGCTCAGAAATCAGAGGGAATAGTTTCTAAATTAGTTGTGCTTGATAGGGTTTATGATTTAGATAGTTCAATTGAGAAAAGTTTAGTAGAGATATTTAATCAAAAGTCAGGAATTACAGTGAGTGTAGATGGTAATGTCTCTTTTCAAGAGAGCTTTCCTAATCTTAATGTAGCTGAGTTTACTAATTCTATGAATGATTTTAAAACATTTATTGAATCTAATTTTTCAAATATAAATATTTCAGTGAGTGAGATTGTTAGTGAGGTTCCAATTGTAATAATGCCGTATAATATTACTTATAAGCATGTTAATTATGGTGGAAAACAAATTGAGGTTGTGCCACAACAAATTAATTTTGAAGGTTATTCTGTTTCTGTAAGTATTGATGAGAATGTTAGTTCTTGTGATTCTGAAGTTGATGAAGGTGATTTTAATTTATTGATTAATGTAACTGGTTTAGGAGGAAGTAGTTGTTCTGTATCTGAGCTAATAGATGCATTAGGAGAGAATGAAATTGAAATTAATGATGAAACAGTAGAAATTGAGATTGAAGATGGAGTTCTTACTATCACAATTGATGAAGAAAGCGATGTAAGTGCTGAATTGGATGTGAAAGTGTTAACAAGTGAAGATGAAATAGTGTATCTTGAGTATAAGCCAGTGGTTATTGATATTGATTTTAGTGAATTTGGCATCTACAAAAGCGGAAAAGTAAGAATTGTGTAAGTTACTATTCTTAAATTAACACATATATTTAAAAACTGAATTAGCAACTATAGTAAAATAAGTAGTGATAGATATAAAAAAGGGGTTGTAATGCTTAGAAAAGCGATTAAAAGAAGAGGTTTGGAGAGTATATTCCATAGATTAGTTCTTAAATTAATGATTATTACAGCAATATTTTATGTTTTATTTACAATTGATAGGTTTTTGGTTGATGAGTTTGCAAAGACTTTTGTTACTTTTCTTGTGATTATTTTACTACTTTTAGGGATTATTTTTCTTTTGCAAACAGCTTTTTTATGTATTTTAAGATCATGGAAGAAGAGGAAAAAGAAAAGAAAGAAAAAATGGAATTGGAAAAAGTTTGGAATTAAGAAGAAAAGCAAGAGAAGAATAAAGAGAAAGAAGAAAAAGAAGAGATCACGTAAGAGAAGAAAAAAAAGTAAAAGTAGTAGAATAATAAAGTTAAGAAATGATATAAAAAAGTTTTTTAAAGGAAAATTCAAAAGAAAGAGGAAAAAGAGAAGAAAGAAAGCAAAAAAAAGAAAAAAGTATGTTATTCAAAAACAAATTATTGTTAAAAAAATTAAATTAAAGGGAAATGAAACAGAACTTGATGTTTTATATAAAAAAGTTAAGAAGAAAGGTAAAATCAAATTCTCTGATGCTGCAAAATATCTTGGTGTTGATAAGAAGAAGATTGAAGAGTGGGCAGGGATTTTAGAAGAACATAGTTTGATACAAGTTCATTACCCTGCAATTGGTGAACCAGAGCTTAAAAAATGGAAGTAATAGAAAAATATGTGGTAACTGTTGATGAGGTTAAGGTAAATGTAAAGATTGTTGGTAGTACAGGAGGAACAAAATTGTATAAATTGTATGTTCCTAGGATAAGTATTGCTACTATGGCTTTAATTGATGATGTAAGGCATCAGCTTGTTACAGATGTTGAAGTTAACACAACTGATATTCTAGATCCAAAAGTAATTGAAACATTAAAGAATAAGTTTAAACAGAGAGCTAATGATTTGATATGGGAAAAATTGCCTAGTATAAAAGAGGAAACTAGAAAACTTTTAGTTGGGATTCTTATTAATGAAACACTTGGATTAGGTAAGATTGAGTTTTTGTTGAATGATGGTGAGTTATAGGAGATTGTTTTAAATTCTGCTGAAGAACCTGTAAGGGTTTATCATAAAAAATATGGTTGGTTAGAAACTAATGTAAAAGTCGGGTCAGAAAATCAAATTCAAAATTTTGCAAACATGATTGCAAGAAGGGTTGGTAAACAAATAACTGTTTTAAATCCTTTGTTAGATGCTCATCTTATTACTGGAGACAGAGCAAATGCTGTTTTTTATCCAATATCAAATAAAGGAAATACCATTACAATAAGAAAATTCGCTAGAGATCCTTGGACTGTGACTGATTTTATTACAAACAAAACATCAAGTGCTGATATTTTTGCTTTAATATGGATGGCAATACAATATGAAATGAATGTGTTGATAAGTGGAGGAACAGCTTCTGGAAAAACTAGTTTTTTAAATGTTTGTATGCCATTTATTCCACCTAATCATAGACTTATCAGTATTGAAGATACTCGTGAATTGCAACTTCCAAAGTTTTTGTATTGGTGTCCACTTACAACTAGACAACCAAATCCTGAAGGTAAAGGAAAAGTTACAATGCTTGATTTACTTGTGAATTCTTTAAGAATGAGACCTGATAGGATTATCTTAGGAGAAATGAGAAGGAAAAGGGAAGCAGAAGTATTGTTTGAAGCAATGCATACTGGTCATTCTGTATATGCGACTGTTCACGCTGATTCAATCAATGAAACAATTCAAAGGTTAGTTAATCCGCCAATAGAAGTCCCAACTAATTTGTTGGAAGCTGTTAATCTTAATGTTGTTATGTTTAGAGATAGGAGGAAAGGTATAAGAAGGACTTTTCAAGTGGGTGAGTTTATTGCCTCGGAAGAAAGTGGTCAAATTAGAGTTAAACCAAATATTTTATACAGGTGGAAACCAACTAATGATACAATTGTACCACATTCAAAATCATTAAGATTTTTTGAAAATTTAAGTAGGCATACTGGATTAAGTCAATTAGACATTAATAAAGATCTTGCAACTAAAAAGAAAATACTAAATTATCTTGTTAAACATAATATTAGAAGTTTAAATGATGTAGGTTTAATAATGAAACAATATTATCTTAATCCAGATTTTGTTGTGAAAATGGTTAACAAGAATTCAAAGCCAGATAAATTATTGAAATTAAATGTTAAGTGATTGTTATGTTTAAACTACCTTATTCGCTATTACCTGTAAAAGTTTTAAGAAGGATTTCTTCAATTTTTATGGGGTTGGGAGAGTTTTTACAAAATCTTTTCCCTTCTTTAGAACTAGATTTGAAACAAGCAGAGGTTGATTTGCCTCCTAAAGAATATTTGAGTATATGTATTATGGCAAGTTTAATCTTTTTTTGTTTTATTGGATTAGTGTTAATCTCTGTATTAATTGTAATTGGTATTGAGAAAGGCTTTTTGTTTGGAATTCTGACATGTATGTTTTTAACTTTTTTTGTTTTTTTACAACAGATATCTTATCCAAAAATATATGTGCATAAAAAGATCAGAAATATTGAAAGAAATTTGTTACCTGCATTACAAAATATAATGATCCAGCTTAATTCAGGTGTGCCTTTGTTTAGTATCCTGGTAAATATATCTAAAGGAGATTATGGGAAGATTTCTAAAGAATTTTCAAGGGCTGTTAAAGAGATTAATGCTGGTGCATCTCAAACAGAAGCATTGGAGAAGATTGCAGCAGTAAATCCCTCATTGTTTTTTAGAAGAGCTATTTGGCAACTGATAAATGGAATGAAATCAGGTGCAAATATGTCAAGTATAATCCAGGAAACTATTAATCTGTTATCAGAAGAACAAGTGTTACAAATTCAAAGGTATGGAAGCCAGCTTAATCCTTTGGCAATGTTTTACATGTTATTTGTGATTATAGGACCTTCATTGGGAACTACTTTTCTTATTATGTTATCTTCTTTTTTTTCATTTTCAGATACTGTTACTAAAATGATATTTTGGAGTTTGTTTGGAATTGTAGTCTTTTTCCAGATCATGTTCCTAGGTATAATAAAAAATAGGAGGCCAAACTTACTGGGGAATTAAGATGTACAGATTTTTATCCAATTTTTATCCAAAGAAATTGAAAGAAAATTATGTTAATTTGTTAAGGTACTCTGGAATTAAGTTAAATGCAAAGAAGTTTATCGGTTTTACAATTGTTTTTAGCTTTCTTCTTTCACTAGCTGTAGCATTTTATTTATCTCTGTTTGTAAATTTTCCTTTTTTGGTATCAATTGTAGGATTCTTCTTACTGTTTCAACTCTTTTTTTATTTGTGGTTGGTGTTAAAGACTGATACTAAAGCAAAATTTGTTGAAAAAACTTTACCAGATGCTTTGCAGTTAATGGCTTCTAATTTGAGAGCTGGTTTAACCACTGACAAGGCTTTATTACTCTCAGCAAGACCAGAGTTTGGACCTTTACAAGAAGAGATTAATTATGTTGGAAAAGAGATTACTATGGGAAAGAATATTGGTAATTCTTTACTTGATATGACAAAACACATTAAATCTGAGAAATTAAGTAAGACAATACAATTGATTGTTTCTGGTCTAAAAACAGGAGGAGAACTAGCTTCATTGTTGGAGCAAACATCAAAAAATCTTAGACAAGAAGAAATAATTGATAGTAGAATACGAGCTAATGTAATGATGTATGTTATTTTTATTTTTGTTGCTATTTGTTTAGGTGCACCATTGTTATTTGGTTTAAGTTCTTTTTTAGTTGGTATTTTAAAAGATAATTTGGGGATGGTTGAAATACCTCGGGCTGCAATGGTTTCTTTACCAGTTAGTTTTGGTGGCATGACAATTGATACTGGGTTCATATTAATGTTTATAGTGGTATTCTTAGTAACTACAGGTATTTTAGGATCATTAATTCTTGGCTTAATCTCAAAAGGAAGAGAAAGAGAAGGAATAAAATATATGCCTTTCTTAATAACAATAAGTTTAGCAGTGTTCTTCTTAGTTAGATTTGTTATAGAACATTCATTAGGTGGATTATTTACACCTTAGCTTTTTTTCTTTTGCATTACTTTCTTAATCTTTTTTGCCTGTGTTTTAAATCCAAATTCTTGACCCATTGCACGGATTTGGTATGCTGTTACTACAAAGATTACGAATGTTAAAGCAAGAAATAAGTAACCAGGATATAACATGGCTTGGTTAATTGTTTGTCTCCATCCAAATAATTTTGAAATCACATGCCAGATTGAAAATGCTAGGATAAATATCAAGCAAAGTAGAAAATTAGTAGTATGTTTTCTTAATGCAGAACCTTTTGATAATGAAATTACTGCCATGGAAGTCCAGATGATTGCTAGTATTCCGAGCGAGAATGTTATAAATCCAATTGCAAGTTCCATGTCAAGTGTAAATTTGAAAATACTAAACAAACCAATAAGAATTGCAATCAATCCAAATAAAAAACCTAATCCTTTTTTCATGTGAATCACCTTCTTTTTTGAATGTTTGTACAATGCTATGTACATTCTTTTTTTAAAGACTTAATGTAACGTCACAAAATTGTGTTAACTCATCTATTAATTCTTGATCTTTTTGTTTTCTTAATGAAACAATGATACCTTTAACACCCCAAGTTCTCATTTTTCCAGCTAAAAAATGAATAAATTTTGCTACTGTTGTAATATTGTTGTATAATAATAAAGTGGAAAGTGAATCAAAGAAAACAAACTTTTCTTTTGATGGTAATGCTCTAACTGCCTGGTCCATTGAAACAGATATATCGCTTAGATTGTCTGGTGAACCAATAAATAGACATTCATTAGTCTTTTTAACTTTTCCACCTGTTGTTTTAGTTACAGCATCAATAAAAATTATCATTCTTGTATCAATTTTCTTTTTTTTGAGAGTTTCTTTCATAGTTTCAAATGGTTTGTTAAGAGTAACGTAGACTCCTGGAACATTTTCCTTGTCTATTAAGTGTTTTATAATTTCTAGATTTGTTTTGTGGTAATTTTTAGCATCAATAGTAGCTAGAATAACATATTTTTTTAAGTCTTTTACCTTTTTTTTGAATTCTTGCTCTATGTTTGCCATTTTAAGAAATGTTTTTATCTATCACCATATTAATCTTATTTTTTATTATATATAAATCTATTGAAAATAAGAGTAGGTTTTCAAAAGTTTTATATATTAGTTTTAAGATATTTATAATAAAAAAGGGATTTTGATGATTAAGAGAATAAAAACAGGAATTCCAGGAATGGATGAACTGTTAAAAGGAGGATTAAGAGAAAAGACTTCTATTCTTATTGGAGGACCTCCTGGAACAGGAAAAACTATATTTGCTATTCAATTTATTATTGAAGGTGCTAAAAGAAAGGAGCCAGGAATTTATATCACTTGTGAAGAAACTGTTGAAGATATAAGGGAATGTGCAGATTCTCTTGGATTGCCTTTAAGAAAGTATGAAAAGAAAGGTTTGATAACTTTAATACAACAATCTATTCTTCCAAAAAAGTTGATGACAATATCAGTTCCACTAAACCAAATTAAAAAGAAAAAAGTAAAAAGAGTTGTTCTTGATTCTATAACATTGTTTGAATATGGGCAGACCTCTGGAATAGTGGATTATAGAAAAGAGGTTCTAAACTTTGTTTTGCGTATGAAAGAGTTGGATGTGAATTTATTAGCTATAGCTGAAAAACCAGTTATTGATATAGATAATATTCAATATAAACCAGAAGATTTTTTATTTGAAGGTGTAATAATTCTAACAAAAATAAGGCAAAGTTCTTCTTTTGAACATTGTATAACAATACCTAAAATAAGAGGACAAGACCATTCAGTTGATGTTCATCCTTATAAAATCAGCAAAGGTGGAATAACCATATTCCCAACAGAGATTCCTTTCTCATTAATAGGAAAAGATGCTGAGAAAGGTAAATAAATGTGATTTAATATGGCAATAAAAAGAGTTCCAACTGGTATTCCAAAACTTAATTCTTTAGTAAGTGGTGGTTTTAAAAAAGAAAGTGTTAATCTGGTAACTGGTGGTCCTGGTTCTGGAAAAACTATATTTGCAACACAGTTTATAATGGAAGGTCTTAAAAAAGGTGAGACTGGAATTTATATTACGTTTGAAGAAAAAAAGAAAAAGTTTTATGAAGATATGCTTGTGTTTGGTTGGGACTTAGAAAAATATGAAAAGAAAAAGAAATTTGCTTTTTTAGAATATACACCTGAACAAGTTAAAAAAATTTTAACTGAAGGCGGTGGTATTGTGGAAACAGTTATTGAAAAACTTAAAGCTAAACGTTTGGTTATAGATTCTATTACTTCTTTTTCATTGTTATATGAAGATGAATTAACAAGAAAAGAGGCTGCTTTGGCTTTGTTTGAGCTTATTGATAAATGGGGTTGTACAGCAGTGCTTACTTCCCAAGACAGATCTCCAAACGATCATATTATTTCTGCTGCACTTGAGTTTGAAACAGATGCTATTGTTTTGTTGTATCATGTAAAGAAAAAAGGTGTTAGAACAAGAGCTTTAGAAGTTTTGAAGATGAGAGGGACAAAGACCCCTGAGAAAACCTTTGATTTTAAGATTACTAAGAAAGGAATAATCGTAAACCCAAGAAAGATTTCTAAATTTTAAACTAAGTACATAATTGCTATTCCAACTAGAAATGTTATAAAGATTAATGAAAACTTTTTCATGTTAAGTTCTTTTCGTAGTTCTGGTACTAAGTCTGAAGCTGATATGTAAAGAAAACCTCCTGCTGCAAATGGAAGTAAGAACATCATGAATGATTCTGCATAACTGGAAAGATAAAAACCAATTAATCCACCTAATACAGCTGTAATTGCTGTGAGAAAGTTCATTAAAAGTGCTTTTGATCGTTTAAAACCAGCATAAACTAATACACCAAAATCGCCAATTTCTTGCGGAAGTTCGTGCAGTGCAACTGCTAATGTGGTTGTTATTCCAAGCGGAATACTTGCAACAAAACTTGCTGCAATGATAAGGCCGTCTATGAAATTGTGAACTGAATCTCCAAAAAGATTAATGTAAGCAAATGAATGAATTTGACAATGTTCTTCATGGCAATGTCGCCAATGTAAAATCTTTTCTATAAGAAAAAAAAGAATGAAACCGAGTATCACAAATAAAAAGGTTGATTCAAGTGAGAATTTTTCAATTGCTTCTGGAATTAAATGTAGGAAAGCGCCACCCATTAATGCACCTGCTGAGAGTGCAACAAGAATGATAATTATTTTATCAAGAAGCTTTTGTTTAAATGATAATGTTAAGATTCCAATAAGAGCGAGAATGCTTATCAAAGATGTTGCTGCGAGTATGTAGAGTAATGTTGACATTTTAATGAGTTATTATTTCTTTAGTTTATATAACTTTTCCTTAACTTCCTTTGGAACAAACCTACTAATATCTCCACCAAGTGATGCTATTTCTTTTACACCTGAAGAACTTAGGAAAGAATATTTTTGATCTGTCATGATGAAAACTGTCTCAATGTCTGTGTGTAATGTTCTGTTTGCTGAAGATAACTGAAATTCGTAGTCAAAGTCTGAGATGACTCTTAATCCTCTTAGGATTATGTTGCATTGTTTTTGTTTCATATAATTTACTAATAGTCCTGTGAATGATTCAACTTCAACATTGTTTGTAGTGCATTGTTTTATCATTTCAACTCTTTCTTGGGTGGGAAAAGTTGTTTTTTTGTTTGGATTGTTTGTAACTGCAACTATTACTTTGTCAAATATCTTTAATGCTCGTTCTATTATGTCCAAGTGACCTAAAGTTATTGGGTCAAATGTTCCTGCATATACACAAGTTTTTGCCATAGTTCTGTTATTTGTTGTTTTGTTTTATTAAGATTGTTGTTTTGTATAATATAATCAGGGTTTTTTGGCATTTTTTGAGTTGAGATTATTTTTTTTATTTTTTCTGGTTTTAAGTCAGATCTTGGGGTTTCAGATTTTACTAAGATTATTTTGTCACAGATTTCTTTTAGGTCTAATTGGATTAAAACAGCTGCATCAATTATGTTGATTTTATGCTTTTGGATTTTTTGTTGGATTTTTTGTTTTATTTTTGAATGAGTTAAGTTGTTTAATTGTTCGAGTCTTTTTATGTCATCAAAGACAATGTCTGATATCTGTTGTTTATCAGTTGTTAGGAATAGTTCTTGGATTAATTTATGGTTTTCTGCGAAAACAATATGTCCAATCTTGTCTGCGTCAATTATGTTTGCACCTAAGTCTCTGAAAAGGTTTGCTATGGTTGTTTTACCTGAACCAAGATATCCTGTGAGACCAATTATCATTTTAAGTAATAGAATTGGGTTGTGTTTATATTTTTTGTTGAAACTCTTAAAATTATCAAGAAATAGGTCAAGAAGAGGCACATCGCCTCCTCTTGTTTCTTGTTTGACGGGAAATGAAAATTATAAAAAGATACTGATTATATTTGCGAAAAGTCCGTTCTCATGAGCCTGAGGACTGATGAGTGCAACTTCTTCTCTATTGGAACTTAGTTCAGAATACTTATCAAGAGTTCTTAAGAAAAGCTTTATTTCATTCATTGCTCCAACTAATTCATAACGTTTTTTCCCGCTAACTTCTTTGTCTTTCAAGACTTTACTGATTTTGATGTGCCTGCTTTCAAATATCCGAATTAGATCACTTGCGTACAAGTTATCACCTCTTTTTATAATATTTAAACTGTACTAGTATATAAATCTTTCGATTGATATACATATTTGTATACTAGAATACCCCTTAGTTTCCTTTGGAAACAGGACAGAAAGGTAGAATTTAAAGGTTTTAGAGCTTTTTGATGGTTCCTATGTTTGCATTTACTTCAAGCAAATCATTGTCTTTGAAAGCTTTTGTTGCTAGTCTTGTGCCTATGATACAAGGAATGTTCAATTCTCTGCTTATTATGGCTGCGTGGCATGTAATGCCTCCTTCATCTGTGATTATTGCAGAAACCTTTGATAAATAAGGTACAAAGTTTGTTGTTGTCATGTGTGTAATCAAGATATGGCCATCTTGGATATTTTCAATGTCTTGCATTGTTTTTACAATGATTGCTTTTCCTGTTACTTGACCCTTACAAGCAGGAAAACCTTTGATACCAGAAGGAAGAGTTTGTTCTGATTCTTTGATTAAATGAATGTTTTCATGATTATAGTATGTTGGTTTTTGGTTTATGTAAGTAAAACCCCATGATTTTTGTCGTTTTTTACTTTCTTTGATTTGATTATTTGTAAAGATTTGTTTTAGTTCTTCATTGCTTAAGTGAAGTAGATTATTGTATTCCGTGTTAAGTCTTTTTGCGATTTCTTTAAGAAATTTTAGTGTTGGTCTCATTCCAATTGAAGTCATATCTTTAATGTAAGTTCTTAAGTGAATCCATTCTCTAAATTGTTTTAGTAAGAGTTCTTCCTTTTCTGTAAAGTTGAGGTTTGGGATTGTTTGTTTTGTTTTTTTTAATGGTTTAACTTTTTTTAATTGTTTTTTATAATGTTCAATTGTGTAAGGAAGTCCTGTAAACATTACGCAACCCATCCAAGAGAATTTTTCTGCGTGTTGTTTTAATAATTGTTCTTGATTAGAACTTTGTGCAATTCGAATTATGCTATTTTGTTCTTGGAACATTAAAGAATCTTGGATTGGCATTGAGAATTGTAGAAAAAGATTATCTTGTTGGTCTTTATCTTGAGTTTTTTTTGATAAAAGTGTTCTGAATTTTTTTTCAAGGATTTGGCTGATTTGAACAGTACCTTTAAAACTCATGAAAGCAGTGAGTTCTGCTATTACTTGATATGCTTTGAAAAAGTTTGTGATTAATTCTGTATTTGAAAGTGTTTTGGGGCTGATTTGTCTTAATTTCTCGACGGTATTTTGAAGTTTTTTTACTGTAAAATCTATTTTTTGTTTTATTTTGTCTGGAAAAAAAGGATCATTGTTGATTTTTTGTTTTATGTGTTTATACAAGTTGTCTAAGCATTGTTTACAAAAATAAATATCACCATCAACGTGTTTTATGTGCAGATTTCCTTTGTAATCTAAATTTTTCTTCATTAGTGGTATAGAGATTACATGAAGTCCTTGTGCTAATGGTACTTGCGGTTTTTTCATTGCCCATTGCCAGTTATTCATCTTCTAGTTCCTCAATTATTTCATCAAAATCAGTTTCATTTGTAACATGAATTACTTTTTTGACTCCTGCTTTTTGTGCGCCTTTAACATGTTCTTGTTTGTCATCAAGGTAGATTGTGTTTTCCAGATTGATGTTTTCTTCTTCTGCAATTGTTTTATAGGCAGTGCCATCTTCCTTGCTTCCAACTTCTGAAGTAACATAGTAAGAGTCAATATATTGATCAAGACCAACTGATTCCATAGAAGCTTTTGTTGTTTCTGCCTTTGACATTGCAACAAGGATTACTTTTCCTTTGATATTTTGGAGAAGTTTTTCAGTTTCTGGCTTGATTATGTCTTCTAAGGAAAGTTCTCCTTTTTTGTATCCTTGTTCACATACAATATCTCTTTTGTGGACTATTTCTAATTTGTAATCTGGATTGTCTTTTTTTGAAAGGTAATCTTGAAATTCTTTATTTGCTCTTTCTATGTTATAACCTAAATCTTTGTAAACACGTAAGGCATTATCTTCATAGTATTTAGATTCCATAGCAATATGTTTATCAAAATAAGTTAATGTTCCCTTTACATCTGAAATTAGGTGTTTCATTTTAATTAGTGGTAACAATTTATAGTATTTAATTACTAACTCTCCAAATGTGGAGAGCTTAATAGAAAGATTTATATATGTGAAAAGTGTTTGTGTTGTTATGGAACTTGAGATATTGCAGGATTTAGGATTTACACAAGCAGAAGCAAAGGTTTATCTTACTTTGTTGAAATTAGGAGCTGTTAAAGTAGGTAGTATTATTGAAAAGTCTGGGTTGCAAAGTTCTACAATACATAACACATTGCATTCTTTGATTGATAAGGGATATGTTAATTATGTTTTGAAAGGAAAAATTAAGATTTATCAAGTTACTGATCCTAAATTGATTCTTAAAGTTTATAGAGAAAGAGAAAAAAGGTTTAGTGAGATTATACCAAAACTTAAGATACAGCAGAAGTTTGCTGCTGAGAAACAACAAGTTGAAATGTATGAAGGAATGAAAGGAATAATTAATATGTTGAATGAGTTTATTGAAGATACTAAGCCAGGAGATCATTTTTGTTTTTTTTCTGTTGATGTTCCTGGAATCAATGAAGAGATACAAAAGTTTTTTGAGCGTTATGATACAAAAAGGAAAGCGAAAAGATTAGTTGTGAGAGGTTTGGCTAGAGAAAAGTTAAGGCCTTATTATAAAAATAGGAAACTTTTGAAAGTAAGGTATGTTTCTCATCCTATCCCTGCTAATTTTAGTTTTTGTAATGATAAAATGGTTTTGATTAATTGGGGTGAAAGGCCAACTGGAATAATGATTAAGTCTAAACAGGTTATTGAAAGTCAAAAAATGTTTTTTGATGAATTGTGGAAGAGGGGTAAGAAATGAAGAAAAAACATAAAGTACTAATTGTTGATCATGGTTCTAAGTATATTAAAAAGCTTGAAAAGATGTATGTTGATCATCCTGATATCAAGTATGATGTTGATGTTATTAAGAGTGATGATGTTCTTGGGATGAAACTTAAAGGGTATAATATAATTCATCTTTCTGGCAGTAGAGTTAAAAAGAATTTTCATGATCAAGTTAATCAGTATGTTTTGGATAATGCTCATCCTGATACACATGTGATTGGAACTTGTTATGGTGCAGAAGGTATTGCTGCTCATCATGGTGCTGAGGTTAAAAGATTAAAAAAATATCAGAAAGGTAAGCAAGAAATTAAGTATAAAGGTAAAAAAGCACATATGCATAAGTCACATAGATGGGGGATTCCTGTAAAAGGTTCTAAATTAGAAGCAATTGCTACAAGTGAGCAAGTGTTTGATGATGGTAGCAAAGGAATGATCCATGAAATGTTTAAAGTAAAAGGTAAGAAACATTATGGTGTGCAAGGACATGGTGAAGCAGGAGCAGGTAAGAAAATAATGTATGAATTGTTAAGTGAGATTGGTGGGTATAAGAAATAACTAGAATGCGAACATTTTTAAAAACCTAAAGCTGTTAATTGATTATGACTAAGAAAAATAAAAGAGGTATAGTGTTTTATATTATAGGGACGATATTGATAATTATTATACTAACATTTGTTCTAGCTATAATGTTTAAAGATGAAGATGCTAAATTTGTTACTACAAGTTTTATTAATTTTGAACAGATAGAAAGTATTTCAAAATTTAGAAGTTGTTCTGGACATAATTCAGGTAGAATATTCAACAAAGCAGAACCAATAAGTTCTCTGAAACATTACATACAACCTAAAAATGAATATTTTGGTACGGAAGATCAGGTAAAGGTATTGGCTCCTTTTGATGGTAAAATTGTTTTAATAAGTTCCAAATTTAATAATGAGCGTGGTCAGTCCATGCTTTTAAGACCTTACAATGAATTATGGACTTTGGGGCTGACTCATGTTAATCCATTGCCTGAACTTAAAAGAGGGGATAAATTTTCTGCTGGTGATCTACTGGCATATGCTAGTACAGGTAAAGATCATCCACCTTATCCAGCAAGTTTTGATGTTGGTGTTAATTACTTTTGGCAATTGGATCTTGGTGTAGATAGTGTGTTTAATCATATGACTGATGAAGCTCTTATGGAATTTGCAAAATACAATGTGACAATAGAAAATATAATTGTATCACTAGAAGAACGATTATCTAAGCCTTGCGATTGTTATGAACGTGGAGATACAGAATGTGGATTTAGAACATCTGTAGAAGATCCTGAACATGTAGTAAAGCTTAGGAAAGTGGAATAGTTTTCAACAAAATATAAAAACATCAAGATTTTCTGAGTTCTTTGGGGGAAAATGGCTAATATAAAATTACTTGATCAAAGTCTTATTAATAAGATTGCTGCTGGAGAGGTAATTGAAAGACCTGCTTCTGTTGTGAAAGAGTTAATTGAGAATGCGATTGACGCAGATGCTTCTCAAATTACTGTTGAAGTTAAAGAAGGTGGTAAGTCTTTTATTAAAGTAAGTGATAATGGTAATGGGATGGGGAAAGAGGATTTGAAAATTTCAATTGAAAGGCATTCTACTTCTAAAATCAAGGATGTTAATGATTTGTTTAATATAAACACATTAGGTTTTAGAGGAGAAGCTTTGGCTAGTATTGGAGCAGTATCTCAGTTAAGTATTATCTCAAAAACAATTGATAAAGATGCGCATCAGATTAGTGTTGAGAATGGAAAAATAATTGAAGAAAAAACAGTTGGAGCACCTCAAGGAACTATTGTAGAAGTTAATAATTTGTTTTTCAATACTCCTGCACGAAAAAAGTATCTTAAAACAATTCAACAAGAACTTAGTCATATTACTGATATTGTTACAAGATATGCTTTGATTAATTATAAGATTTTTTTTAAGTTAATACATAATGGAAATGTGTTAATTAATTCTGCTGCAACAGATAGTTTATTGAATAATATTGTTGAGATTTATGGAAAAGATGTTGCAAAAGATCTTATTGAGATTGATTATAAAGTAAAAAATATGCATGTTAAAGGTTATGTTGCAAAACCTTCAACAACAAGGTCTGACAAAAATCATATTTCTGTTTATGTTAATGGAAGATACATTTACAATAAAACAATTACAAATGCTTTAATGGATGCGTTTCATACATTGTTAAATGTGAACAGGTATCCTGTTGCTGTTATTAATATTGAGATTGATGCTGGTTTGATTGATGTTAATGTACATCCTACAAAAAAAGAGATTAGGTTAAGTATTGAGAATCAAATCTATGAGAATGTGTTTACTGCAATAAGGAATACTCTGACAAAGGCTGAGTTGATTCCTGATATTCGGGAGGAAGAGATGACTCAAAAGGTTCTTGTTGAGACAATTACTGCAGTGCAAAAACAAAAACCAAAAGCTAATTTTGTTAAACAAGAAAGTCAGGTCACATTGCAAACAACTGATTCTATTATTGATGATGAGAAATTGCCTATCAGGATTCTTGGTATTGTGCATAATTGTTATATTATTGGAGAAGACAAGGAAGGTTTTGTTGTTATTGATCAACATGCTGCGCATGAAAGAGTACTTTATGAAAAGTTTATGATGCAATTGTTTGATAAGAATGTTAAGACGCAGCAACTTATTAGTCCAATTCATGTTGAGTTAAGTCCAAGTGATAGTTTGGTTTTGAAAGGGAATTTAGAGATAGTGAAGAAACTTGGTTTTAATGTTGAAGAGTTTGGTAATAATTCTTTTATTATAAGAACAGTGCCTATTGTAATGTCAAGACAGCAGGATAAGAATGTTTTACTTGATGTGATTGATGAATTACATAGTACAAAAGTAAAGACATTTGATGAAGTAAAGGAGAAGATCATTACAAGAATGGCTTGTAGAGCTGCTGTCAAACAAGGAGATGAGATTGGTCTGGCTGAGGTAAAGAATATAATTAAGCAGTTGTACAAATGTAATATTGCGTTTACTTGTCCACATGGTCGTCCTGTGATTGTGCGGATGACTATTTCTGAGCTGGAGAAGAAGTTTCGGCGACGGGTTTAATAAAATACTCAACTTTATCACCAATACGAGGAATCTTCTTAGCAAAATACATCTCTTGTTTAAGATCCATCTGACCTAATCCGTAGTAAAAGACTTTATTGAAATTACCGTAAAAACTCGGAACAGGGGTAAGCTTATATGATTTTTCATCATGTTCTGTTACAACTATAGCTGATTCATTAACTTGGACAAATATAGGTGATCTTGATTCATTTTGTACTTTTTCTAATAATTCAACAAAATTCTCACCATAATCTTCTCTTAGTTTTTCCCCATGGGCCCAGATATCAACTGGTAGGATTGGTTCATCTTTGAACATATCTTTTAATGCAAGAACAACTTCAAGATCTTTAAGATGAGCAGAATAGCTATATTTTTCTGGATTTTTTATATAATCATTCATAAATTCAGGGTCATTTAAAACCTGAGCTTCTCTATATGTCGCAATATGATGTTTACCAATCACAACTTCACCTGCACTGTAACCAGCATATAATTTAATGAACTTTTCAATCAAATCCCAGTGAGTTTCTAAGTCTTCACCAGGATCACAAATATAATGAAGTGCTTCAAATAATTCTTCTGGTGAACCACCACCAACATAAAGCAGGTGTGTGTTTTGAAGTATCTCTTTATTAATTTCAAAGTCTTCTTTAACTCTTCCTCTTTCTATTTCAATTTGATTATTTAAATATTCTTTAACATAATCAAGAGCATCTTTACCTTTCTCAGTTAATTCTTTCCATATATGTCCAATAAGGTTTTCTTTGAACTTATTTGTTCCATCAAATTTGTAATCTCTTAAATCTTCATTGATTTCTTTTAGTTTTTCTTTGTAAGTTAGATCTTCCCTTTTTTCATCAAAATCAAGTATAGCTTCTCTACTACCACTATCTTGTCCAAAGATTCTTGCAAAAACTTTGAATAAGTGTCTTGACCATTCTTTTTTGCCTTTTGATTTTTCAAGATAATTAACTTGGTCTTTTATTTTCATAAGTTCTTTCATGTAAAAATAAGAATCAAATCTTAGTGGAGTAACATTTATACCTAAGCTTTTATAATAATTAATGAATTTTTCTTGATTACCATTCTGGTTTTGAGGATAATAACTTGCCCATGGAACAAAAGTAACATTAAATTCCTGTGGCTTTTTTATACCAAATGTTTGTTGTGCTAACCTAAAAAGAAGATAGTCAAGATCAGGTGCATTACCAATATCAACTTCTGACCCACAAAGTAAAACTTTAACTTTATCAGAACTAGGAGGACCATTTAATGTAAGTATTTCATGTAATTTTCCATCAATATAACCCATTTCCTTATCAGTTAATTCTTTCTTCTCCATAAGAAACAAGAATAAATACTGTTTTTATATATTTTACTATTTTAGAATGGTTACTGGTAGAGGCTTTTTATTCCTTCTTCGGTTGCAGGAATGATTCCTTTTTCTGTGATTATGCCTTTGATGTATTTTGCTGGTGTTACGTCAAATGCTGGATTACCTGCTTTGCTTTCTTTAGGAGCTATCTTTACTCTTGAGAATTTGCCATCATCACTCCAACCAAACATGTGAGTTACTTCTTCATCATGTCGTTCTTCAATTGGAATGTGTTTTCCAGAAGGACAGTTTCTGTCAATTGTTGTTGAAGGTGCTGCAATGTAAAATGGAATTCCAAGTTCTTTTGCAAGAACAGCTTTCATGTAAGTGCCTATCTTGTTTGCTGTGTCGCCATTTGCAGCAATACGATCTGCACCTGTTATGATTAAACCAACATTATCATTTCTTAAGTAATGGCCTGATGAGTTGTCTGCAATTACTTTGTGAGGAATGTTTTCATTAACAAGTTCCCATGCTGTTAATCTTGAACCTTGACATCTTGGACGTGTTTCACTTGCATAAACAAAAACTTTCTTGTTGTTTCTGACTGCATGGAAAATAGGTGAAAGTGCAGTGCCCCAATCAACAAATGCAAGCCAACCTGCATTGCAATGTGTCATTACTTTCATGCCATCTGTGATTAGATGTTCTCCATGTGCACCAAGTTTGTGACAAAAGTCTGCATCTTCATCTGCAACTGCTTGAGCTGTTTCAATTGCTTTTGTTTTTGCTTGTTCTTGAGTAAGTCCTTTTATTGAATTCAATACTTTATCAACTGCGTAGAAAAGGTTTTGTGCTGTTGGTCTTGAATTTCTCAGTAAGTTAGCTGCTTTTTCAATATCTTCCTGAAAATGATCTGGTCGTGCTTGAAGAACACCTTGTGCCATGCCGTAACCTGCTGCTCCTCCTATTGCACCAGCACCTCTAATAATCATTGTTTTAATTGCATTAGCTGTTTTTTCATATGTGTCTGAATCATAGATTTCAAAAGAATGAGGTATTAAAGGTTGGTTAATCATTTTTACAATATGATTTTCCATCCATACTGTTCTGTAATGTTTGTTGTTAACTAAAATTTTATTCCCCTTCGAATTCAACCATTGTGAAAACTTTGTAACCTTGATCTTGTAATAGTTTTTTTCCACCTAAGTCAGGAAGGTCAACTACACATGCACATTCAACTATTTCTCCACCTAGTTTTTTAATTAATTCACATGCAGCAATAAAGGATCCTCCTGTTGCGATTAAATCGTCGATTAATAAAACTTTATCTCCTGGTTTAATTGCATCTTTGTGAATCTCCATGGTATCGGGACCATATTCTTTTTCATATTCATGTGAAACTGTTTCTGCTGGTAATTTACCTTTTTTTCTGATTGGAACAAAACCTTTACCAAGTTGGTGTGCGATTGCTCCGCCAAAGATAAATCCACGAGCTTCAATGCCAGCAATAATGTCAAAATCTTGTTCTGTGTAACGTTGTACAAATAAGTCTATGACACGTCTCATTCCTTTTTTATCTTTAAGAAGTGTTGTAATATCTCTAAACATGATGCCTTGTTTTGGCCAGTGTGGAATAGTTCTGATTTTTTTCTTAAGTTCTTCAGGCATTTTTAGCAACTAGTCTTAATTTGTTTTTTTTAGAATGTTCACCTTTAAGGTTAAGAATATCATAGTTTGTTATTTTGTTCTTTTCTGCATATGCTTTTAAAGCTGCTTCTGTCTTGAATGTTTTTGGTCTTTTCTTTCTACTTCTTCCGCCTTTGATTACACGATCACGTTTATGACTTATACCCATTGTAATAGCTAGGATTAGCTGGGTATTTATATAATTTATGGAATTAAAAGCAAAAGCTATATAAATGAAATATTTTTTTAATGTGTATATGGCTCTGTGGCTCAGTCTGGTTAGAGCGCTCGAGTCCCTTTTGGGGCAGCGAAACTGATATCCTTTTTGGATGCCGGAGATTGTATTTCCGCGCAACTAGGCTAGAGATCGAGTGAAGAGTACTAGTAATTCTAGGCTCTCTCGAAGTCCCGTGTTCAAATCACGGCAGAGCCATTATTTTTCTTTTTTTTCTTCATATTTTAATTCATTAAAAGTATATTTAGAATTTAGCTTTTTTAGTAATGAATCAAAGAGATTGAGTAGTTTAATGCTCTCTTTTTTATTTAATCTTACCATATGAAGATCTTTCCATTGATATTTGGACCTGTCATGAATATAACAACTAGGGTTAAATCCCCATTCTTTTAGAATATTTAATACATTATCTGCTAAACCATTGGAAGTAACATTAAAATAGAATTTATCTTTAAGATATCCATCTGTAAGTGTTAATCCTAGGATAAAACTCTCTAAAAATTCTTTAGAAAACCCATGAAGTTCATCTTTTAAACAAACTGTATGAGTCTTCATTCTACCAAATTGTACATAATTGTTCACAAAATTGTAAATGAATTTTGATTTGAATCTTATTAAAGATCTATGTCTTTTTTCATGTACCACTTGAACAACTGTTTTTCCAAACAATTCAGCTAAAACAAACTTGAAAAATTTAATCATCTTTTTATTATCACTATGACAACAGATCTTTATTCTATATCCTTTATCAATATACTGAGTTCCATCACCACACCATATTCCAATATAAAGGCCGATTAGACTTTCATTATTTGATTTAAGACTATAAACAAGATTTCTTCTTTTTGTTAAATTTGAAGACATTTTTAAATCACCAAACTTTTTTTGTTAATACTATGTAAATGATTTTTCTTTATATAATTTCGCCATGTTTGTCTAGTGGGGAGTGAGGAAAATCATAATTTAATAGTTTTAACTGATTTTTGGGTGATTTGGAAATGATATGATGAAAATCACAGCAGAGCCATTTATCTTTTCTAGTGTAATAATATTTAAAAAGAGTTGGTGGTTATTAGAGGTTATTTAGGGGGTAATTAAGATGGTTGCTAATCCAGAAAAAACTGATTTAGATCATTTTGTTGAGAGGTATTCTAAAATTTATAGAGTTATAACATTAGCTGAAAAGTTTAAGGAGACTACAAAATTTCCTGATCCAGAGGAAGCTGCTGTACTAATGGAAAAAATGGATGTAATTCAAAGAGGACTTGCTATTGCAATGAATTTTTCTGAATTAAGGAGTGTTATGGATAGTATTAAAACTTTTAATTACACTATTGAAAGAGAGCTTGAGGGTACTTGTTTATCAATAGAGGCTGTTTTGGATGAAAATCCTATTGGGTATTTTAGTATTGATTTTAGAAGTGCAAGGTATGGTGAAGGTCTTAATGAGATTAAGAAAGCATATGTTGAAGAGTTATGTGATAGTATTATGGCAGATGAACAATTGTCTGAATATTTTATGACAGTGCTTAGTGATGTAAGAACACTTACAAATGAAGGCAGTGGTTCAAGTGTTGTGGATAGGGAAAATCTTATGACTCATTTTGAAAAATGTGGTGAATTAATAAGTCTCGGATTATTTGAGGGAAATGATTCTGAACACGCAGGATGTTATGTTTTAAGTGATTTAATGGATACGGCATTAGATTATTTACAAACAAAAGGTTATTTTAATAAAGCAATAGAAGGTGAGAAGTAAAATGCTAAGAGATGAAGTACAGCGGTTCCTTAAGAAGTATACACACATATATAATGTTATAAAAGAAATGGATGACCTAACTAAGAATTTGGAGATACCTACTCCTGAAAATACTTTTGAAAGATCAAAACATACAGGGCTTGAAGCTGTTACTGAAGGATATTCTTCATTAGGAAGAGCTTTCAAAAGAGTAGAAGATATTAATGACTCAATCCGAGAATTAAATAATGATTATCAAAGTGATTTAGAGGTACGTCCTGGAAGAGCACTTACTTTTGCAATAAGAGCTTGTTTAAAAGAGAAATCTGACGGCCATTATGAATTCAAGTGGAGTTATGAAGTTAATACTTTTAAGAAAGATGTTGTTGAATGGATGAACGAGGAACTTAATACAAATCAAATGTTAAAAGCTCGTTATCATAAACCATTAATGGAGATTTTAGGACAAATAAGACAAGGTGGGTCTGAGTATGTTGCTAAAGGATACACTCCAGAGTGCAGAGATCTAGCACAGATTGGATTACTTAATGAAACTAAAAAAGGAAGGTTTACCTTTACAGATATGGCAATGATCTTAGCTAGTACTTGTTATGGAATATATGGTGATTCTAAAGGGAAAGGAGGAGGAATTACAAACATTCAACAGTTTTGACTTTTTTGTCCCACTTTCATCTTTTTCTTTTTGATTTTGTTTATATAGATTGAAATCTTAATAGTATTGTATGAACTATTCTGGGACAGCTGATGATTATGTTAAAGAGAATTATATTTCTGGTATTGATGAAATTAAGAAAGCTATTCAGAATGTTTGTGAACCAATTTATCAAAGAACTTCTTCTTATCTTGAGAAATTAAAAGAATTAAAAAAAGATTTTACAGGTATTGCTGATAAACATATGGAAAAAAAGTTTTTGCCAGATGGTTTGTTTGGTTATACATGGTTGAATGATGTCAAAATGGTTATTAATGAAAGTATTTCTTCTTATCAAAGTTTTAAAACTCAAGTGCATGAAGCAATTCATACTGAGTGGGAATATCAAACAAGAGTTTTAACAGAGTGGATGGTTAGTATTAAACAAGAAGTTAAGAAGTATTTTAAGCAGAAGAAAGAGTATTTTAAGTAAGATTTTTAAAGAAAAAAGTGTTTTTCTGTGTTTATGAGAATAAAAAAGTCTGGTAATAAGTATAAAGTTGAAAGTAGTAAGAAAGGTAAGTTCTATGATGTTGATCCTGATAAACCAAGTTGTACTTGTTTACATTATAAAATGAGGATGGCTAAGATTGGTGGAGCATGTAAACATATTAAAGCTGTTCGGGAAAAGGTTGGGAAAAAACAGATGAAGAAAGGTAAAGGTATTGTTGAGTTTGTTCAAAAGAATAAAGAAGTTGATTCTGTTAAATTAATTGAAAAATTTGGAGAGAAAGTTGTTGATGACATGATACAAAATGGTGAATTAATTGAGTTTAAAGGAAAGATTAGGTTGATGGTATAATTACTCATTATGTACCTTAATAAAATTCTCAAAACTTCTATCGTAAGTTGCTTCTGCGTCTTTTGGAAAACAACATGCAGGAAGTTCTTTTCTTTTTAGATGAGAACGAAGACATTCGCAACAGATACCTTTTTTTGGGCAACCTTTGTATGTGCAATTGCAATGTTTTAGATTGTTTTGTTTTTGACAATTCATTTTAAATTTGCAACACACTTTTCATAATCTGCTTTGACTTCTTTGAAATAATCGTAAGCTTCTACTGCTTCTGGTGAGTTACCTAAACCTTGATTAATTTTCTCTGTGTATTTATTATAAACATCAACATATTCTTGGTAAAGTTTTTGACAATCTGTTTTTGCTGTTGTTGTGGTTGTTGTGATTTGTTTTTGAGGTTGTTCTTTGTTAAGAGGTTTGAATGATTGTACTATATTGTTGATGGTTTTAAGATGTATGTAATAAGTTTTTTCTAATGCAGTGTAAGTTATGATATAAGCAAAATCTCCCTCAATCATATAATATTGTGCTTGTTTTAATTGTTGTCCACCTTGGTTTGATGTAAATTCTAAGACTTTGTATTTAAGGTCTCCTGAAGAAAATCCTCCTGTAGTTACAAGATGGTAATTTGGAATTACTTCAGCAAGTTGTTCTTCACTTAGTTCAACATATTCTTCAAGAGTGATTGGTTGTTCTAGTTTTTGTGAAGCAATATTAAAGTTTTCAATGAATTCATCTTGTTCAGGACTTATGAAAGCAATTACTACACCCATGCCAGGATTTTCTTTATAATCCCAGTCATAAGGATATTCTATTGAGAATTGATATTCAAAATTTTCATAATAACCATTTTTGCTTTTGTAAGGTTGTTGTTTCATATTTATTGTATTTTGACTCGTATTATAACCAATTATTCCAATTAAGATGAAGAGAAAAAATATAACTCCAATAACAATGAAAAAGTTTCTTATGAAATGGTGTTTTTTCTTTGCACGAACCCAAACTGTATCTTGTTTTTTGGTTTTGCTTACTTTTTTACCACAATCAGGACAGAATCCGTCATCAGCTTTGATCTTTGCACCGCAATCATCACAATATGCCATTATATCAACCTCTTTTATAGGTATGTTTATTGAATTAAAGTATATAAAGGTTACTATTAAGAATTATTTCTTTGTTACTTTTTCAAATTCTTTTTCAACTGCATCCTCAGAAGTAGGTTTTTCAACTGGTTTTGGTTGTTCAACCTTTTTTTCTGTTGGTTTTTCTTCTGTTTTCTTTTCTTCCTTGGTTTCAGCTTTCTCTTCTTTCTTAGGCTTATCTTTAACACCAAGCTTTTCTTTTGCTTTTTCTATTGCTGTTTTTTCTTTTTTCTCTTCTTTTTTAACATCAACATATTTGTGACCAAATAATTCTACTTTAACAACACCATCATCATCTTTAGTAACATTAATTTTAACATGATGTGGTGGATTCTTAATACCATGTTTCCATAAGTGTAAATTAAGCTGTTTACCTATTTTAAATTTATATTTGCCATCTTTATCTAGTCCTGGTTTCATGTGTTTGATTAAGAATTGTCTTAGAGCTGTGACTGCTTTCTTTGCTCTTTTATACTTTGGAGCTTTAAGCCATTCTCTTCTTAGTGGGACATTGTATGTTCTTTCTAACATCATAATCACGCTTTTGTTTTGGTTCTACGCCAACTCCTTTTTTTAGTAGTATGTCTACCAGGATGAACTCTTCTGCCTGTGCCGTATATCTTTGGCACTGTCCAGAAAGGCGCCCATCTAGTTTGTTTATTTTTTTTTGCTAATCTTAATTTTCTTGACTTATGTTTGTATCGTGCCATTTTTATTCTGTCTTTTTAGGTTCTTCTTTTACTTGCTTTTTTACTTCAGGGCTTTGAGGTTTTGTCTCTAATCCCTTAGAAGCTTTTGGCTTCTGAGATTTAGGTTCAACCTTTTTTTCTTCTTTTGGTTTCTCTACTGGTTTTTCTTCTACCTTAGGTTTTTCCTGTTTAACTTCTGCTTTCTTTTCTTCTTTTGGTTTTTCTTCTACGCTTTGAGGTTTTGTCTCTAATCCCTCAGAAACCTTTGGTTTCTGAGATTTAGGTTCTTCCTTCTTAGGTTGATGTTTTAATATTAATTTTGCAGCATTATCAAGTAATTCTTTACCTTGTTTAGTTATGATACGACCTTTGTGAACTCCAATTGTGGTCTGTTTAACTAAAGTACTTTTTTCTAATTGTTGAAGAATTGTTCTTAGAATTTTTCCACCTGCTCTTCTTGTTGCATCAGGTTTATGTCCTCTGTTTTTTCTTCCACCATACTTTGTTCTTAGTTTTGATACTCCAATTGGACCTAATTTTAGAACTGTTCTTAAAACAGATGCAGCTCTGATATACCACCAATCATCTCTAAGAGGTTGTCTTTCTCTGTGAGTGCCTGTTTTAACAAAAATAGACCATTCTGGAGCTTTGATTATCTTTTTAAGGTCTTCAGCTGTCTGTTCTATTAAGTCATTTGCTGGAACATCATATATGTTTCTCATGTTTAATCCCTCTGAAATGTTTCATGCTTTGCAGCACTAGAACCTCTATTCACACATAGTGCTTTAGAGTGTTTTAAGCTAAATAATTAGGGGTTATTTATAAAGTTTTCGGCGAAGCCGAAACCGTTTAGAAATTTCAAAAAGGTTGTGGTTTCAACTATGTGGATGGCCATTATTACTTGAAGCAACATCAGGACCTTCTACTTTTGATTTAATTGCAGGAGATTGTTCAAGGAAATCTGTGTCTTTGTCATAGATCTGTTTCATGAAATTAGCTAGTCCTGTGAAACCAGATGATTCTATTGCTTTCATTCCATGTATTGAATAGTTTCCTGAAGCAAAACAATTACTTGCGATTCTTAAGTATTCAATTGGTGTTAGTGGTTCAAGGACTCCATCACTAACTAACTTTTCAATACGAACAAGTTTACCATCTCTGATGTATGCTTTTTTTAATTCTTCAATTTCATCATCAGCTAAATTACGATCATCTAAAGAAGCCGCCTTTTTAACAATCTCATATCTATCTCCTTCAATATTTTCATCATTTGTAGCCCTTTGTATTATGTAAGATAATGAAAATAATTCTATAACTGTTAAATCAAAACTATCTTCTGTCTTTGATTTTGATTTGTAGATATTAATTACTCTTTCAAAAGTATCAAGAGCTTGCATTAGATCACCTTGGTCCATGTACATTAAACCAACATCAACAAGTCCTTTCGCGATTTTACTTTTTTCATAAATATCTTTTGCTTTCACTAAGTTAGGCTTACTTTCATTCATGTAAGAATCTGCTATCTCTTTAAGTTTAGTTATTATAAAATCCATATTTAACCCATATAACTCAGTTCTTTGATTTCTCTCTTCTTTTAATTCATCATTTTCATCAATAGTAATTATTCTTATTGGACTTGCATTAACAATCTCTAAAAATGTTTCTAATGCTTTATAATATGTTTGAGTAGCTTTTTCTAGATCACCTTTCTCATGAGATGCAACTGCAATATTAAGATAATCTTCTGGAGGTAATGTGTTTCCTTGCTTTAGATGTTCCCATGCTTGTTCTGCAAGTTTTAAATCACCAGATTCAACTATTTTTTTGTAAAGTGTAAGAAGTTTTGGAAAAGACTCTTGGTTTACACTATAACAATTCATTGCTCTTCTTAAATCTCCTCGTTCTTCCCAATCATCACCAAGGTTTTCGTAATCTATTGGGTTAAGAGTTTCCCAACCTACTTTTGGAGTTATTTGTTCAACTTTATCATACCATCCCTCTCCAGCACAAACAAAAAGTACTTCTTTAATTAGCGCGCTAACTTGATTATCAATAAGACCAAAATCTAAACCATCAAATGTAGCTCTTTTTGAAATATAATAAGCAATACCTTCTAAATCTTGTTGTTTAATTGGATCTAATATTTTAACCATAAATCTCAACCCCCACTTTAACGGGAATAATTAAGGATTATTTATAAATATTTATCTACTGTAGGCTCTGAAACATAAAAATTTATAAAGGATAACTTAAACCCTTTTTGTAATATAATTAATAAAAATGGAGGGGTTTAATATGACAAGAAAAATTATTCTATCATCAGAATCTGTGACTGAAGGACATCCAGATAAGATGTGTGATCTAATATCAGATGCAATTCTAGATGATGCTTTAAGACAAGATCCAATGAGCAGAGTGGCTATTGAATGTGGTGCAAAGAACGGTGGTGTGATGGTATTTGGAGAGATGACTACAAAAGGTTATGTGGATGTGCCTGCTATTACAAGAAGTACAATTAAAAATATTGGATACACAAAATCTGAATATGGAATTGAATATGAAACATGTTCTGTTTGGACACAGATAACAGAGCAAAGTCCAAATATTGCACAAGGCGTTTCTGAAGGGGAAGGTTTGCATAAAGAACAAGGTGCTGGAGATCAAGGTATGATGTTTGGTTATGCATGTAATGAAACTCCAGAGTTTATGCCATTGCCAATCATGATGGCTCACAAACTTACAATGAGATTAGCAGAAGCAAGAAAAAAAGGAGAAATTCTATGGTTAAGGCCTGATGGAAAAAGCCAGGTTAGTGTTGAATATGATCAAGAAGGTAAACCATTAAGAATTTCTGCAGTTGTTATCTCAACACAGCATGAAGGAGATATTAAACATGATCAAATAAAGCAAGAGATTACTGAGAAAGTTATTAAACCTGTTTGTAAGGAATGGCTTGATGAAAATACTGTGTTGCATGTTAACCCAACTGGTTCATTTGTACGTGGTGGACCTTATGCTGATGCAGGTTTGACAGGAAGAAAGATTATTGTAGATACTTATGGTGGATTAGGAAGACACGGTGGTGGATGTTTTAGTGGAAAAGATCCTACTAAAGTTGATAGAAGTGCTGCTTATGCTTCAAGATATGCTGCTAAGAACGTTGTTGCAGCTGGTCTTGCAAGTAAATGTGAAATTCAATTAGCATATGCTATTGGTGTTGCTGAACCTGTTTCAGTTAATGTTAATTGTTTTGGAACTAATAATATACCTGAAGAAAAAATTTCAGAATTAGTTAGACAACATTTCCCTTTAAAACCTGCAGCTATTCTAGATAAATTAAAATTGAGAAGACCTATCTATAAAAAGACTGCTAGTTATGGACATTTTGGTAGGAATGATCCTGACTTTACATGGGAAAAAGTAGATATGGTAGATGTTCTGAGAAAAGAAGCTGGTCTTGGAGATCAGTAATTTTTTACTTTTTCTTTTTTATTTTCCAAAAGCTTTATAAATTAAAATAAAATTCTAAACAACATGCCTCCATAGCTTAGTGGTTCGAGCGTGCGGCTGTTACTTCAGCTTCGCTGAAGATCTACAAAAGCGAAGCTTTTGAAGAAACCGCAAGGTCACCAGTTCAAATATCAAACTGTGTTTGATGCATTCAAAAAGCGCAGTTTTTTGAAAGTCTGGTTGGAGGCGTTTTTTCTTCATAAGATTTATATATGAATATATTTTTATTTATTGTATGAATGTTGCATTATTGATAACGTGGTTAAGGATTGTTTTGACACCTTTTGTTTTTGTATTTGTTATTTTGGAGAATTATATTTTAGCTGTTGTATTTTTTATAATTGCTGCACTGACTGATATGGTTGATGGTTATTTTGCAAGAAGATTAAAGCAGGAAACTAAGTTAGGAAAAATTCTTGATCCTGTTGCAGATAAGGTTCTTATTGCATTTACAGTGGTTGCGCTAACTGTTAAATTTAGAGAGTTGTTGCCTCTTACAATATTGATAGTAGGAAAAGAGATTGTTATGTTATTATGTATGGTATTTTCTAAGTGGAATGTTAAATTTAAATTTCCTACAATATTATCAAAAGTTAATACAGTTGTGCAGATTATTTTTATTGTGTCAGTAATATTAGGATATTATAACACAATATTTTTGTGGATTGTTTTTTGTTTAACATTAATAACTGCTATTGATTATTTGATTAAGCTTATGAGGAATAAATAAAATGTGGTATTTTATACTTCAATGCGTGTATTTAATTTTACCAGGTATATTTGCCAATTTAATGCCTGTCTTGGTTATGCCTTATTTTAAAAGACTTGCAATACCTGTTGATCTTGGGAAAAAGGTTTTTGGAAAAAGAGTCTTTGGTGATAACAAAACTTATAGAGGTTTTGTGTTTGGTGTTTTAATTTCAATCATAGTGGTATATGGACAGGGTTATTTGTATAATTATGATTTGTTTATAAATCTTAGTTTTATTGACTATTCAAATATTAATTTGTTATTGTTAGGATTTTTGATTGGATTTGGTGTTTTATTTGGTGATCTGATTGAAAGTTTTTTCAAGAGGCAGTTGAATATTAAACCAGGAGAATCATTTTTTCCTTTTGACCAATTAGATTGTTTAGTTGGTGGTTTGGTTTTTGTTTTGTTTGTTTATGTTCCAAGTTGGAAGATTATTGTAACACTGTTTGTTTTGGTTTTAGTCATACATGTTCTGATTAAACACATACTGTATTACTTAGGGTTAACAAATAAGAAGTGGTAATTATTTCTTATATAGAATACTGATTGTTTCATTATGAGCTGCTTTCCATAATGTTGTAACAGTTGTAATCATGATTGGAATTAGTTCGTGGTGAACTCTTGCTCTTACACGTTTCCAACCATATTTAATATAATCATCATATATTCCTAATTCAAAAACTTTTTTAGCTTGTTTTTCTAAATATTCTTTTACTTTGTCTGTGTGAAACTTTTTTATTTTGGGAGAAATAAAACGTTTGTCAACATGGCCAGAGTGCATTTTTCTGAATAAGTAGTATAAGAAAACTCTTGTTTCAAATAATCCGTGGTTTCGTGTGATATTTCTTATAGGGTGAATCTCTTCTAACCAGTAAGGATCAAACCAATCTTCAAAGTCACTTACTCTAAATTTCTTTTTTTTGTATCGGCCTGTTTGATGTGCTGGATTTAATGCATCAACTGCAAAATGTGACATAAATGCTGCATAACGTGCTGCTTTGCCAAATTTTGTTCTTTGTTTTGTAAGTTCTTTTACAAGAAGGTTGTAGTATTTTTGTGTTATAATACATGCTTTTCCAAGTTTGTTTTCTGGATTGTAACAGTGCCAAGAATATTTACTTTTTTGTTTAAAAGATATTGCATCAGGGCCAACTGTTCCAGAATACATGTTAATCTTAAAGTAATTTGGAAATAGTTTGTTTTTTGTTAAATGACGAAAAATTAGTTTGTAGGCTTTTTTGTTGATTTTCTGATGAGTACCATAAACATTGAAATCCAGGTTTTTTATTTTTAGGTAGCTGAACATTTTATATCAAAAATAATATTATTGCGATAATGATGTACCAAACATATTTGATTACAGTTTTAATTGGATTCTTATTTTGGTAGCAGAGTAATGTGCCAAAAGGTAGGCCTAGTAAAAAGATTAGTGAAGAGATAATTAGGAAGTAATTTAATTGTTTTGAGCTGAGGTAAAAAATGATTCCTAATAGGATCCAGGTTATAATGTCATTATATTGTTTTATTAATCTGAGTGATATGGTTAGAATAATGATTATTGTTAGAAAGATGTAATTTTTGGTTAGGAAAAGATGGTAAAGGATGATTAGTATGATAGAAACGAGTAATATTCTGTAAAAAAAGACAATATACTTTTTTCCTGGCTTAAGTTCTTCAGGAGATATCTTTGCAAGAGCAATACCTATGAAGATACTTAAGAAAGTTATGATGAGAGTGGATATGTAGTTGATTATGTTCATGTGAGAAGAGAAGAGTTTGGAGTATAAAAAGGTTTTGGGATATATGTTCTAGACTATAAAAATATAAAAAAGGGATAGGATTCTAATGAAGTATGAAAAGAGTGTTTTACTTATTATTGTTTGTGTTTACTTTTGCATTATTGTACTATATTTTTCTAAATGATCCACATATTAGTATGGAAAAATTTAAAGCTGATCCTTTAAAATATGAGGGAGAAATATTTCAGGTTACTGGGAAAGTTGGAGTGGTTGTTGATGGTAAGTTTTATTTTGATGATAAACATTTGATTATTGGAAGTGATGTTGAGGCTGCAAAAGGTGGTGTGACAAAGTTAAAATTGTTGGTTAAAGATAGTAAGTTGTATTTGTTGGATTATCATAATCATGATTATTTGAATTTTGAGATTGGATTATCTGTTTTTGCTCTTTTGATTGCGCTGGTTTACTTTTTTAGAGAGTGGAAAGTCACATTAAGAGGTTTTGAATATGCCTGATTTGTTAAGTCATTTACTAGTTGGATTGATATTGTGCGAATTTTTGAAGGTTAAGAGAAAGTCACTTCTTCTTATAGGTTCATTACTACCAGATTTGTTAGGTAAGTTGTATGTGATTGGCTTTGTAACTAAAATCCCTTATAATTTATCTGATATTACATATTATTTTCATACTCCTTTGATGTGTACTTTGGCAATATTGTTGATTATACCATTGTTTAAAGGGAAAAATGTGTTTTTTTCATTTTTTATAGGAGCGATGATGCATTTTGGGTTTGATATTTTTCAACAACATTTTATTGGAGGTACATTGTTAGGAGTGCCTTTCTTTTATAGATTGTACAGGTTTAATCTTATATGGCCTGGAGAATATTATTACTTTTTGATACCACTGTTTATTATTTATATTATTATTAAAACAGCTTCTTTAAAGTGTCCACACAAAACAACATGATTGCTTGGGTTTGTTGTCTTGAAGGAAGAAATGTTGTTTGTTTTTTATGAACAGAATTAATTCTAATATTGTTAATAAGATGGATTTGTTCTGTGACGCCTGGATCAAATTTAACACTGAGTTCTTTAAGTTTTGCAATAAGTTTGCCTGCGCCAAGGTTTGGACTTGTTTCCAAAAGGTCTTTTTTTGTTAGTTCATAGTATTTTCTATGTAAAGCTGTTTCAAGTATCCTGCCGCATAAGATAAGAGCTGAACGGTAACATTGGTTATCAAAACATTTTTGTGCTTCTTTAATGTCAAGTTGGATTTCGTCTTTAATTGAAGTAGGAAGGTTAGGTAGTTTGAGTTGTAATGATTTGTTTTTTGGTAAAAGGTGTTGGATTTCTTCAATTATGTCAAGTTTTTCTGTGTTAGAAATGTCTTGTGTTAATAAGCTAAGTTTTTCAAAGTCAAGTTTTTTAAGATTTTCAAGGTCATTCTGTAAATGAGACAATATTGATTTTACTTCGTCAAATGATTTGTGAAAGTTTTTCTTATAAAGTTCAAGTTTTCTTGATTTAAAGTCATAAAGTTCTGGATTGACATTACTGCTAAGCTCTACTTTTTGAAAAGATGCGCTTGTTAGAATCTTTTTTAGTTCTCCTAGTTTCTGGTAGAGTTTTTCTAATGAGTTTTGCATATCATGTTTGGGAGATTTAGATGTTTAAATGTTTTTCGGCAGAGCCGAAACTCTTTGAAATTTGTTTCAAATTTCTAAGATGCTCAGAAACGCTTTGCGTTTCTGACACGTTTAGAAAAAGAATTTTTTCTAAAAGTTTTCTATATTTGCTAAATATTTATAAAGTTATGTGGATTTTGGAATTTAAAATGGAACCTTGGGAAGAATATATAGAGAAACTAGAAGATATTTATGTAAATAATCGAGTTTTTGGATCTCAGTTAGAGAATGCTATTAAGAGCATGTTGAAGTTTGCATTAAGAAAGGGTGATCCTTGTCAAGTGAATTCAAAGTTAGCAACACTTTTTGATCCTGTGGTCAATGCGTTAGTGTATGTTGATCTTGCTATTGCAAGATATAAAGTAAAACCTCCTGAAGAAGGAACTATTGTTTATGATTTTGTTGTTGGTGATAAACATTTTGAGGTTGAAGTGTATCATAAGGATCTGGAGGCGCATAGAGAAGCTCTTATAGATTATATCAACAGTTCTTTAGAAATAGGTAAAGCAATATTAAATGATTATAATGACCAAGAGATTAGTAGACCTTAACACCCTTTTCTTCAAGTTTATGTTTGAGAATTTGATCTTTGCGCCATTTTTCAATGAAGTCCTGGATTATTTTAACGCAGAGTTTTGCTCTTGATCCGTATATGCCCTCTTTTTTGACAATCTTGTCTAGTTCATCACATAATGGTTGTGGTAGGTTGATTGCCTTGTAACGGCCGAGTCTTTTGTGTTTTGATGGCATTTTGATAGAGTATGGATTTTTTAGTATATATAATTTATGTTTTAACCACAACTTTTAGAAATCAGAGATTTCTAAACGGTTTGAAAATTCCTAAAAATTTCCAAAACTTTTAAAAATAAGTTGAATATTAAGAAGAGATATGGGGATGTTTAAAGATATGTTACATAGTGATGAATCACTTTTTACTAATGTTCTTTCTCTTGAGTATGATTTTGTTCCTAAATTAATACCTTACAGAGAAAAACAACAAAAACATATTGCAATGTGTATTAAACCATTGTTTAATAACAGAAATGGAAGGAATCTTTTGTTGCATGGTTTGCCTGGAATAGGTAAAACAGTAGCGTGTAAACATTTGTTTAATGAGCTTGAAGATGAGACAGAGGAAATTGTTCCAATGTACATCAATTGTTGGAAACATAATTCTTCGTATAAGATTGCAACTGTGATTTGTGAGTTGCTTGGGTATAAAATGACTATGAACAAAAAAACCGATGAGTTGTTTGATATTGCAACAAAAATTTTAAATAAAAAGTCTGCTGTTTTTTGTTTTGATGAGATTGATAAGTTAGAGGATTTTGATTTTCTTTATCATATCCTGGAAAATATTTACAGGAAAACTATTATCTTGATTTCTAATTATAAAGAATGGTTTGCTAAGATTGATGAACGGATTAAGTCAAGACTTACTGCTGAATTATTAGAGTTTAAGCCGTATAATAAAGTGGAAACAGATGGGATTCTTAAGGAAAGGATTAAGTATGGTTTTGTACCTGGTGTTTGGGAAGAGAATGCATTATCAATTATTGTTGATAAAGCGTTTGAGTTAAAAGATGTTAGAAGTGGATTGTATTTGTTAAAAGAAAGTGGAACAATTGCAGAAGATCATTCATCAAGAAAAATAAATATTTCACATGTTAAAAAAGCAATTGAAAAACTTGATGAGTTTACAATTAATGATCCTGAACAATTGAAGGATGAGCAAAAATTGATTTTTGAGATTGTGAAAGATAATTCTGGGAATAAGATTGGTGATTTGTTTAAGGTTTACACTACAAAAGGTGGAAAACGTTCATATAAATCATTTCATAGAATGATTAAGAAACTTGAAAAAGATAGGTTTGTTAGTTTAACAAAGGTAACTGGCAAAGAAGGTAATACAACAATTGTAAAATATTCTGGCGAAGATAAGAAGTTGACTGAGTTTTAATTTTTTTGTTTAAATAAATAGGACACATTACCTTGTTCTTTTCTTTTGCTTGTCCTTTTTGTACTTCCTCCTTTTAAACTATCTGCTTCATCTAGTAAGCTAGTTACAAAATCAATTTCATTTCTTGGACATTTAACTAATACATTTGCTGTGTCCTGGTCTAAATAAAAATGGAAAAAGTAATCAGCATTATTTATTGTTATTTGAACTTTACCTTCAGTAGGGATAATGGTGTTATCACTCCCAACTTTAATTCCAGGAAGATCAGATGGAGTTTCTCCAACTAAAAATACTCTACCGCCCATGGATCTTAATTTTTGATATAATTTTCCAAGATCTTTGGATTTGGAATATTCTTTTTCGATTTGTACGTAATCTAGTTGTGCACTTTCTAATAAATTATCTATAAATCCTATTTTTCTTGGGTCATTTTCAACAGAAACAGTAACTTTAAGTCCATCATCATTAAGTGGTTCAAAAGAAACTTTATAAACAGAGTTATTCACTAATGCATCAAATTCTCCTTTAATTAAATATAAAGAATCTGAAGGTCCTTCCATAATAGGATCTCCATAAATATCATCTCTATAATCACGACTTATACCATATTCAATACGTTTGCTAATACATACAAAATAATCCCATATTGTTTTTGCTGCATGATCTGCAGACCAATATTTTTGAACACGCACAATTCTATCAGAAGTTGATGGATAAACATTAGAACCATACATATGCTCACGAAGAATTTTATTGATACATGATCTTAAACTATTATCTTTTGAGCCACTACCCTTAACCATTCTTTATACCTCTCTTCAAGAATAATTAGGTAGAGTGAACTATTTAAATTTTTTTATTCTGTAGACATGCATAGTGCCATGCCTGTAAAAAATACAAAAACTTGTTGTTGAATTTGTAAGTGTTTTTGACACTATTGTTTTACAATACGAATAACTATTTTTTACAAAAAGATGGCACAGACACTATGCATATTTTATTTTTGAGAAGTTAAATGTTTTTGAAGAATTCAATTATTTCACTTAAGAAAATGTAAATTTTTTGGAAAAATGTTAAATTGACAAGTTTTATTTTTACTTGTTCGCTTGTTAAGTGATTATTACCATATTTGTCTGTGTATTTTATTGTTACATTGTATATGTTTTCATTAAAACCAAGTTCTTTACCAATCATTTTAACTTTAATGTCTTTGTTTTTAGAAAGTTGGTCAACTAATAAAACTTCCTCTTTATTAAAAAGTATAGTTAAATTATAAGGGTTTGATAATGATTGTTTTTCAACTCTAAAGTTAACATCAAATTCTTGATTAAATTCAACTTCAGTAGGAAAATCTAAGTTATTTATTTCAATAAGAGGTTCGTCTAAAACAAAGTATTCAACATAAGATGCTTTTGAGACATCTTTATTTTTTATTGTTATTTTAAATTGATCTTTGCCTGTTTTATTGAATGAAATAGGAAATGAATGTTCTTTTGTCTGGCCAATTGTTAAGTTAAGTTTTTCACAATGTTTAAAACAAAGATTAAGATTCTTTAATTCAACATTGCCTTTGTTTGCTATGTTACAAGTCATAAAATGTGTTTCATATATGTAAAATTCTGTTGGTGAAACAGTGCAATCAAGTTCAATATCTTTTGAAAATTGTTTTGTTTCTTCTTCGTATTTTTGTGAGATGATTCCTGAAATATCTTCCCTGGTAAGCATTATTTCTCCGTGTTGTGAAGTAAAATTAACTGTTGAATTGATATGAGCAGAGTAAACTTGTACAGGGAATGTGTAAATAAAACCTTTACTTAATTCATCACTTACTTTTATTATCCAGTAAAAGGATTTTTCTTGACCTGGTTTTAGTAAAATATGTTTTCTATTTTCACCTTCAATTGTTAATTGGTCTGTGTTTGCTACATTAATTGTGATAGGAAGGTAATAGTTTTCTTTGTTAACTATTCTTGCTTCAAGAAGATTATAGGATCCAAGGCCAACTGTTTCTTTGTTTGTGTAAAGTTCAAATTTAAAAGGTGTTGGAACAATGTTACCTTTTTGAATTTCATTAACTGTGATGTTTAATTCTTTTGTTTTTATGTCTACATTGTAAGCTTTCCATTCATAATTTGTTGTAGATTCGTCTGAGTCAATTGATTCTTTTAATTTAATATGTGAAACATCAATAAAACCAAATTGGTTATAAGTAACATCAAATGGAATCCAAGCGTTGTCTATGTAAACTTCTGCCCATGCGTGTGGGCCCCACTTATCATTAATATTTGTGTAAGCCATACCACTAATGTATTTTGCTGGAATGTTTAATGATCTTAATAGTGCAATGAAAAGGTTTGTTAGTTCATCACAAACACCATATCTTTTTTCTAAGACCCAGGATGCCTTCTGTACAACTTTTTCTGTTGAAGTTGTAAGATCATATTTGATATTTTCTTCAACCCATTTTGCAATCTCAAAAACAACTGAGTAAAGATCTGAATCACCTGCTGCAAGTGCATTTGCAAGTTTAATTACCTCTTTGTGATTTGAGTCAATGTAAGTAGAAGGTTTAGTGTATTTCTGATGTTGTTGTGATTCAACTGGGAATTTAATTTTTTTTGTTATTTTTGGTGTTTTATCAGTTACCTTGACAATTGAATGTAGGTTATAAGAAAGGTTATTTTCTTCAGGAGAATCCCATTTAAAATAAATATAACTATCTTCTCTAGTTGAGGAAGGATTTGTTGTAAGTGTAATTATGTTTTGGGTTAATGTTGATCTTGGAAAAAAAGTTAAGTTAGCTGCCATATAATTGATTGAAGCACCAGGTTCCCGAATAAGTGTAAAGTCAGAACCAATGTTAATGTCCATCCTTAAAGAGTCTCTGTTAGAATAGTCAGTTGCAATAGCCATAGGTACAAGAAGTAATAATATCAGTATCATCTCTTTTTTCATGGAAAAGGTTAATATAAAGGAATATTTAAGTGTTTTGAAAAAATTTATAAATAAATTAAGATTTTAGGATAAAAGGTGTTTGGATTTCTGTAGAAAATGACAATTAAAGATATATTGGATGAAGGAATTTATTTTAATGAGAAGTTGGCTGAAGAATTTGGGAAACAGAAAAGTGAGCTTTTAGATTTTCTAGTTTATGATCTTACTTGGACAGGACTTCCTAAAGAAGAGGGTTCAACAGAAGAAAGATTAGGAGTTACTTTTAGTGAGATTGAAGCAAGAAATTATATATTAAGATGTGAAAGAGATGGATGGAAGTGGCAACAGAAAGATAAGGATGCAGCCTTATTCAGGATTTATGATCTTTTAAAACATTTTGGATTACCACAAAGTAAAGTACCATTTGAGGATTATCTTAAAGTTGGAAGGTTAATTATAAGAGAGTTAGGTTTTCCTCATATACAAATCCCTACAGAAAAAATTAGAGCTTATATGAATATTAGTGAAGATCAAACAAAGACTTTTGATGTTGACCCATATGGTCTTGCATTAGGTAATATTGCTGAAAGAGCTATGCAAGAGATACTAAGACAGAATAATAAAGAGTTTATTGCTAGATCTTTCTTAGTGCGTAACACATTTAGAGATCAGGAAGAAAAAGATATTACTGTTTATGATAGAGAAAATCAAGAAATGTCATTAGGTGTAAGGTGTCAGAGAGAGTTTACAGGAGTTTATTTGTATTCAAAATATAGAGTAAAAAATCCAACTACTAGCAGAAAAATTGCTAATTATATTGTGTTTTTTAATCATTTTGCACATCATATATTTTATATTACTGGTATTGTTGAAAAAGATTTTTTGTTAATGGGAAGGGATCATGATTTTTTTGATGAATTTTCAAGAAGTCCTATGATGGAATTTTATTTTCCTGAATTTAATTATGGAATTGTTAAGTCACGTTATATGAAACATTATGGACCTGAGGAACCTCCAGAAGAAAAGAAAAAACTTCTGAATGATTGGTTTGGTAAAAGATTAAGTTTTAAACAATTATTAGATGTTCTGCAGAGTTATCCTAGAGGGTTATAACAAGAATGAAAGAAAGAGCACTTGAAATATCTGATTTGTTTACAGAACAGGAAGCTGAGATAGTTGAGAATCCGTATAGGTTTCTTGGGGTTGAAAGAGATGCATCAGTGAGAGATTCAAGAAAAGCTTATATTGAGTTAGCAAGAAAATATCACCCTAATTTAATGAATCCTAGTTTGTGTAGAAGTCCTGGTAAGCTAGAAAAATTATTTACTCAAAAAGATTTAGACGAAATACATCCTGGTCATTCATTTGATGAATTAGTAAGAATAGTAGAAAATGGAGATCCTGAATTAAACAAAGTTAAAAGAGAATTGAGAATAGTAAGGGATTTAGCTCACAGGAAGATGATTGTATTTAATAGAGCTTATGAAGAGATAAAATCAAGAGCTAGTCCACAAGAATGGAATACTATTGCTGGTTATGATTTTAAGAATGTTTTTGATGAAAACAGAAGAAATTATATTCAAAAGGTTTTGTTAGAAGGAAGAGGAGAAGTAAGAATATTTTACCATGGAAAATATAGTTTAACAGCAGGACCTTATCTTTTTTTTGATTTTGGACCAAATATGCACAGAGTCCAAGATGGAGATCATTATAGACACTGGCTTAATATTAAACATTTTTTTGCACACCTTGAATTAAAAGAGGGTAGAGAAGTTAGTATGGTTCTGTTAAAACCACTTATAGATCATTTAAATCTTAGTGAAAGTGTGGGATTGTATATGCGAGAGTTATTGTCCAAAGGAATGAAAACTGAAGATATATTAGGTGAAATTAAGAAAAGGGAAAAAATAGAACCAAAACCTTGGGCAAAAGGGATACAAATTGTTATAAGACCTGAGTCTAGAGATGAAACAATTAGACAAAATCTTAATGAAATTATTTATTTGAATCGTGATCCAAGTTTAACCACCCATAGTGGAATGATTGATCCATTTTTATTTGGGATGAGTGCACTTGGTTTGGATAGGGGAATTTATCAATTTGAGCATAAGTTTGATAGAAAGAAATTAACATTAACTGATCATACAACAACTACATTTACTGAAGCTGATCATTATTTATTTTTAACATTAGCTTATGGGCCTATGTTGACTCAAGGATAAATAAATTTTTAAATCATTGATTATTTGTTCTAGATGGGGGAATATGATAAAGCTAACGCCTGGTATGCAGCAGTATATGGAAATTAAAAAACAACATCCTGATTGTATTGTTTTGTTTAGAATGGGAGATTTCTACGAAACATTCTATGAAGATGCAAAGACAGCTGCTAGAGAATTGGAGATTACGTTAACTGCGCGTGGGAAAGGTGAATCAAGAGCACCTTTGGCAGGGATTCCATATCATGCAATTGATTCTTATTTACCAAAACTTGTTAATAAAGGGTATAAAGTTGCAATATGTGAACAATTAGAGGATCCGAAAAAGGCAAAAGGTATTGTGAAAAGAGGTGTGGTACGTATTGTAAGTCCTGGAACAATTGTTGAGAATAATATGCTTGATTCGAAATCTAATAATTATATAATGTCATTGTTTGTTAAATTGAATAAGTTTGGTGTTGCATTGATTGATTTGTCAACTGGAGAGTTTTTAGTGAGTGAGTTAAGTGAAAATAAGTTAGTGAATGAAATTACTAGGTTTAAGCCAAGTGAAGTTATTATTCCAGAGAGTTTAAAAGTTAATCAAGAGCTTGTTAAACAGATCAATTCTTTTGTTAATGAGTATAGTGACCATTATTTTTCACAGAACAATGCTTTGGAAATGTTAAAAAAACATTTTAATGTTCTTGGAGTAGAAGGTTTTGGGATTAAAAATGACAGTTTGATTGTTAATGCAGCTGGGGCATTATTGAGTTATCTTAATGAAACACAAAAAACTAATTTGAGTTATATTAATAGAATCAGAAAGTATAGTGTGAAAGATTATATGGTGATTGATTCAAGTACATTAAGAAATTTGGAAATAATTGAAAATGTTTTTGATAATAAAGGTACTTTGTTAGGTGTTTTGGATAAAACAGTTACATCAATGGGTGCAAGAATGTTGAAAAAGTTTGTTTTGCAACCATTGTTGAAAAAAGAACAGATTGAAAAAAGACTTGATTGTGTTGATGAGTTAACACGAAGTCCTATGTTAAGAGAGGAACTAAGAAGTTTGTTAAAACAATTTGCTGATATTGAACGGTTGATTAGCAGAATCAATTTTGGGAATGGAAATGCGCGTGACTTAATTGGATTAAAGAATTCTTTGAAACTGATTCCATTGATTAAGAAAGAATTGAGTAAAGCAGGAAGTGAATTGTTAAAAGAGATTGATGAGATGAGTGAGTTAAATGATGTTAAGGATTTGGTTGAGAGTGCGATTAAAAATGAGCCTAATTTAAGTGTGAGAGAAGGTAATATGATCAAGAAAGGTTATAATAAAGAGTTAGACGAATTAAGAGAGATGTGTTTTGATAATAAAAGTTGGATTGCTAAGTTAGAATTACAGGAAAAGGAAAGAACAGGGATTGGTTCATTGAAAGTTGGGTTTAATAAAGTGTTTGGATATTATATTACTGTTAGTAAAGCTAATTTGCATTTAGTTCCACAGAATTATATTAGAAAACAGACATTAGTTAATGCTGAACGGTTTATAACGCCTGAGTTAAAGGAAAAAGAAGCTTTGATTCTTAATGCAGAAGAAAAAATTAATGAGCTTGAGTATGAGTTGTTTGTTGTGATTTGTAAAAGAATTGCTGAGAAAACAAGTGTTATACAGGACGTTGCTAATAAGATTGCATTGCTTGATGTTATGATTTGTTTTGCTGTTGTTGCTTCTGGAAATAATTATGTTAGGCCTGAGTTGAATAATGATGGAAAGATTGAGTTAGTTGAGAGTAGGCATCCTGTATTGGAGCAAGTTGAAGAGGTTTATGTTCCTAATGATTGTAAAATGGATAAAGATGGTTTTAAGATTATAACTGGGCCTAACATGGCTGGGAAAAGTGTTTACATGAAACAAGTTGCATTAATTCAATTGATGGCACAGATTGGTTGTTTTGTTCCTTGTCAAAAAGCTAGTGTGGGTTTGGTTGATAGGATATTTACTCGAGTTGGTGCGTATGATGATCTTGTGCATGGACAGTCTACTTTTATGGTTGAGATGAATGAGACTGCTAATATTTTGAATAATGCAACTGAGAATTCTTTGGTTATTCTTGACGAGATTGGTCGTGGTACAAGTACGTTTGATGGAATAAGTATTGCATGGTCTGTTGCTGAATATATTCATAAGAATATTAAAGCAAAAACATTGTTTGCAACGCATTATCATCAGTTGAATAAATTAGCTGAGAAGTTTCCGTCTGTTAGGAATTATAATATTTCTGTTAAAGAAAAAGAAGATGAGATTGTTTTCTTAAGAAAGATAATTGAAGGTGGAACAGATAAAAGTTATGGAATACAAGTTGCAAAGTTAGCTGGACTGCCTGAGGAAGTTATTGAACGAAGTAAAGTGATCATGAATCGGCTAGAGATGGAAGATGAGATTGCTGAAAGGATTCATGCAACATTCAAGGATAAGAGTAAGAAAGAACGAGAAGAAATGATTGAGAAAGAAGTGAAGAGTAGACAGTTAAGTTTGTTTGATGTTTAAGTTTTTTTAAGATAAAATTCAACTTTTTCAAGAATTTTGCTAATTGGTCTTGAACCACCCTTTATAACATAATTATCCATGTAATAAGGAAGTGGTGTTGGATCAATCCCCGATAGACATACAACAGGAACATTAGGATTTTGCATTTTTGAAGCTTGCATGACATCTGCACCGCTGTCACGTGACATAGATAGATCAATAAGAGCAAGTTTATATTCAAGCTCGCCTTTAATCTCACGAATTGCTTTATATGCACTATAAAAAGTCATAACTGAATATCCTTTTTTGTTTAGAAATAAACCTAGTTTTTCTAATAAACTGATGTTGTTATCTACTAATAAAATATCATACCTCATTTTAAGGAGGATATAACTGTCTTTTTATAAAATTTCTTATTTAGAAGTTTGTTTGATGTTTAATCATATGCTAATAATACTTGTTCTCCTGGTTCTATTTGTTCTCTAGGTTTATGTTCTATTTCTCTAATAAGTGCATTTACTCTTTCTAAATATGAATCTATCTTTGATTGAATTCGATCTAAAAGTTCTTTATGAAGAGCTACTGCATAAGAACATTTGAAAAAACCAGTTTCATAACGTTTTTCGTGTGTGTTAAAGTTTCTGTTTGGACCTTCGCCACTCTTGTCAACAGCAAATTGAATAACTCCTAAGTCTTTACCAAATTCTTTTGCTAGTTTAATGTTTCCAAGGGCTTTGTATGTCATGTGATTGTAATTTAATCTTAATACTGCTTCACTAACACCACCATCAAGATCAGGTTCATAACCTATACGAGCAACTGTACTATTGTTTACACAATCACTTGCATGAAAAGAAACATTATATTTTCCCCATCTAGCTTCAATAAGAACAGGAGTTTCATCCTCTTTTCTTGCTTTTACTTTTATTTCAGAGAATACATCGTCAATTGTTTTAGTAGTAATTTCAACTGGACAAACTGATGTTTCTGTTTCACTTTCTTGAACTCTCATCAAAAACCCCCCTTGAATAAAATTAGGAATAGAAGGTAATTTATATATTTTTTGAAATTCTTGGATAAACCTCAGGATCAATAAATACTTTTTCTGTTTTTACTGCGAGACCTTTATCTTTTTTCATTATTTTTTCTGAGGTAAGTTGTGCTTTGCCTAGTGCAATGAGTTCGTGTTTTAATGTCATAACTGCAACTTGTTGGTCTGGTTCAATTCTTGAATGTAGTTTTGCAATGCCTGGTATGTTTAAGTTTGCTCCGTGTGATAAAGAGTGCACTGTTGTATCAAAAACCCAGATCTTTGGAAGATGTTGGATTGCAAATTCAGCTGGATAAATTATTTTTCTTAAGAATTTGTCATTGTTTTCATTTTTGTAGTAGTGGAATGCGTCTGTTAAGTCTTGAAGTGTTGTTAAGGTTGATTCATCAAAATGAGCTGTACGTGTTCTACGAAGTTCGGCCATGTGTGCTCCACAACCAACTGATTTGCCAAAGTCGTGGCAGAGTTTTCTAATATATGTTCCTGCTTGACATCCTACTTGGAATAAAACATCTTTTCCATCAATTTCTAGAATGTTGAAGTAGTAAATGTCTCTGAAACGGTATTGACGTTTAACAGAACTTTTTATTGGTGGAAGTTGTTTTATTCTGCCTGTAAATTTTTTTGCTGTTTGTTGAAGAGTTTTTTCGTCAACTTCTTTATGAAGGTGCATTATGCAAATGTATTCTTTGCCTGCTTTAAGAAGAGTTTGAACTAGACGTGTTGCTTTTTCAAATGCAATTGGTAGAACACCTGTTACTTGTGGGTCAAGTGTACCAGAATGTCCTGATTTGTTTATGTGAAGTATTTTTTGTATAAAGTCAGATACTTGATGTGAGGTTGGTCCTTTTGGTTTGTCAATGTTAACACAACCATATTGAAGAAGTTGTTCTGTGGAACGTTGTTCTGGAGAAGTTCCATAATCAGGATTTGTATCTGCATCTGCTTTAATCAAGACTTCACGTTTAATTTCATATGGTAATTTGTTCATAAGATAGAAGATTGGTGGATTGTTTTTAAAGATTGTGGAAAAAAGAGCAAGATTTTTATAGTTGAAAAACATAGTAATAAATATGAGAAAAAAAGGCCAGTTGAATATTCTGCTTTGGGTGATGTTTATTGTATTAATAGTTTTAGTTATTTGGTTTATAATGAAACGAATGAGGGGTTAAAAATTACTAAAAATGGTTTAATTAATGGGACTGTAGAGAAAATAGTTGAAGGAGTCATGGTTATTTTTGGGTTGTATCTATTATTTCAGGTTTTAAGAAAAGTTTTTGGAGGTTCATGGAGCACAGAAGACCTTATTCTTGGTTTATTAATTTTTAATCTGGGTTGTACTTTTACAATTGGTTTAATGGTAACACAAATAAAATCGGATCAAAGTCATTTAAAAGGACAATTTAAAAGTCTTGCAGGAGATTTTAAAAGGCATGTTAAAAAGTGAAATCCAAATGAGATGGGTGCATGTATTCTAAAGAAGTCTGTGATTATTTATTTAATTTAATAGTTCAATTAGTTCTGGTTTGCTCATAAATCGTTCCCGAGCAATGTCATCTATTATGTAAAATGTTTGTTGTTGTATTATGTCAAACTTTTCTTCAAATAGATCCATAAATTTTTCTAAGTCTTTGATGTGTCTGAATATTCCTTCTATTAGGAAATCAAACCCATTGTTGATTTTATACACTGAATTCACATTTTGGTGTGTTATCAGGTATTGTTTTACTTGTTCTTTTTGTTCTTTTTTGACTTTAATTGCTATGCTTGCTTTGGTATTGTAACCTAACATGCTAAAGTCTACTAAAGATACGTGTCTTCTTATTAAAGTATCTTCCTGTACTTTTAATCTGTCAAATATTGTTGATACTGGTATTCTAGTTTCTCTACTCATTTTTGTTAAGGACATTCTTGCATTGTTCCTTAACTGAGAGACTATTAAAAGATCTTTTTTGTTCATCACCTCACCCCCAATTAGTTTTACATTGCAATACTATTGCCATTACATTTATCAGGAAACTTTCTTCTAAACTTATTACCTATTTTTAGGATATCCTTCCTAATAAGATGTGTTCCTTTGAATTTTATTGTGTTTATAATGAAAACCATCCCCTATTAGATTATAATTTATATAATTAATATACACACGTTACTTGTTTATATATATGTTAGGTTTAGTAAAAATCAACTAAATGGTTGATTTTTAGAAAAATTTAAATATTAATACCACCATTATGGACTTAAAATGACATTCCCAATGATAAGATCTAAGAATAAGTCTATCAAAGAGTTAATTGTAGATATATTAACTAGCGAGTTTCCTTTAACAGCTAAAGTAATTTATAATAAAATAAGGAAATTAGGTGTGTCATGCACTTATCAAGCAGTGCATAAGGCAATTCATGAATTATTAAATGAAAATATACTTTCATTAAAAGGAAAGGAATACCAAATAAATAAATATTGGATTGATGAGTTACATGAATTTGTTGACAGATTAAAAACTAATTATTATCTTGGTAAAATGAGTAATATTTTGGCTTTAAAACAAATTAAAGCTAAAGGTATGCAGATACTAACCTTTGATTCTTATCTTGAAGCAGATAACTATAGAGCAAAGCTTCAGGAAAAATATTTGTTAAATGATGAAAAAAGTGTTCCACCATATTGTAGTCATATTCATCATTTTAAAAGTGCATTAGTTTATTCAACTAAACTTAAAGGTATTACAAACTTCCCTACTAAGAGTCTTATCAAGCTATATACTGTTTTAGAAGGTGATACTTTTATTGACCAATGGTGTGGGGAGTTTTACAAAAAAATATTTAATTTTGAATATAAACGAGGAGTAAAGTGTATAAATAACTTTGAATTTTTTGTTATGGATGATTTAGTTTTAGAACTACATGCTCCAAGTGAATTATGGAAGAAACTTGAAAAAATATACAAAGGTGCAAAACACATTTCACGGATAGACATAATTAAGTTTTACAAAGAGGTATTTCTTAAAAAAAGAAAAATACAGATGGTGGTGTATAATAATAAGGATATTGCTGAACAGATAAGAAAACAAATAATGCAACATTTTAAAGTAAAAAAGATAAAGAAACTGATTAAAATGGTGGTGTTTGATGTGAATGGCGTGTTAACACCAGATAATACTATAATTGAAATGACAAATAATAATTCTAATTATAAAAGGATTAAAGAAACTATAACTGGTCAAGCATTAGGTAAAATGTCTATAGAAAAAGCGTTTACAAGAGTAGGAAATTTAGCAAAAGGATTATCACTTAAGGAAATTATTGATTATGGTAAAAAGGCACCTTTAGTCCGAGGATTAAAACAAACTTTGCTTAAATTTAAGGGTAAGGGAATTAAGTTAATAATTATGAGTACTGGATTTAGACCAGTAATGAATTTAATTAATAAGAGAATTGGAAATTTGTTTGATAAAGTAATTTGTAATGACTTAGTCTTTGTTAATAAGAATGGAAAAGTATTAACCAAAAAGCAAGTTGATGAAGCAATAAAAAGAAATGATCCAAATGAGCTAAAAGAGATTGTTTTTAATGGAGAGATTGATTTTGTAATCAATGACCCAGATAAAAAAACAGAATATATTGAGAAAACTATTTCAAAATATAACTTTGAGATTAAGAATTGTGTTAGTGTGGGAGATTCAATAGCTGATTCTGATATGATTAAGATGTGTGCTTTAGGTGGTGGTTTAGGAATTGCTTTTAATCCAAATAATTCTTTGATTGAATATGTACAGTTATTAAAAGAAAGAAAAGGTAATGTTGAAATTGTTGAAAAGAAAGATCTTAGAAAGATAATTCCATTAGTTCTTAGGAAATAATTTTCCCTCCACAACTAGTAGTAAAAAGTTACTATTTTTGAATACTAAAAAACAAAATATATAAATATCAGCAATATATTTTAGTTTTATAAGGGGGTTTAACAGTGAAAAAGATAATAGGTGTTTTATTGTTCTTGGTCATGATTACTAGTGTTATTGCTCAACTTGAGTTTTATGAAGGAGAATTGGTGAAGGTAACTCCTGCTTCTGATAATCCAGATGTAATTTATAGTTTTTCTGAACCATTGAATGAAAATGGTGAGTGGCAAACCCAAATAGGAGATAAAGGAGAATATAAAATTGTTGTGAATGCTACTTATAATAATAAGACAACAACCAGAGAATTAACTTTGGTTATTAATGAAAAGGAAGTTATTGAAACAAAAGAAGTTGCAAAAAAAATTGTTAGGGAAGGTGAGTTAGTTAAATTAGATCTTAAAGCAACTGACGAAGACGGTGATGAACTTACTTACACTTTTACAGAACCGTTAAGTGAAAAAGGTGAATGGCAAACTAAGGAAGGAGATAAAGGTGAGTATACAACTGAGATTACTGTAAGTGATGGTAAGTCTGAGATAACAAAAAAATTGTTGATTGTTGTAAAAGAAGTTAATAATGAGCCTGTTGTAGAATCTTTTTCACCTAATAATAGAACAATTGTGTCATCAGAAAGAGAACCAATTACTTTTACAATAAAAGCTAGTGATCCTGATGGTGATGAATTAGAATATCAATGGATTTATGATGAGGAAGTTGTTGGAGAAGGTACTGAATTTAATTTTACTCCACAGTTTGGTGATGCTGGAATACATATTGTTGATGTTAATATTAAAGATAAAGGAAGTATTGTAACACATGAATGGAACCTTTTTATAAAAAGAACAAACAGGGCTCCTGAGTTGTATGAAATTAAAGATATTTTTGTTAAAGAAGGTGATTTGATTAACTTAAATCCTCGAGCAAATGATCCTGATAAAGATAAATTAATTATTTCTGTTTCAGGATGGATAAATGATACAAAGTATCAAACTTCTTTTGGAGATGCTGGTGTGTACCAAGTTATGGTTAAGGTGACCGACGGTAAACTTGAGCATTCACAAAATATCACTATTACTGTGAGTAATAAAGATAGAAGTCCTGTTATTGAAGATATACCTGATGTAGTGATTAAAGAAGGTAGTGATGTTAGTTTTGTTGTTAAGGCAAGTGACCCTGATGGTGATACTGTTGGATTGATTGCTGATAATGTTCCTGAAGGTGCTGCGTTTATTAATGGTGAGTTTAGTTGGTCTGTTGATTATGATGCTGTGCAAGGTAGAAAGAGTTGGTTTAGGAATTTTTTAAGAAAAATTAGATTGTTAAAAAATGAAAAAACGTATCCTATTATGTTAATTGCAAAAAGTAATAATCTTGAAACTAGAAAAGCTATTTATATTACTGTTTTAGATGTTAATAGGAAACCTAGCATTGAGCTAGATCCTGTTATAACTATTGATGAAGGTGAAACAATTGTTTTCCCAAAAACAGGTTCTGATCCTGACGGAGATGCATTGAGATATTATTATGTGGGTGCAATAGAATCAGACACTTTTGAAACTGATTTTGATAGTGCAGGAGAATATGAAACTGTTGTTGGTGTGACTGATGGTGAGTTTAGCGACGAGAGAAAGATTAAAATTGAAATTATGGATATAAATAGAGAACCTTTTATTGAAGAAATAAAAGAACAATATGTTGCTGAGAATTCTACAATTGAGTTTGATGTTGTTGCAAGTGATCCTGATAGTGATAATGTAACTGTTGAAGTTGTTGATTTACCAGAAGGTGCAAGTTTTAATAATAGTAAATTTACATGGACACCTGGGTTTGGTGTTGTAAAAGAAAATTATGAAGAGTTTGTTGTTAAGTTTGTTGCTTCTGATGAAGATACAAGTTTTACCAGAAATATGAGTATCTTTGTGCAGGATGTTAATAGAAAACCTAAGATAAGTTATAGTCCAAAAACATACATAACTGTGAAAAAAGGTAAACCAATCATATTTGAGATTAATGCGACAGATTCTGATGGTGATGATTTAGATTACATATGGCAGTTTAGTCTTTTCAATAAGTATAATGCAACAAGAAAGATGAAGAGAACATTCACAAAGACTGGAATTAAGAATGTTAAAGTGACTGTAACAGACGGTAAGGATGAAATAGTGAAGAAGTGGAAGGTTAAGGTTGTGAATAAGATTTCTAAAAAATGAGTTTGGAAAGCATAAGAGTTATTATAAATATTTTAAGAAAGTTGAGTAAGATATTCTTCTATTATTGAGATTATTTTTGTTATTTCTCTGTCTGTTATTATCCTTTTTTGTTCAGCAGTGAGATTTCTTGGATCAAAAGGTTCTATCCTCAGTGCATACTTAACATTTAATTCTGTTTCATGAGGGCAAACATAATATTCTTTGAACATCCTGACTAAAATATCTGACCAGTCTGGTGCTGTTTGAGATAGAATTATTTGTGCTAGATTTTCAAATTTAGGTTCTGAATTTTCTTTGATCTCAAATTGTACTTGAGCGTATTGATTAGCTTCATTATCAATATTAGAAGGTGTATCATAATGTCCTTCACAACTTGAAAAGGTTTGAATGTAAGGAACTTTATTTAAAGCATCTACTAAAGGTTTTATTTTTTCTTCTATATGTTTCATTTTTAAAAATACTAGAACCTCTTTTTAATATGCTTTAGCAAAGTAAATTTTATACTTAGCTTTTTCTGCGCAACGTACACATTTGCAATCTGGTTTGTCTGTTTCGTCTGGGATTACTCTTGTTGATGCTCCGCCTGTTTTTTCCTTGATCCAGTCTTCACATTCTGCACTTCCACAATGTGGTGCAAGTGTCATTTTCTTGTTTTTTATTGCATCGATTAAGTCTTGCATTGAGGAAACTTCTGTGATATTTTCTTCAAAGAATTTTTTTGATTTTTGATAGAGTGATTCGTGGATGTCATCAAGTGTTTTGTGTACTTCTTTGTTGATTTCTTTGATTTTTACTGAACGTTTTTCACCATTATCACGTCTAACAATAACACATTCATCTTTCATAACATCTTTTGGACCGATTTCAATTCTAATTGGGATTCCTTTTAGTTCCCAGTGATTGTATTTGAAACCTGCAGTGTATTCTTCTCTTGCGTCAACTTCTGTTCTGAAGTCTAGTAAAGAGTTTTGGATTTCTTTTGTTTTATCAAGAACTTTTTCTTTTGAAGTGTCAAATATGATTGGTACAATAACTACTTGGATTGGAGCTAGTTTTGGTGGAAGTACTAATCCTTTATCATCACCATGTACTGCAACCATGACACCAATCATTCTTGTTGTGATTGCCCATGTGTTTTGCCAAGCAAATTCTTGTTTTTCGTTCTTGTCTAAGAATTTGATGTTGAATGCTTTTGCAAAGTTTTGGCCGTCGTGGTGGAAGTCAGGTCCTTGGATTCCTTTTCCACTTGGAAGAAAATATTCAATTGAGTAAGTGTAAAGAGCTCCTGCAAACTTTTCTTTTTCTGATTTTCTTCCTGTTATACCATGCAGAGCCATGTAATCTTTTGTGACTTCTTGGTAAATTCCTAGGATTGGTTCTTTTTCAGCTTCTGCTTCTGCTTGTGTTGCGAAAACAGTGTGTCCTTCATTCCATAAAAATTCACGGGTTCTTAATAATGCAACAGGATGTTTAAATTCCCATCTTACTACATTGTTCCATTGATTGATTTTTAATGGTAAGTCACGATGTGAACGAATCCATTTTGCATAAGAATCATACATAATTGTTTCTGATGTTGGACGGACTGCTAAACGTTCGTCAAGTTTTGTTTTTCCTGAGTGAGTTACCCATGCAACTTCAGGTGCAAAACCTTCAACATGTTCTTGTTCTTTTACTAAAAGTGATTCTGGAATGAATAAAGGAAAGTAAGCGTTTTTTATTCCGAGTTTTTTGAAGCGTTTATCTGTTTCACTAACAATCATTTCCCAGATAGAGTAAAGATAAGGTCGAAAGATCATACACCCAGAAACTTTTGAATAATCAGCAAGTTCTGATTTCAAAACTACTTGTTGATACCATTCAGAAAAGTTCTCTGATTTTTTTACTGTGATTCCTATTGTTTTTTCCATACGTGGAAAGAAATAAAAGTTATTTATAAATGTAATGGTTTATTTAATATTTCTCATCTAATCTTTCTAAAATCTTTACAGCAACGTCTTGCATTGTTTCATTGCCTGGGTTTTGTTTGTGTACTTTGATCTCTTCGTAAAAATCATGTATGTAGATGAATCCATTTTCATTTTTTTCTCTATCGAGTTCTTTCTGAGCATTTGTGTAAGGTCTAAATGGTGGAGAGATAAAACCATTGTCCATTACTCTAACTAAATGTTCTTCAAAACAGGTTTGCCAACTATTATAATACTTTATAGGATATTTTGGATGTTCTTTAACAAGATCAAATAAATGTTTTGTTTTGTCAATTTTATCTTTGATTACTTCAATGATTCTTTGTGCGTATGGATGAGAAGCTTCGTGTGCAGCAAATGAACCAAATTTTTCTAATTGAATATCACTTAAACCTGAACGATATCCAAGTAAAGGATATGAAGTACCATCAATAGCAGGTCCAAAACCTTCTCTTGTTAGTGGAATATAAATGATGTCTGTATCAAAAGGATCATCTGTCTCCCATGCTTCCTCAACAGCTTGTTCAATTTTTATTTTGTTAAGGTATTCTTGTAAAGGTTTACATTCTTCTTGGTATTCTGGTAATATTTTTTGATAGAATTCTTCAAAATCTGTGTTTTGAAGGAAATGTTTTAATTGGGCTAAAACAACTCTTCCAATGTTTACATTTTCTCTTATTCTAGAGTTCATTTCTAAACCTTGTTTTTCAGAAAGATCTGGATTTAAAGTTAAGACATAACAGTAAGGATTCACATTATATTCAAAGGATTCTTTTTTTAATCCAAGTCCTTGATAGTCTTTGAAGTGTTCAACTGTTTTTTCCCAGAGTGTTCCTGCAGGAGGTTTTCTATCGACCATACCTAATGCATTAAGCATTGAAAATAGTAAGAATTGATTCTTGTCTGGGCGAACTGTTATTTTTGTCATTTTTCTATAGGTTTTTCTAACTGATATTTAAATACCTGATTCACTTATATTTAAATCTTTCTCTTTTTTACTACTTATTGGTGATTAATTGCGAAAGATTTATATACTTAATATGTTTAATATATATTAGAGGTTGATAAAAAATGGCTTACTTTAATCCTGACTTAGAAAAATCACAAAACAGTGTTGAGTATATAACAATGATGAAGAACAGAAATAATTTTTCTGGAACTATTGGAAACTCAGCTGGAACAGTTACATTATAATTATGTTAAAACAGCCCAAGAGGTGATTTAATTCTTTAAGCCCCTCACAAACCCCTAAACACTTTCTTGGGCGTTTTCTTTTCTAAAAATTAATCATTAGTTAATATCAAAACAGGAACTTCTTTACAAAGAATGTATTCTTTTGGTGGTTTTCCAGGAATGTGTTTGTATCTTATTTCTAATGTTTGTATTGGTCTAACTTCTTTTGCTGTGAATAAATCCAAAGGTGAACCTGGGATGAATGCTCTTTGTGTTGCTTGATTAACATCTGCTGTTGTGTCTTGATATTGAGGATATCTTCTGCTTAATACAGGTTCAGGGAAGACCCTAAGAGTTTCTATAGGACCTAAAATTCGTTGTTGAAGGTTTTGTAGTCGCATACGTCTTATTTGTTTTGTAGTTAAACCATAAGGAATAAGGAACCCCCAAAAAAGATTTGTTTTTTTAGGGTGTTGGTAAGTGATTAAAACAGAACTAAGACCATCTTTATTATATAGAGGAGAATCCTTTGCATCAAGATAATTTCTAAGGAAAATTACTTGTCCACTTGGGAGTTTAACAAAAGGTTTTTCATCTGGGTCAACATCAGTGCGTATGTTAACTTCTTCATTAAGATAAAGATTAACAACAGAATTAATTCCTCTTACATAAACAGAGGTGTTATAGAGGATTAAATCGTCTATGGTTAATGTTAATGTTTTTGATTCACCAATAAATACGCCTGTTAAATTATTACCTTCTTGGATAATTCTTAATTTGTATTTTTTGTTTGGGTCATAGCTTTCAAAACGTTTTCTACGTAGAACTCCGTTTCTACAAAAAGCTTTGAAATATTTTCCCCTTTTCTCGAGGTAAACTTCAACATCTTGGCCAACTTTAAGACGGACAGAACGATTATGTCTTCCTCTTTCTACTGCTTGTTGATATTTAGGATCACGTAATTGTTCGATTTGTTTGTTTGTAAGATCATGTATGTTTTTTACAATTGCACAGTTTTTTTCAATTTTTGTAATGATAGCTGTTAGAGTTTTTTGTCTTTCTCCAAGTGGTTTTTTTTGGCTAATCACCCTTACAAAAGTACCTTTTCCGTCGAGAATATTACCAGTAGCTTCTCTACCATAATTTCTACGAATTCTAACGTTACATTGTTGTCCTAATTGATATTGTTGCTGCATAATTAGCTGTAGTTTTGATGTATTATATAAAATTTTTCATCAACTCTTTTTCTCGACGGTAAAATAACCGAAAAGTATATAAACTACATAGTGCCTAATAGAGTTATGGCGTTTGTTAGAATCAAAAAGATACAAGGAAAAGAGTATGCATATAAGGTATGGAATGTTTGGAGAAAGAGAAAACAGTCTTCTCGACAAAAACAGACAAAATACCTTGGGAAGCTCTATAAACCCAAAATTATAGGGAATCAGACGTTTCAGGAGTATGTTAAAGATGTTGAAGAGTATTTTGAGACTCACTTTTTCAAGGAAATTATTTATGATATGATAAAGGCTGAATTGAAGAATTTAGACGTTCCAGAGGCTGTAACCATAGATTTCCAAAGACACAAAGTGCACATTAAGGAGAGGAATGTGGTGTTGAAGATGAATGAAGGCTTCTTTTGTACTCTCACTTTTAGAGAATTGATTAATTTTAAGGGTTCTGGAATTGATAGACAAGTTGGTGAACAACTTGCAAAGAAACTTTTGGAAGTTGGATTAAAGGTTGAACCTGAGATTTTTGTTCAATTATTCCAGAAAATATAGTGTAATGCTTTAAAACACGCATTACAGCCTTTCTAGTGCAAGAATTGATGTTTTTTGTGGTTTTTTTGATACTTTTCCTTCTAACTCTGCTCTTTTTTGTTATTTTCCTCTAGATATCACTTTAACTCTCACTTTTTACACGTAAATACCCTATAAACAATTTTTTTCAATACTGCAAATATATTGTAGAATATATCTATTAAAACATATATTTACAAAAAAATATTTTCTAGAATTGGATAAAACTTTTAATCAATGATTATAATCAATTTTCTTGAAAGTAACTGAAAAAGCTTAAAATATTTAGTTTGTAGTTGGGCAAAATGCCTTACTATTATGGCACAAAACCGAAAGATTTATATAACAGCTTGTGTATTAAAAAAATGGTGATTTTCAATGAAACAAACAAAAATAATTTTAACTGATATTGAATCAAGTATTAATCCTTCAAGTGATGAATTAGCCAATGTTGTGATTAGTAGATTAGGCTTAATTCCGCGGAAAAAGGGTGCTACAAAGGATATGCCTAAGGTTCTTGTTGAAATGTATGAACGCAGTAAATATGCTTCTAAAGAGAAAAATCCACAGTTAGGAGTGATGACTGTAGAAGATATGGGAAGTTGTGCTGGAATCACAAGGCAAACAATGTATGATTATTTGAAACGATGGCTTGATCTGCAATTGATTAAAAAAATCAGTTTTATGAAAGATGGTGTTTTGGTTGTTGGCTATGTGTTAAATGGGAATACCTTAGAAAATGCTTTTCAAAAGACTAAATCTGCTATTATGGGAAATCTAGACGTTACAGAGCGTTACATCAAGGAATTGCAAAAAGAGTTGAAGAATGAAAAGCTTAGGAAGATGAGTAAGAAAGAAGAAGAAGAGGAAGATGAAGCAAGCGATGAGCAGTAATTACTCGTGAGTGAACGGGATGTGGTGTATTGCTTGAATTCTGTGTTGTAAATTGTTCTGAGCATGGTTTAGGGTAAATGGAGAAAATTAAAGGGGAAATTAGACGAAAAGATTGAAATGTGTGTTCTAAAACGTTGTACTGCTTGGATTTTGGTGGCTGATTTTGGATTTAAGTTGAATTTTATGAATGAAAAAATAAGGAAAATGGGATAAAAATTCCTTGTAGGGAGAACTCAAATTTAGCTGAAATTTCCTTTATAGAAAGATAATTGAAAATTACACAAATGCCATCCGAAAGTGATTTTTTTGAATGTTGGGAATTTGGAAGTTTTGAATTGATTTTAGATTTTTACTAAATTGTATCTATATTTTTCTTTGGGCATAAAAGCCTGTTTGGTAGACGTTTTAGCCTTTGCTGGCAAAGGGAATTTGCTAAATACGAAAAATAAGCGTGATTTAGGTATGTTTTTTTTGAAAAAGGATATTAGGGTAGAAAAAAATAAGGTGTTTTGCAGAGGGAGGATAGGAGTTTTTAGGGTTTAATGGATTTGTCGGGAAAATGTAAGAATAGGGTTTTGGGTATTTTTTGATGGTTTCTGGAATCATGGCAGAGGAGTCGAAATCATGGTACCCTGTTCTGGGATTATTCCGAATGATAGTTTTTTATTGTTTACATGGGGAACCAAGGTTCTTGGGTATGGATTGTTGAAAAGAGGGTGATTTTTGGTGCTTTATTGGGCTTGTTGGGATAATGTCATAATGAGTGTTTTAGCGTCTGAAAGAGGGGGTGAGAGTTTGGTTGATTTTGGGCAGAATTAGGAGTTTTATAGGAAACGTAGTTTTCTGTAAATGTGATCAAGTTCAGCCATAATTTCTGGTGAGAATGGAGCAGTAAGATAGGTTTGAGTGAATCCTTGGCATTGTGTGATTATTTGTTGTTTTTTTGTTTCTGGAGTTAATTCTGGTATTAGTGCTTCTCTTTCTTGATAGATATTCTGAGCATGCTCTAAAGCTTTATTTTCAGCGTCTTGAAGATGTTTAAAGGTGTTTTCTGCTATATGAGCTCCTTTTATTGCGTCTTGATCTGCTGCAGAATGAGGTATTTTTGTGATAAAGTAATGAATTAGCTTGTATAGAGCTCTCTCAGGCCTGCAAATCGCCTGGCAGAAAGGGTTTAAGTCCTGATTTGTGATTTTTTTGCCTTCTTCTTGTTCTCTTAGTATTTGATTATAAACAATTTCAATGAAAATAGCATCATGAGGGTTTTTTGATCTGTATACTTTAACACATTCTTTACATTTAGGGTCTTTAGAATGCCTTTTTCTGGCACTTCGGTAGTCTGTTGCAAGGTTTGATCTTAGTTCTCTTATCTCACTAATTGAATAACATCGTCCATTAGAAAGTTTTTGATCAAGATCTGAACCAAATCGCTTTGCTTTCCTTTTCTGTTGGGTTTTAAGTTCTTTTGCAATCTGCTCTAAACCCTTGAAAAACATGTATAGAGCCCTTGTAGGTCTACAAACATCATAACAAGAATAATCAATAAAATGGTCTGCTCTTCTTGAAATATCAAATTGGGTCATTGATTTTTTATAAGGGGTGAAATACTGTAAAAGAGTATTTAAAGCCTCTTTATCCTGGTTTCCCTCAATATGAAACATTGTTTGGTTTCCAGGAGAAAAACTAAATTGAGAAAGAAGATATGGTTCTCTTAAATTAGCAGAATTGCCATTATTAACCACTACAACGTTTGTTTCAGGGAAATTCTCCATTAACTCCTTTAATCTTGTTACTTGATCTACTGAAAAACGTTTTAATTCTTTCAAATGCACTTTTAATTCTAACATTCATCAAAGGTTTTAATAGGTTATATATAAAATTACCTGTTTTTCCTAACTAATTGGTAATAGATTAAGAAAGGATTTATTTGAAGTAAAATCTTTAAGCTTTGATAGAATGTTTTATTCTGTGTGTTTTTTAGAAATAATCCCTTAGGAATTGATTCTTAGAGCCAATTTCAGGCTGAAATAATGGGCTTTTTATTTCAATTATATTTTCTCTTGCTTGAAGTTCTTTAAACGCCTTATCAAGGCTTAAATAGGCTGTGCTGAGCTTATATTCAATGACCACAGATATGCCTTTGGTTATCAAAACGTTGATATGTTGCTTTACAAGCTTTGTGGAAAGGTGTAGTTTTTCTGAGATTTGTTTGAATGTTAGTTTTTCTCCAGAAAGGTATAAAACAAGGAAAACCTGCTTTTCTTGAAGGTTCAGGGGCTGTATTGCTGTTTTTTCAGATTTGATGTTTTGAGAAATCTTTTCAACACTAACTTGGATATCGTCGATACGTTGTTGTAATTTGTTCATTTTTTGGTCTATTTCGTATAAACCGTCTGTTTTTTCCTGTAATTCCCCTGTATTCTCATTAATTGACTCTCTATGGTCGTCTAGTTCGTGTTTTAGATTAGAAATTGTTTTTTTTAGTTCGTCAGTCACCTTTTTTATGTGTTTCTTACTAAACATATAGATTTACCCCCGAGAAGCTAGGGGATTAGGTTGCTTAAAAAATTTTCGATTTTTAGTTGCTACTTTTTAGTGTTTTTGAACTGGTTTTACGACGATAAACTTTTCTTTTCCTTGCTTTATAATTTCAAAATTTTCAGTAGTTTCAAGTTCAGTTAATAGACGATAAAATGAACTTTTTGAACATAAACCTTGTTCATCGACGAGCATTTCTTTTAATTGATAGGCTGAGATCTTCTCATATCGTTTTATCGTCGATAAAATCAATCCCTTGATATAATCTTTTGAGTTTCGACTAAACTTTTTAAGCAGTTTTTGTCTGAAATTTGAGGTTGCTTTTTCCTTTTTCTGTTCTAAAAGAGCTAATCTTTGGTTAATCTGGTCAATTTTTTCTTCTGGGATTGAAGTGAGGTCAGTTTGATGTAATTTTGCCTTTATCTGGTTGATTTCGGTTGTTACATCTCTTAAGTGGTATTCCTGGTCCAGGATTTGTCTTATCTCTTGTTTTATGTCTGGTTGGTACTTGAGCTGGAGTGATAGTTCTTGGATTTGAGATTGCTGCTCTAAATTTTGTTTGTGGAGGTAATCAATCCATTCTTTTATGCTTTGGTTTTCCCTTTTTAAACCACCAAAATTTTGTTTGAGAAATTGATATAATTGCATCCATCTGCTTTGTTCAAGTTCCTTATTTTTGGTAAAAAGTCCCATTTTCTAATAATAAAACACAGCAAATATAAAAATCTTTTGTTTTTTGGGATTATAATGGGAATGAAATGGGAGCATTTTGGGAATGTTTATCGACGCTGTGGTGGTTGGGACTGGGACTATGGTGGGACAGTCTCGGGAGTACGAAAAGACTATGTATATTTTGATGAAAAAGGCTGGGGTCTACGAACAAGTTTTTGGATGGTTTTTCTAAATGGTTGAAAAAATGTGATTGAAAAATTAATGTTAAAAATTACAGGAAAATCATGATTTTTGAAAAAATAAGGTAAAAATGACTATTTTGTTGTCGGTAAGATGTCCAAATAGTGTCGAAAAGTGAGGGTTTATTTGTGAGTTTTAGGGCTAGTTTTGGTAAGATTAATCAAAAGTGAGAATTTGATTTGTAACCAATTTTGATAGAAATTAAACAAATATGAGATATGCCAAAAAGTGAGTGTTTTGAGTCGGTAAGATAGGCTAATTATAGGAAAAAGTGAGGGTTTATTTGAGGTATTTATGGGATGTAGGGCTTGGAATGTTTGAATTTGGTGGTTTGAGGGCTTGTGAAGGTATTTTGAAGGGTAAGGTTTAAATATTTGAGGTCATTAGAGTGAAATATGAGCTTGATTAAAACAAAAAAACAGCTAGCAATGGTTTTGAGTGGCTTGGAAATCTTTGATAAGCCTAAAGTGAGACTTGAGCAGTATGCAACTGATGGAGATAGTGCTGCAACTGTATTATGGAATGCTTTTATGCAAGGTGATATTGAGCAGAAGGAAGTGGTTGATATGGGCTGTGGTACTGGAATTCTAGGTATAGGGGCTCTATTGTTAGGTGCTAGAAAAGTACATTTTATTGATATTGATGAAGCTGCTTTGTTTAAAGTGAGGATAAACATCAAAAAAGTGGAAAGTTTGCTTGGTGTGGTGTTGAGTTCTAAAGTGGAAGTCGTTTCAAAAGATGTTGTCGACGAGGGTGTTGGAATTAAAGTTGATACTGTCGTCGAGAATCCACCGTTTGGGATTAAGAAAAAACATGCAGACCGCGATTTTGTCGTCGAGGCAATGAAAGTTGCAGATGTTGTTTATTCAATTCATATGGTAGAGAGTGAGGAATTTATTAAAAAGCTCGTCGAGAAAGAGGGTTTTTTGGTTAGTGGAGTTTTTGATTTTTCTATTCAATTAAAGCAAACAATGAGTTTTCATAAGAAAAAAATTGATAGGGTAGGAGTTGTTTGTTTGAGAATTGTTAAAAAGTAAATTGTTTTTTAATAGTCTCACATAGTCTCAGTCTTGATTTTTATCGACGAGAAATGATAGTCTCAGGTTGGGAATGATGATTTAACAGTAACATTTATATAGGTTTGGACGTTTCTTGTGAGTATTAATATCAAGAGGGGAATTATTATGGAACTAAATGTTATCGAACAAAGTAAAGGAAAATTAATCTTTGAATTAAAAGGAGAAGATCATGGTTTTTGTAATGTGTTGAAAGATGAGTTGAACAAAGACAAACATGTTAAAGGTGCTACTTATAATATTGAACATCCACTTGTTTCTGAACCACGATTTGTCGTGGAGACCGACGGTGCTGATCCTAAAAAAGTGTTAACAGATGCTGCTAAGAGATTAAGTAAGACTGTGGATAAGTTTAAGACTCAATATAAAAAAGAAGTAAAATGATTTCTTTAGAACAAGCTGAGAAATTGATTAAACTTGCTAGACAGAGTATTGAAAGTCATTTTTCTGGAAAAGAAGTTAGTACTGAGTTTAAGGAGGAGTTTTCTGAGAAAAGAGGAGTGTTTGTTACTCTGACTATTAACAAGGAGTTGAGAGGTTGTATTGGATATATTGAAGCTGTGGTGCCGTTGTGGCAGGCTGTGATTGATGCTGCGCGAAATGCTGGTTTTTCTGATCCTAGGTTTGGGCCGTTATCAAAAGAAGAATATGAAAAGGTGGATGTTGAGGTTTCGGTTTTGACTGTGCCTAAGCTTGTTGAAGGTGATTATTTGCAAAAGGTTAAAGTTGGAAGAGATGGTTTGATTGTTGAGAAAGGAATGAATAAAGGGTTATTGCTGCCACAAGTGCCTGTTGAGTGGAAATGGGATGTTAGGCAGTTTTTGAATCATACTTGTATGAAAGCTGGCTTAGCTCCTAGTGCTTGGGAGAGTGGGGAGTGTAAGATATATTCTTTCCAATGTCAGGTTTTTAGTGAGGAAGATGGTAAGATTGTACAGAAAATGTAAACTTTTAGAAATTTCTTAAATTTCTAAACGGTTTAAAAACTCTGTTTTTAAAACTTTTTCTTTTGGTTGTCTGAAATAGCTGTTTTACGACGGTATAAGGGGTGTAGAGAAGGGTCCTAAAACAGGTATTTTCATAGTGCCTAATTTGTGGAGAAATGTGTTGTTTTTTGGATTAATTCTGACATTTTTATATAGCAGGTTCTGCTATTGGACCCTTGTAAGGTTTGTTTTTATTTGGACGGTTAAGTATTTTTAGAATGTCTTCAACTCTTTTCATGTAATATCTTTTATCAGGATTATCATAAGGATTACCAATATCAGTTGGAACTGTCTTACAGCCTTCTTTTATAATTTCATTTATTGTGGTCATTTTATACTATAAAAGAAGTTATTCTTTATAAATCTTTTGTTTTTTGTTACTGTTTAGTGACAATGCCTTTGTCTGCGTTGACTTCAACAATATCACCATCTCTTAATGCTCTGGTGGCTATCTTTGTTCCGATGATGCATGGCTTTTTCATTTCTCTTGCTATGATTGCTGCATGACATAAGATTCCACCTTCGTTTGTTACAAATGCTGCTGCACGTTCCATTGCAGGTACAAATTCTGGGATTGTCATTGATGCAACTAAGATGTCTCCTGGTTTTACTTTTCTTATGTCTGAGATTTCTTGGATAATTTTAACAGTGCCTTTTGCATATCCTGCAAAAGCTGTGCTACCTTTGATTTCTTTGATACCTGTTATTGATTCATCTTTTAGGTTTTTGATTATTTCTACTGACATTACACCATCTTGGCTTAGAAAAGATATGTTTTTTTGTTGAAGTCTTTGTTTGAATTGGTTTTGGTCAGTATATTTGTTGTTTAATAGGTTGATTATTTCATGGAATAGCATGTTTCTTACAATTTGGTAATCCCATTCTGTTTGTTTTGATATTTCTTTTAGTAAATAAGACATGTAAAAGGATGATTTTAGGAAAAGGTTCATTCTGTGGGTTCTGAAGTAGACATATGTTTTGACTAGTTCAACATAATCAGGATCTATATTGATTTTTTTTATTATTTCTTGTGATTTTAATTTGATTTCTTGTTTTTTTTCTTTTATTGATTTTTTTGAGATTTCTTTTTTGAGTCTTGATTCTATTTGTTCTTTGGTTAAAGCTTCTCCTGACCTTCCTTGAAATATCCAGCCCCATTTTTTTATGTGATTGTCTATAGGGGTTTTGTTAATTTGAATATCTCTTAGTTCATCAAGTTCTTGCTCTGTTTCGTCGATAAGTTCTGTTGTTGTTAGGATCTGGAAATATTCTTTTTGTAGGTCTGGGTTAGGTTCTTTCTCATTTATCATTAATCTAAGGTTTGTTTCAATAACAGGTTCAATTACATTAGCAATTACTAAAGCTGGTGAGTAGTCTCTTGCAAGGTTTTGGATTGTTATTATTGCTTGTTTTAGTTCTTGTTTTGAGTTAAAGGTTTTGTTTTGGAGTGTTAAACAATAGTTTACTAGTTTGTTTCCTAAGAAACCTAGTTTTTTTGTTAAGTTAATGAAATATCTTGGAGTTTTTTCTTTTAATTGTTTTTTTATGATTTCAACTCCTTGCTTGAATTCATGATCCTTATATCCTATTTCATAGCAATAATTTCTGAATGCATTTACTCCTAGTTTAAATCCAAGAATTTCTTTACATTTTTCATCATATACTCCTAAGGAAACTAAATCTAGGAAAGTTACAATGTTTTTTCTTTCTCCTATTTTCATCCATTTCATTTTAATACCTGAAAACTTACTGTTTTATTTAAATTTAGCCAAGATATATTAATATTAGTGCCCCCTTAGGGTGCACCAATAGTAAGATTTATATATTAGAATGGATTATTGTATATTATGAAGTTGCTTAGAGAGATTGGATTGACTGATTCAGAAGTAAAGGTGTATCTTGCTTTGTTGGAATTAGGTAGTTCTAAAAAGGGTAGGATTGTGAAGAAGGCTGGGATTACGTCTTCTAAAGTGTATGAGGTTGTTGATAAGTTGATTGAGAAAGGTCTTGCAAGTTATGTTATCAAGAATAAGGTTAAGCATTTTAGTGCTGCGCCACCTTCTAGGATTAAAGATTACCTGATTGAGAAGGAGGATAGGTTAAAGAAGCAGGAGCAAGAGTTTGAAAATATATTGCCTGGTTTGGAATTAAAGCAGAAGCTTGTTAAGAAAGGAACTGATGCAGAGGTTTATCGTGGTTGGAAAGGGATGCAGACTGTTTATAATGATTTGTTAACTAGTTTGAAGAAAGGAGAAGAGTATTATATTGTTGGTGCTAGCAAAGGAATGGATGAGAAAAGAGTAAAATCGTTTTTTATTAGGTTTAATCAGAGAGTTGTTAGGAAGGGATTAAAGGTTAAGATAATATTTAATGAAAATGCTAGAGGTAATATACCTAATGTTGGGAAAACTGGCAAGGTAAGGTATCTTGATCAGACAACTCCTGCTGAGATTTTAGTGTATAAGGATAAGGTTGGGATTGTGTTGCTTGAGAAAGAACCTTTGGTTGTTTTGATAAGTGGTAAGAGTGTTGCGAATTCTTTTAGGGCGTACTTTGATGTTATGTGGGTTATGGGGAAGAAGTGATTATTCTTTAGATTGTTCTTCAAGTACTTGACCAAGGTTTTTTCCACCTGTACAAGTTTTTACTAATTTTTGGTATGCTTCTCTTGTATAAAGTTGGGCTTGAGATTCTGTAACATAATCAACACCTTTTTCTTTGGCAATCAATGCTAATGCAATTCCTTGTAATCCATAACTTATTTCATTCATTAAGAGTTGATGAGGTAAATAATTAGCAATTGCTAGTTCTGTGCATTCTTCACTTCCACAAACATAAACTCTTCCTGCAATCCCAATAAGACAGGGTTTATAGTAAAAAAAGTGTTTGTTATCCTCTTGATTACTAGAAACAATTATTGCTTCACCACAGTATCCACAAAGAGAATTGCGTGTTTTTCTATCATTTATTAATTCTGTATTTAATATTTTCCTTCTTAATTTTGGGGGTACTTCATGCATATCCTTTACCAACTTTTGACTTACACCATCTTCTTCCTTATAATTAAATCTTGAACCTAGCCAATAATCGTCTTTTACTTCTGGATAAAAATAAGTAGGACATGGAGTTACTTTGTGTTCTTGTCTATGTAACTTTAAAGCATTATTATAATCTAGGATTGCTTTTTCAAGTTTTCCAACAATCTTTTCATCTCTTCTGTTTTGCAACCAATGAATTGTAATATGATCTGGTAGTTTTAGTTTAGAAGCTATCCTATACCACAATCTATTATTAAAAGCTTCTTCAAGTTTTCCAATCTGTCTAGAATATTTAATAAGTCTTTGCCATTCTGGAGTTCTTTTTAGCTCTTCAACTGGTTCTAAGATCTTTTCTAATTCTTTTTTAGGAAAGTCTTCAAATCTCATTTACATAGAATAAAAAGTTAGAGTTTATAAATGTTTTGTTACTGTTTAGTAATTAAACCTTTCTCAGCATCAAGTTCAATCTTTTGGTTGTCTTTGAGTATTTCTGTTGCGTTTTTGACTCCAACTAAGCATGGAATGTTAAATTCTCTGCTCACTATTGCTGCATGACTTCCAAGACCACCTCTATTTGTGATTATCCCTGCTGCTCTTCTCATTGCAGGTACAAAGTCTGGAGTTGTTTCTGGTGCAACAAGAATGTCACCTTTGTTGACTTTGATTATGTCATCTGGGCTGATTACTATTTTTACTATCCCTATTGCTTTTCCTTTTGAAGCTATTCTTCCTTTGAGTGGCAATTCTGTTTTTGTTGGTTTTTCTAAGAATTGTTCAAGAATTTTGTCTACTTCTTTGCCTGAGATGATGATTTCTTTGTTGTCTATTGGAATTGTTCCTGTTTTTTGTTTTCTGGATTCAATATCTGGTCTTTTGAATAATGTTGGGTTTTCTAAGCCTTGCATTATTTCATCATAACTTAACCATAAATAGTCATTTTCTTTTAGATTAAGGATCTTGTTTGCTTGTTTTAGTTTTGGTGTTATATTATGTTGCAAAAAACCAGATGTTTCTGCCATATATGTTCTTGCAAATACAACAAAACAAGCTAGTTTTACTTTGTCTTTTAGTTCTTCTGGGATCTTTATTTCTGGTTCTTGTTGTTTTGTTCTTAGATGAAAACCATTGATAAATGATTCTACAGAATATGGTTGGCCAACAAAATGATGGACTCCGCAGAATTCAAATTCTTTAACGTGTTGTTCTATTTCTTGCATTATATCATCTGGTTTTATTCCTAGTTTGTTTATTTTTTGATATAATTTCGAAGCTTGTTCATATTGTTGTACTAAAAAAGGTTTTCTTGATGGTTTTATTCCCTGGCTTATTTTTTGGAAATCATATCCTTTGTTTTTACATATAGTTTCTATTTCTTTGGTGATAATATAATCCAATATAACAAAGAAAACCCATGCATCTGTCATTTTTGCATATAGTTTTCTGAAATTTTTTAGAGAATCTATTAGATTTAGGTTAAGGTTGATGTTTTTTCTACATTCTTGGTGAACATCATCAGCCCATTTTTCTAGAACTTGTATTTTATTTGGGTTGATAAACTTTCTAATAATTTTAATATCATTTTTTCTTAGAAATGAGTAACCATATAATATTATAGCTCTTCCATCTAACTTAGGAATGTCGAAAGGGTAATTGTTTTGAGACCAATTGTTCCATAGGCAGTCTGATAAAGTGGGTTGTACCCATTGACCCATGTTGACCCATTCTGATTTGTTGAATTTCATTAGATGTTAGAAAGGGTCATTTGTTTATTAATTTTTCTTAATATATTCTGGAGTTTAATAATATTTTAAAAATAATGATGGTTTTTGTTGTTTATGGCAGATTATTCAAAGGATTTGGTTAGGAAGGAGAAGTTTTGTTGGTTTGTTGAAAGACTTGGTAGGTATGTATTGCAAACTTACTTTGATGTTCAGTATGAAGGGTTGAAGAATTTTGAAGGGTTGAGGAATAAAGGGTTTGTTTTGTTGCCTAAGCATCAAAGAAGGAGGGATATTGTTTATGAAGGGATTATGTTTAAGAGGTTTCTTAATGTGTTTGCTTATTTTATGATGAAGAACACTTTTCGTTGGCCATTTGATGTTCTCCAAAAATGGTTAGGTGGGATTGAGACTTATCAATGGAAGTATTTTAGAAATACTGTTAATGCACGGCTTAAGGCTGGATTTGGAGAAGGAAAGCTAGAAGGAATATTAAAAGAAAAAAGAGATGTAAGAAGAGAGGAAATAAAAGAAGAAGTTAGATCTGAAATGGAGGAAAGGATTGATTTTGTATATGAAATGTTTGCATATTTATTAAATAAAGGAGAAGTTGTTGTTATACAACCTGAAGCTACAAGAAAGTTCAGGAAAAAATTAAGTGTAAATAAAGATGTTATGAAAAGATTAGTTACATTGCCAGAGCTAGTTAAAGACTCTGTTACATATGTTCCTTTGGATATTTATTATGAAAGGTTGTGGGTGCCTAGGTCTGATGTGATTCTTAAAGTTGGTGAACCTTTTGAATTGGATTATTTTCCTGAGTTTATGGCTGAAGTGGAAATAAAGAAAGATGATAAAGAAGAAGATGTGTTAGAAAAAAAGACAAAATTAAGAGAGTTTAGAAAAGAACAGATTAGTGTGTTGGAGGAGCATTTAGAGAAAGAGATTGTGATGAATAAGTAAAATTTATAAAGCATAAGTAAATTAATTCTATATGTGCCGCGGTGGCACAACCTGGTACTGCGCAGGATTGCTAATCCTGTTTCCTCTGGATATGAGGGTTCAAATATCAGAAAGGTTCAAACCTTTCGGTTTGAAAGTCCCTCCCGCGGCGTTTCTTAATTTAAAATGAAAATTGCAATAACACAACAGGAAAGTATTAATGAAGATGTTGCTAAGTTAGTTGATTATATTGAGTTAGTGCATGTTGATATGAATGCTGTTCGAGAGTTTTCTAGGTTTAATAAACCTTTTTTATTGCATGCACAGTTTCCAGCTGGTTCTAGTCAAACAATTAATTTGTGTGATCCTGATTTTATTAATAAGATTGGACCGATTAAAGAAATCATTGGTATGATTAAGACTCCTTATGTTTCTTTTCATCTTGGTTATTGTGCTGAAAAGGTTTTTTCAAAAGGATGGGATCATGCTGATGAAGCACTTTCATCAAGTCTTTCAGCTGAACAGATTGTTATGAGAATTAAAGATAATTTAAAATTGCTTAAACTTGATATTCCTATTCTATTAGAAAACCTGGATTATAATGAGACTGGTGCTTACAAACATATATGTGATCCTGTTTTTATTAAATGTTTTTTTAAGGATTGTCCTTGTGATATGTTATTAGATATTGGACATATGGTTGTTGCTGCAAAGAATCTTGGTTATAGTGTTGATGATTATTTAGAAAAGTTGCCTTTGGATAAGGTTGTAGAAATTCATATGTCAAAGCCAAAAGAGGTTAAAGAAGGTGTTTATTTTGATAGTCATGCTAGTATTGATAATGAAGAGATTGAATTAGTAAAGAAAATTCTAGAAAAAGCTAAAGGTGTTGAAGTGATTTGTTTAGAAACATTTGGAAATCCTGATGAATTGATTAGAGAATTGGAGTTGATTAGGGAGAATTTCTGTCACTAGACAAACTTATTTGTCGAGTGGGATTTTGATGTTCTAGGTTCTGTGTGTGTTGTTTTCTTTGGATTAGGTTTGTCACAACCCACTGGACAAGTGGTGGCGTGAGATATATAAAGGAGTAAGGTTCTATATATATTACATTGTTGAATGGGTTCGGCAAGGTTTCCTTATCCCCTAAGCACCTTGCCCCAATTCTTTTTCCTACAATGTTTTAAAAGGAGGTGTATAAGATGTCAGTAGATTTAAGTCCAAAAACAATTAATGAACTTTTTAATAAACAAATACGTGATCTTACAACAAAAACTGTTGGTAGTTTTGATTATCAGTTTAGTGATAGATGGTTAAAGGTGAGATTATGAGACAGACAAATATAAGAGAATTGTTGTTAAAGTATCAGCCAGAACAATTTTCACATCTAAAAGATCATGGTGATGAGTGGTCCCAGCACCCTGTGTTTTAAATCTGTTAGAAACCTCAAACTTGTTTCAAGTTTGAGCATTCACACTCCCGCAGAGCAATCTGCGTTGAAACAAAATGCGACAAGCAAGGAGGTGTTTTATATGCAAGAATCAAAAGAACATTTTACAAAAAAATGGGAGATTTCTTTAATTGAATTAGAGAATCATATTGGTAAGAAATATAAGGTAACTAAAAGAATTTCTGAGTTGTCTGTAGCAGAAACAAAGGTTTTTAGTTCTAAGCAGGAAGCAAAAGAACAAATGGAGGAATGGTTAGAATAATTGATTTATCTTAGAATTCAAAATTTTAATTAATTCGGGTTGATTATGATGGTAAATATCTGGAATATTCAAAGAAAGTATTTGTTTTTTCATGTATTCACGAGGAAAACGTCTAGCAATCTCAGAACGATGAGAATCTTCCATAACAATTACAGTATCTGCCCAGGAAAGTTGTTTTTTGGAAAGAGGTTTTTCATTAAACAAACCAGCAGATTTGGTTTGGAATCTATTCCGAAATATGTCAGCAGCTGTCTTGCTGCGGTTCTGGTTTTGGTTACAAACAAAAAGTACTTTCATAAACACATGAAAATGTTTAATAGATATAAATTTTACGCTCCAGCAGGTTAATCCTGTCTGAAACAAAATGCGACAAGCAAGGAGGTGTTTTATATGGAGAACTATAAAGAAACAGGTGTTAATGTACCTGAAAAAAAGTTTAGCACTGGTGTAATCCAGGCAACTATCTGGAAAAACCAGGCAATAAGAAAGAATGGTGAGGCTTTTGCGTACAGGACTATTTCTCTATGCAGAAGGTATAGTGATAAACATGGACAATGGAAATCTACTTCTTCTTTTAGAAGGGATGATTTGCCTAATGCAGCGTTAGTTATTCAAAAAGCATATGAATATATTGCTTTGAAAGAGAAGGAAGCTGCTTAAATTTTATTTTTCTTTTTTATTATTTTCAATCTTTTCTGTGCAACGGCATTTAGGATAATTAGAACATCCATAAAATTTACCATAAACACTTTGTCTTAGAACAAGTTTACCATTTTCACATTTAGGACATTTCTTTTCTATCTTACCTGCTTCAACTTTTTTTGCATTTTTTTCTTCTTCTTTAGACAATTTTTTAGAAGGACATTTAGGATTAATACAAATTATTCTTTTATTGAGTTGTATCATTGGATGATTACATTCAGGACATACTTTTTCTGTTGTTTTTAGAAAACCTGTATTTGGAACATTAAATGTTGTTTTACAATCAGGATATTTGTTGCATGCAATAAAACGGCCAAATTTGCCTTTTCTTATTTGGAGTTCTCCATCTTTACATACAGGACAAGGTCCTACTCTGCTTGCCTCAATCATTGCATTGTAATTTGCTTCTTTTAGGTTTTTTCCAATCTTTTTTTCATGTTTTTTCATGTCTTCTGAGATTTTTGTGACTGCTTTTTTTGCTTCTTTAAGAATTGATTCACTTTTTGCTTTACCTTGTAGAATCTTTTCCATTTCTACTTCAAAATGTCTTGTTAATGCTTCGTCAACTATTGTTGGAGAATATTTTGTAAGAGTGTCAGAAGTTTTTATACCTAAGATTGTTGCTTGAAGTGGTTTTCCGTTAATATAACCTCTATTAAGTAATGTTTCTAGGATTGATGCACGTGTTGCTTTTGTTCCTAAATTACGTTTTTCTAATTCTTTTATGATAGAAGCTTGAGTATAACGTTTTGGAGGTTTTGTTTCTTTTTCATGTAATGTAATTTTTTTAACTTTAAGTACTTGGCCTTCTTTAACATCAGGTAGTTCAAGTTCTTTGAGCATGACAAATGAACCATAAAGAGTATGCCAGCCTTTTTCTTTTGTTGTTGTGCCTTTTGCAATAAATATTTCTTGTTTACAATCAATCTTTATTGTTAATGTTTCCCTAGTAGCAGGATCACCAAATGTTGCTAAGAATCTTCTTGCGATTAAATCATAAAGTTGTTCTTCTTTGCCTTCTAAACCTTTTGGTGGAATACCTGTTGGATAAATTGCTGGATGTGCTGGGTCTGATTTTTTACCTTCATTTGGTTTTAGAACTGATTTTTTTAATAAAAAATCTGATTCTTTTTTGTAACCTTCTCTTCCTAAAGCTGTAATTATCTTTTTGTAATTGATTTCTTTAGGTAATTTCTGAGAAGATGTTCTTGGATAAGAAATCCAACCATTTGTATAAAGTTCTTGTGCAATCTCAAGTGTTTTTTTAGGAGAAATATGAATTGTTTTGTGAGCTTCAATTTGTAATGATGTTAGATCAAAAGGAAATGGTGGTGCCTGTTGAAATTCTTTTCTTTTGATTTCTTTTACTATTGCTGTTTTTTCTGATTTGATTTTTTTGTGGATTGTTTGTGCTTCTTTCTTTTCCCAGAATTTATCTTTTTCATGCCAGGATTCAATTATTTTTGTTTTTGGAGTTGAATCAAGTTGAATTTGCCAGTATTTGACTGGAATAAAAGCTTTGATTTCTTTTTCTTTATCAACAATTAATTTAAGAGCAGGACCTTGGACACGGCCTGTTGACATTACTTTGAATGAACCAATTGATTTTATTGCTGAAGTTAGCGCTCTGCTTGTGTTAATGCCATAAAACCAGTCCATTTTATGTCGTGTTTCACCTGCGTTTGCTTGGCCCCAATCAAGATGTTTTGTTTTGTTTTCATATGCTTTAATTAAATCTTGTTTTGTTAATGTTGAGAATTTCATTCTGTTTGCATCTTTTTTTTTGCAAATAAAACGGATTACATTAAGTCCAATAACTTCACCTTCAACATCATAATCTGTTGCAACTGTGAATTCTGAAGCATCTTTTGCAAGTTTTTTTAAAACATTAAGATATTTTTTTGAGAATTTTGCTGTTTTACTTGTTTCTGAAGTTGGTTTCCATTCAATGTCAAATATTGGAAAACCGTATTTTTCGCCTGATTTTTGGGTGAGTCCGTACAAGTGACCAACTGCACATCCAACGATAATATCTTTGTTTCCATGTGTTATTTCATAATAAGGTACTTTATTAACTGATCTTTTGATAGGTTTACCGTCGGCAAGTGCTTGTGCAATTTTTAATGCTGCTTTTGGTTTTTCGGAAATTATTAATTCATATTTTGTCATTAAAGTTTACAAAAGTGATTAATCCTTTATAAATGTGTCGAAATGGTGATTTTTTTGGATAAATTTTTAAAGGAATCGCTCTTTTTTTGTATTAAAATGTTTAAATTCCTAAAAGAAAAACTGAAGAAAGGACTTGATCTATTTAGTAAGAAGGTTGAAGAAGATGTTGTTAGTGAGGAAGTTGTTGAAGAAAAGGTTGAAGAAGTTAAAGTTGAAGAGAAAAAGGTTGTTGAGGAGTTTAAAGATAGGATTCCTACTGCTTATGAACTAGCGCAACGTAAGAAAAAGAAAGAAGTTGAAGAGAAAAAGGAAGAAGTGATTGAAGAGCTTGAACCTGAACCTGAGGTTGAAGTGGAGGAGAAAAAACCTAGTGCTGCTGAGTTATTAAAGCAGGTTGATGAAAAACCTCAAGTAAAGATTCCTACTGCTGCTGAAATACTTGATCAAGCTGTTGAAGAAAAAGAAAAGTTGGAGAAGAGAATACCAACTGCAAGAGAAGTTGTTGAAAAATTAAGAGAAGAGAAAAAAGAGCCTGAGAAAAAAGGGTTTTTTGGGAAATTAAAAGATAAGATTGTTACTAAAAAGATTGATGAGAAACAGTTTGAAGAATTGTTTTGGAATCTTGAGTTAATTCTTTTGGAAAATAATGTTGCTGTTGAAGTTATTGAAAAGATTAAGAGTGATCTTAAGGAAGAACTTGTTGATAAACCTATTCAAAGAGGAAAAGTTTTGGATAGAATTTCTGGAGTTTTGAAAAACAGTGTTGAAGGATTGTTTGATGTTGAACAGTTTGATTTGTTAGAAAGAGTTAAGGTTAAGAGTCCTTTTATTATTTGTTTTGTTGGTATTAACGGTTCTGGAAAAACAACAACTATTGCAAAGATTGCTCAGTTGTTAATGGATAATGATCTTAAATGTGTGATGGCTGCTGCTGATACGTTTAGAGCAGCTTCAATTGAACAGTTGGAAGAACATGCTAATAATTTAGGTGTTAAAGTAATTAAACATGATTATGGTAGTGATGCTGCTGCTGTTGCGTTTGATGCAGTACGTTATGCAGAATCAAAAGGTACTGATGTTGTTTTGGTTGATACAGCTGGTAGATTACAGTCAAATGTTAATTTAATGGATGAATTGAAAAAAGTTATTAGAGTTGTTAAACCTGATTTAACATTGTTTGTTGGAGAATCTATAACTGGAAATGATTGTGTTAATCAAGCAAGAGAATTCAATGAAATTGTTGGAATTGATGGAATTATATTATCTAAAGCAGATATTGATGAGAAAGGTGGTGCTGCTATTTCAGTAAGTTATGTTACTAAGAAGCCTATATTGTTTATTGGTACAGGTCAAGAGTATAAAGATCTGAAAGAATTTAATTCTGATGTTGTGGTTGAGAGTTTAGGATTGGAAAGTTAAATTCTGTTGTTATGATTTCTAAATCTTGTAATTCTGGTACTGCATCTACAATGTAAAGGTCTGTGATGATAGTTTTTGGTTCTGGTAACCTTTCTAAATAAATACTAAAGTCAGGGTAAAACATGACTGTTTCAGCAAATCTATCTTTAATACACTTACGCATCATTTTTTGTATAGCTTCTGGTTGATCATCAATTGTGGAATTTATCATATCTAAAAAATCCTGTATTTCCTTAGGAATCTCAGGTTCTTTTTGTAGATAAACAGTATACTTTGTTGGTTTAAAATTAGGTGGATAAAAATACAAAGGCAAGGATTCTGAAACTTGATTTGCTCTAAACCTTTCTTCATAGTATTCTTCTATTTGTTTAAGTTTGTCTCTATTCATAGGAAAACTTTCAATATTTTGAACTGCTTGTTCTAATACTGAACTAACATTTAGGTGAGGTAATTGTACTTTTGATTTTTCACCAAGTTCTTTAATTTGACGCTTTGAAATTTGAGCATGTGCAATTGTAGTCATAAGAGGTATTAAAAATTCTAAATTTTTGGGAATAGTCTTGTCAAGCAAAATAGAGGGATTACAAAATAAATATTTGACATTTCGGTAGAAATATTCTGCATCAACAAGATCTTTTATTTCTTCTTTTTCTAATTTTAATGCTGTTCTTAAAATGGTTAATGGAAGAAAAGTTGTAAAATAATCAATAGATCCAAATTCTTTTATTAAGCTTTCAGATTCATGAAAAAAATCTCTAATAGGTTGTAAGTAAGTCACAACACCTATTGTTTCAGGTAGATCTGGAACTGTCTTTCTCAGGTGCTCATAGTTAACCCTTAATTTTTCTCTGGTATTTTCACATAATCCATACATAGAACGATACATTTCTGTATTATCAAATCTAAACAAATCTGAATTCGGAGTGTATATTATGTGTATTGGTTTCATTTTTATTGTTAGAAATCACCTTTTTTATTGAAAATAGGAGGTTTGGTTTATAAATTTATTCAAACTCAACTTTTCCTTTGTAATAAATGCCTTTATGGAGTTTGACTGGGCGCCAGTTGTCTATGATTAGGTTTGCATTGAGCCATTTAGAAAGTTCTTTTGGGTTGCCTATTGTTGCGCTTAATGCTATTATTTGTGCGTGAGGGAGGAGTTCTCTTAGGATTGTTAAGAGGATTTCTAGGGTTGGACCTCTGCTGATGTCATTTAATAAGTGGACTTCGTCAACAATTATTGTAGAAACATCTCTGAGCCATGGTGAGTGGTGGCGAATCAAGGAATCTAATTTTTCAGAAGTTGTTAGGATGAGGTCATAGTTCGCTAAGTAAGGTTCTGCACTGTCCATGTCTCCTATTGAAAGTGCGATTCTGCAGAGATGTTGGTATTTTCGTTTGAAATCTTTGAATTTTTCGTTTGCTAAGGATTTGAGTGGAACAATGTAAATGGTTTTTCCGATTCTGTTGATTATGTTTTTTAATGCAATTAGTTCTGCGATTAATGTTTTACCTGAAGCAGTTGGTGTGCAGACAAGAAGGTTTTTTTTGTCAAATAGTCCTTTGTTAATTGCTTTGGTTTGACATTTTCTTAGTTCTGCTATGTTTTCTGCTTTTAGAACTGTGTATAATTGTTCTGGGATTTGTTTTTTTATGTCTTTTAGATTCATTTTTCTTATTAAAGGGCGCCGGGGGCGGGATTTTCACCCGAGGTTCAAATCAATGAAGCCAAGATATTTGAACCCGCATGATCCGGTGAGATCACTTAGTTCTAAACTAAGCGTCATACCAAATTAGACAACCCCGGCATTATGGAAAAGTTTAAATATGAGCTTAACTTATAATACTTTGATCCGGTGGAGAGTCAAGGTACATACCAAATTAAGCGACCCTGGCTTTTTTTCTTTTTTTATTATTGAATTAGAATTAGTTTATATATTTTTACCGTGTTTGTCTAGTGGGGAGTGGTTATTCAACATGACCATTCTTTACTTTTTCTACTGTTACTTGTTTTAGTTGGAGGTTGTTGTAGTAGACTTTACTGTCTCTTATTTTGAGTTTTATTTTTTTGAATTCCTCGAATGTTATTTCTGAGGTGTTGTTTTTTAGGTTTTCTGGGTTTATTTGAGTGCCTGGTTTTGCTTTTGTTGTTAATATCCCTACATTTTTCTTTTTGTCAATGCCTGCTAATAACATTCCTTGGCTTTCAATTCCTCTAAGTTTAGCTGGTTTTAGGTTTGTGACTACAATTAGGTTTTTGTTTTTTAGTTGGTCTTTTGTGTAGTAACCTTTAAGTCCTGCGACAAGTTGTCGCTTTTCTTTTCCAAGGTTGACTTTTAATATATAGAGTTTGTCTGCTTTTGGATGTTGTTTTACATCTGTTATTTTTGCTACTTTTAGATTGAGTGGGAATTTTTCTGTTGTTTTTTTGCCTGCAAACATTTTTCTGAATTTTTGCATATCTTTGTCTTCGAGTTTTTGGAATAAAACCTTTGCTTTGTTGATTTTGTGTGATTTTTTTATTGAGATTTTGTTAAGGTCTTTTAATGTAAGGTCTTTTATGTTAAGTTGTTGTTGGATTGAAGCTGATGTTTGTGGTAAGAATGGACTGATTAGGATGCTTAGGTCTTTGACTACATTGATTAAAGTGGCTATTGTGTTTGGCGCAGTGTCTTTATTTTTCCATGGTTCGTTTTCTTGGAAATATTGGTTTGCAAGTTTGCTTATTGCCATGATTTTTCTTAATGATTCTTTAAGTTGGATCTTTGACATTAGCTCTGTTACTTTGTCTGATTCTTGTTGTACTTTTTTTAGGAATGTTTTGTCTGGTTTAAAGTTTGGAACTTGATTGTTGAAAAATCTGTTTGTGAATGTGATTGTTCTGTTTACTAAGTTTCCAAAGTTTGCAATAAGTTCTTTATTTAATTTTGCTTGGAAATCTTCCCAAATAAATTCTGTATCTGTTTTTTCTGGACGGTTTACAATGATGTAATAACGCCAAACATCTGCTGCAATACCTGTTGCTTTTGCATCGTCGCCAAAAACACCGATGTTTCTTGACTTTGAGAAATGGCCTGATTCATAATTAAGGTATTCGTTAACAGAGAGTTCTCTAACTAAAGTGTAAGGATCTTTTGTTCCTATTAGGAATCCTGGGAATAAAATTGTGTGGAATGGAATGTTATCTTTGCCCATGAACTGAACTAGTTTAACATCTTTGTTGTTTTTCCACCAGTTTTGCCAGTTAGGTTTGTGTTCTTTTGTGATTCCAATGTATCCAATAGGTGCGTCAAACCATGAGTAAAATACTTTATCTTCATATCCTTTTTTTGGCACAGGTATTCCCCATTTAAGGTCACGTGTTATGCAACGTGGTTTAATACCTTCCTTAAGCCAGGCATAAGTCATTGTTCTTGCGTTTTCTGACCAGTTTTTTTCAACTGTTTTGATCCAGGATTTTAATTGAGGTTCAAGTTTTGGTAAGTCAATGAATAAATGGTGTGTTTCTTTTACTTCTGGGGTTGAAGAGCAGATTTTGCATTTTGCGTTGATTAATTCTGTTGCATTCAATAGTTTACCACAGTGTTCGCATTGGTCACCACGTGCTTCTTTGTAATTGCAAAAAGGACATTCGCCTTCAACAAAACGATCTGCTAGAAATTTATTGCATTTTTTACAGAATGTTTGTTCAAGTATGTCTTCTTTGATAAAACCGTTTTTGTCGAGTTTTTTGAAAATATCAATTGTAACTTCTTTATTTGGTTTAGAGCTGGTTCTTCCGAAGCAGTCAAAGTCGCAATTGAACCAATCATAGATTTCTTTTTGGAGTTTATAGTATTTATCTGTGATTTGTCTTGGTGTGAGACCTTCTTCTAATGCTTTTGTTTCTGTTGTGGTTCCGTGTTCATCTGTTCCGCACACGCTGATAACGTTTTCTCCTTTAAGCCTGAGAAATCTAGTATAAACATCTGCACTTAGCACGCATACCATTGTTCCAAGATGTGGCAGATTGTTTACATAAGGTAATGCGCTTGTTACGAGTATTTTTTTGGTCATACTCTGAAGAAATGAGGTTTTTATTTATAAATGTAATGATTAAATTCCTAGATATTCTACTAGTTGATTTAGGACTTTTTCAAAACGTTGGTTTACTTCATTATGAGTTATATCACAAGAAATATTTCTTAAAACATAATTCTTAGAACCTGTTCTATTAAAGTTTATGTTAACAAAATCATGGTTTATTTGTCCTGACTCATCCGGGCTGTAACAGGAATATTTTTGTACAAAACCATTCCTACTAACAAGAAAGTCTTCATCTTCAATAACATTTGGATCATTTTCTGTTCTAAATTGTAGATCATCAATGTAAAATATGTTTTGTGGTCTAGGGGATTCTTTTTTTAGTTTTGCATGATGAATCAAAACTCCATTTATAGTTTCTGTGTCAAAAGGACCACAAGCATAAATTGAAAAATATTCTTTACCAACCATAAGATCTAATTGATAACTACGCATTGTTATCCAAGCAAAAGGGCCTCTTGCTGCTTCTGCGGAAAATGTATCTTTTTTACCATTTTCAATAAAAAAATGGATTGTTTTATCTAAAGATTCTTTTACTGACGGTTTAACATCTTTTGAAATTTTTTCATCATAAGAGTAACGTAAACCAATATCATTATCAACATCTTCTTTTCTGATTATTATTCTGTACAAGAGTTTTAATTTATCAGTGAATTGTTTTTGTCTATTTGCAATTCTATGTAAAGTTTCCATTTCCTTGAAAAATTCTTTTGAAAAAGGGTTTTGGTTCATTTTCATTTTCTAGTTTTGGTTTGTTTTGTATTTTTATTTCACCTTATAGGAAAAGCATAACTTCTTCCTTGGGTTGTTTTTTCATTATACTTCTTAATAGATTCAGCTAAAATTAAGTCACCGGATTTTGTTCCAAACTCCCCTTCTGTTGTTTCATTATTTGTGCTAGAAAATCTTGTAACTAAATTATTTGGATTATTAAATGGTCTAAACCAATACAAACCTTGTCTATCAAATGCCACTAATACAGTAGAGAACCTTTGTTCTGGGGAATCCCCACGCTCTCTAGTTTTACTAGAGATAGTACCAGTATCTGTATTATAAGTGATTTCATATACCTTATATCCATATTCTTTACCAGAAATACCATTTTCTCTTAAGACTTTGGCTTCAACAAATTTGACATTTCCGTTTGGAGAACCTAACATATCTAAATTAGAGTCAAGTACTTTTTTTGTGTGTAATTTCATTAGGTGATTAATCATTTTATCAAGGTTACACTTTATTGCTTCATAAGAAACATCACCTTTTAATACGTGAAATCCTGTTTCTCTGTTTGATAAATAACCAATCGCCCCTATTGATTGATGTTGTTTACTTAATCTGTCTGCAAACCCCATGGTTTGAATATCATCTTTATTAGAGTTAAAATATGCCATTAAAGTACCATCAAGATTTACAAAAAAACGTTCATGTTTTGTGATGTAATCTTCTTCTTTTTCTGGTTTTCCTCCTGTAAAGATTGTAAACCAATGTTCTCTACTAAATGATATTTTTTTGTTACTAATTATTTCACAAATATCTTTTTCTGAGATTACATGATGAATTTCAATATCATCAATTGTTCCATTTTTATCATAATCATTAGCAATTACACATAAATATTCATTCCCGTTTATAAAATCTGATGCATATTGAGATTTAGTAATATTTTTAGTTTGCTCGTTTAGTATTGAACCATTCTGCATTGCAATTCCAAATGTAAAGTTTGCAAGTTGTTGGACTATACCTGATCTTGTTACTTGTTCTAGTAATTTATTTGTTGAATTTGATTTTTGTTTTTGCATTTTTATTTCACCTTTCAACATATGAATTTGGTATGAATGTGAATGGACCAAGGTTAAGTCTAATTGCTTTGCCTTTTAGATCATCAAGCTTTTTACCTAAGTATTCAATTTGTTCTTGCTCTGACATTAATTGGTTAACATATTTTCCAAATGTTTTTCTCCATTCATCTGGTGAAGCACTTCCAACTTTGATTTTTGTATCAACAATATTTTTTTCTCTGTCAAGTGCGATGAATCCTGACAAATCTTCTAATTCTACTTCTAAGACTTTTCTGTAAGGAATACCACTATGACCTATCTGATTTTTTAGAACTGTTATTTTTACTCCATCTTGTTCATTTGTGTACATTTCATCAGGATCAGTGTACCATTTAATTAGTTCAACTATTCTTGAGTAGCATTCATCTTTAAAATGTGTTATTTGGTCTGGCCCTACTTGCTTTAACACTTGAGCAAATCTTATTGTTTCTTCTTCTGATAGATGTTTACCCCATTTATCCTTTGAATAATCATATTTTAGTTCATAAGGTGTTCCATCAGAATTAAATACTTTACCAGTTTCAAAGTTGCTTCTTAGAAGGTTATTATCTAAATCAAAAAACTTAACTTTGTTAAGATCTATTTCCAAAACACTTCCATCTGATTTTCTTAAGGAATTTTTACCTGTTTCTGGATCAAATTGAATTTTTTTAAGGTCTAGAACATCTAATTTATCTCCCTCAACCGGATATTTAACAATGAAATTGCTTGGGATCTGTTCTCTTGAATTTAATCCAACAGAGACAGTACCATTTGAAACATAATGAGTACCTCCTGGAAAAAGAATATTAGATCTTGCCAAACTTTCAATATCAGGATTATAAGCTACTTGTATGATACTGTGATAAGCAAGTTCGTCTGAAGTAACCATTTGACCTTTTTTTGAATCAGATAAATGTTTAATTGTTCCTTCAAGAGATCTCATGAAATCTTTAATACGTTCATCTGACTCGCTTGGATCTATAGTAAATATAACATCTCTGTGATCTCTGTATAGATCACTTATTGACATTATATCAATTCCTTTTTGTTGGTTCATTTTTGATTTCACCTTTTGATTATCTTGCTAGATTGTATTCTTTCTTTGCTTGATTTATTGTTATCTGAGCTAGATCACCAATAAGTTCTTCTAACAGTGTTTTTATTCCACCGCTGATATCAATATTAGGTAATACTGAAGATCCACCAGGTAGTAAGACTGTAAATTGATAATTATCTCTTCCTTTCTCTGCTTGTACAAAGTATTGAGTTCCGTTTTTGTCTGTCATAAAAATTGTTGCTATTTGGTATTCATCAAAGGAACCTTTAACTTTGATTCTTCCATCTAATGTTTCCATTTGAGGCAGTTTATAACCCATAGAACTATTTGCTTTATATTTCAAAAATTCATCATAATCCCTTGAAAGTACTAGTTCAATGTCTCCTTCTTCTTTCCCTTGAACAATTGATCTGAATTTGTTTGCATATTTTTTTACAAATTCATCTCTTTTTTGTCTGAATAATCCTCCATATTGTGCATCTACTTGTTTTTCTCCATTTGTTTCTGTTTCTTTTCCATCTATTAAAGAAAATGCTTTTTCTGGATAGTCATTTGCACTGTTTTTTCGTTTGTCTGGATCTAATTCAATTACTTCATCATTTTCAGTAACTTTGAATCTTAATTCTTGACCACCATCTTTAAATTGGAATTTACCAGAATCTGTTTCAAAGTATAATGTTTGTAAACCACATTTGTAAGTATATACATTATCTGCCTCAACAAACTTTTGAGTTCCTCTTGCACGATACCTAAAATTATGTTCATTAATTATATTACCACCAACTTTTTGTTCTGTTGCTCCAGCTGGTTTTTCATCATGAGCAATAAAATTATTTGCATATGTAGGGGCTCCTGATGCTGCTAAAAGCATTGTTGTTAAAATTATATTTCTTAAGTTTTTCATTTTTTAATCACCTTTTCATGTATGTTTTTCCTAATTTCAATTGTGTTTTGTATGATTGCACTGGTTTTCTCATTGTATCCCACAAATTCTTAACATTTGCAAGCTCTTCTTTTGTATCTCTACCTTGTTTAACAAACCAGTTTGTGTTAGGATTAAAATCAATGTTTTCTGGATCAGGAGAACCTTTTTTTAGTGTTCCACTAATTCCAGAAGCTTTTCCACCATGAGCTTGTCTAAGGTTCATGTAATCTCTCAAATAGGTTTTTTCTGTATCAGGTCTATATTTAATATCTTTTGTAGACTCACTAATTGTATTATCTTCTAATGGAGAAATTCTTGGAACAAAACGATAGGCATTAGGTTTACCATCTTTTTCTTGATCATAAAATCTGTGGATAAAGATCTTTCCATCTTTTTCATATGCAACTGTAAAAGCTATATCAGGATTAACATCTCCAGGAGGTAGTTGACCAGTGCCAACTCTATATTTTTTACCATCAAGCTCAAAATAGCCTGTTTGACCATGCTGGCCCATGTATACTTCAACAGGGATTTTTTTACCTTCATGTGTGAAATTAGTTTGGATAACATTAACATCGCTACATCCAGTTGTGGTTACAATAAGACCAACAAGGCCCGCAGTAGTTAATCCTCTTTTAGTATAATTGTTTAATTTTTGTCTTAAGTTTTTCATTTTTTTGATCACCTTTGGTTTTTGTTACTAGTAAGTGAGTTATCTATTTTATGTAAACTTTTTGTGTAAATGGTGTATATTTATTGAAAAGTGTAAATAAAATAGAAAGTTTTTTATATTAAAGATGTTTATTGAATGTTATGAATAGAAAGCTTGTAAAGCATGGACCTAGCACTTTAATGGTTTCTTTACCTAGAAAATGGATCAAAAAAAATGAATTAGAAAAAGGAGTTGAGTTGAATATAGAAGAACATGATAATGTGTTGATGTTAAGCACTGGAAAGATTGTTAAGGAAAAGAAGGAAACTTTTGTTAATATTGAAGTTAATGATGAGAGATACATAAGAATTGTTCTTAATAATACTTTTAGGATGGGTTTTGATAAAGTCAAGGTTAATTTTAAGGCAAGGAATGTTTTTAATGTTGTTCAAGATGTTGTAGATCATCATTTGCTCGGATTTGAGATTACAAAGAAAGAGTTGGATTATTGCATTATTGAAAATATTACTGAACCTACAAAGGACAAATCATCTATTTTATTGAAAAGAATGTTTATGATTATTAAGGATTCTTTGAATGTGTTGGAAGAAGATATGAAGAAAAATGAGTTTGAAAATATGAAAGTAATAAAACAACACACCAGCAAATTAGGGCAATATGATAATTTTTGTAGGAGAAGCATAACAAAAGGAATTTTTATAGAAAAAAATTCTAATTTTTATTGGTCATTATACAGGGAATTACTTTTTATTCAGAGAGACATGTTTTATCTGTATAAGTATTTGTCTGAGGAAAAAATAAAGATTAGCAAGGAAACTATTGAACTTATTCAAGAGACTAAAGTGATGTTTAATGATTTGTTTGAGTTGTTTTATAAAAAAGATATTAAAAAAATGATGGAAGTTAATAAGAGATTTAAAAAAATACATTTTGGAGAGATCTATGAATTATTAAGCAAAAATAAAGGAAAAGAAAATGTTATTATATTTTATTTGGGGAAATTAGTGAGAAAAATTAATCTTTGCACTAGCCCAGAGTTTTCTATTGTTTTTCAGTAAATTCTTAATATTATACATTGATTTAAAATAAGGAGTAGGATCTCTACCACGTGAAACTTCCCATGCACCAATCCTTAGATTTTCAACAAAAGCTCTTTCTAAAGTGTGTTGATAAAATTCTTCTGAGTCTACTTCAAAGTTTTCTTCATGTTTTCTCATAGCTATATATGAATTTATGTATTGTTTTGCTGTTAATCCTTTTGTCCTTGAGTTTCTAAATACTTCTGGACTTAGTAAGAATGGTCTTGCCATGTCACAATATTCATTGCTTGGTTTAACAGAACCAAAATCTCCTAGGAATATGTGATTAAAGAAATTATCTGGTTTTGCATCATAGTGAGCAAGTACTGTTACAATATCATCAATTTCTTTTAATTTTCTTACACATTCTTCATATTTCTTTTTTATTTCTACCATGTCACCTTTGTATTTTTTAAACACGTTATTTTGTTTTAACATTCTTTGGGCTAAAAATTCATAGTCATTAAAAGAAGCCATTTTTCCTTTTTGTACTTCTGGTGAGTTCATGTGTTTTTTCATATAAGTGTGGAATAATGATAAAACATATAATCTATGCATAATTGGGTCTGTAAAATGCTTTCTTAAGCCAAGTTCTTCAAAGGTTTTCAATTTTTCTTCACTGAATGGGATAACCTTTTTTGATATATCTTCGTAGAGGACTAAACTATAACCATTATTTGTGATTGGTTCATTAATCAGAACATTAGGAACATATGGTTGTAATTTTTTTATTTTTCTTGCTTCTGTTGTGATAAATATTTCTTTTTCAGCTCTTCCCTGATTTTTTGTAATCTTAAAAACATAAGCATCTTTTCCAATAATTAATCTACCAACAGCATCTGATAATGTTTTATCATTGCTAAGGTTTTGGAAGTATATTTTATCAACATGAATATTACCATCAATGCCTTGTAATGCTTCATAAACAGATTCTTGGATTATGTTAGGATCAAGTTTTTTGAATAAATCTCTTAGTATGTCTTCTAGTTCTTGATGTTCTCTAACAATATCATCTGCTTTTCTTTTTCTGATCCATGCTCTTTCTTCTTGTCTTTTTTGATAAGGATTAGCTTCTTGAGCTGAAGGGTTATGGCAAACTGTGCCCAAAACACTAGCTAACAAAAAGGTGTGTTTTAGTTGAGGTATAGAAAAATCAATACCTTTAGCAAAAGTATCTTCTTCACACCATGCAGGTATTTCTTCTAGATATGAATCTATATTACTCATAAAACTGTTGTACATTTGTTTTGCTTCATATGGATTTTTAGCAGTTAATAATGAATTAAAGTAATCCATAAATTTAAAACTAAAAGACCTACATGAATTTGACATTTGGATAAGACTTGCTACTTTATTATTTTTAATACAATATTGTTTTAATTGATTAACTTGTTTTTTTAATTTAGGAGAAGACCATTTTTTAGGAGAACCTGAATATTCTCTACCTATTTTAGAAAGTGTTGATTTAATATGCTGACTTCCTTCATCTTCTTGGTAGTACACAAAATCATCATTAGCTGTTGTTTTATGGCTAAATAATTCTAATAAGTCAAGAGTTAAATTTTCCATGTATTTTTTATATAAAATAGGATCATAATCTATTGAATTAATAGTTATTGAAGATCCTTGATTAAATGGGGCATTAAAACCAGAATATTTAGATCTTTGTTCCTCTGTTAAATGTACATTTGTACTAAGTTCATTTTTACTATCAATTTTATAAACATTATTTTTAATTGAAAGTTTATCTTGAGGAAATAATGAACAATAAAATGAAGGGTTGAAAAGAGTAAATAATGATAATATAATTGGGAGAGTTTTTCTTTTAATACTCATTAAACATTTAGGAGAGTCCACTTTTTCCTCAAGTGATTTAGTTGTCATTGTTCTTTACCTCTTCTACTAGTTTCTTTACAGCGAATTCTACTACGTGGGATTTATTACGGAAAGAACCTGATCTGACTAGCTCTCTAATTGCATATATGGTGTCTTCTTCAAATGCAACGCTTGTCTTGTGTTTCATATATACCTATAATTACCCCAAGTATTTAAATCTTTCGGTTTTTAACTACTGTTTAGTGATAAATTATAACATAATGTGTTTTAGAGGTTGTACTGTGGGAATTGATGGGTTTGGGGGGAATGAAAAACTTTAAATATTAGCACTTAAGTTGAGGTTTGTATGGCACCAGATAGAGTAATACATTATGGAAAACATGTGGATAGTCTTAAAGTATATGGTACTCCTGATTTTAATCCTGCGCTGGGAGAAGCTGCTCTTTTTGCAAATGATGCTTTTGGAGATGGAAGTCATATAATTGAAGCAGAGCTTGTGCCTACAGATGGAGGACATGTTTTAGTTGAAAGAAGACATATATTTGAAGGAAATTATGTGTATACTCACACTTCAAGAGGGGTTTTTGGACCAGTTAGAAATGTTAGAGTAACACAAGATGAAGGTCTTCATATTGAAGCTGAGGTTGAACTTCCTGATGATAGAGATTCATTAGCTAAACAGGTTGATGCATTTCATAATAGAGGACGTTTAAATAATAGAGATCTAAAATAAAAATTAAACATTCATTTCAATCTCTGTTTCTGTTGTTTTGCCATCTATGTTTACTAGACGCTTTATCTTGCCTTTTCTGGTTGCCTTTAGTCTTGCTTGTGCTGGGTCGTTCTCGTATTGTTTTGGGACATCGATTTTGTCAATTATGTATGTGTGCTTGATTTCTACTGTTTTGAATTCACTGCCTGGGTTGTCAAATAAGAAGAGTTTCTTTGCTGCTTCATAGTCTTTCTTTGGAAGTTTTGCTGTTAAGAACTTTTCAACTAACTTGCCTGGTTTTGGTATTGATTTTTTTAGTTTAAGAACATAGTTAGGTGACTTTAGATTCAATAAAAGCGCGTATTGATTGAATGCTTTTACAAATTCTTTGAATTTTGCTGGGTTTAGAGTTATGTCTATTGTGTATTTCTTGCCTGTTACTTTTTCTGGCTCAATACCTTGTGCTTGAAGTTCTGGTAAAATTTTTTTCTTTGTTACAATTACACCTTTGAGTGGGACATCTTCGTCAATAATTCCAGATAAAAAGTCAAATATTACATCAAGATATTCATGTCCTGCTTGTATTGTTACTCCTTTGCCTGTTTTTTTCATGAAGAAGGTTTCTTTTTCAAACTGACCCAAACCGTAACGGATAAACTTCTTATGTGTCCATTCATCTATGTTTTTTTCGAAAATATTTTTTATGTGGTTCATGTGACCACCTCACAATTTTTTTCATATGTTGTTTAGCATAATGTATTCCTTCTAATCCGCTCATTAAAAAACCAAATCCTAGCATGATCCAAGTGAAAATGTATACTCCACCCCAAAATTTAACAAGTGATATGTTAGGGTAGGCAACTGCACCTAATGCAACACTGATCCAACCAATAATGTAACTTATTAAGATTACTGCAACACCAATATGAAATAATTTCTTCATAGTCTTTTCACCTCTATACTAACTGCATCACAAAGTACTCTTATGTAACGTGGACAAAAAGTAAATTCAAGTTCTCGTTCTTCGCAATAATCAATTATCTTTTGTTTTTCTTGATCATCTTTGTATTTGATAATAACATTTATACCATTTTTATCTTTATGGATTATGTTGAAATCTTTAAGATCTGATTTAACTTTTTCAGAAACTTTCCTGAAATATTCTTGTCGTGGTTTAACATTTTCAAGTAATTGTTTTAATTCATCAAGTTTGGTTTTGTCAAAGCTAAATTGGGAAAATTGATCTTTTATCTTGAAAAAATCTTGATTGTTTGTTGTTATGAATCCACCATAACCAAGATTAACAGGTTTCCATTTACCAAAACTTCCTACTATTATATCTGCGTAGTTACCATCACACATATCTGTGGCAATTGAACCACTACAATCCATTATAACAAGACATTTACCTTTACATGTTTGGTAAATTTTTTTGAAGTCTTGTTCTGCAAAATAACCTGCAGGATTTGTATAAATTAAACAAGAAGCATTGTCTAGTTTGTTTTTCAAATCGTCAATATTAATGATACCATTATCTGTTTTTAGTTCAACAAATTTCATTCCAAGCTTTTTTGGATAGTTTTTATATGTAAGCCACCCACCTTGGTCAGGAATTAGAACATTTCCTTCTGGATTTAAACGTTTTACAATAGAAAATGCAATATATATTGAATTATTGCCACGGGCTGTTAATTCTACAAGTTTATGTTTAGTATATTTTTGTAATAATTCTACTACTTTTTCCATTCTAATTGATAAAAAAGGTTTTTTATTAATAAATGTTACTATGCACATAGTATAGACCATAACATTTATAAAGGGTTGATAATTTATGTAAATAAATGAGGAAGATAGTGTTTGATACTAATTTCCTGTTGATACCTTACCAATTTAAGGTTGATATTTTTGAGGAAATAAAGCGTATAGTGCTTTTTAAATACAAATTATGTGTTTTAGATAAGACAATTGAGGAACTTAAAAAGATTATAAAAGAGCAAAAAGGCAAGCATAAACTCGCTGCAAAACTGGGTTTAGAACTTGTAAAATCAAAACATATAAATATTATTCATACAAAATCATTAAAAAATACTGATGATACATTAGCTGAGTTGTCAAAAAAAGGGTATATTATTGCAACTCAGGATAAAGGTTTAAAAGTTAAGATTAAGAAAGGAAATTTAATAACATTAAGACAAAAAAAATATATTGGGGTAGGATAAATGTTTTACAAAGCCGAAATAAAAGATCATATAAGAGTACCACCTGTACTTTTTAGTATTCCAAAGCAAGAAGCAGTAATAAAGTGTATCAAAAAAGAATATGAAGGTTATATTTCAAAAGACCTAGGCATTGTTATTGATGTTTGTAGTGTTAGTGACATCAAAGAAGGTGTAATTATAGCAGGTGATGGTGCTTCATATTATGAAACAACATTTAATTTGCTTATTTTAAAGCCAGAAATGCAAGAGGTTTTACTTGGAAAGGTAAAGGATATTGCTGACTTTGGTGTTTTTATGGCACTAGGTCCAATAGAAGGAATGATTCATATTTCACAAGCAATGGATGATTTTGTAAGTTTTTCAAAAGACAAAACATTGTCTGGTAAAGAATCAAAAAAGATTTTAAAGGTTGGTGATCTTTGTAAGGCAAGAGTCATTGCTGTAAGTTACAAAGACCTAACAAATCCTAAGCTTGGTTTAACAATGAGACAAGCTGGTTTAGGACGAATGGATTGGATTGAAGAAGAGTTTGCTCCAAAAAAGGAGAAAAAAGAAGTTAAAAAGAAAGAAACCAAGGGTAAAAAATAAAATGGTAAAGAAAAAAGTGTGTAAGAAATGTAAAATATTTGTTGATGGTAGCAAGTGTCCTATTTGTAGTGATAATCAGTTTACAACAAATTGGAAAGGACGTGTTTATATTCTTGATGCTAACAAATCAATGGTCGCAAAAAAATTAGGGATAACTGTAAAAGGAGAGTATGCTATAAAAGCAAAATAAAATGCAATTAAAATTACTTGAGAAGAAAGAGAATCCTTTGTTAAGTAGGTCTGAGGTAAAGGGAGAATTAACTTTTGATGGTGCAACACCTAAAGAAGCTGATGTTAAAAAGTTGTTAGCTACCACAACAAAAAGTGATGAGAAATTAGTTAAGGTTAAAAATATTTATACACATAATGGTCATCAAAAGGCTGATATTCATGCACATATTTATACTGATGAGAAAGTTATGAAAGAGCTTGAGAAGGAAAAGAAGAAAAAAGGAGATAAGAAAGCTCCAAAAAGTGGAGCACCAGCAGCTCCTGCTGAGCAACCTAAGAAAGAAGATAAAAAAGAAGAGGCAAAGAAAGAAGAAGATAAAAAAGAAGAGAAACCAAAAGAAAAACCTAAGAAGGAAGGTGAGAAGTAATGCCAAAAAAACAAAGAAAACCAAAAAAAACAAGTTCAAAGTATAAATGTTATGATACTTCTTCAGGATTAAAAAGAAAAAATAAGACATGCCCAAAATGTGGTTCTGGTGTGTTCTTAGCACAACACAAGGATAGAGTTACATGTGGTCAGTGTGGTTATGCTGAATTTATGAGTAAGAAATAATTTATTTTCCATCTTGTTGAAATGCTAATAAATCTTCTGTGGTTAGTTTTTGTCTTTTCTTGATCTTTTCTTCAACACCCATTTTAATATCTTCTAGTTTTTTCTCGATCTTTTTCTTTTTTTCCTGCTTTTTCTTTGTTTTTAATTTATCTATCTTTTCCTTTATTGGAGCCACTTCTATAAGTTTCTTTTTCAATTCGTTGTTTATTTCAATAAATTGTTTTTTTAGTTGTATAAATTTTTCAAGAGCTTGTTTTTCTTTTTCTCTGAGTTCATCGATTTGTTTAGAATTTTCTATTATATGTTCGTGTTTCTCCTGAGATTCTTTTGCTCTACTTTGTACTTTTTTGTGTGTTTCATCTGCTTGCTTTTTTAGTGTATCTATTTCCTTTGATAACTTTTGAATTTGTTCAAAAACAGTACTTATCACTTTTACTTCATTATATTTCTTTTTAATGGTTTTAATCTGTTTCATGATTTCTTTTTCTTTTTCAAAACTCATTGGTTGAGTTTCTATTCTTGTTTCTAGTGCTTCTATTTCTGATTTTAACTTAGAAGGATCACCTTTTATATTGTGTTTTTTTAGAATATCTGTTTTTTTGGTTCTAAGTTCTTTAACAGACTGAATCTTCTTTTTAATGAATTCATTAAGTTTTTTTCTTTCTCCTTTATCTTTCTTGACTTTAGTTGTGAATGAATCTCTCTTGTTTTTACTTTGTTTTATTTCCCTGATAAGCTTAAGAATTTCTTTAGTATATTTTTCCTTTTTCTCAAACCATGATTCTTTTTGGTCATTTATTTGGTTAAGTTTAGACCTTAGACTACTAACTTCCTTCTTTTTTTGATTAAATTGGTCAAATAATTCTTTCCTCGCATTATCTTGCATTGTAAAACTAACCAAACAAAGCGCCTAAACCAGCAGCTGCTTGTTCCTCTGATTTTTTCTCTTCTTCAGCTGCCTTTTTTTCGTCTGCTTTTTTATCTTCAGCTTTTGGTGCATCTCCACCAGCAGCAGGAGCAGCAGCGACAGCGACAGGAGTTGCAGCTTTTTCAATAGCTTCATCAATATTAACTCCATCAAGAGCAGCAACTAAAGCTTTAATCCTAGCATCATCTACCTTGACACCAGCAGCTTCAAGTACTTTTTTTACAGAATCTTCTTTGACTTCTTTACCAGCTTTATGCAATAACATTGCAGCGTATACGTATTCCATTTTGTTCATCCTCCAATAATTATTATTTTTTTTGCTCACGTTTCTTCTTTCTTTGAAGAAGTTCGTAAGCAGTAGGAACATCATCCTTTTTCTTTTGTACTTTTTCTTTTCTAAAATCACCAACAAGTTTTTCTGCACTTATTACTTCTGGTGGTGTTTCTTTTTCTTTAAGTTGTCCATTTTTGAATGATTGTTTTGTTTTTTCAATAATTTCTTTAGCAGATGGGACAGCATCTTCTTCAACTCCTTTAAGTGCGTCTTTTACTACTTCTCTAACTTTTTCAGCTGCTTTTTCTACTTTTTGTTTGGTTTCTTCAGGAGCTTTCTTTTCTTCTTCTGCTAATTTTTCAGTAACATCAATAACTTCATCTTGAATCTTTTTTTCTGTTTTTTTTATTTCTTCTTGAATATCTTGAACAGGTTCTGATTTTGGTGGTTGAGGTTTAGGTTCTGGTTGAGGTTTTGGTTCTGGCTGAGGTTTTTCTACTGGTTTTAGTTCTTCCTCTTGTTTTGGTTCCTCAACTTTTGGTTCTTCTTTTTTAACTTCTGGAGCCTTTGGTTCTGGCTTCTTTTCTTCTTTTACTTCTTCCTTTGGCTTTTCTTCAACTTTTGGTTCAGGTTTTGGCTCTTCAACTTTTGGTTCTGGTTGTTTAGGCACTTCTTTTGGTTTTTCTTCTGTCTTTGGCTGTTCTGCTGGTGTTTCCTCACTCTTAGGTTCTTCCTTTGGTTTTTCTTCAGGTTTTGCTTCTTCTGGAATATTAGCAGCAGTCTTTAAACCATTCATTTGTAAGTGTGCTTTTTGAACCATTTCTTTAACTGTTTCACTGCAAACAATGTTTTGTTCTGTTGCAAGTGCTTTTGCATCTCTAAATGCTTTTGCAATTGAAATTTCTGTGGTCTCTTTTGTAAGATGACCAATTTCAACGCATAAGTTGATTGCTTGTGATGCAAGTTTAGTAATATTATTAATATATTCTGTCTCGTCAACAGCAAGAATGTCTTTTGTAAAGATTGAACCATCTTCATAAACAGCAACAAGGTCAAGACCTACTTCCATTGGTTCAATTCCTAAACGAGTTAGTAATTCTGCGACCTTTGCTTGGATTATTTCTCCTTCTTTAACAACAATAGAATCAGCTTTGATAGCAACTTTACCATTTTCAACTCCTGTTTTAATACCAAGCATGCCTAATTCACCAATAATTGGGCCTGGTGCAAATGAAGTTGGACCTGCTTTAACAGTAATGTCCCTTGGAGCTGTCTGACCTGGTTTAGCAGGAGCAGAAGATTTGTTTTTTGAAAGCATTTTGTAAAGTTTGAAAGGGTTTTCTTTTGTAAAAAGTAATGCTGGCATACCTTTAAGGTGTTCAACAAGTTTTTCAACACCTTTCTTTTTTTCTTTTGCTTTATCAAATGCGAGTTTCATAAACCTTCTTTTGGTCATTTTGATTACAACAGAGTCTCTTAACTTTTCTCTCATCTTTTGTAGTTGTTGCGCTGGCAGATTTTCCATGTTAAGAGCACCAACAATAGGATAATCTAGTATTAATTTGCTGAATTCAGTTACAATGTCCTTTTTGTATTGTGCTGCTTCTGTCATTTTTATGCCACTTTAATTGGTTTACTCATTGTGAGTTTGATAAGTACTTTTTTGATATTGTTTTTTTCATTTGGGAGATGGTGTATGATTGCATTGTATAAAGTGATTATGTTATCCATCAAAGCTTCTTCATCCATTTCTTCTGTTCCAACAGAACATTTGAATGCTGGTTCTGTTTTAACACTAACCTTAACTAATTTTTGTAATCTGTCGTATAATGGTCTTAGGTTTGCTTTTGGAGGTACAACACAACCTGCTTTTGGGTTTGGCATTTTACCTCTTGTACCTAAAATACGGCCAAATGTTGTTGCTACTTTTGCCATTACATTTGCCTGTGCAATGAAAAAGTCATATGTTTCTGCTAGTTTTTTTGTTGCTTTTTTATCTTTATACTTAGGAAAATCATCTGGACTGATTGTTAAGTCAAATATTTCTTTTGCTTGTGATAATAGTTCAGGACCTACAAAGGCGCAAACTTTAACTTTCTTACCTTTATCATGGTGTAGGTTTGTAAAGAAATCTACATGGTTTTCTGTTTTTTTAAGATCGAGACTTTTGAAGTTAAAGATTATGTCAATTGTCTGAGTAAAATTACGTTTTTTAGATTCAGCTTTTAATTTTTTTAGTGCTTCTGATAGTTTATTTTTATCCATTTAAGCTCCCTCCTACATTACGTAGTATCACGGGTAATATTGGTTAGAAAATGGAATTTATTTATAAAGTTAACTGTTTGTGAGGTGTGTTACTGTTCAAAGCCTGTTTATATGTCTAAATTACCTACTTCTTTAGCGTGTTCTTGGATGAATTGTCTTCGTGGTTCGACTTGCTCGCCCATCAGAATGTTGAAAACTTCATCTGCTAAGACACCGTCTTCTATTTGGATTTGTTTTATTGTCCTGTTATTTTGGTCCATTGTTGTGTCCCAAAGTTGTCTTGGGTTCATTTCACCAAGACCTTTGTAACGTTGAATTGTTGCTTCATGACCTATTTCTTCAAGGATTTTATCTTTTTCTTTGTCACTATAAGCATATTTTTTGAATTTGCCTTTCTTGATAAGATATAATGGTGGCATTGCTAAGTATAAGTGACCTTGTTCAATTAGAGGTTTCATGTAACGATAAAAGAATGTTAATGTTAAACAGTTGATGTGTTTTCCGTCAACATCTGCGTCTGTCATTATGATTATTTTATGATATCTTAGTTTTTTTATGTTAAACTCTTCACCAATACCACAACCAAGAGCTGAAATGATTGTAATAATTTCATCATTGCTAATTACTTTATTAATACGTGCTTTTTCAACGTTAAGGATTTTACCTTTTAATGGAAGGATTGCTTGGAACGCTCTGTTACGTCCTTGTTTTGCAGAACCTCCTGCTGAGTCACCTTCAACTAAAAAGATTTCGCATTTGCTAGGATCTTGATTTGAGCAGTCAGCTAGTTTGCCTGGTAGAGAAGAACTGTCTAAAGCGCCTTTTCTTCTTGTTAGTTCACGTGCTTTACGAGCAGCTTCTCTTGCTTTTGCTGCATTAACACATTTACTGATTACTGCTTTTGCAATTGCAGGATTTTCTTCAAGAAAAGTGTTTAAGCCCTCTGATACAATTGAGTCAACAACACCTTTTACCTCTGAGTTACCTAGTTTTGTTTTTGTTTGACCTTCAAATTGTGGTTCGCGGATTTTGACAGAGATAATTGATGATAAACCTTCTCTTACATCGTCGCCGCTAAGTTTTGCATCTGCTAATTTATTTTTTTCTGCATAGTTATTAACAACTCTTGTTAATGCTGACTTGAAACCAGAAAGATGTGTACCACCTTCAATTGTGTTAATGTTATTTGCAAATGAAAATATGTTTTCTTGATAAGAATCAGTGTATTGCATTGATATTTCAACAACAAGACCATTTTTTTCTTTTTTGAAATAGATTGGTTTATGTAGGGTATTTCTGTTTTTGTTAACGTGTTCAACAAAAGAAATTATCCCGCCTTCATATTTGAATGTTTTTTCTTTATCTGTACGTTCATCTTTGATACTTATTTCAATTCCTTTGTTAAGAAATGCTAATTCTCTTAATCTTGATGCTAAAATGTCATAAACAAACTCTGTTGTTTCAAATATTTCTGGATCAGGTAAAAAAGTAACTGTTGTCCCTGTTCCTTCTGCTGGACCAAGTTCTTTTAATTCTGTTAATGGTTTACCTTGTTCATATTTTTGTTCATAAAGTTTATTGTCTCTTTTGACTTGAACAATAAGTGATTTTGATAGTGCGTTTGTTACACTTACACCTACTCCATGTAAACCTCCGCTTACTTTATATGTTGACTTGTCAAACTTTCCACCTGCGTGTAATTTTGTGAGTACAAGTTGGACTGCAGGAACTTTATATTTTTCATGAATGTCAACAGGAATACCTCTGCCATTATCAATAACTGTAACTGAATTATCTTTGTGAATTATGACAATGATTTTTGTGCAATAACCTGCAAGAGCTTCATCAATGCTATTATCCACTACTTCGTAAACAAGGTGATGGAGACCTTTAGAACTAGTGCTGCCTATGTACATGCTAGGTCGTTTTCTAACTGCTTGTAAACCTGCTAGCACTTGGATTTTTTTTGAATCATAATCTTGTTTTTGCATTTTTTACCGTCGAGAATAGCCATCAAAATTTGGCTTATTTTAATATAAAATAATACGAGTTTCTTTATATAACTTTCGTTTTTAAAATGATAGTAGATGAGCTGTACCTAAAGAATTTAGGGGTTTGAGCAAATTATTTAATCATTGATTTATTGAAAAAAGACCTGCATTTTTTGTCTTTTTTAAGTTCTGTTTTTAGGGAATTAAAGATTTTTGTAATGTTTTTATGGAGTTGTTTTTGTTTTCTACAGAGGTCTGATAATTGTTGAATGTTATTGTTTTTGATGTTAAATTTTTTTGAAAGGATTTTATAATTTCTTTTTAAGGTAATTAACTTTTTTCTAAAGTCATCAATGTCAGCTGAAATAAAATTTAAGTTCATGTCATCTTGCTGTAAAAATTTGTAAAGAATTTTTCTTGTAACTCTGTAATCTTTGGTTAGTGTGTTTACTTTTAATCTGCCAAGGTAGCAAGCAAGGCCTTCTAAATTATCACTGATTCTTTGTTTTAGAATTAGTCCATCATATAGAAATTTTAATTTTGCAAGTGCGTTGTTAGTTTGTTTTTTTTCTCTTTCAGAAAGTTTTTTGAATTTGGTTATGCTAATTTGAGATTTGATTGAAGTGTAAAAACTAGGCATAAGTTCTTCTATGTTTTCTAAGTCAAATACTTTGTCTCTTACTTGTCTAATTGGATTCATATTAAGAAAGAATGTATTTTGATATATAAATGCTTTTATGCTTCATTGTTTTTGTCAAGAATTTGGCATTGGTACTATGCATAGTGTCATGCCTGTAAAAAACACGAAAACATGCTTTTTTAAATTAAGGTTTTCGCTATTACTGTCTTACGATCCGAATAAATGTTTTTTACAAGAATTTGGCATAGACATTATGCATATATTAGATATTATGTATGTTTTATACACAGGTGTTTGCTGATGTACAACTTCCACCGCAACTGCATACTGTTGCTGTTACTGTTACTGTAGTACCTACTGAACCAGATGATGCGTCTGATGGAACTGCTACAACAAAATCAATACCATACTCATCATTATCATCGTCATAATTTAGTGCACCACATGATATGTTTGTTTTGTTTGCTAGCACTGATGTTGGTGTGTTTGGGAATACACTTCCTGTATCGCCAAAAGTATTGTTTTTACAATTTACTCCTCCGATTGATGCTGCAAACCATTTGAATGCTTTTTGAGTTGAAGAACTCCAAGCAGTCCAACTAGATGTGTTTTCATTAAAAGAAACATTTATTCTTGCCCATGTGTTACCTTGATTTTCTAAAACAAGGCCTGTTGTAATATTGTTAAAATCCCAACAACCTGAGTTACTTGCATTGATATTTTTATCACATTCAGCAGGAGTTGTGTTTGTACAAAGAGTACAATTACCAGAACCTGTTGCAACACTACCAGAACCCCAGGTTATGTTATCTGTTGTAAGGTTAATGCTAAGTAGTGTTCCTACTGTTGCATTTGCCATTCCTGTGTCACTTGTTTGGTTTGTTGCCATGCCAGTTATCATGCGCATGTATAATGCAGCTGGTTGAGTTGTAAGGATTCCTATGATTGAGATTAAGATTGCAATAAATATCAAAATTGCCATTGTTTTGTTTGAAAGTTCTTTAGTCATTTTACAGTTAGATTAACCTCACCTGTATCTGTTGATTGAGTATCAATTGGTTTTTCAACTGTTAAACCAATTTGTGCTGAGGATTCTGATTTTGGAGGTGATGTTAGTGCTGGTTTTTGGTTTAGCACAAAGATAGTGCTTAAAATAGATATAATTATTGTTAATAGAATCAAAACTGCTACCACCTTTTTTGAAATGTCCATATTCTTCTTTTATATTAAACTAATATTTAAATCTTTTCTTAAAACAGCGAAAAGTTTATATACTAGTGTTACTTATTAGTATATTAATATATGAATTGTATGAGTTGTTGCTTTTAGTATAAAATGGGGAAAGAGAGGCTGATGTGATGAAAATTAAAATTTTCAGCACATTCCAAAATTTGAAATGAATCTAAAAAAACTAAATGCTGTAAGATGTTTTAGAAAGGTTTCAAGAAAATATTCTAGGCGTGATCCTATTTATTATAATGTACAACAGAATTTAGTGATTGTTAGCACTTTAAAGGCTTCTTAAAGAATTATTCTAACATTTTCTCTATTATTTAATGCTTCTGCAAGTATTTTGCCTAGTTTGTTTGATCTACGGATTTTTATTAAAGCTGTTTTACTTGCTTTTGCGCTCATTAAATAATCATCATCAATAAATATGTCAACATCTTTGTTTTTCATCTTTATATCAAGGTAAAGTAGTATTTGTTTCTTGCTAATATTGAATTCAAATGGTACTGTGTCTCCTGTTGGTTGTGTTGATTGGTCTAGCTCTTGTACATCAATGCTTAAACCAAGTTTTTTCTCAAGTGCTTCAATATTTTTTCCTTGTTTACCAATAATTCTTGCAATGTTTTTTTCTGGAACTCTTACAATACATTTGTTGTCTGAAACAACATCAACTTCAACTTGGTCTGAATAATTTTTGAATGTACGTTCTATTTCATTTGCTGCTAATCTTTTTGCACCTGTTATTTTTCCTGTTGATTCACTAGCTGTAACAGGAATAACAACTGTTTGTTCACCATAAGTATAAATTTCATATTCTAATTTTTGTGTTTCAAAATCGTTTACAACTACAACAGGACGTGCTAGATCTGCTTCTGTCATTCCGCTTGGTACTTTGACTGTCATGCCTAAGCTAAGAACTTTGTCAACTTGGCCATTTTTTATGAAAACAACTGTATCAATGATCTGTGGAATGACTCCCATTTCAACACGGCCTATAAATCTTTGAATTGCATCAATTGGATTTGTTGCGTGAACAACACCTACCATACCAACACCTGCTAAACGCATGTCTGCAAAAAGTTTAAAATCGTCTGTGTTACGCATTTCATCAAAGATAGTGTAATCTGGACGTGATAAGAGAAGAATATCATGTATTTCTTGGCTTGAACCGTGGCTGATTGCATATTGAGTTATTGATTCCGGAAGAATAAGGTCTCGAGGTGCTTCAACTGTTTTTACAATCTTATTTTGTAAAGCATAATGAACTGCTAGTGCTTGTGCAAAAGTTGATTTACCCATACCTGGTGCACCTGCAATAAGAATACCTTCTGCTTGTTCTGCAATACGTTGCTTAAGTTTTTCAGTTAATTTATAATCTTCAAGTTCTAATCTTTTTACAGGATGTACTGCTGTTATTTCCCAACCATCTGCAAAAGGTGGCTTTGTGATAACAATTCTAAATTTACCTAATTGAACTATTGTTGAACCTGGTCTGTCAATTTCAATAAAAGAGTCTCTTCTTATCTTTGTTTCTTCAATTATTTCTTCTGCAATCTCTTGGATTTGTTTTTGGGTTAGTTGTTTTTTTGATACTTTTTCAAATTTCCAGTTTCCTGGCATACCTTTTTTTGCAAAAGCTTCAACTTCTTGCCTTAAGTGAACACTCATTGTTAGTTCGTCAAAGAATTTTTCTAATTTAATTTTCTTTTTTGTTGTTGAAGGTTGAATATGAAGGACTTTCATGCCACGTGCTTCTGCAACTTTTGCTTGAACTCTATCTGCTGTGATTAAAGTTGCATCTTCATCATATGCAAGTTTACGGATCAGTGCGTCAATTTCACCTAAAGAAGCGTGTTTGATTTCAACTGCTTTTGGTCTTTGACCTGAGAATTTTAATTGTGCTAAAGAAGATAATCTTTTTATTTCATCTAAACCAAGAAAACCAATCACTTTGTTTTGGTTTGCTTGATGTTCAAGTTCAGCAAGAGCTGCTTCATGGATAATGATTTCTTGTATTTTGAATTCTTTCTTGTTTATTTTGTTTGAAAGGATTCCTTCAATTAAGACAGAAGTGTCTGGTACTATTTTGTCGAATTTTTGCATTTTAATAAGAAATAGGGAGAAGGGATATTTAAGAGTTGTGCTGTATATTGTTATCACTTTATAGTGGTGTAAAAGCGAAAGGTTTATAAAGGAGTAGTTTTTCTTTTTTATTAAGTAGTTTGGTCAGTTTTCATTCTTATAATGAAGACCCCCCAATAACCAAGCTATTTATAAGAAAGTGTCCTGCAAAGGATGCTTTCTTCTAATAATTCAAAAGGTGGAAAATATGGCTGAAGTTGGAAGATGCGATAAATGTAGAGCAAAAAGAATTGTTAAGCATAAGCTTTGTAAAAGATGTAGAATGAGGAATGGAACTAAATGACTGGAATAAGACATGCTTTTCAAAAGGTAAAAGAAGATATTTATCATTTAAAGAATGTTGTTTATGATTGGATTATGTTTTTTAACCAAAAACAGAATGATGTTGAGAAGAAGGTTGTTGAGCTTGAGTATAGATTAAAGATGTTGGAGGAGAAGAGATGAAGTTGGAAGAATTAGATCAGGATGTTATTGATAAAGCATTGTTAGTTTATTATAAATATGCTAATCCAAATCATGAAGAAAAATCTAGATTAGATCAAAAACTTTGTGATTTACTTGGTTATGATGGAAAAATAACTAATGAAAATTTAAAGAGGGATATTCAAGATATTTTAAAGAAATATTATCTATCTAATAATTCTCATGTAAGTGATGAAAGTTATCATCCTATTACTTTAGATGAGGTTGAGAGATCTTTTTTTGCTGGGCATATGTATCAAGTAAGATTAGGTAGTGAAGATGGACAAACACTTGGAATTGTTATTAGTGTTGATGAAAAAAGACGTGTTTTATTTGATGTTGATACTAAAAGTAATGTTATAACAAAAGAAAAACAAGATATTAAAGAAATGTGGGAATTATATGGTATACCTATAACACTGGTCAATTAAAATGGATGATGTAGATAAGCTTGAGGAGATTAAGGAAAATAAAGAAAAACCTGATTTTGTTAAGGTTTTGAATAAGAGAGATTTAGATAGGTTTGAACTTGATGTTTTGATGAATGATGAGGATTTGAAAGAGTCCTGAGCTTGTTTTTTCTAGTGTTTTTTAATAAAATTTATAAATCACATAAAAAATAATCTATTATATGCCGTGGTGGCACAACCTGGTAAATGGCGAGGCTTGTCCGAGCCTCACTTTCAGGAAACTGCGCAAGCCTGGAAAGCTTGTTTCCTATGGATATCCCAGAGATTTTTAAGGAAATTTCTTAGAAATCGGGGAATTCAAATCTGGGCCACGGCGTTTTTTCTTAATAAAAAAGAATTATTTTAGTTTATTTAATTACAACAATATCTTTGAGTCTTTTTAGTGCTTGCTTTGCGTATTTAAGACGGGTTTTGTTTTCTGCGTAGATTGTGAAGATTCTTTCTCCTTTCTTTACTTTGTCTTTTTCATGTTTGTAAAGATACATTCCTGCGCCATTATCTTTTGGTGCACCTGCGATTCTGCATACTTTTGCAATGTGATAATTGTTTAAATCATATATTTTTCCTGATTTTTTTGCCTTGTAATGGAAAGAGTGTTTTCCTATTTCAATTTGACTTGGCTTAATGTTAGATTTACCTTTCTGAGCTTTGATAATCTCTTTCATTTTCTTGTATGCTTTGCCTGATTCAAGTATTTCTCTTGCTTTCTTTTCTGGATTTTTTATGTCAAGCATTCTGAAAACATCTCCTGCAAGATGAATTGCTTTTCTTCTTAAATCTTCAGGTGCTTTTGGATGATTTCTTAGAACCCAAAGAACGTCACGTGCTTCAAGTGCAGGGCCAATTCCGTTTCCAATTGGTTGGTAACCTTCTGTCATGTATACTTTAACTTTCATTCCAAGTTTTTTTCCTATCTTTATGAAGTCATTCTTAAGTGCAACTGCTTTTTTGTGAGTTTTAATCTTAGTATCTTTGCCAACAGGAATATCAATTACAACGTGGGTTGAACCAACTGCAGCTTTTTTTGCAAGAATACTTGCAAGTAACATACCTCTTGGATCAAGTGCGAGTGGGTTTCTTATTTGAATTAATTTGTCGTCAGCACCTGCTAAGTTAACAGCACCACCCCAAACAATGCAGGCATTTGTTTTTCTTACTATTTTTCTCATTTGTTTTGCAGAAAAAGATACTTTTGCTAAAACTTCCATTGTGTCTGCTGTACCAGCTGGGCTTGTTATTGCTCTTGAAGATGTTTTTGGCATTGTATAACCAGCTGCTGCAACAATTGGTACAACTAACATTGTTGTCCTATTGCCTGGAACACCACCAGAACAGTGTTTGTCAACAATAATTTTGTTTTTTAGTTTTAATGTGTTACCATTTCTTACAATTGCTTTTGTTAATGAGACACTTTCTATATCATTAAGACCGTGTAAGTAAGAAGCTGCTACAAAATAAGTCATTTCAACATTGTCAAGATTTCTGTTAACAACGTCTTTTACTATTTCGTTTATTTCATCATTGTTTAATCTTTCACCTTTCAGTTTTTTCTTGATATAAGAGATTGAGATCGGTTTGTTAGCTATATCAATTTCAACTGTGGAACCATTTCTTGCACCAATAGCGTCGAGAACTTCTTCAAACAAACCAATATTACCTGGTGGAACTGCTTTGCTTGATTCAGCTATGTCAACTACAGCGATAACTGATTCAACACCTCTTTTTATTTTAATTCTGTCAAGAACATGAAAATCAAATTTGGTTGCATCTCTCTCATTAATTAAACAAACAAAAGTACCACCTGTAGAAATATCCATATCTTTTACTTTGATTTTCATTATTTACCTCTCTTTTTTACTTGCTTCTCATAATATACAATTTAATTTGATCATGAATTTGTTTTTTATCTTTAACATGATGCATTTTAAAGTTAGGAGTGAAAAGGATTGAACATGTTCCAAGTAATGTGTCAAAAAAGTTTCGTATAATGCTCATCTTACTTATGTTTTTTAAGGGAAGTGTTTTGTTTTTATGTTGAACTTTGTCATGGAAAAAGTGAAATTTTTTGTAATTTTTTTTGTGGAATAGGATAAGTTCAAGTGCAATTAGGATAAGGATGATTGAGATTGACATTAAATGTAAGTGCGGATTTAGTTTGTAATCAAGAAAATAAAAGTTTAGTAAAACTCCAATGTAAAGGATTGCTCCTAATGCTAAAAGTTTTATTCCATAAGGTATAAGAATTCTTGGAGTGTGTGTTTTTAATGTAAAGTGAGGTATCATTTTAGGAGTATATATGGGCTTAATAAAAAAGCCTGAATGGGCCTGACCGGACTTTCAAAAATTGGAATTTTCAATTCCAATTAATATTTGAACCGGCGATCCTCTCCATTTTGAGTTTTAACTCGTCAAGGAGATGTCATAGCCACTAGACCACAAGCCCTTGTTATTGTGATTAACTATTTTTGTTTATAAATTTTTCTACCAAGTTGAAATTAATTTGGGATTTCTAAATCAGCTGGTTTTACTGTTCTAAACTTATAGGCTGTGAATCTTAAGTTTAGTGTTACATCTCCATTATCATTAAATTCTTTGTAAGTGTAAGGAACTCCGTAATTTCCTTCAAGTAAGACTTCTATTTTTTTGCCTTGTTTGTTAGTACCTTCAATTTTGTGACTTGTTCTTTGTTCATATATTTCTTCTGATACAATCTTACCTGTGTCAATTAATAAAGTGATTTCTTTAGGAGTGATTGTATAAAGTTCATTGAAATCACGTTCTGTTGCAACACTTTCTTTTTCACAATCTGCTTCTTTACAAAAGCTGACTGCTATTTGTTGTTCTAGGTCAAGTATTGCAATGTTATCTTCACCTGTGTTAAACATTTCTCTTGTTCTGATTATGTCAAGACGTGCTGTGTTGGCTATTATTTGATAATCGCGTTCTTCAACACCTTTAATATATCGATATTCATAATTTTCAAGGTTTTCTGCGCTTTCGATAATAGTTTTAAGTTTTTCTTCCATTTCTGGTTTTTCACAATCTGAGCATGTTGTGAAATCTTCACCTTCCTCACACAGTGTGTTGCCGCAGCAAGGAATTATTTCAGAATGTTGACATTCAAAATTAGTTTGTTCTGAACAAAGATCATCTGTGCATGCATTAGCATCATCACATGATGCAGGACATGTTTGTGCTTCTGGTTCTTCTGGCACTTCTTCTTTTCCACAAGCTGTTATTAATAGAACTAAAACGATTAATAATAATATTTTTCTCATTAAAATCACCTCTTGTTTTGAATATTTAAGTATAGAGTATTTATATAGGTTTCGTTAAATATTAATATTTGGGATGATTCTTTTGTTTTATGTTATCAAAACATGAGAGATTGTTGGAAAGGTTTGAAAAGAAACGGCTTGAGTTTAATAAAACAAAAGATAAAGAAAGGAAAGAGTTGATTAAGAAAGAAGTTAGAGAGTTAGTTAAGGATTTTCCTGCGCTAAAAGGGTTTTATTCTAATGCTAGAGTTTTTTGGGATTCTGAAGCTCTTATATGGAAGTATAGGATTGAGCCTGAATATAGAGAGTTTGTTAGGAAATTTTTGAAAAGGAAGGTGAAAGGTAAGATTTTGGATATTGGTTGTGGTAGTTATCCTTATTTTGATTCAGTTTGTTTGGATATTTCTCATAATATGTTGAGTTTGGTTAATGGGAAACGGGTTCAAGCTGATGTTGAGAAAGGATTGCCTTTTAAAAAAGATTGTTTTGATACTGTTCTTATGGTTTTTCTTTTAAAGTATGTGAAGAATATTGAAGGATTGTTAAAAGAAGCTAAGAGGGTTTGTAAAGGAAAGATAATAATTGTAGAGTCTTTGGCTAAAACAAATGATTGGTTTGTTGAACAGTTGAAGCAGAAGGATGATGGTTTTGATGAATTCTTGATTAAGTTGTTGAAGAAGAAGAGGTTTAAGTTTAAGAAGTCTGTTAAAAAGGTTGGGAAGAAAGAGTTGTTGATTGTAAAGATTGGAAAATAAGCCTCTGGAGGGATCTGCACCCTCGACCTCGGCCTTACCAAGGCTTTGCGGACACTTGAAAAACCAGAGTGTCTCGCGCAATTTGTAGGACCTAAAGATCTAGCTACTATGCTACAGAGGCATAATGTGATGTTTTGTGTATTGATTTATATAATTTTTGCATGTTTTTCAGTTTTTGTCTTTTTTTTCCAACGTATATACTGTTCTAAAGAAAACTTTTTAAAGTGGTTGTGTTTAGTTGTTTCTGGGGTGTTTAGACATGAAAAAGAACATTCTTATTATTGAAGATGAAGAAGCAATTGCAAAAGCAGAAGCAATGATATTGGGTAGTGATTTCAATATTCATGTTGCAAAAGATGGTGAACAGGGATTTAAGATGGCTAAAGAAATTAAGCCTGAGCTTGTTGTCCTTGATTTGATGTTACCAAAACGCGGTGGGTATGATGTATGTTTTAATATTAGGCAAGATGATGAATTAAAAAATACAAAAATATTAATGGTTACAGCTAAAGCGCAAGAGATTGATGAAGATAAAGGTATGATGGTTGGTGCTGATCATTACCTTAGAAAACCTTTTGAACCACAAGAGTTAAGAGCGCAGGTAAAGAGATTACTGGAAAATGATTGATTTAATTCATAAATTCTTTTTCTTTTTAGGTACTGCTGGTGGAGAGTTGCTAAAAAATTCTGTTGAATTGCTTATCTTTACTATTCTAGCTTATATGGTGATATCTGAATATTCAAGGATTAAGGGAACTGAGTTAAAATTGTTCTCAATTGCGTTTCTTGGGTTAATGGCTCACAGAGCAATGGTTGTTTTTTTATATTTTTTTGTTGTTTTTGGTGGTTATAGTACGTTGTCTTTAGAGAAGTATATGCCAATAATAATGCATGCACCTGAATTGTTTGCTTTAGTGTTTCTTGTGAATGCTTTTATTTATCCTTTAATTAAAAAAAGGTTTAAGAGAAATCTTCTTGTTGAAACTGGTTTAGTAATTTTGATTGTAATCATTATAGAAATTTTCTGGTTGAATATGTGGAGAGCTGATCGAGCTTTGTTGTTTAGGAATCACTGGTTTAATACTATTTTTATATTGTTGCAGATTTTGATATTAGCTTATCCTATTTATTATATCCCACTTAAAGCTTCGAGAAGGGTAATAAGGTATAGAAAAAATATTGTGCTTGGGTTTACTGTTTATTTAATCAAACCTTTCTTGCACTTAACTAATATTGTTTTATATGATAATCAGTCTGTAAGATTAGCTTTGGTTGAACATCCGTTTACAATATTAGCAGTACTTTTGTTTGTGAGAGTTATTTATCTTAAACTTGCTGATAAAGCAAGACTTCTTGATAAATTAAGGTCAACAGAGTATAAGTATAAAAAAGAGAAGGAGATAAGTGAAATGAAGGATGAGTTTATTTCTGTTGTAAGTCATGAGTTAAGAACGCCGTTGACATCTATAAAATTGTATTTGTCTTTATTAAGGGATGGTAATTTTGGGAAAGTGAGTAAAAAACAAAAAGATGCTATTACTACTATTGATGATGAAGCTGGAAGATTGAATGGAATGATTAATAATATACTTGATTTGTCAAGACTTGAGGCAAAGAGGGTTAAGTTAAGCATTAAAAAAGTAGATTTAAATGAGTTGATTTCTGATTTTTATTTTAAAGAAGCTGAACAAAAGGGGTTAAAGGTTGTGATAAAGGTTCCTGGTAAGTTTATGGTTAATGTTGATCCTGAACAGTTTAAACAGGTTTTGATTAACTTGATTAATAATGCAACAAAGTTTACTGAAAAGGGTAAGATTATTATTTCTGCTAAAAAAGTTAAGCAAGGATGGACATTGATTATAGAAGATACTGGTGTTGGAATTGAAAAGGATAAAATTCCTTTGTTGTTTGATAAGTTTTATCAGACAGAACATCATATGACCCGAACACAAAAGGGTTCTGGACTTGGTCTTGCTATTGCAAAAAAGATTGTTGAGTTACATAATGGCAGAATTGAGGTTGAAAGTGATTATGGTAAAGGAAGTAGGTTTATTATAGATATGCCTGAGTGATTCTTTTTCTAGAAAAAAATATGCGAGGGAGGGGACATTCGTGCCATATGGCATTTCGAACCCCCGGACCCACTAAGAGACAGGATAACATATTAATTCCCATTATCAACAATGGGTGTCAATCTTAAGTCCTGCGCATTTGACCAGACTCTGCAACCCTCGCGTAATGTCTGGTATTTAGAAAAAGATGGATTTTATTTAAAAATGTTTTTGTTTTTCTACTGTATCTCTACTAAATCTATTCTTTTTTCATCTGAAAAGAAAACTCTTTCACCATCCTTAAAGAAAGATGCTCTAGCCTTTATCACAAGAAAAGAAGGATATTCAATTCCTGATCTGAATTTTAGATTGGAAACTGTTAGATATTGTTTTGCATTAGGATTAAGTTTTTCTATACCAAAACTAAAATCTCCAAGTGATTTATCAAAGTGACCAGGTGTTATGCCAAGAATGTCAACTCCTAAGTCTTCTATTGTATGATTAAAATTGTTTTTTAACTCAACATATATTTCAAAATTGTTCCTGTTTCTTAAGTCATAATATAATCTTGATTCTGGTTGAATGATTCTAACTTCAATATTCCCTGTTTCTTCTTCCACAATAGGTTCTTGTTCAACTACTGTTTCATTTGGTTCTTCAACTACAACTGGTTCTGATTGTGGAATAGTTTTAGTGCAAGCTGATAAAAGTAGTACTAAAAGTAAAATTGTAATTATTTGTCTCATAATAGGTTTAAAATAAGCTATGTTTATAAAATTAACTCTTAGAATGTTACAGATCCTGCACTTACTTGAGCTGATGCGTATCTGTATAGGTTTAGGAATGATTTGACTGATGTTTGTATATGATGAACATCATCAATGAGTTCTGCTTCAAATGCATCTGTATGAAATTTAAAGATATATTTATCAAAAAGTGCTCTTATGAAGAAGAATGTTGGTTTTTGTTCCCATTTATTTTCATAGTCTGTTTCAATGTAACCATCAATTATAATCTGTACACTACCTTGATTAAGACGATGTTTGACACCATCTTTTTCAACAACAACATCTTTTATACCTTTCATGAAAAGTCTTATTTTCATGATCTTGTTTGCATAATCAGTTGGTTTTTTCCATGGTCGCATTTCTATTTCAATATCTTTACCATTAGGAGTGACTCGCTCATCATTTTTCTTTTCTAACTTATCATAAGCATTTTCGTAGAACCAGCTGTCAAGTAACTTGTATAAGCCGTTGACACTAAATATACCATCATAATTAATCTTCAATTGATCAACTACCAGCTTTTTTTCACTCATTGTAAAGTATAATTATGTTTGTCATTTATATAACTTTCTAAACATTATCTCCTAAGTAACCAGCATATTCCCTTCCTTTTGTTTCCATGTTAAGGTAATCTTTTATAACAGCTGCAAACTTAAGCATTCTATAATATATTGTATCCCATGTAATGGAATCTGTTTTTTTGAAAATGATATATTTGTTGTAGAAATCTTTAAGGAATTCTGTTAATTTGTTTTGTTTGTATCTTCTTTGCCAGTCCCTATATAAGGTACATTTTAACTTTATTTCCATACGTGCTTTTGTTAATGTTTTTTTCTGACCATCTTGGAAAATTTCTACTTCATTTATGTCCCAAATATGAAAATTAACTGTAAGATGGAAGCGGAAGTATTCGTCAATGTTTTTCCAGGCAACCCATTTAAGCATGACTTCTTTACCAAAACCATCACCTGGTTTGAATTTGTAAGTGTCTTCATGAAACCAATAACGTCTTTGTTTGAGCCATTGTACCATTACTTTGTATAAACCGTCAAAGTCAAATATACCTGTATAACGTATTATCTGTCTCTTTGCAGCAATCTTGTCTCCGTGGATTGGTTCCATTTTATTTTATGTATGAAAAATAGGTTTATAAATCTTTTGAAAAATCCGATGGATTTTTTAAGACATTTATACTTCAAAAAAAATTTTGTATAAATATTTTTACATATAAATCTGATTATTTAATTCTGATAGTTTCTAGATTTCTTGGTGCATTGGTTTCAATCCTGTTTTGTTTATGAATTGAAGATGCTAAGTCAAGGCACCTAGAGTTTTCGCCGTGGTTAATGATAACTTTCTTAGGTTTTGGATTACAACGTTGTACAAAAGTCATTAGTTCGTTTCTGTCTGCGTGATTTGTAATTTCTATCTTGCTAACTTCCATTTTAAGTTCTGTTACTTCTTGTTTGTTTCCACTGTGAAATACAATTTCTCTTAAACCGTTCTGGATACGTCTTCCTAGTGAACCTTCACCTTGGTAACATGAGAAAACTAAAGAGTTTTTTGGATTATCTGCAAGATGTTTAAGATATTCAACACTTGGTCCTCCTACCAACATACCTGATGTTGCAAGGATTAAACAAGGACCGTGCTCTTCTATTAATTGCATTCTTTCTTTTTGTGAACCTACTCTTTTGAAAATGCTTGATAAGAATGGATTTTGATCTTTATGGAAAATCTGTTTTCTTACCTGGCTGTTGAGAAATTCTGGGTATGCTGTGTGTATTGCTGTGATATCCCAAACCATTCCATCAATATAAACTGGAATTTCTTTTAATTCTTTGTTTCTTACCATGTTTTCAATAAGTATCATAATTTCCTGTGCCCTACCTGAACCTAAAACTGGCATTAATATTTTCCCACCACGTTTAACAGTATCAATGATTATTTTCTTGAGAACATTGTCTGATTCTTTTCTGTTAGGCATAATATTATCTTTTCCACCATATGTTGATTCGATAATCATTGTTTCTAAACGCGGAAAGACTGTTGAACAACCTTCTAAAAGTTGTGTCCTGTTAAATTTGAGATCTCCTGTAAAAACTAGGTTATGTAATCCATTTCCTATGTGTAAATGGGCCATTGCAGAACCAAGAATATGACCTGAATTATATAATGTGAGTCTTACATCAGGTGTAATGTCAGTTACTTCTTCGTAATTAAGGCAAATGGTATGTTTAACCATTTCTTTAACGTCATCACTTGTATAGATTGGATCTTTACCTTCATTTCTAGTAATTTTAATAAAATCAAGTTGCAACAGACTCATAACATCACGTGTAGGAAGAGTACAATAAACTGGTCCTTTATAGCCAAACTTGAACAAGTATGGAAGGAAACCTGAGTGATCTAAATGTGAGTGTGATATAATTACTGCGTCAAGTTCATTTATCTTAAACTCAGGTGCGTCTAAAAAAGGGTATGGTTCTCTATCATTTGCAACATCAATTCCACAATCTAATAATACCCTTGATTCTGGTGTTTGAAGTAAAAGACAACTTCTACCAACATGACGTGCACCTCCTAAGAAGCTTACTCGAATCCATTCATGTTTTTTCTCACGTATCCAACCATCATATACTCTGTGACCTGTTTTATCTAAAAATTTTCTTCTTGCGTCACTATTTTGATAAAGAACAGCTCTAATATTATCAATAATTTTTGATTTGATCGCTGGAGTTCTCTTTATTAAAGGGATCCATAATGTTTTTTCTCTTACTTCCCTTAAAATTGAACCTTGCTTACCAATTGCTAAACCAGGTTTTTCAGCTTCAATTATAACCATACTTCTTTGTGAGTCAAAGATAATTTGGGATATACCTGCTTCTTTTGGAATAAGTTTTTTTATTTGTTTTTCTGCTTTTTCAAGTTCCATGCAAATAGAAGGATCTGGTCTTAATTCAACTCTTTTTTTAAATTCATTAACTATTTTTCTGATTAATCCCTCATTGTCAAAAAAAAATTGTTTATCTTTGGTGTAAAGAACAATGTTTGCTCCTTCAAACCCTGCTGTGGAAACCTTTTTTGCAGGTACTATTTTTAAAATTTCTTTTAGAATATCTCCCATTTACATTCACCTTTTCAGAATTTTATTCATTTTAAATGAAAAATTTAAATTTCAACCTTGGTTGTGAATTCCTTATTTAGTACTCTTTTAAAACCTTCTTTTGTAAAGGTTATAACATCAATTCCTCCACCTGATGCTGAGTCTCTTTGTAAAGCAGCATTGATTGATTTTACTGCAAGTTTAACTCCTTCATCTACTGTGAGGTTTGGTTGGTATAATGTTTCTAAAACACCATATGCCATTACACTTCCTGAGCCAGATGAAATAAAGTCGTCTACTTCAGTGATGGAACCATCTGCGAAAAGATCATATATGTGAAAACCATCATTGTCTGAGCCACCCATTACAAAATGTGCGATTCCTGGTATCATTGACATTCTTCGAATGTTACCATAAACCATGCCTGCTAATAGGTTTGCTGCCTCTTTTACAGTCATTTGTCTACTATTTCTTATTTCTTTAAGTTTGATTTCTGCTTTGATTAGTTTTGTTAGTAATTGAGCATCACTTACAGTACCTGCCATTGTGACTGCCATTGTATCTGCAATTAGATGTATTTTTTCAACTCTTTTGTTAACAATAAAATGTCCAGATGTTGCTCTTTTGTCAGCTGCAAGTACAATTCCATCCTTACAAACTAATCCCAGAGTTGTTGTACCGGTTTTCAAAAGTTCTTTTTCATTCATTAGTATGCACCTCAGAACTCCTTTATTCTAGAGGGGATAATATTGGTGTATATTTAAATGTTGTGGTTTTTTAATTAAATATAAATAAAAGAAATAATTACTCTAAGCTTTGGGGAGAATGAACGTTAGGTGTATTAAATGTCAGGGTAAAGGTCATTGTGGTAGGAGTTTTTGTCCTATTTATGCTAAAAGTGAAGCTATGTTTAAGGTTAGGAAAGAGGTTAAGGAAGACTTTTCTGGGTCTGCGCCAAATGTTTTTGTTGGAAGATATGGTTATCCTAATGTTAATGTTGGAATTTTGAGTCCTTCTGAACAAGTAGGAGATGCCTGGTTGTATGATGCGCCAAGGCATTGGGCTGAAAAGGATTTTGGGATTAGAAAGATAATTGATTATAGGTCATCACTTGTTAATTCAAGGTATAAGATGGATGTTAAATTAAGGCATAAGTTTCTTGATGTTAGTCAGGAAGTTGGGATGGCTTCGAAACCTGTTGATATTGAAGTTGGTTTGGAAGCGAAGCCTAAATTTAAGCTTAGTTTTAATCCTGAATTAATGCCAATGGGACCTAATGCTAAATTAAAGAAAGTGCAAGTAGTTAGTAATCCGTTTGTGGATTCAAGAGTTGATAAAGTTGTTGCTGATACTGATTTTAAAGCGAATGATGCGATTTTGCATTTGTATAAAAAGAATTTTGATGAGAATTTTTTATCAAAGTTGTTGAGTATTGGTAATATTGGTGTTAAGAAAAACAGAAAGTTGGTGCCAACGCGTTGGAGTATTACTGCTGTTGATGATAATTTAGGAAAAGATTTGATTAAAAAAGCAAGGGATTTTCAAACTTGTGATTACTCTGCTTATTTTGGTTCGTATCTTGGTAATTATTATTTAATATTATTTTTTCCAGATGTCTGGAGTTATGAATTGTTTGAAACATATGCTCCAAGAGCAAGTTGGAATGTGAGTGATGAAGTACAGTTTTCAACTGATCATGAAGGTTATTATGGAAGAAAAACTTATGCTGAGAATTGTGTTGGTGGTTATTATGCTGCAAGGTTAGCTGTTTTAGAAAAATTAGTTGGAATGAAGAGGCAAGCGAGTGTGTTGTGTTTGAGGTTTATTACAGGAGAATATGCTGCACCTCTTGGAGTGTGGGTTGTACGTGAAGCTACACGTAAGGCTATGGCTTCGAGTGCTATTAAGTTTGCTTCTAAAGAGTTAATGATGACTTATGCCAAACATTTGGTTAAGAAGAAGTTTGGGATTGAGTTGGATAATATTTTAAAGGAAAGTTTTTTGTTGAAAGAGATGAAACAGCAAAGTAAGTTGAGAGAGTTTTTTTAAAAAAAGAAAAAAGAAATTATTTTCCTTTAGCTTTTAACATAAAAAGCCCTAATACAATTCCTAGTACTACAAATCCCCAGACAATTGATGGAAGTACTGATACCATCATTTCTTTGGCAAATATTACAAGTATTATTATTATTGTTAATAAAATACCTCCCAAAGAAGCACCAAGTCCTATAAAATCATTTCCTTTAGCCATATAACCACCTCCATGGTTTTATATTAATTCTTGAATTTCTTCTGCTGATAATGGTTCATTGTAGATTCTGAAGTCGTCAATTAATCCTTTGTAATAAATAAAGTCAGGTGAGATCATAAAAGATGATCTTCCATAGCCAATTGTCATTTGTTCTTTTACTGGAATGTCATCAAAGAACGCTTTGTCACTTGATGATCCAAAGTTATAATCTCTGTTTGTCATTTCTTCTCCGTTTAAGTATCCTGCATTTCCATCTGGTCCTACAGTAACAGCAAAGTGATGCCAAGTGTTTTCTTCAAGGTTATCTGTTGAATCATAACAAAGGAAAGGTTCTGCACCGTTCTTAACCCATGTTGAATAAAGCATTTTATTTGTTGGATCAGGAGTTGATCCTGAACCTTCACCACCTGCACCACCACTATGTCCTATTTCTATGAGGAACATGTTATCTTGTCCTTGTTCCATTCCAATGTAAAAGATTGGCATTAGTGTTTGTGTTTCAAGAATTGATTCATAATTAAACCAGAATGCAATTGTTCCTTGAGTTAAAGAGCCAATGTCATTTAATGGGAGATCAACATAGCTGTTATCAAGGTAAAGTGCTTTGTCTTTTTTTCCTTCAGAGAAACTTGTTTGTCCTACAATTGTTCCGTCATAGTTTCCTGTTGCATCTTTAAGATCATCATCGAATTTCCAGTATGCAACTAGATTTTCTGGAAATGTTTCTTGTGGTGCAGTGACTTGTGTTTCCTCTGGTTGTTCTTCAATAGTTTCTTCTGGTTTTGGAGTTGGTTCTTCAACTGGAGTTTCTTCTGGTGTTGGTTCTGTTACTTCTGGTTCTGGTTCTTCTGGTTGAATATCTTGTTGTTGTGCGCAACTTACAATGAATAAAATTAATACAAATAAGATCAGTATTTTTTTTATTTTAATCACCTCTTTGGTTTTATGATATGTTTAATATATATAAAAGTTTTTATATTAGTAAATCTTGATAACTTTAAGAGGTGATGCACATGAGTTATATAAATTGGATGAATAAATGTGTTAAGAAACTTGATTGGAAAGATATTGGATTAGTTAAATTAAGTGTTGCTGGATTTATTTTGATGGTCGCGAAGTTATGGTCAGGGATATTGGCTTTAGACTGGTATTGGTATCTAGTTATTGCATTAGTCGCTGCAATTAGACCAATGAAGAAGATGTTTTAATTGTTTTTTATTTTATTTTTTCTATCACAACAATCTTTATAAAAAAAACCTAATTAAAATATATTTATGAGAGATTGGCATGAGTTCTGGATGAAAAAAGAGGATTATGAAAAAGATAATCCAAGATTAGACTTGTTTGTTAATACTTTGTTAATAGGAGAATTGTTATTTTTAGCTTATCTTTGCATACCTAATTCTTATGTAAAAATGTCTCGGGTTTTTGATTATCTAATTCCAACAAAACAAGTTGAAGTGTCTGTTGCTGAATCTCCTCTAGAAGATATAGCTAAACAGCCTATTGGGATTACTACTGAATCTGTTGTTGAGGTGCCTGTTAAACCTGTTGTTGAGCCTGATCTGCCTGTTGAACCAACTCCTGAGCCACCAATTAAACCAGTGTCAGTTCCAAATCCTGTGCCTGAACTTGTAGTTGTTCAGGAAATACCTATTAAACCTGTGCCTGTTGCTGAACCTGTACCCATACCTAAACCTGTGGTTGTTCAGGAAATACCTATTAAACCTGTGCCTGTTGCTGAACCTGTACCCATACCTAAACCTGTGGTTGTTCCTGAACCAAAGCCTGTTGCTGAACCTGTACCTGTTCCAAAACCTACAGTTGTCCCAGAACCACTTGTTAAGCCAACACCTGTTCCGAAACCATTACCAGAACTTATTCCTGTTCCTGAGCTAAAAGAACTTCCTTTATATGATCATCCTAAGATACCAGATAGCATCCCACCACCATTGTATGCTTTTACAGAAAGAAAAGAACAATCAATTCTTCCTCAAGTGTACAAATTAGATCTTAGGGTTTCATTACTTTCTGAGAAAGGGATTCATGTTGGTTATAAAGGGAAGGTTTGTTATTTTATTAGTGGTATGTTTTGTGGTAAGCCTACTGAAATTGTAATTGAACAATTTTATAATGGGAAATTTTTTGCAGAAGAAAATTTACAGATAAGAGGAAAAGTTAAAGATTGTCTTTCTGATTTGGTAAATTGGGAATTAAGAGATCATTTACAACCGCATCCTACAATAATTTACTTAGTAAGAGATCTAGGAATATTACAGATTGGTAGAGATGAGATTGAAAAAGTAAGGGGAATGGTTAAACCAGTAAACCTTATTAATAATGAAGTAATATACTGGTTAAAATGAAGAAATCGTTTGAAGAATTGTATCTTGCATTGAAGGTTAATAGAGAGAAATGTCATTGGGCTTCTAAAGTTGATATTGAAGAGTATAGTGATGAACTAATAAGTGAGATCGAGGAAGTGAAGAAAGCTGTTAAGAATAATGATATGAAGAATCTTAAAGAAGAGGTTGGTGATATGTTATGGGATGCTATTTTTTTAGCAATAATTGCTGAAGAAAAAGCTGGTTTTGAGTTAAAGGAAGCTTTACAGGGTGCTTTAGATAAGTTGAAGAGAAGGAAATCATGGATGTTTGAAGGAAAAGATGTTACAATTGAGGAAGCTAGGCGAATCTGGAGAGAAGCTAAGGCTAAGGAAAAAAATATTTAAATATGTACTTCTTTAAATAATAAAATGGCAAAGAAAGATATTCATAAGGAGATACAAGAAAAGATTGGGACTTATGAAGATAAAGAAAAGATGTGTATTTTTTGTAAGATTATAAGAGGAGAGATTCCTAGTTCTAAAGTTTATGAAGATGATGAGATTCTAGCTTTTCTTGATATTATGCCTGTGCATAAAGGACATACATTAGTTATTCCAAAACAACATTATGAAACAATATTGGATACACCTGATGAATTGTTGCAGAAAATTATTACGGTTGTGAAAAAGGTTGGTGGAGCTGTGATTAAAGCTGCTCAAACTGATGGGTTTAATGTTTTGCAGAGTAATAATGAAACAGCAGGACAGGTTGTTCCTCATTTACATTTCCATATTATACCTAGGCATGTTGATGATAATCTAAAGTTTTGGCCTCAAGGTAAGTATAATGAAGGAGAGATGCAAGAATATCTTGAAGATATAAAGAAACATTTATAAAAAAGATATGATTTTTCTGTGTTAATGCCGCTGTAGCTCAGCCTGGTTAGAGCGCTAGACTCATATTTTTGAGTGATGAGGATTATTCCGATGAAAAGACTCATAACGAGGCATCTAGAGGCCATGGGTTCAGATCCCGTCAGCGGCATTTTTATTTTTTTAATTTGAATATCTTTTATCACAATCTTGTATAGTGGTTGTAACTTCTTTGATATAATCTCCTAGTTGATTGCCTTGTGCTTGATACCTTTCTAGACTGCTAAGAATTGCATTTAGTGCTGGTTTAATATGTCTGGGGTATAATCCAATTACTACATCTTCTCGTTGATGTTCTTTTAGGAAGTTACTTAATTCCTCAAACATATGTATAGCAGAGTCAGGACTTGTTATTCTAATTGTATTTGTAAAATGATCAGTAATCAGTTCTGCTGTTTGGGTGCTTTGAGCAACACAACTTGTAGAACTAGACTGTACTTTTTGTACTAAACCCATTTTTTCATCACCTTTTTTGGTTAATATTTTTATCTTCAAATCAAAATTTGAAGTTAGTCTATAATCAAAAGGTGGAGAGTTATTGTTTATATAGTTATTGATTTTGTCGACGAGAAAAGGTATTACTTTATATTACTTCTTATAAGGGAATCTCATGTATTTCTTGCAGTTGAGGCAGTAATATACTAGTTTGCTTTTGTTTGTTCTTATGCGGCAATTCTTGCTTGGCACGAGGTAAGTGTAGCAGTGTTTACAAAATTGTTTTTTTAGGTTAGAAGGAATCTTTACTTTGTATTTCATAGCCATTTTCCTGGCAAGACGAACATATCTATTAGATAATTTCGGGTCTTGTTTGAATGCTTTTTTAGCTTGTTTAAATAATTCCTTGATTCTCTCATTAGCTATCTCAAGCTGTTTTTTAGGCTTTTTATTGTGTTTCCTAACCATATACTTCAATGAATATTCTTGGGTTTATAAAACTTTATATAGGGAAATATATTTCTATAGTCTATGTTTGAATTTATAAAGAAATTTTTTACAAAACCTGTTGTTTACCAGGAACAGGTTCTATTGAATGAGGTTGATACTTGGTTTTCTAATAAAATGCGTTCTAGAACTAAAAGGTTGGATGATAATTTCTTTTCTTTTTTTAATTCTGTACAAACAGAAGTATCTTTTTTACAAAGTAAAATAAAAGAATTGGAAAGTGCAGAGATTGATGAAAAAGAAAATATTCAGCATAGGGTTAAGCAGGTGGTTTTAGGTAACAGACAACATTATGTAAGGCAGTTAAACAGTTTTATACAAAATATCAAGGTTCCGGAAAGCAAGAATGCTCAAGTAGGGATGAATTATCTTAATAGGCTTTCTGTTGAACTTGATAATTTTGCTAAAAAAACAACCAAAACATATTATACAACACAACATTTATTCCATAAACAGGCTGATGAGATTGCAAAGATAATAAAAAATCTTTCTAATCTTTTGAAAGAGATGAAATCAACAATGAAGGAAGATGAATTAGAGCTATTACAACAAACACAAAGTATAATTAAAGAGTTTTTTGAAAAAAGAGAATTAAAAAGTCAGTTAGAAAAGGAACTTATTGAAAAACAAAGTGCTTTTAAGAAGGTTGAATCTGAGATTAATGAGTTTACAAATCAAATTAAAAATAAAACAGAATCAGATGGGTTTAAAGATTATACTGAGTTGGAACAAAAAAATAAAGAATTGGATGATTCACTGAAAAGTATGAAGGATGAGATTTATAGTTTATTTAAGTCAATTGAACGTAGCCTTAAAAAGTTTGAACATATTGACGATAAAAATCAAAAATTAATCAAAGAATATATCAATGATCCTGTAAAAACACTCTTTGAAGATAAGAGTTTTGAGATATTGAATATTCTTAAGGAATTGAAAGCAAATATTGATTCTTTGGGTTTAAAGGATAAAGAAAAGGAAAAAACATTGGATATACTTAAACAAATAACTTCAAAGAAACTTAAAGATTTTGTTAAAGAAGAGGAAAATATTAAACAACAGCAAAAATTACTTGGACAACAGGTAGAAAACCATGAGGTTAAAAAGTCTATTAATGAAATTAAATATCTTATGACTTTTAAACTTCATAAATTTGATAACATTAAAGAGGATATTGAGAAGATTAATGAGAAATTGAGTAGTATTGACTTGGAAAAACTTAAACAACAAATAAAAGAAAGTATAAAAGAAAGTATTAATATTGATATTATATTAGCTTGATTATTTCTTTTCAAAAAAGAAATTTACTAACCATTTATTTAACTTACTTTGTTTTTTTGGTTTCTGTTTTTTCTTAGGTTTTTTTACTATTTTCTTTTTAGGAGCTTTTTTCTTAATTTTAACTTTTTTCTCTTGGAAAAAGAAGTTTAATAAAGATTTGCTTGTTCTCTTAAAAAAGTTTTTGATTTTTCTAAATCCTTTTTTTATTGGGTTAGAGATTTTTTTCTTTTTCATTTTTATTTTTGGTCTCCATTGTTTTAATTGTTCTATTTTGCTTAGCTTTTTAGGTTTTTTCTTTTTAGGAGTTAACATTATTACTGTTGTTAGTAATATTATTAAAATAACAACAATTGTTGCAATTGCCCATTCTTTGAATTCCCATGCACCTAGGAAAGCACCTGTTACTTCTGGGATTCCTTCCTGTTTTTCTTCTTCAACAACAAGTTCTTGTTCTTCTTCTGTTGTTGGTTCTTCTTCAACTGCAGTTTCTTCTTTAACTGGTTCATGTTCTTCTTCAATAAGTTTTTCTTGTAAAACTTTGAACTTAAGTTCTGCTCTTCTGTTAACAATTTTTATTAGTGTAACTTCAAGATCATTTAAACCATTTGCATTTACATCAAGTTGTTTTGTTTCTCCAACATTAAGTTGTATTGTGATTGGATCTGATTTTATTGTAAGTTCTATATAATCATCATAAATACCATTTATTTTGATATGATGTGATTCACCTTTGAAATCAAATTCAATGTCTTGTCTTGCTTGTACTGTAAGTGCTTGTTCTTCAAATGTTTCTTTAAGTTTTAAATCAAGGGTTGAGATAATAGAACCTCCACCACCACCCCCTCCTGCTGATGCAGTAGGTGGTGCAGGTACTTCCTTCACTGTAACCCCAACACTGCTTGAAGTAGTATGATTTCTGTCACAACCAGACATTTCTGATATTGGATAAGCTTCAAATGTGTGTATTCCTAGTTTTCCTGATGTTGACCATGTGATTGAAACATCTCTGGTTTCACCAACTGAAATAGTGTCAATACTTTGGACTGTTTCAATTAATGTATTGTCTTTGTAAAAGCTTACATTAAAGCCTGTTACATTATAATCTGCCATGTTTTCAATTGCAGCTGTAAATGTGATTGTGTTTCCTTCTGTTGGATTGTTATTGTTTACTGTAAGTGAAGCTGTCTTTAATGGATCAATTACACTAAATGAAATGTCTTCTTGTAATGATCCTCTTAATTTGTCATTTGTATTGTAATAATCAAGATCTAATGTAGCACCATAATCAACACATGAAGGTGCTCTTAGTGAAATTATTTCTGTTTTAGTTGGTTCTGTGCTTACATTTTGTTGTGTATAATTCATTGGTAAGTCATTACTTTCTAAGTCTTGTAGATTGCCTAGTTGTGCAATTTCTACTTTTGCTGAGCCTTCTCCTGTGTTTTCTGTTGTGATTGTTACATTAAATGATTGGTTGAATAGTATTGTTTCTGGTAATTCTTTTGAAAGTGTTAAATTAGGATTTGGAATTATTGAAAAGTTTAGGTTTTCGTCAATAGTACAGCTTTGATCTATGTCATGTTCTATTGTAAAAACTACATTAAGGTTTTGTGCATTAGGTTTACACATTAATACCCATGAAGTGGAATTTACTTGTCCTAATGGAACATCTCCAATACTTTGTGTAGTTGATATATTATCTCCTAAATACATACTATTTGAATCTGTTATGCTTACTGAAACACTAACATCATCTTTATTAGGGAAAATGTTAACTGTAACAGGAACACCGTTTTCATCGCAAACAGCACCATCTATGTAAATTAACTTAGCACTGCTTTCAAGACAGTTAGCTGCAAAAGCCATAGGTATAACTAAGAAAATCATGATTGCAAATGTTATTAATTTTGTTAGCTTGTTCATTTTAGGCTACACCTACACTTTCTTGTAATGTTATTTGATCATTTTGGTTTCCAACTTTTACTGTGACATTTGCGTTAGCTGTTGGTGTCATGTTCCATGTTAACCATACAAAGCCATTGTCCATGTCTGTTGTTTGGTCTGCTGCTTGGTTTAGTGTTAAACCTGCAGTTGTTTCAATTGTTACAGGAATATCATAATAAGTTCCACTAATCTTGATTAATTGTGCCCATAAGTCAAATGGTTCTCCACTTGTTCTTGCTTCTTGACTTTGTGCCCAGATATCTGAGATTTGTATGAAATTATCGTCTTGGAAAGACCATACTCTTTGATTATTAAGTGTTTTTGAGTTGTCTGCTGTGTTTGTTTCAAGGTTTACTTTTGGTACTGATACTTCTACATCTTTGTAACCTTTTTCACTTGCATTCCAGTTAAATGTTATTTCTTTTGTTTCATCTACTGCTAATGAAACTGATTGTGAAGATTTTTCTACACCATTAACTTTTAGTTTAATGGTTACAGTATTTTCTCCTAAATTACCATTGTTTGTAATATTAGCTTTAACTTCAACTTGATCATATTTGTAGATTGTTTGTTTGTTGTGTGAAATTGAGTCTACGCTAATGTCATGTACTTCTGCATCAACATTGTTTTGTACAATAAATTCAACTGTTTTTGTGTCTTCTAAATCACCATCGTTTGCAGTGATATCAACATTGTATGTTCCGTTTTGTGTTAATGATGGTGTGAATGAAATTAAACCTGTGTTAGTGTTAATAGTCATGTTTTCAGGTTCATTTGTTAATGAATATATGAATGAAGTGTTGTCAATATCTGTTACTTCTTGACTTACATCATAAGTGTAAGCAATTGTTTCAACAAGATATTGTGTTATAATTTGTTCAAGTACTGGTGCGTCGTTAACAGGTTCAACTGTTATGTTTACTGTGATAGTGTTTGAGTATTCATTATTATCAAAAGCTCTTACACTACATGTTGCTAAACCATTGAAGTCAAGAGCTGGAGTCATTGTTAAGTTGTTTCCATCAATACCACAATCAACTTCTGCTGTGTTTTCATTTGCAATTACAAAAGTTAATGTATCTAGGTCAATGTCAGTTGCTTTATCTGAAATGTCAACTGTTTTGAATGTTTCTTCATCAGTTGTTTGATTATCAATCTGTGTCATGACAGGTGCGTCGTTTATTGGATTAAGTGTGATTGTTACATCTTGTTGTGCTGTTAGTGCACCACTGTCTGTTAAAGTGAATGTTGCAGTTGTTGAACCTTGTGCATCTGCAACTGGTGTGAATGTAAAAATGTCATTATCTTCATCTGTTAATACAATGTTTACTAATGATGTGTTAAATCCTGAAACTCCCCAATCAAGATTTGTTGTTGAATCTTCTTCATCTGATTCATAATCTGTTAAAGTAAGGTTCCATGCGTCTGCATCTTCATCTTTTTCTTGCGCAGGGATTGTTCCATCTATTGAAGGTTGATCATTTACAAAAGTAACATTAACTTCTAAACTGTCTGTATCATTGTTTCCGTAAGGATCAATAACTTTTAAGTTAACAGTGTAAATATCATCAAGAGTGTATGTGTGATTAGCATTAACTCCTTGTGCATCATTATAATCAACACCATCTGAACTATCAAAGTCCCATAGATATGTTAGTGCTGAGAAATCTGTTGAATCTGATGCGTCAAAAGAAACTACTGTATCTTCTGCAACTGTTTGGTCTTCACCTGCGTCTGGAGTTGGAGCTGTTGTGTCTTGAATTACAAGTTGTCCATTTACAAATGTAATATTATAATTGTCTGAGGTTAAGCTTTGCGGTGTGATTGTATAATTTCCTACTTCTGTTGCACTTTGGCTTGTACCTGTGTATGATAATGTTCCTGTAAGATCATTTTCGTCTTCGCTTCCTACAAAACCATTGTATGTTACATCATTTCCACCACTATAACCTGTTTGATCATATTCTTTAGTATCATTGTTTGCTGTGATTGTTAAATCTTTAAGTGTGATATTTGCAACAGCTGTTTCTGATGTTGTTACAAGGTTATAATTATTTTGATCTGCACCGCCGTTGATTGTTACACTTGTGAAGTCAACATTTTTGTCTGTGCCGACGTTTTTATCTTCAAATGCTACGTTGTATGAGAATGTTAATTCATCGCTTCCAAGTCTGTCATCGTCAAAATCATCACCTGTGACATCAGTTGTAGCGT
>CAYMBN010000002.1:0-30487 GCA_964388715.1 uncultured Methanosarcinales archaeon
CATTACTTCCTATGACAGCGCCTTTTTTGATTAATGTTTTTTTCCATTCTTTATCACTACCTGTTCTTTTTTTAGATGGTGGGTTAATGTCATTGATTGTCATAACTCCATGACCAATGAAAACATTATCTTCAATTGTTACTAATGAACAGATGAATGAGTGTGAAGATATTGTTACATTGTTACCTATTTTAACATCTTTTTGTATTTCAACAAAAGAACCAATATTACAGTTTTCTCCTATTTCACAGCCATAAATGTTTGTGAAGTGCCAGATTTGTGTTCCGTTACCAATTTTACAATCTTTTATTTTTGAAGTTTCAGATTTTTTTATATCTTGCATTTTAATCAACCTTTAATGGTAGGAAAATTTCCTTACCTGTTTGAGCAGAAACATGTGCTGCTTGCATTATTTCTACTGATCTTTTACCTTCTAAAGAAGGTGTTGAAGGTTCTTCTCCATGAAGTAATGCATTGGTTACGTTCTGAATAACTTTATCATGGTTTGACATTGAACCTTTATATTTACCATAATCATTAGGAGGAGATCCTTTTTCAAGTTTTGGGAATGGTACTCCTTCAACATCCCATATTTCAAGTGCGTTTAGGTATTGTCCAGCTATTCTAGCTGTTCCTTTTTTTCCTATTAAACTTATTGAACCTTCAATGTTTTGTTTGTATACACATGTTGTATAATTTAATATTCCAATTGCACCATTAGCAAACTTTAATGTGACAACACCAGTGTCTTCTGTTTCAATATTATGGTTAAATGTGTCCATTTTAGCAAAGACACTTTTTACTTCACCGCCAATCCAGATCATAAGATCAAGAAAATGACTACATTGAGTGAATAATGTTCCACCATCTAACCTCTTGGTCCCTCGCCATTTGGCTTGGTCATAGTATTCTTGACCACGATTCCAGAATACGTTTGAGGTTATCATGTATATTTTTTCAAAAGCATTTTTTTTCACCATGTCTTTCAAAAACTTGATTGGAGGATTAAATCTGTTTTGTTTAACAATAAATAATTTGACATTATTTTCTTTTTCAGCTTTTATCATTGCATCTGCTTGTGCTATATCAAGTGCCATTGGTTTTTCACACAATACATGTTTCTTTGCATTCATACAATCTATACTCATTTCTGCATGTAAACCATTTGGAGTGCAGACTGTTATAACATTAATATTTTCATCTTTGATCATTTCTTTGTAATCTGTGAAATATTTACAATTAAATCTTTCAGCTAGGCTTTTGGCATTTTCTTCAATAGCATCACATACTGCATATAACTCTGCATTTTCTATTGGTTGCATTTTTTCAGCATGTCTTTTACCAATATGTCCACATCCAATAATTGCGAATTTGATTTTTTGAGTCATTTTTCATTTATTATTTTTTGCTTAGCTATTTTTTACCTAAAAATAAACTTTTTGCTGCACTCATTGAATTTACAAAGGCAGCTTTGATTCCAGCTCTTCTAAGATTATATATTATTCTTTTTGGAGTCATGTAAAAGCTCATTAATGCTTTTTTTTGTAATTTGATAAGATCCTCTCTTTTTAGATCATTAACTTCAATAACTGCATTACCCCATCTTCTGAATTCTTTCCAGTCTTTTGTTAATAATTTGATTCCACCATAACCTTTTACAGCCATGTCATAGTATTCTGTGCCTGGGAAAGGTGTACCTATGTTAACATATGCTTGGTAACACTTGAGTGACTTCATAAATTTTATGGTTTTTTCAACTGTTTTCTTTGTTTCAAATGGTAGTCCTAAAACAATTGACATTCTTGTCTCAATGCCAAGTTTATCTGTTAATTCATATGCTTTTCTGATTTGTTCAAGTGTTATACCTTTTTTTGCTGCATCTAGTATGTGTTGGTTTCCACTTTCTACTCCAAATGATAATCTGTTAAGACCAATACTTTTAAGTTTTTCAAGTAATTCTTTATTTATTATATTAACTCTTGTCATACCTTCAAAAGTAAAGTCAAGTTTTTCTTTTTTAATTGCATCAACTAATTCATAAGTAAGCTTTTTATTGAGGCCAAGAGTATCATCATAAAATATAAGGTGGTTTATCTTGTATTTGTTAACAATTTCATCAATTTCTTTTATAACATTATCAACTGATCTGTATCTCATACAGTTTCCAAAAATAACTAGTTGAGAACAGAAAACACATTTGTAAGGACAACCTCTTGTTGTCATTATAGGTGTGCTAGGAATTATTCCTTTTTTTGGAACACTCCACAAGTATTTTTCATTTTTTACAAGATATCTTGCTGGAAGTGGTATTGAGTTTAGGTCTTTGATAAGTTCTCTTTTTCCTGTAATTTTAGCTTGATTTTTCTCTTTGTAGCATATTCCTTTTATTTTTGATAATTTATTTTGATTACATATTTCTCTGATTGTTTGTTCTGATTCACCAATTGAAACAATGTCAACTTCAGGACATTCTTTTATTGTTTGTTGGGGTAGTGAAGTAGGATGAGGGCCACCCATAATGGTTTTAATTGAAGGGTTTGCTTGTTTTATTGCTTTGATAAGTTCAATAGATTTGTGATGAATAGGTGTTGTAGAAGTGATTCCTACAATGTCTGGGTTTTCTGAAACTACTTTTTTTACAATTTCAGGCTTTGATAGGTTTTCTACTTCTGTGTCTATTATTTTAACATCATGACCATCCTGTTCTAAAGAGGCTGCTAAGTACATTAAACCCAATGGTGGATAAACAACTCCTACCTTAGCAGCAGCCCTATATCTACCATAAATGTCTGTAAATTCTGGATATATCAGTATGACTTTCATTTATACTCGAGATAAATCAGGTATTTATATGGTTTTTGGTAAAAATTTAAATATTAAGATTGATTTTTAGCTGATTATGGGAGGGGTTAAGTTGTTAATGGATACTGGAGTGTATTATCTTAAATTACACTTATCTAGATACTTTTCCTTTGTAAGAGTTAATCCTTTTGCTGTTTTTCTTGAGATAACAAGGAATTGTAATCTTAAGTGTAAGATGTGTGAGATTTGGAGGCAAAGGATAGATCCAAAAAATGAATTAACAAAAGAAGAGATCTTTACTTTGATCAAAGATGCAAAAGATCTTGGTGTTAAACTTATTAATATTGATGGTGGTGAAGCTTTTCTTAGACCTGACATATTTGAAATAATCAATGAAATAAAAAGGAATGGTATGAAGGTTTATATTAATAGTAATGGTACTTTGTGTACTGATAGTTTTATTAAGAAGATTGTCAATAGTGGACTTGATTCAATAACTTTTTCTTTAGATGGTAAGGATGCGAAAACACATGATTTTATAAGGGGTGTGCCTGGTGTTTTTGATAAGGTTACTGGAATGATTAGAAAGTTAACTTCTATGAAAAATGCTCCTAAGGTTGCTGTTCTTATGACTATTTCAAAGTATAATATTGATCAAGCAATGGATACAATTAATTTGTGCGTTGGTATGAATGTTGAAAGTGTAAGATTGGCTCCTGTGCATAGATCATACCCATTTGATACATCATCAAAAAATACTTATGATGAACAGATGTTAGATGAAAATGATATTCCTAAATTAAAGAAAATAATTAAATATGTTAAATTAATGTCAAAAAAACATGGTGTTTATATTGATTCTGATCCTTTCCTTGATGGCATAACAAAATATCTTCAAGGAAATGTACCAAAACATGTTTGTTTTGCAAATACAACTTATATTCAGATAACTTCAAATGGTAGTATTAAGCCTTGTTTGTTTGAAGGTGTTGTTGGTAATATAAAAGAACAATCATTAAAGGAAATTGTAAGGTCACAAAGGTCAAGGAAGTATTCAAGAAAAATTCAAAATATGTATTGTAAAAAATGTTGGCTTTCTTGTTATCAGGAGTCAAATATTAAATTTAATTATAAATATCTTTATAATAATTTTAAATCTCTATTAAGAGATTTAAAACATTTTTGAAAAGTGGTTTTTGAAAAATTTTTGATAAGGATATATTCAAAATGGCAAGATTTACAAAAAAGGATGTTGTTTTTTTAACATTATTGTTTATGATAGCTTTATGGATGTGGACATCTCCTATTAAGCATAGTGATTTACCTTTTGGGGAGGGAGATGCTGCATGGCATTTTTCTATAGGGGATTATATTTCTAGTACTGACAGAACAATTACAAGACTTCCTAATTATATTGGATTATGGTATTATGGTTGGAATCAGAAATTAGGGATAAATGCTTTAGAATATCCTCCTTCTAATCATGTTAATTACGCTTTGATGCAGGTTGGAGGAGGACATCGTTTTATTCCGATTTACATCTACAAAGCAATTGTTTCTTTTATTGGAGCTTTTTTTGTATATTTCTTGTTAAGGAAATTATTTGGATTTTATGCAGCTGCACTGGCTTCTTTTTGTATGATCTTTTCCTTGAGAGAAGCTATGACATATCTTTGGGGGCAACAACCTACTTTGATTTCATTTACTCTTATTCCTGCTGCAATTTATTGTTCTTATATGTTTTTTAGAGAAAATAAAAAAGTGGTTTATCTGTATATGTTGGCTTTGGTATTTTGTTCACAATTTTTATTACATATACAAGGACTTGTGATATCTATACTTGTTATTTTGCCTTATTTGATTTATAGAATAATTAAAGAAAGAGGATTGCCCTTTGTAAAATCTCATATTAAACATTATATTATTCTTATTTTAATTGTTTTAATGTTATGTTTACCTTTTTTATCATTGTATACTGGAGCATCTCCTACAATGAACCGTCTTGAAGATAGAAGTGCTGCCTATAGTAGGATATTTAAGTGGGGTGTTACTAAAGAACAAATTGGTTTATCTTATCCTGAACAATTTATTCTTTTTTCAGGAAGTTATACTAAATTTGGTTGGATTTTTGTAACGTTAGGAATAGTTATGTTATTATTAAGAAGAAAAGAACAGGACATGGTTGTGTTAAGTTGGATAATTGGTTTTTACTTTGTTCTTCATTTAGATTTATTAGGATTTTCACAAGGAAGAGTTGCTAGAATGGCTATTTCAGAACCACAACTAATGTTTAGTCTTATTTCTGTTGGATTAGTATTTTTAGTTAATATGATTTTTAAAAATAAAAAATTGTTTAAGATTGGTGTTTATGTTTTATTTTTGATTTTTGTTATATTTCTTTTAGGGAAACCAATATACACTACTTTGAATACTTCTTATCAAAATATACAAAGGATTACACCTGTACAATATAAAGCTGCTCTTTGGATGAAAGATAATATTCCTGAAGACTCTATTTTAATGAACAAAGGTACTTTTACTATAGCTAAAAAAAGGTTTATGCATGTTATATCAAATAGGTACATAGCGGAATTATCTGAAAAAGGATGGAAGAAAAGAAACATGACTCCTGATGATGTTAGTTATATGATTATTGATTACTCTGATCTTGCTTATTTGCAAAATTATCCTGAATTCCAACAACAGGTAAAAGATTTAAATTTGTATGAAGCAAGTAATTTGTCAGGAGCTAATTTGATTTATAATAATGATAATATACACATATACAAATTAAAATGAAATTGAAAATATCAACAAGGAATGTAGCAATATTTTGTTTATTATTAATATTGATACAAGTATTTTATTTACTTGGTTTTGTTGGTTTGAGATCAATAGTTTCTTTTGGATTATTTTTCTTTTTACCTTGTTATATTTTATTAAGTTTTACTGGTTTGCCTAACTATGACAAGTTTTTTTTATCTTTTTCAATAAGTTTAGGAATATTCTCCATGGTTGTGTTTTACTTAAATAGAATCATTCCTTCTTTTAGATTAACATTAATTATTACACTTGTTGTTATATTTTTGTTAGGATTTTTTAAATTTGGAAAAGGAAACTTTGTTAAGCATTTTTATGAGGAGTAAATGATAGTTACAATTATTAATCCAAATATTGTAACTCAGAAAGGAGATTTTTTTGGAACAGGTATACCTTATATGCCAATAATACCAGCATATTTAGCTTCACATTTATTATCAAAAAAATATAAAGTGGAAGTTATTGATTCTTTTGGTCAGAATCCTACTAAAAAAAGGATTGAAGGGGATTTGATTATTCATGGATTGAGTTTGAGTGAAATCCTTAATAAAGTTAACAAGAAAACTGATCTGATTTGTATTTATGCAGGCCATATTGTTGAGCATAGTGTTATTGTTAAAATAATTAAAGTGATTAAAAAAAGGTTTAAGGAAAAGAAGATACTTGTTTTTGAAAATTCACAGGCTGTGACAGCATATTCCTTAAGGATTGCACATAGAGATTTTTTTGATCAAGGATGTGATTATGTTGTTTATGGTAACCCTGAGGAAACTGTTAATAAGTTGCTTTCTGGGAAATCTTTGAAAACTATAGACGGGTTGATCTATAGAAAAGCAAAAATAATAATAATTAATAAACCACATACTCAAAAGATTAAAATAGATGACCTTCCTTTTCCTGCATGGCATCTTTTTCCAATTGTAAATTATTGGAAATTAGGGTATGCTCATGTTCCTTATAAAAAAAGGTATATGCCTTTGTTAACTTCTAGAGGTTGTCCATTTGAATGTGCATTTTGTATAATTCCTTTCACAAATAGGAGAAAGTGGAGAGGAAGAACTGCTGAAAATGTTTTTGAGGAGATGAAAAAATATGTGGTTGAGTTTGATGTTAATGAGTTTCATATTGAAGATTTAAATCCAACTATTAATAGGAAAAGAATTGAAAAATTGTGTAAGTTAATTATTAAATCTGGTTTAAGTATTACTTTTAAATTTGCTTCTGGTATTAAAATTGAAACAATTGATAGAAAAACATTGGATTTGTTGTATAAGGCGGGTTGTAGATATATTTCTTTTTCACCTGAGTCTGGTTCTGAAAAAGTATTGAAGCTTATGAAGAAACCGTTTAATTATAAACATGGACTTGAAATGACAAGAGTAATGTCAAAACTCGGAATTGTTTCACAAGCTTGTTTTGTGCTAGGTTTTCCAGGAGAAACCAAGAGTGATTTAAGATTAACACAAAAATATGCTTTACAGTTAGTACGTAAAGGTGTTGATGAGCTTGCTTTTTTTATTATGACTCCTGTGCCTGGTTCTAAACCATATGAATTTTCTCAAATTAAAGATCTTTCAAAACTAACTTTTTCACCTAAGTGGAGAAAGGAATACAAGTTTTTACATAAATTTAGGTTTAAATTATACCTTTTATTTGTTTTATTAAAATTTCTCTATTCTCCTCTCCGTACAGTGACGATTCCATTAAGAATTTTGATTAAGAACTTTAGGACTAAAATTGAGATGACTGTTTATAGAGTGTTTAATCAGACAAAATAGTTAAATTTAAATATACCTATTTTAAAATAGTAAATGGGGGATTAGATGACTTTATTATCTATAATAATACCAGCTTATAATGAAGAAAAGACGATAGAAAAGCTTATTGGTATAGTTAAAAGTATTAAACTTCTTCCAGGTGTTGAAAAAGAAATAGTTGTTGTTGATGATGGAAGTAAAGATAACACTCTTAGAATAATAAGAAGTATTAAAGGTATTAAAGTTGTAAGTCAGCCTAATAAAGGAAAAGGTGGCGCGATAAGGACTGGTGTTATACATTCTACTGGAGATATCATAATTGTACAAGATGCTGACCTTGAATATGATCCTAATGAAATTTCTTTGGTTATAAAACCTATTGTTGAAGGAAAAGCTAAGGTTGTTTATGGTTCACGTTTTCTTTCAAGTAAACAATTGAACAGAAACAAGTTATTTATGAAACATCACAAGTCATATTTCACAGCTTATTTGGGTGGAAGGATAATAACACAAGCAACTAATCTTTTATTTTTATCAAGATTAACAGATGAACCAACATGTTATAAGTGTTTTGATGCAAATCTTATTAAAAAATTAAAAATTAAGAATAATGGTTTTGAATGGGAACCTGAAATTACAGCAAAAATTTTGAAAAGAGGCATTAAAATAAGAGAAGTTCCAATTTCCTATTTTCCAAGGACTTATGAAGAAGGTAAGAAAATTAATTGGAAAGATGGTGTTAAAGCTATCTTAACGTTGCTTAAATATAGATTTATGAATTAAAAGTGAATTAAAATGGATTTATTACTTATTTTCCCAGCATTATCTAAAGAAGAAAGTTATTCTGAGATAAAGATATCTAGTAAGGCTGGTGGTTTTTTGCCTCCTTTAGGAATAGCAGCATTGGCAGCATATTTGGTTGATAAAGGGTTTGAGGTAGGAATTTTGGATCCTCAAGTGCAGAATATGTCTGTGCAAAAAATTATTGATTATATAAGACTAAAAAACCCTAAAGTAATTGGTTTATCAACTCTTACTTCTACTTTTGAAAAAGCTAAGGATATTGCAAGGTTGGCAAGGCAAGAGTTTCCAGAAAAATTAGTTATGATTGGTGGACATCATATAACAATTTATTCAAAAGTAATTGCACAGGAAGAAAAATGTTTTGATATACTTAGTATTGGTGAAGGTGAGTTGACAGCTAATGAATTAATGGAATTTTTTAAAAAGAAAAATTATGATCGTGATAAAATACTAAGTAACGTAAAATCATTGAAAAAGATAAAAGGAATTATTTTTAAACATAAAGGGAAGATTATTACAACTGAACCAAGAGAACTTATTCCTGACTTGAATGTTCTTCCTTTTCCAGCAAGATATCTTTTACCAATGAAGAAGTATATCCCATTACCAATTGAATACAAAAGATTACCTACTATACATATGATGATTAGTAGAGGTTGTCCTTTTAATTGTACTTATTGTTCTACTCATGCTGCATTTGGTTATAGAGTAAGATTTAGAAGTCCTGAGAATGTTGTAGATGAAATTAAACATGTTATTAAGAAGTATGGTGCTAAACAAATTAGTTTTTGGGATGATGTTTTGACTATTGATAAAAAGTGGATTAACAAACTTTGTGATTTGATGATTAAGGAAAAACTTAATATTATTTGGAATTGTTATGCACATCCTAATACTGTTACTAATGAAATGCTTAAAAAAATGAAAAAAGCAGGTTGTTTTTGTATTTGGTATGGTATTGAAGCTGGTGATAATTCTTTATTGAAAATAATTAATAAAGGTACTACTGTTGAGAGTGTTAGGAAAGCTGTAAAATTAACTAAAAAGAATGGTATTGAAGTGAGAGGATTGTTTATGTTAGGTTTACCAGGTGAAACTCCATACTTAGCAAGAAAAACTATTAACTTTGCTAAGAAGCTTGATGTTGATTATGCTCAATTTAGTATAACAACGCCTCATATTGGGACTAAACTTTATGAGGAAGCACCTAAGTATGGTAATCTTCAAAAAAACTTTTCTCGTTTTACTCAACATGAAGCTGTTTTTGTTCCTTTTGGTTATAAAAATAAAAAGCAAGTAGAAAGAATGGCAAAAATAGCTTATAAGGAATTTTATTATAGACCTTCATACTTTATTAAAAATCTTTTAAAAATAAGAGGGGTTGAGGATATAAAAAGGTATCTAAAAGCATTTAAGATTGCTATTGGATTTTAAGAGGAGTGATAATAATGAGAAAAGGATTTGAAAATGTGGTTTGTAATTTGTGTGGATCTGATAATTATAAAATTTTAATTAAAAGCAGGTATGATCAAGAAGAACAAGAAGATTTAACTGTTAAATTTAGGTCTAGTGGTGATGAAACTTTAGTTGATCAAGTTGTTAAGTGTAAAAAGTGTGGTCTTATTTATATTAATCCTAGAATAAAAGCAAAAATGATTGTTGATGGCTATTCACAAGGTTCTGATGAAGCTTTTGTTTCACAAGAAGAGGGTAGAGCAATTACATTTGGAAGATGTTTAAAATTAGTTGAAAAATATTCTAAAAAAGGAAAAATACTTGATATTGGTACTGCAGGTGGAACTTTTCTTAATGTAGCAAAAAAACATGGTTGGAAAGTATATGGTATAGAGCCAAGTAAATGGCTTAGTAAGTGGGGAAAGAAGAATTATGGGATTGATATTAAGCCAGGTACATTATTTGATTATAAATTTAAAGATAATTTTTTTGATGTAATTACTTTGTGGGATGTTCTTGAACATATGCCAAACCCAAAAAAAGCGCTTTTAGAAATAAATCGTATACTTAAACCAGGTGGACTATTAATTGTTAATTACCCTAATATTGGTAGTTGGTTATCAAAGTTAATGCGAAATAAATGGATCTTTTTATTGTCTGTGCATTTGTATTATTTTACACCTAAAACTATAAAAGGGATTTTGAAAAGAACTGGGTTTAAGACAATAAAAACAAAACCGCATTTTCAAACATTACAATTGGATTATCTTATATTTAGGATGGAAGCTTATAGTAAATTACTTCATAAGCTAGGTAAAACAACAATTAAACTTCTTGGAATGGGTAATCTTCAAATTCCTTATTGGTTAGGTCAAACTTTAGTTGTTGCAAGAAAAATTAAGAATTGAGGAGATTTTGGAAATGAAAAAGAGTAGCAAGAAGAAGAAAAAAACTTTCACAATATTAGGTGCAGGAATATCTGGTTTGTCATGTGGTTTTGAATTGGTTAAATCAAAAGATGTTAAATTAATTGTACTTGAAAAACAAAATTGTGTTGGTGGTGTTTGTGGTAGTTTTAGGTATAAAGATTTTACTCTTGATTACGGTCCACATAAAATTTATTCTCAGATTGAAGGCCTTATGGATTATTTTAAGTCTGTTATAGGTGAGGAAACATTAAAAGTTAAAAAAAGAAATAGCCTTTATGTTATGGATAAATATTTTAGATTTCCATTATCAATACCAAACTTAATTTCTAATATCTCTGTTAAAACAGTTACTAAGGGAACACATGTTTTTTTTAGTTTTTTTAATGCTAAATTATTAAGTATGTTTAGGAAAAATCCATTGTCTTATCAAGATTATCTTAAGCAAGGTTTTGGTAAAGCTGGATATAATTTAATGTTTAGAGATTATGCATGGAAAGTTTGGGGTGCACCTTATAAGTTAAGTAGTGAAATAGCTAAGAAAAGAATACCTGTGTTAAGTATTTCAGAATTAATAAAAAGCGCTGTTATGAAAAAGGACAAACCCAAAATTAGTGCTGAATTTTTTTATTATCCTAAGAATGGTGTAGGTACTGTTTGTGATAATCTTAAAAAAGAAATTTCTAAGAAAGGGGCAAAGGTTCATTTAAATTCCCTTCCAACTAAAATTAATATTGTGGGTAATAGAATTAATTCTGTTACTTTTAAGCAAGGTTCAAAAACTATGAATATGGTGGTTGATTATTTGATATCAACAATTCCTTTAAGAGATCTTGTTAAAGTGATTAATCCTAAACCATCAGTAGATATTATTCATTCTGCTGAACAACTTAAGCAGAGGGACTTGATTGTGATTTATTTATTTTTTGATAAAGAATTGATACTTAAGAATGATAATTGGATCTTTTTTCCTGGTAAAGAAGTGATATTTAATAGGGTTTCAGAACAGAAATCCTTTAGTGAGTTTACTTGTCCTAAAGGAAAAACAGCTTTAATGGTTGAGATTACGTGTGGAAAAAATGATAAAATATCTGAAATGAGCGATAAAGAAATTCTTAACATAGCTTTAAGAGATATGTATAAGGTTAATGTTATAAAAAAGAGTTTGAAACCTTTTGATTTTAAGATAATCAAAATGGAAAATACTTATCCTGTTTATTCATTAGATTACAAAAAACATCTTAGTAAAGTATTGAGTTATTTGAAAGGGATTCAAAATTTGTATTCTGTTGGAAGGCAAGGACTGTTTAATTACAATAATATGGATCATTGTGTTGATATGTGTACTATACTGGCTAAACATTTATTAAGTGGTAAAGGAAAGGAAGATTGGGAAAAGTTTAATAATAGGTTTGATAATTATAAAATAGTTGATTGATTATAATGAAATGGAAAATAAATAATACAGTTCTTGAGGTGGTAGCAGTTTTTATGTTTCTGCTTTTCTTTGTACAAATTGGTGCAGGAAACCTTTTTGATCATAAAGTTAAACATGATTTTCCTTATGCTTATTATGCAGCAGATAGTTTTACACATCAATCATTTGCCCAATCTTTAAAAGATGTAGGTGATTGGAAAATTGCACCTTCATACTTTTATGCTGGTTTTGATGATGTTGTAGGATTTAATCCACCAACATTACCTTATTCTTCTGTTCAATTATCTTATTTTAGTGGATTGGAGGTCTATGATACTATTTACTTTTTAGTAATTTTTTTGGTTACAGGTACTTTATTAGTAATGTATTTAATAATTAGGGAGTTTAGTAGAAATGTTGCAATATTATCGCTACCATTTACAACTTTTTTGTTTACTCATAATTTTTATTCTGGGATTTTAATGGGGCAATGGGATTTTTATATGGGAGAATTTTTATTAATATGTCTTTTTTATCTTTTTTATAAAGTTAATATGCGTTTTTATTCTCTGTTAATTGGATTTTTGTTATCTGCACTTTTTATGGCACATTCAATCGAATTTTTGTATGGATGTTTCTTTATATTTTTGTTTTTACTAGCAAACTTTTATTATAAAAAGATTGATTTTAAGAAAACTTTTAAGAAATTAGTAATTGCAGGTGTTTTGTTTTTGGTATTATCGTTTTATTTTATTGTTATTGTTAATGGGACATGGGTGAAGTCTCCTACAAGTAGTTTGTTAAGTTTTGATAGTGTAAAAGATGCTGAAGCAAGAGGACAGTTTGCAATTGTTAAGACTACTGACTTTGGTTTTTTCTTAATATTTTTAGTAGGTGGAATTATAATCTCTTTACTTACCATCAGGAAGTTTAATTATGCTTCTTTGGTTGCTTTATTTGCTTTCTTGATTGGAGCTGGCAATAGTTTTGGTATTGGGATGAGAGCATTTCAATTTAGATTTTTATGGCCTATTACTTTATGTTTTTTCTTTGGTTTAAGTATATTTTATATAGTAAAACTTGTAATCCCAAAGTGGAAATTATTTTACTCAATTCTATTAGCTATTTTATTATGTTTTTTAATTTGGAATATGAATTATAATGTTATGAATAATCCTGGAGTTATGGATCCTCAACATTGGCAAGCTATTAATTGGATTGAGAAAAATACCGGATATAATGAAAGATTGTTGTTTTTTTATGGGACAACTTATCTTCATGCACCGTCTCTCTATAACGCAAAGAGGGTGTGTTATCTTGTGAAAACAAATGATTATATCGACGCTGTACAAAAAAGTGAGCTTAGGAGAACTTACGATAGTTATCCCTCTAATCATGGTGTTGGTATGCCTTATCGTGTTACATTTTTTGAATTTGCTTCTCATGCAGAGGAAACAAATAAAACTTATAACTTTCCTCAACATAAAGATCTTTGTAGTTTTGAGTATGTTGTGTTAGATAAAATAACTAATCAACAAGTTTTCTCAAATTATAATCTAGCGATGCGTTCAAAATTGATGGGATATAATTTTACTGAAGTTTTTTCAAATCAGGTTGTAAGTATACTTAAGAATCCTAATGTGGGTGGTGATTGTATTGAGTATTAAAACATTAAAAAAAGATTTTACTTACATTATTTCACTATTTGTATTAGGTTTAGTATTCTTTAGAATAATTTTTTATAAGGATAGTTTTGTTACTACATTAAAAATTTTGTTAGCTATTTTTATTCAAATAATAATCCCGGGTTACTTTTTAGTTTATGTATTTTTTAATAAACCTAGTTTTGCCCAGAAGTTTATTTTAGGTATAGGACTTAGTACAGTGTTTTTTACCACAATAGGTTATATTTTGGGTACTATGAGTTTAAATATTAAATTTTATTGGCCATTATTTATCATTTTAACAATACCAGGGATTTATTATGCATATAAGCTTGATCTTAATGTTTAATAGAAATCTTTTTAAGGACTTTTTCAAGTTTTAAAGTGATTTTATCATAGTTAGCATTTTCTAAAACCCATTTTCTTCCAAAACTACCTAGTTTGTTTCTTAGAGATTTATTTTCTATTAGTTTTATTATCTTTTCTGCAAAGGCTTTTTTGTCATATGGTTTAATTAAGTATCCATTTTTATTATTTTGTAAGGTGTATTTGTGTGTGGTTACATTAAATACAACATATGGTTTTTTCATTGCCATTGCTTCTGCATTTAATTGTCCTTCCCATTTAGAACATGTTACATATATATCACATAAATTGTATAACTCCATAAGTTCTTTGTCTTTTATTAGACCAGTGAAGATTACATTTTTACCTGATATATTTTTTAAATATTTAACATATTTTTTATCCCATAAAGGGCCTGCTACAATTAAATATGTTTCAGGGTGTTTTTCCCTGACTATGTTTAATATATTAATTAATGTGTGAACTCCTTTGTAATAAGTAAGTCTTCCTATTGTGAATAAAACATTTGAATTATCAGGAATATTGTATCTTTTTTTAATACTTTTGTTTTCATTTAATTTAAGGGGTTTTTTAGTTGTTTTATTGGTATTTAGGTCAATATTTACTCCGTGAAGAGGTAAGATCTCTGCTTTTTTAATCTTATTCCATTTTTTGATAAATTTATTAGGAACCATGTTAATAGTAGGTCCTATTTTTGGAATAATTAATTCAGTTAAATGAAGAAATTTAAAGTATACTTTTTCTCTTAAGTTGTTAGCAACAAATGAAGGTGGTGCTCCCCAAAAATATGCTAAGTGTGGTGTTGAATAAATAAACTTGCCAATGGATACAAGTGCATTGATAGGGTACATGTGACTCATTACTACATCATATTTTTTTACACTTGTGATTGTTTTTATTGCTGTTTTTGGATTGTATGCATTGAAAATTGATTTTGTTTTTGCTTTTGATAATACATTGATTTTTGCTTTACAATCTTTTCTATTACAAAAAAAGGTATTTATTTCAACATTGTGTTTTTTAGAAAGTCGATTAGCAATTTCTTTAATTACATTGTCAATTCCACTTCCATGGATAAATGTGTGGTGATATATTCCTATTTTCATTTTTAGTGGTTTTTTGGTAATTTTTAATAATTTTTTATTTTGATTTTTAAATATTTTTAATTTCTAAATCTTAATTCCAATGCTCTTTTGAGATATACATAAGCATATTTTAGAAGATTTTCTGATTTTGAAACTCCTTCTTCCCTGAATTTGTATGTGAATGGTACTTCTTTTACTTTGAATCCTTTTTTTATTGCTCTATAAAATAATTCCATATCAAATTCTCCCCAGATTGTTTTGTATTTAAACTTGAGATGTTTAAGTTTTTCTTTTCTTATAGCATGGAACCCTCCTGTGAGATCTTTTGGTTTTAAGCCAAGAATTATTCTTAATACAAAATTGAGAAGGATGGTTGCATATGTTCTTGCAAAGGGTGCTTCTATGCCAGCACTTTTTACAAATCTTGATCCAGAAACAATATCATACTTATCCATATATTTTAGTAATTCTGGTATTTTCTTTGGAGGGTGTGAAAAGTCAGAGTCCATGATAATTACAATAGGTGATCTTGAAACTTTAATTCCGTCTAGTATTGCAGAGAAAATACCTCTTTTCCCATATCTATGAAGTGCTACAATATTTGATTTTGTATATTTATCAATTATTTCAGGTGTTTTGTCAGTAGAATTATCATCAACAATTATTATTTCATAATTATAACCTTTTACAGCTTTTGAGACTTGGTCAATAAACCGAGAAATGTTTTCTTCCTCATTATAGCTTGGTGAGATAATACTTATTTGTTTTAAGTTTTTAAACTTCTTTAACTTACTGAATTTAAGTGTTTTACTTTTACTTTTGTATATATAATGCATGTTAACTAAGAAATAAGGGGGCTATTTAAAAATTTATTGTTAATCAAACTGAATTATAATTTCCTTAATTTGAGCAAGATTTAATGGTTTCACATATAAATTTGATCTGTTCTTCACTTAAATTAGTAGAAGAAGGAAGATTAATTCCTTTTTTTGAAAGTTCTGTTGAGATAGGAAATTCTTTATTTATTTTGTATGGTGGCATTTCATGTAATGGATAAAAAAATCTTCTTGTGTCAATATCTTTTTCTTGAAGTTTTTTCATTAATTCATCTCTGTTAATGCCAAAATTATCTTCAATTAGGATAGAATACATCCAATATACTCCTTTGTATTGGTTATTTGAAAGGGGGGCTAGTGTTATACCTTTTACATCCTTTAGAAATTTGTTGTAGGTTTCATACACTTTGATTTTTGCTTGGATCATTTTTTCAATTCTTTCAAGTTGTGCAAGACCTATTGCTGCTTGTATATTAGTCATTCTATAATTATATCCAATTACTTCATGCCAATATCTATTATCAGGTTGCATACCATGATCTTTGAGCATTTGCATTTTTTGAGCAAGTTCTTTATTATTAGTTGTACATATTCCTCCTTCACCTGTTGTCATTATTTTATTACCATAAAAAGAAAAGCATGCAATATCACCAAAACTTCCAACTTTTTTGTTATTGAACATTGCTCCGTGTGCTTCTGCGCAATCTTCAATTACAAAAAGATTATGTTTTTTTGCAATTGACATTATCTTTTCCATATCACAAGGAAAACCATAGAGATGGACAGGCATGATCGCTTTTGTTTTGACTGAAATTTTCCCTTCAATTTTATTGATATCAATGTTCCATGTTTCTTTATCAACATCAACAAGTATTGGTGTGGCACCTGTATGTAGTACTGCGTTTGCACTTGCTGCAAATGTAAGGTCTGGTATTATAACTTCGTCTCCTTTTGTTATACCTAATGCAACTAAAGCAAGGTGTAATGCTACTGTTCCATTGCTAACAGAAACTCCATAAGTAGAATCACAGAATTTTGCAAATTTGTCTTCAAATTCTTTAACAAATTTACCTCTTGAAGAAATCCAACCTGATTTAATACATTCAGAAACATACTTGAGTTCATTACCAGTTAAGTCTGGTTCAGCAACAGGAATCATATTGAAAACCTCCAACCTCCTAGAACCTATCATCATGTTCTTTAATCATCTTCATATCTGATTCAATCATGATCTTTGCAAGTTCCTGGAATTTTACTTTTGGTTTCCATCTTAATTGTTTCATTGCTTTTGAAGGATCACCTAATAATAAATCAACTTCAGCAGGTCTAAAATATCTTTTGTCTATTGCAATAATTGTTTTTCCTGTTTTTTTATTAATACCAACTTCATCTAGACCTTTTCCTTTCCATTCTAGATCAAAACCTAGTTCTTTACAACATGCTTCAGCAAATTCACGTACAGAATGTGTTTCCCCTGTGGCAATAACATAATCATCTGGTTTTTCTTGTTGCATCATTAACCACATAGCTTCTACATAATCTAAAGCATAACCCCAATCACGTTTTGATTCTAGGTTACCTAAAAATAATGTTTCTTTTAATCCAAGTTTAATTTCACATAACGTATGTGTGATCTTTCTGGTGACAAAATTTCTTCCCCTTCTTGGTGATTCATGATTGAACAGAATACCGTTGCAAGTGAACATGTTATATGCTTCCCTGTAATTTTTCATTATCCAGAATGCATAAACTTTTGCACAACCGTAAGGACTTCTTGGGTAAAAAGGTGTATTTTCATTTTGAGTTGGTTCATTCACTTTACCAAACATTTCACTTGAAGATGCTTGGTACACTTTTATTTTTGGATTTATTGCTCTGATTGCTTCTAATAGTCTTACAGCACCTAAACCAGTAACATCTGAAGTGTATTCAGGAATATCAAAAGAAATCTTAACATGTGATTGTGCACCTAGATTGTATATCTCTGTTGGGTTTATTTTTTTAATAACTCTAAATAATGAACTTGAATCTGCAAGATCTGCATAATGTAAAAATATTTGTGTTTTTTTACCTTCTATAACAGTATGTAGATGATCTATTCTTCCTGTGTTAAAAGAAGAGCTTCTCCTCATAAGGCCATGTACTTCATAACCTTTTTCTAAAAGTAATTCTGCTAAGTATGATCCATCTTGACCAGTAATTCCAGTAATTAAAGCGACTTTTCTCATAATCTCACCTAGTATGTTTATTCACTAATCTTCTATAGGCATTTAAATATCTTTCTATATTTTCCTTAATAAGGAATTTCTTTAATTTGGTTTTTATTGTTTTCTTATTATGTACCATTTCAACACCTTTAGCAATAGCTTCAGGATTTTTTGGTTTAATTAGAACATATTTTCCACTAATAACTTCTGGAAGGCTTGTTGTATTGGAAGCAACAATTGATTTATTCATTGCACAGCTTTCAGCAGCTGTAAAACCAAATCCCTCTGTTAAACTAGGAACAACAACACAATCAGTAGCTTTGATATAATTTGGAAGTTTTTTATAAGGAACAGAATCGTGCATGATTACTTTATTTTGAATATTAAGTTTCTTAATTAGTTTTAGAATATAATTGTATCTTTTTAAGTATGCTGGATCTTTGCTTACAATAGCAAGTAACATTGAATTAGGGATTACTTTTGAAATGATTGGTACTGCACGAATTAAATATTCTAATCCTTTACTTACACCAGGTCTTCCATAAAATAAATAAACAAATTTCTTGTTTATTCCTAATCTCTTTCTTATTTTCTGCCCACTATATTTCTTAGGATTCCAAAAATTGTAATCTACTGCATTGTAAATTACAATTGATTTATCCTTAGGAATATTATAAGCAAGTACTCCTTTTTGTGTTGATTTTGATACACTAATATATTTATTAAAATTGAGTTTAATAATTAACCATTCTAAAAATTGATGTAATCTAGCACTTAGGAAGTTCATTTCAAAGTTTTTCCAATTTTTTCCTAATATTTCGTGAACAGTGATTATTGCCGGTTTTTTTCTTATTAAAGAAGCTAATTTAGTTGGTAAAGAACCATTATATGTTGTTGTGTGTATAATATCTGCTTTTTTAGCTAATTTTAGTACTTTTGGTATTGATAAGAAAGTAAACCAATATCTGCTGTGAAGACAGTTAATTCTATATATTTTTACACCATTAATTATTTCAAATTCTTTTGTGTTTTTCAATCTATGTGTAATAATAGAACATTCATGTCCTTTTTTAATAAGACCTTCAGATAATGTTTTGAAAACTATTTCAACGCCACCAATATGTGGATAATAGTTTTCAAGAACAAATAAAATCTTCATTTTTTGTTGTTAATTTTTTTAAAAGCAAGCTTTCTGACAACACTTTCAATTTTTCTTTGATTAATCTTTGTAATTGAATAATTATAAAAGGTTAATCCTATTAAAAATAAAAATCCAACTACAATATAAAAATCCATTCTACGTGAAAAACTAAGTGTTTTCAATGCAATGAAATCTAATGTTGTAGGAAATACTGCTAATAAAAGGAAGACTAACCATAGTATTAACCAAAAAGTAAATTCAGCCATTCTAAATTCTTTTCTTTTAAGTTTTAAAAACGTGTAATATAACATAAACAATCCAAATAATACACCTAAAACCTGTACACCTAAAATTTCCATACTTGCCATGATAATCACCTTTGTTAATTGTTTTGTTTATTATTTTGTTAATTTCCACCAAAACATGTCAAGAACAATCTTTATTCCATCCATTATGGTTGTTCCTTTGTACTTTTCTGAGTAAATTGTTTCGATTGGAATTTGTTGATATTTTAATTTGTTTTTTCCTATTTGAGCAATCATTTCTGATTCCATGCTATAATCTAATGCATCCCATCTTATTTTTTTGTATGTTTTTACGTTGAATGCTCTATAACCACATTGTGTATCTTTTATGTTTATTCTGTATAAAAACCTTGTGATAAAACTGATAAACCAATTGCCAAGTTTGAGTACAAGAGGCATTTTTTTGTTTAATTTTCTGTATCCAAGGACAATATTACAATCTTTTAATGCTTCTAAAAATTTAGGAATTTCTTTTGGATCATGTTGTCCATCTGCATCTAGGGATATTATAATTTCTGCACCTTTTTTAATAGCAAAGTCACAACCTGTTTTTAATGCAGCACCTTTTCCTAGATTAACAATATGGCCTAAAACAATAACACCTGTTTTTTTTGCTGTTAAGTATGTGTTATCACTTGAACCATCATCAACAATAATAATGTTTTTACAATATTTTTTTGTTTTTTTAATTACTTTTTCAATGTTTTTGCTTTCATTGTATGCAGGTATAATAATATAGGTGTTTTTTTGCATTTTTTATTATTAAGTTTTGATTATTGATTTTTATTCTTATGATTCTCTTTTATCAAATAGTTTTATGATGTGATAACCAAATTGTGTTTTTACTGGTTCAGAAACTTCATTTATTTTAAGATCAAATGCTACATCTTCAAATGGTTTTACCATCTGTCCTTTTCTAAACCAACCAAGATCACCACCATTAGGAGCTGAAGGTCCTTCTGAGTATTCTTTGGCAATTTCTGCAAAATTAGTTTTATTTATTTTTTCAGAGATATTATTAATTAATTCTAATGCTTCCTCATCTGAATGTGTGTCTGTTGTTATTAAGATATGGCTTGCTTTTATTTCTTCAACTGGTTTTTTTGTGAATAAATCACGTGATTCACCAGGTTCCCAGTTAACCTTGTAAGTGTATATCATTCCTCCTGTAACTTGTGCTTTTGAGGTTAATGGTCTGAAATGTTTTAATCCATGACCTTGGTAAAAGAATAATTTTGTAAACATACTATTTGCAAGCTCAGGTGCACTTAGTATGACATAATATCTTTCTCCATCAGGTACAAAAATTATTGAAAAACCTAATTTACTATTTTCAAACTTGGTTTCTTTTACTTGATCTTTTTCAACATAAACTAATGAAGTAGGGTATAATCTTTCATTGTTTTGTCCAATGATTTCAATGTCATGATTTGTTAGGTCAATCTTCATTGGAATGTTTCCACCACCTAAACATTGGGCAGTGTTTGCTTGGACTTGGCAGTAATTTCTTCCGGAAAGATAACCTGGCCAACCTGATACCCATTGATCTGCTTTTTTATCTTGGATGTCATAATAAAATTTGTCAGCTTGTAGTTGATCTAAACCAAAATCATTGACAAGGGTTTCAACGCCTTCTTCATAATCAAGTTTTCTAACTGTTTGCCATATTTTAGCTCTTTTGAAATCCCAGCTTCCAAAATGTCCCCATACACCTGCTTTACCAATCATATCTTCAGATGCAATATAATATTGATCAATTAAATCTTCACAGTGTGTTACTTTTAACACATCTTCAATGTCTTGATTGTTAAGACCTTGTTCTTGTAATGTTTCTCTTGCTTGTTCTTTATCTTGAAGTATGATTTTATTTAGGATATCAATTGCCTTAACTGTATCACCATTTAATTTTTCTTCTAAGACATGTGGTGGTTTTTCTTGGCCGCAATTTAACATTCTTAAAATTCCAACAGCTTGTTCTTCATTATCTGTTAATAAGCTTTTACCAACCCAATGTATTCTTTCACCTTGATCAGCTCCATCAAATGTAACTCTTCTTTCTGATATTGCAACAAACCAGTGTCCAAAATCCCACCATGATGTTGTGATACCATCTGTAGAATTGTCTTTTATTGCTGTTAAGCTTTCATACCATGCATCGTTCATGCTAGGTACTTCACTTTTAGCAACATTATGTGCTGCTTTTAATGGATTTAAAAGTAATAGTGCTAACAAAATTATAATTACAGTTTTTGTTATTCTTGAATCAATTTTTAATTCTTTTGAGATCCATTTGCTTGCATATTGGTAAATAATACCTAGACCAACCCCAAAAGCCACTGCAAATGCAGGTACCATTAATATGGCAAATCTCATACCTTTTGTAAATCCATAAGCTGTTCCAATAAACCAAATTGTTAAGAAAATTGCGTATTTTACATCTCTTTTTCCATGTACATCTTTTCTCATTATTGTTAAGATTACCCCAATCACAGCAAGTAAAAATAGAAACTTTCCTCCCATTTGCGACATGATTGCTGATAGTGGGACAGCGTTAAATTCAGCTACTGTTGTTAATACATTTGGCCATAAAGTTGTTACTGCTACTTCTTTAAGAATTATAACGCTAAGTGGACCTTTAAATGCTAAAAAAAACATTTTATATCCACTAAATAAAAGTACAAATATTGATGAAGATATAAAAAAAGTAGCTGCAACATATATTGAATTTTTTACAGTTGATTGAATTAAGCTTTTGTGTATTATTATTTGATATAATATAAATATTACAATAGTAGCTAACACAAAATCAAAAACATACCACCATCCTCCCCATGCTTTACTGAAAAGTCCTACAGCAAGTCCTGATAAACTTGCATATATCATTTGCTTTTTAAGATTTTTTGATTCAAATGCTTCTAAGAATAACCATCCAATTAATAGTGGAAATAAAATATTGTAAGCGTCTGTGTCAGAGAATCCTGCAGGTGTTCTTGATAATAGTGCAGAGTTGATTGCAATAATCATTGCTGCGAAGAAACCTCCTACATTGCCTCCAACTCTTTTACCAATAAGAAATGCAGGGATTATTGATAGTCCTATAATTATTACTGGTATAAGAAAAAATACGGCCATCAATGATGCATCTTTATTAAACATGCTTACAAATTTATATAAATATGCTCCAAATAAAGAATGAAGTTTTATAGAAGGCATTTGTCTTCCTTCTCTACCATTTCTTAAAAAATTAATATCTTTATCATCAACAACTTCAGTTCCAAAGTGTCCTTTTGTAAGATAATTTCTTGTTTCTCCATACCATAAGTAAGGGTCAATAGCAAGTAGGTAAGTATTTCCATCATTATCTTGTAACCTTGATTTAAATTGATCAGAAGTATATTCTATTTGTTGTTTCATTTGATCTTTTTGTTGTTTTAATACTTCTTGAAATTGACTTTCAATTAAACTAGCTTTGTTTGCATCAGGTAAGTTTGGATATTGTTGATTTATTTGTGTACTTACTTGAGATCTTAAAAAACTATTTACACTACTTTCAGCCCAATTGTCTGTTACAGGTAAATAGACAGGGTATACTCTGAAAAAAGTTGAAAAGAAAATGGCTATAATTATACAGAGAACAGGTAATGCCCATTTTTTACTTTTTAAGAATTCTGATGTTGTTTTAGTAATGTTTTTGAAATCAATTGAGATATCTTCTTCATCTTTGAATATTTCTTTTGTTCTTGATTTTTCTTTAGTTTTAAATCCTTTAAACCATTTTTTTACTTTAGAAAAATCAATTGAAATTTCCTCTTCATTTTGTGATTGGTCTTCTTGGAAGATTTTCAGTCTTTCCTTATCTTTTTGTTCTTGTTCTTTAACTTTTTCTTTAGTAGTATCAAGTTGTTCTTCTTGTTTTTCAATATTTTTTATTATCTTTTTTTCTTCTTTTATTTTTTCTTTTAATTCCTTTTTAACTTGTTCTATATCTTGCATGATTTTTTTATCCTTTTCTTGTTCTTTTTTAGTAAAAGTGTTAAATTTAGGTTTAGTTGATTGTTTTTCTTCAACATTTTGGTTTTTTTGTTTAATTTTTGGTTGTTTTTTCTTTGTAAACCACGATTTAATTTTATTAAAATCTATTGTAATTTCCTCTTCATCTTTATGATTATTATCCTCTAACACATTAATCTACCCCCTAATTATAATATGTTTTAAGAAAACCTGTTTGATTTATAAATTTTTATATAAAATACCTTAAAAATCCTAAAAATTTAGGTTCCTTTAGAATCATCTTTAAAGCAATATTTGATGCATGTTCTCTGTCTTTGGTTGATAATATTGATTTAATCTTATCTTGTGATGTTAATTTTATTAATTTATCATAATCTTTATTACTAAATTTGTTAAGTATCTTTCTCATTAAAAGGTGTACATGTAGATCTTTACCTATTTTCTTTTTCCACAGTTTTTGATAATCTTTTCCTGTTTTGATTGATTTGATTAATTGTTGGGCAGCTATCATTCCTGGAATTATTCCCCCTCCTGTTGTTGCTTTTACCATTGTCGCTGCATCACCAAGCAAATGTACTTTTACATTACCTGCTTTAGTTTGTGTTTTTATTTTTGGATTATATATTGGAATTAGTCCTGCCTGATAATCTAGAACTTTACATTTGTATGCTCTTTTTTTAAGGAATGAGTAAAAAAGTTTTCTTGTATTTTTGTAGTTAGCTAATCCTATCCTTACTATTTTGTTGTTTTCAGGAACCATCCACGCATAGCCTTTATTGATAGGATAATATTCCAAAATATCAGAACTATTTTTTAGCTTAACTCTTGCTTGTATACCCAACATGAATCTTCTTTTTGTAAACAAATTACATGATTTAGCAACTTGACTTAGTGGCCCATCTGTCCCAACTAAGTGACTAACTTTAATAGATTTTTTGTTAAGGAATCTGATATATGATCTATCTGTTGAAAGATATTTGTGATTTAAGCAAAATTTAGCCCCATTTTCACGTGCTTTTTTAGCAAGATAGTTATCAAACCTTGTTCTGTCTAGAACAAGATTATAAGGCTTTAATTTGATTTTAACAGAATTCTTGTTTGGAGAGATGATTTTTGCTATTTTTATTTTATTGACGACAAATTCGTCCCTGATAGGTAAGATTTTTGATAAAAAATTGGTTGTTAAACCAGTGCATTGAACAGGTGTACCAATCTGTTTATGTTCTTCATAAACATTCACATTGTATCCATTTTTAGAAATAAGATATGCTAAATAATTTCCAACAGGACCAGCTCCTATTATGGCTATCATTTATTTTTTTCTCTTATGCTTTTTTTTGTATTTTTCTTTCTTTTATGTTTCCTTAATTTTTTAGTTTTTTTATTTGTTTTGCTTTTCTTGTTTTTTTGTATGAAAAAGAGAATTAAAGCTAATAATATAATAATTGTTGTGATTACATAATAAAAATATTTCATTAATTCTTTTTGTTTACTTGTTATGATAACATCAAAATCTTCTGTAATGGTTAGGTTCCCTGATTTAAGGATAAGTTTTACAGGATAGTTTTTTGATTGTGTACTTAAACTAGGGTTAACAACTAATGAAAGGATTTTTGTTTCTTCTGGTTTAAGGGAAATATTTTTTTCTTTAATGCTTATGAAGTCGTCAGAACGTAGTGCAGTAAGATATTCAATTTCTTGATTTGTTTTACTTGTTAATTGAAGATTAACTGTTTGTGTTTCATAATAATTCTTGATTTTTGGAATATCAAATATTATCTTTGGACATTTTTCAGAAGGAAGTACTGTTAAATAAAATACGTCTCTTGAAATAGTATTATCTCCTGTAGCTGTAACACTTAGTTCATATTTTCCTACTTTGTTTGGTTTAACTTTCATGTCTGTTGCAAATTGTTTATTTGTTTCTATTCCAAAGGTTTTTTTCCAATCTAGATCAGCCCATTCTGGAGCATCTAAACTTAGATTGAAAAATTGTGTTTTTGCACCAAAATTATCAACTGTGAAACCATATCTTTTAAGATTGTTTATACAAATCTTATCTTCTTTTTTATCAAAATTAAGCTTTAAATCATGACATTTAACAATTTTTAATGTGATATCTTTTGATTTTGGAAAAGATGCTATGTTTGTTACTGTGACTAATTTTGTGTTAAATTCTCCAACTGAGTTTTCTGGTGGATTAATCTCAAAAGTAATTGTTTGTTCTTGATCTTTTTCTAGTTCACTTGTATTTTTGGTTTGAGTTAACCATTCTGGGTTTTCTAGAGTAATAATATAGGAGTTTTTGGTTTCAGCAAGATTTTTTATTATTATATCAATGTTATTATTTGTATTTTCGCAGAACTCAAGGTAATTTTCTGATGATAAATCATAATCATAACATTCTTTTATATCAAGTTTAATGGGTATTTTTGCTGTTAAGTCACTTTGTTTTGTTTTTGCGAGAATACTTATGTTGTATTGTCCATAAATGTCACATGGTAATTCTAATGCCAGGGTGATTTTTTCTTTTTTGTTTGGTTTTAATATTATTTTTTTTGAAGAGAAATTGGCATATTCATTTAATTTACTTAAACTAAAAGAGTATGTTTCTGTTATTTTTCCAGTATTTTTTATAGTGTACTCAAAGTTTAATTTTTTGCAGGGACATGAGCTTTGATTTATTTTATTTGTTGTGAATTTAATATTATTGTATCTTTTGATGGTTAGTGCTTGATTTAATTTTTTTGTTTTGCCTGTGTTTGTTTTGATTTTTGTTTTGATTTTATATTTTCCAGGATTAGAACTACAAGGAATTATAATTTGGTTAAGAATTTTTTCTGATTCTTTGGGTTTTAGTTTAATCTTGTTTGGTTTAAATTTAGAGTTTTTTAGAGATGATTCAAAGGTATAAGTTGATTCTTGAGTGCCTGTGTTTTTTATTGTGATGTAATTGTCAAATTTAGCACAGTTATTGGTGTTAATGTTTGCTACTGTTAGTGCTTTGAAATTTTCTTTTGAGGTAACAAAGGGTGCTAAAGCTAGTAATAATGATAACAATAACATTATACTTAAAATTTTTTTCATTAAGGTCACCCAATCCACTTATAACAAGTGATGGTTTAATTACTTGTTAAGAAAAAAGAGAAAAAAAAGAAAAAATGTTTTTTTAGTAATAGGTTTGTCCTTCTTCATCTGCTTCGTCTTCTTCGCCTTTTAGCTTATTAAAGCCAATTATTAAGCCAAGAATTACTAACAGAACTACTAAAACAACTAAACCAATTTCTAGAGCTCTTTTAACTTTTGCCCATCCAGCAGGTGCTTTAGTTGATCCAGCGACATTTGCTTTTAATGCAATTTGTTTAAGTGTTTGGTCTCCTGACTTAACACTTACTGCAAACATATGTTCACCAGGTGCTGCATTATCTCTTGCTTTTAGGGTAAGATAAACGGTCTCTGACTCACCAGCATTTAAAACAACAACGTTACTAGGACTCATTGCTAATGCTGCCCAATCTCCAACTTCAGCTGAGATTGCGTATGTTCTTGAATTTGCACCAGCATTACTTACTGTTAATTGGTAGAATGCTGATTTGCCTGCTTCAAGAGCTTGTGATTCAGGTCCAACAGTTATCATTGTTTTTCCAGCTCTAGCTGCTTCGTATGCTTCTTCTGAAACAACTTTGATAGCATATTCTTTTGTTAGTACTTCATCGCCATCATCGAATGTTGCTTTAACTATAACCTTATATGTACCTTCTGCTACATATTTTGGTATTCTTAGATAAAGTTCTTCGCTTGTTGTTGTATCTTCTGCTTCTAATTCATCAATATAATCTGAAGCAGATATACCTAATTCAGGCATACTTACACTAACTTTGATACCTTCTTCGTCTTTGTCACCAAAGTTTTTGATTCTTGCTGTTGCAAGTAAAGCTCTTCCTGCTTTTACTTCAAATTCAGGACTGAATACAACATCCTTAATTTGCATTGCGTGTCTTGGTGTTTCTACTGTTACTGGAACATTTATGTTTTGTACCTGACCCATTTTGTCAGAAACAATTACCATAAATTTGTACTTTCCTTTGTCCATTCTGTCAGGTAGTTTTAATGAAAGCTTTTTTACATAGCTAACATCTTCTTGCATGTTGAATACATCACTTAGGTCTTCGATATGATCATTGTGGTCATATCCACGAACCATTGTTTCAATTTGTATGTCTGTTGCGTTTCCTGCAGTGTCTTCTAAAATCACTCTTACGTTTAAGGTATCTTCTCTTTCAACACTGAATTCTGTGTAGGTTGTGCCGTCAAATACTACATCGCCATTAACTTTAATTTCTTTAATAGCTGGTGTAGCACTAACTAATCCACTCAGAGCTACAAGAACTAGTGCTAAAACAAATAATTTTACTAGTTTCATATTTTAACCCCCCATTTTAATTTTTTACTTGATAATTCTACCACATATATAAAGGTTTCGTAAATGTGGTGATTTTCAAGTGATTAATATGTGTAACTATCTTAAAGTTAGGATTTATATTTAAATATTTTGGTTTTTGTGTATATAAAACATTTTTTATACAATATTGATAAATCTATGCTTGACTCTTTTTATGTTATGTTTAAGGTCTTGAATAACTATACGTGTAATATATTCTCCTGGTTTAATCCATTCTGGGATATCTATTGTAAGTGCTTTAGTAATTGTATTTCCTTGATCAAGATTAAAGTGTGTAATTTTCCTTCTTTCATCCATTTCAGGAATTGTAACAGTAATTCTTAGGTCATCAAGATTAATATCTCCGCTGTTTTCAAGTTCAAAGAACATTCTGAGGTTATCTCCTGGCTGAAAGTTGCCTTCTCTTTCTATTTCAGAATTTCCAAATTGTATTCTGCTAATTAATAATTTACCTTGTGGTTTTTTAGTTTTAGTTTGTGTTGGGTTAATTCTTATTGAGACTGATTTTGTATCACTGTTACCATCATTGTCTATTACTGTTAATTTTACTGTGTAAGGATAAGCTCTGTAATAAGTATGTTTAATTATTGAATTTGTTGTTTGTATTTTAGTACCATCTCCAAAATCCCATATGTAATCTGTTATGTAACCATCCGCATCAGTACTTAATGATCCATCAAATTCAATCTTTTTGAATAATATTGGATATGGAGTCATTGTAAAATCTGCTTTTGGACCATCATTTATTGAATTTATAGTAAGTGTGAATGTGTTTTGTATTCCATTGCAATTTACAGTAATTAATTCTCCTTGATCAAAGTAGTTTTGTTCAAGATTGTTTATTATTAAATTATTTCCGTTTATGAATAAATCATAATGGTTGTGTGTTGATGTGACTTGCATGTTGATTGGTGAGTCTGGATCAGTGCATAGTGATTTGATGTCTTGGTATACAATTGTATTATCTGGTGAATCCTCGTCTATATTTTGGTTATCTAATGGTGCTTGTGACCATTGTGCTGGATCATCTGTCTCTGTGATTGCAAAGTTAAAGCTAGCTTGTATTCCATTACATTCTACTGTGATCACTTCACCATCTGGATCATTATAGTTTTGCTCTAGGTTTTTAATGGATAGATCATTTCCAATGAATTCTAAATCAAAGAATGCATGTGTTGAAACAATGTTTACATCTACAGGATTATCAATATCAGTGCATAATTGTTTTAATGCTGGGTAAATAATTGTGTTGTCTGGAGAATCTTCTTGTATTGATTGATCTTGTAAAGGTTGCCATATTGTTGGGTCATCAATACTGTTTATTATTAATGTGAAATTGTTTTGTATTCCATTGCAATCAAGTGTGATTAATTCTCCATTTGGATCATTGTAATTTTGTTCAAGATTGGTTATAGTGAGATGGTCTCCATTTATTGATAGGTTATAATGGTTGTGTGTTGATGTAATTTGCATATTTGTTGTTGAGTCTACGTCAGTGCATAGTAATTTGATGTCTTGGTACACAATTGTGTTATCAGATGAATCCTCGTCGATATTTTGGTTGTTTAATGGTGTTTGTGTCCATTGTGCAGGATCATCTGTGTTATTTATTATTAGATTAAAGCTTGCAGGAATGTTGTTACATTCAACTGTGATTATTTCTCCATTAAGATCAAAGTAGTCTTGTTCTAGGTTTTTGATTGTGAGATCATCTCCATAAAATTGTAGATCATAATGTTGATGTGTTGAAGTGATTTCAAAATTAAGATTATTATCAATGTCAGTACACATTTGCTTTAGTTTTGAATATATTATTACTAAATCAGGAACATCTTCTCGAGTAGATTGGTCTTGTAGTGGTTGCCATTGTGCAGGATCGTCTATGTTGTTAATTGTTAAAGTTAATGTGTTTTGAATTCCGTTGCAATCTATGGTTACTAGTTCTCCTTGATCAAAATAGTTTTGTTCAAGGTTGTTTATTATTAAGTTATTTCCGTTCATTGATAAATCATAATGGTTGTGTGTTGATGTGACTTGCATGTTGATTGGTGAATCAGAATCTGTGCATAGTGATTTAATATTTTGGTAAACAATTGTATTGTCTGGTGAATCCTCGTCGATATTTTGGTTGTTTAATGGTGTTTGTGTCCATTGTGCTGAGTCGTCAACACTGTTAATTGTTAAATTGAATGAAGTTGATATGCTGTTACATTCAATTGTAATTATTTCTCCATTTGGATCAAAATAATCTTGCTCTAGGTTTTTAATGGTTAGATCATTTCCAATGAATTCTAAATCAAAAAATGCATGTGTTGAAACAATGTATACATTTATAGGATTATCAATATCATTACATAATTCTTTTAATGCTGGATAGATTATTGTGTTGTCAGGAGAATCTTCTTGAATTGATTGATTTTGTAAAGGTT
>CAYMBN010000002.1:30587-152471 GCA_964388715.1 uncultured Methanosarcinales archaeon
GTGAATCCTCGTCGATGTTTTGATTATCTAATGGTGTTTGTGTCCATTGAGCTGGATCATCTTGTGGTTCTTCAGGCTCTTCTTCACTAGTATCAGATTCTGTAATATTTATTCTAAAAGTGTCTGTTGTTGATAATTCACTATCACTTACTTGGACTGTGATATCTGAGAAACCTGTTTTGTTTTGAATAGGTTTACCACATTTTACAAATTGATTATTTAATATATAACATATAATTAAACTAGTATTTGTTTGTTCTGTGATTGCATAAGTTAACTCATTTTGTGGTGTTTCATCATCAATAACATAATTGTGTAGGTTTATTTCCCAAGTTGGTGTTTCATTGTTTAATTGTTGTTGATCTTGGAGAGGTGTGTGGAATCTTGGAGGTGTGTTTAATTTTTCAGCGTATTTTAATATTGAAGCTTTTTCGTTAAGATTAGTTGTTTCACTGCAATTTTCTGCGATACCATAAACAGAGATATTGTACCAGTCATTGTTTGTTGGAGTCCAGTCAAAACTGAATTGTTTAAATACATTAACATTATCATTTGGATTTTCTGTTTTTTGTTCAGTGTGTACAAGTTGGTTTTGTTGATTATATATACTTAAACTTAATTGTGTTGGAAGTGTTGATGTTAAAGAATCACTTTGGTTCATATGATTAGAAAGTTTTTCTCCTGTAATTTTATAATGATCTTCCTGTTTTGATAAACTTAAATTAGCAATTCTTGTGTAGCACATTGGTCCTTGATAAATTCCAAAATTAAGTACAGACCAAATAGGAATATAAGAATTACATTGATCATCTATAACATGTGTTTCAATTTTTGCTGTGTAATTTCCATATTCTTCAGGTGTCCATGTAAATTCGGCTCTTTCAAAATCATCTGCGAAAAGGAATAGGCTTTTATTTTGTTGATTTACAATATTACCTTCAGAATTGGTTATGTATAATCTAACATCTGTTAAAGCAGAGAAATGTTCTTTTTTGTAATCTTCTGGGATATAATTTACCCATGTGTTTACCAAGGAAAAAGTAGAATGTGTATCAGCATCAAGGCTTGTATTAACTCCTATTTTCAAAGGATTGTTTGGTTTTACATCATTTAATACTGCAAAATTTTCAATCATTGAACTACAGTTTTCTTTTTTATCAAATTCAATTGCAAAAGGATATATTGTTCCTGCTTCTTCTCCTCCATGTAATGTTGCATTATAACCTTTTGGAAGGTAACCTTGTCTTACAAAATATATTGCATAACCAAACTCTGACTTTAATTCAGTTGGTAAGATTAATGTTAGTTGGTTGGTTTCATCAGAATTTGCTTCATCAAAATAAAGTGTTTCATCAACTTGATTACAATCTTGATCTAAGCAAGCATATACTCTTCCTTGGACATTATTTAGTGGGAGATCAGTTAAACTATCTGTTGCTGTAACAGTTAAATTAACCTGAGCTAGAACTATTTGTGTACATAAAACTATAAAAATACTTAATAATATAAACAACTTTTTTTTGTTCATGATCTAAAACCCCCTGTGAAATTATTTGATTATGATTTGATAATTATTGGATTAAATTTCCACCATCTATTCCGCCTGAAACTACTTTACTAACAATGTCTGAAATTGGACCTCCACCACCACTTCCTATTAGTGCTCCAATTGCACTACCTACAAATCCTGCTATGCGAGCTTGTTGTTTCCCTCTTCTAGCTATTTTGTCTAACATATAATCAATTTCCCATTCTAGATTTTTAAGAGCTTCAATAACATATTTTGGTTTACTAGAGTTTAGCTTAATCTGAAGATCCTTTAAGCTCGTTTTTAATCTTTTATGTTTACCATATCTTGGTGCGATATTATATCTATCTTGAAGATAATCTACATTTATTTTCTTTACATTTTCATTATATTTGAGCAATGAGTTAATAATTGAATTGTATAATGTTGTTAAAGCACTGAAAGCATATTTTTTTCTTGCTTGATCTTTATTTTGTTTTAAATCTTCTATAATTTGATTACCAATTTTCTTGATATTAGTAGAGTTATTCAGTTCAAGTGTGATGCCATCTGGCATTTCATAAGAGAATCCTTTTAAATCATCATTTCTTTTTGAGTCATCTTTCCCTATCAAATCGTTATAAATAACATCAATTGCACTTCCTCCCCATTGTTTACCACGTGAAAAATATCTTAATCTACCAAGAATACTACTTAAATCATATTCATTATGTTTATTCATTTCTTCTCTTGAGAAAAGGTCAGAAATGTCTTTGTGTAATTTTGTATTATTTGTCCAGTATCTTAATATTTTTGATTTAGGAATGGATTTAGTTCCTTTTTTAGTCTTTTTTGGAATTGTAATTTTTTTTGGGTTAATGTGATTTAATGTTAATTCAGAATAGATTGTTCGAGAACTTTGATCTTTGTCTTCATGTCTATAACTTAAAGAAGGATGAGTAAAACAATTGCCAGCAGTAGTGTTTACTAGGTTTGTAAGAACTTGTGCAGGAGTATAACTACCAGCACTGTGTTGTCCTGGAACATAATTGTCTATAACAAAACCCCCCATTTAAAATACCTCAATCTAATTTTTTAATAATTACAAACTCACCTTTTTTCGTCACTCTTTTTTTACGAAATAAGGTGCTAAAAGAAATAACACCTTTTTACTTCTTATAAAAAGATTAACTTATATTTAAATGTTTAGTCTCTGTTACTATGTTTGAATAGAAAATTTGAATAAGAAAAAAAGAATGGGGACGTTGGGATTCGAACCCAAATCCGCTGGTATCTTCATCAGAGCAAATGTCTGACATACCATTTTATTAATCATCGGCATTTTGCCTCATTGCTCCAAAACTGGAGCCAGCTATTCTAGCCAGGTTATACTACGTCCCCGCTATGGTGTTTAAAAAACATTAGTTATATAAATAGGTTTTGGCTATTAGTTCTCTAGGTGGATAATTATGAGAATTATTAAAAAAAAGATGGTTAAAGCAAATCTTAATGATTATAATAAGACTTATAAAAGATTTAAGTGGAAAGATGTTTATAATGAGATTGAATGGTTTGGTAAAAATAAGTTGAATATAGCTCATAATGTGATTGATAGACATTCTAAAACATGGAGAAAGAATAAAGTTGCTCTTTGTTGGGAAGGTTATTCTGGGGAAACTAAAAAATATACCTTTTTTGAACTTAAAAAACTTACAAATCAATTTGCTAATGTGTTGAAAAAGTATAAAATAAAAAAAGGAGATAGAATTTTTATTTTTTTACCAAGGATACCTGAACTTTATATCTCTTTTATAGGAATTCTAAAAATGGGTGGAATCGCAGCTACACTATTTGCTGCATTTGGTCCTGCTGCACTTAAAGATAGGTTAAAAGATAGTGGAGCAAAAGTTATAATTACAAATTCTCAATTAAAAAAGAGAATCTATAAAATAAAAAAAGATCTGCCTGAGTTAAAACATGTTATTGTTGTTGATAAACCTAATAAAAAAGGTGAGATTGATTATCAAAAAGAAATGGAAAAAGCATTAAGTAATTTTAATGTAAAAGAAATGAAACTTGATGATTATGCATTTATGCTTTATACTTCTGGGACAACAGGTAAACCAAAAGGTGTTGTTCATACTCATAGAGCTGTGTTACAAGAACATATTAGTGCAAAGTGGGTTTTAGATATAAGAGATAATGATACTTATTGGTGTACTGCTGATCCTGGTTGGGTTACTGGGATTGCTTATGGAATTATAGGTTCATGGTCAAATGGTGTTACTTCAATTGTTTATGAAGGTAGGTTTAGCCCTGAAAAATGGTATTCTATTATTGAAAAGTATAAGGTTAATATTTGGTATACAGCACCAACTGCGATTAGAATGTTAATGAAAGCAGGTAATAGTTTAGTAAAAAAATATGATTTAAGTAGTCTAAGACATTTGTGTAGTGTTGGTGAACCATTGAATCCTGAAGCAATTAAGTGGGGATTAAAGGTTTTTAAGTTAGGTTTTCATGATAATTGGTGGCAAACTGAGACAGGTAGTATCTTGATTGCGAATTATTCTTGTTTAAATATTAAAATTGGGTCAATGGGTAAACCTTTTCCAGGTGTTAGGGCAGCAATAGTTGATAAAGGTTTTAATGAACTTGGACCAGGTAAGATGGGAAATCTTGCAATAAAACCTGGTTGGCCTTCAATGATGAAAGTGATATGGAAGAATAAGAAAAGGTATAAAAGTTATTTTAAAAAATCTTGGTATATTACTGGAGATAAAGCTTATAAGGATAAGGATGGTTATTTTTGGTTTGTAGGTAGGGGTGATGATGTTATTAAGACTTCTGGTGAGCGTGTAGGGCCATTTGAAGTTGAGAGTGCATTGGTTGAACATCCTGCAATTGTTGAAGCAGGTGTTATTGGTAAACCTGATTCTTTAAGAGGAGAAATAATTAAAGCATTTGTTATACTTGGAAAAGGTTATAAAGCTTCTGATAAGCTTAAGAAAGATATTCAACATTTTGTTAAAAGACATTTAGCTGGTCATGAATATCCACGTGAAATAAAATTTGTATCTTCTTTACCTAAAACAAGAAGTGGTAAGATTATGAGAAGATTACTAAAGGCAAGGGAGTTAAATCTTCCAACAGGAGATACTTCAACTTTGGAGGAATATTAGGAATGAATCTTAATCATTTTTTTAATGCAAAAACAATAGCAATTATTGGTGCTTCTCGTGACCAAAATAAAGTTGGTCATGTTATATTTAGAAATTTTATTGATAATAAATATGATGGAAAGGTATATCCTATAAATCCTCATGCTGATCATATTTTAGGGCATAAATGTTATAAATCAATATTAAATATCAAAGATACTATTGATCTTGTTGTTATTGCTGTTCCTTATAAATTTGTTTTAGATGTAATAAAAGAATGTGGAAAAAAGCATGTTAAAAATGTTATTATGGTGACTGCTGGTTTTAGAGAAGTTGGTAATGTTAAGTTAACTGAGAAACTAGAAAAGTTATTACAAAAATATAAAATTAAAGTTATTGGACCAAATTGTCTTGGTACTTTTAATGCATATTCAAAATTAGATACTTTATTTTTGCCACATTATAAATTACAAAGACCTAAGGAAGGTGATATTTCTTTTATTTCACAGAGTGGAGCTGTTGGTTCTGCTATATTGGATCTTGCATCAAAAGAAGGATATGGTTTTGCAAAATTTATTAGTTATGGTAATGCAATTAGTGTTGATGAATCTGATATTATAAAATATCTTAATGATGACAAAGAGACAGGTGTAATTTGTGCTTATATTGAAACTATTAAAAATGGAAAGAAATTTATAGAAGTGTGTAAAAAAGCAACTAAGCCGATAATTATTATGAAAGGTGGAATTACTAACGAAGGTGGTAAAGCTACTCTCTCACATACTGGTTCTTTAGCTGGTTTAGGAGCAATTTATGAAGGTGTTTTTAAACAATGTAATGTAATACATGCTTGTAGTTTAGAAGAAATGTTTAATTTTGCTTGTATATTAGAAAAGTCAATTAAACCTAAAGGGAAAAGGGTTCAAATTATTACTAATGGAGGGGGCTATGGGGTTTTGAGTACAGATGCAGTAGTGGAAAATGGTTTATCAATGGCAAAGTTAGGCAAGGTGACAATATCTAAATTAAAAAAACAATTTCCACCAATAGTTATTGTAAATAATCCTATGGATTTGATCGGTGATGCTACAACAAAAAGGTATAAAACTGCAATTGAAGCATGTTTTGATGATGATAATGTTGATATTTTGCTTGTTGTATTGTTGTATCAAACTCCGTTATTAACAACAGATATTGTTGATGTTATTTCTGAGTTTAATTCAATGCATAAAAAACCAATAATTGTAGCTTCAACAGGGGGAGAGTTTACAGAACTTTTAAAAAAATCATTGGAAAGTAATCGTGTTCCTTGTTATACTTTTCCAGAAAATGCTGTTAAAGCAATAAAAAGGTTAGTTGAGTTTTATAATCTTGATTAGGATAATTCTATAATAAAAAGGCCTATTAAGGCAATTGGAATAATATATCTTAATAGGTATATTACAAAAAATGGAACTTTTGTTTTAACATTTTTGTTTATTTCTTGTAAAAGTGTTTTTGGTTTAAATGACCATGCAAAAACTAAACATATAATTAATGCTGATAAAGGAGTAAACAAAGAACCAAATAAATAATCCATTATATCAAGGAAAGGTTTTCCTAAAACAGTTAAATTGACACCAGCATAGCTTAGTGCAGAAGGTAAACCTACTAAAATAAGGAATATTGAAATTGCAATAGTTGATTTGTTTCTTTTAAATTTAAAATCGTCAATAAATGTTGTAACACCAATTTCAATCATTGATAATATTGATGTGAGAGCACCAATGAAAAGAAGTAGGAAAAATATTGCACCAAATAATTGACCTAGAAACATTGTTCCAAATATCTGTGGAAGTGTAATAAAGGCTAGTTCAACTCCTGCAGCAGGGTTGGATCCAAATGCAAAAACAATAGGAAATATAACAAAGCCAGCAAGTAATGCTACAAAAGTGTCTGCTGTTGCTATTTCAATAACTGACACAGGAACATTTTCTTTCTTTTTTGCATAACTTCCAAATGTTAAGAAAATTCCTGTTCCTGCTGATAGAGAAAAAAATGCTTGACCAATTGCTAGTAACCAAATTCTTGGATTTTTTAATAAAGGTAAATTGGGTGTAAGATAAAATTTAACTCCTTCAATTGCATTTGGTAATGTTAGAGCTCTTAGTAAAAGTACCATCAAGAGAACTATTAATAAAGGTAATAAGTATTTACATGTATTCTCAATACCTTTTTTAATACCTTTATGTATAATTATTGCTCCAATTATTAATGTAATCACAAAAAAAATAATTGGTGAAGATGAAGAGGTAAACATATTAAAATTAGGAAATTTTACAAATGAAAATACAAAATATGCAAGTGTCCATCCTGCAATAACAAGATAATAACTTAAGACTAATAAAACAGTTAATATTGGAATTAAACCAAGATATTTTAATTTTGGATTTGCTTTTTTAAAACAGGTTAAAACAGAACCTTGATATTTTCTTCCTATAGATAATTCAAGAAGCATGATAGGTAATCCAAAGAAAATAACTCCAATTAAATATGGGATAAGAAATGCTCCTCCACCATTTTCTCCAACAAGATAAGAAAATCTCCAAATATTACCAAGACCAATAGCAGAACCAATGCTAGCTAATATTAATCCAAACTTTGACCAATGTTCACGTCTCATAATTACCTCTTTTTAATTAGTATAGTTGTATGCTTATTTAAATATTATGGAAAGGTTTATATAATTTGGTTCAATTAAAACCAGTATGAAAATCCTTACAGAAGTTAAGGCTGAAAAACTTATTTCAAAGTATTTACCTATTGCAAAGAGTGTTCTTGTTAAGAATTTTAAACAAGTTGAGAAGGTTAAGATTAAATTTCCTTTGGTTTTAAAAATAATTTCACAAAAAGCTTTACATAAGACAGAATTAAAGGCAATAAGGGTTGTGAAGCAGGAAGAAGATTTGGAAAAAGAGTTTAATGAATTACTTAAATTAAATAAAAAGAAAAGGCTAAATATGGATGGTATTTTGGTTCAAGAGTTTGTTGAAGGAAAAGAGATAATTGTTGGACTCAAGAAGGATATGACTTTTGGGCATGTTATTATGCTTGGTTTAGGTGGAATATTTGTTGAGTTGCTTAAGGATGTTACATTTAGGGCTTGTCCAATTACAAAGGAGGATTCTCAGAGTATGATTAATGATTTAAAAGGTAATAAGATTTTATTTGGTTTTAGAGGAGAAAAAGGAGTTAATATTGAATTACTTAAGGAGCTTCTTGTTAAAACTTCAAAGATTCCATTAAAGAATCAAAAGATAGCTGAGCTTGATATTAATCCTCTTATAATTAATGATAAAAAAGCACTTGTCGTTGATGCAAGGATTGTTCTAGAATGATAAAATTAGATGGAAGTTATTTAGAAGGTGGGGGTCAGATTGTAAGAACAGCTTTAGCTTTATCTGTTTTGACTGGCAAGGCTTTTGAAGTGAACGATATTAGGAAGGGTAGATCAAAACCAGGGTTAAAAGCACAACACCTTCATTGTATTAAAGCATTGAAAGAATTGTGTAATGCAGAAACTAATGATGTTAAAATTGGTTCAGAATATTTGAGATTTATTCCTGGAAAAATTAAGGTGAAAAATTTAAATATTGATATTGGGACAGCTGGTTCAATTACTTTATTGTTACAATCTTTATTGTTACCTTGTTTGTTTGCTGGAAAGGGGATTACTTTAAAGATTAAAGGTGGTACTGATGTTAAATGGTCAATGCCTTTTGATTATTTTAATAATGTTTTTGTTCCACAGTTGGGAAGATTTTGTGAAGATGTTAATGTGAAGCTATTAAAAAGAGGTTATTATCCAAAAGGAGGAGGATTAGTTGAGGTTAAAATTAAACCAAAGTTTAGTTTGGATAATGGTTTTGAGGATTTGAAAAGAGATGCGTTGAAGAATAATGTAAAAATAAATCTTTTGGATCAAGGTAAACTTGTTCAAATAAAAGGTATTTCACATGCTTCTCTTGGTTTGGAGGGTGGTAAGGTTGCAGAAAGACAAACAAAATCTGCTAAATTAAGTTTGTTAAAATTAAAAGTTCCAATTAATATACAAACTCATTATTCTGATACTTTATCGACTGGTTCAGGAATTACATTGTGGGCGGGGTTTTTGACAGAAGAAGGAAATAATATTGAAAGTCCTATTGTTCTTGGTGTAGATTGTTTAGGTGAAAAAGGTAAAAAAGCAGAATTAGTTGGGAAGGAATGCGCTGAGAAATTGATTAAAGAAATTAATAGTGGTGGTTGTATTGATAAGAATCTTGCTGATAATCTTATTCCTTTTATGATTTTTGGTGGAGAATTTAAGAGTTCTGAAATTAGTAATCATACTTTAACAAATATTTATACTGTAGAATGTTTTCTAGGAAATATATTTGATGTTAAGAAGAATATAATTAAAGTTTAGCTAGATTAATATCATCATAAAGTTCTGCTGTAATGTTCTTAATAAGTATTTTTTCATGATCAGATAACTTTGATTTTCTCATACTACTTATTATTTGTTGATATGTTTGTTCTGCTTCTCTAATTTGTCTTGCTTTAATAAAATCTCTACATTCATCAATTAATCTATAAATATCAAGATGGTGTGTTGTGCTCATCATATTTTCGAAAGGGATTTGTTTTGTTTTTTGGCCAATTCCGAGAATACTTTCTTTTGATTTTCCACTGATATCATGACTTTTTTTATTTAGAAAATCAAAATTGCCTCTAAGTTGTGATATATTTTTTTCTAATTTTTCCTTTTCTTTGTTTAATTCGGCAATATTTTCTTTGAGTTCTTTGGTTTTGTTTATTTGTACCAGCTTTTTTTCACTTTCTTTTGCTTGTTTTTCAATTATTTTTTCAGTTTCTTCTATCTTCGTTAGGTCTACTTCTATTTGTTTTTGTTTTAGGTCTAGTTTATATTCTAATGTTGAAAGCTTTTTTTCTTTTGGAGATACTTTTGATTCCCTTTTATTTAGATCTTTTTCAAGAATTTTTAACTTCTTTTCTTTTATAACTAATTGTTCCTCAAGATTGTCTAATTGGATTTCTTTCTTTCCTAAAAATTCTGACCTTTTTTTGATACCCATTTTGTCTTCTTTCATTTCTTTTCTAAGAAATTCAAGTTCGATCTTTTTTGTTTCTATTTGTTTGTCTAGTTTATCAATTTGTTTTTCTTTTTTACCTTTCTTTTCAACTAGAACTTTTTTAGATTTTTCTTTAGAGATTCCAGGTGCTTCAGGAATCATAGAATCATCAAGAATATTTTTAGGAACTTTAATTATTTTTGGAATTTTCGGTAATTTAGGAAGCTTTGGTATTTTTGGGATTACTTTTACTTTCTTTTTTACTTTGAAAAGATTCATTACCTTATGTACCTTTTTTGGTTCTGGTATTGATTCCATTAATTTGTCAATGTCACTCTCTTTTATTGCCATTTTTTTATTGTTTAAGTATGTTTTATTTAAAAACCTTTTGAAAAATCAGAGATTTTTCTAAATGGTTTAGGATGATAATCCTAAAACCTTTTACAATAATCTATATTTTGTGTTATGAAAAACTTTAAATAGGAGTTAGTATTTTAAAATAGTAAATAATCAAAATGGGGGGATTTTAATGAAAAAGATTGTGTTTAGTGTTTTTGTATTTCTCTTATTAAGTGTTAGTCTAGGTTCAATTAGGAACAATGATCCTGTTGCGGCTGGAGATGAACTTTTAACACATGTTAATATTATCAATGATGGTACAGAAGATGCAGAAGAGCTAAGAGTGATGTTTTTTATACCTGAGCTAGGGATGTTCTGGAGTTCTACAAGAACTGATGTTGATAAAGGTGAGAAGAAAGGGAAGTTCTTTATGTTAGAAATTCCAGAAGATATGGAACCAGGATATTACTATACACGAGTTGTTTTGAGTAATGACAAAATGAGAAAAGTTTATAAAACAAGTATTGAAGTGATATAAAACAAAGACTTTTAAAAATTTAAGAAATTTTTAAACCGTTTGGAAATGTCTAGCATTTCCAAAAGTTTTATATTTTATTTCTTTTTCTTATTATTTATGATAATACAAGAAGGTAAAGTTAAGATTAATGTTGTAAAATCTAAGAAAATTAGTAAGAAACTTTCTGTATTTTATAATCCTGTGATGGAGTTAAATAGAACTGTTTCTGTTTTGGTGTTGAATGCTATTGATAAAAAGGACATACAAATAGCATTGCCTTTAGCAGGAAGTGGTGTTCGTGGATTAAGATTTTTAAAGGAGTTGAAAAAAGGTATTGTTAAGAGGATTTATTTTAATGATATTAGTGAGGATGCTGTTAAATCAATTAAAGATAATTTGAAGCTGAATAGGATCTCTTCTAAAAAAGTGGTTATTACACAACAGGACGCAAATTTGTTTTTATTAGAGTCTCAGGGTTTTGATTATATTGATGTTGACCCTTTTGGGAGTCCTAATATTTTTCTTGATTCTGCTGTTAAAAGATTGGGTAGAGCTGGAATACTTGCTGTAACTGCAACTGATACAGGATGTTTGGCAGGTAGTTTTCCAAAAGCTTGTCAAAGAAAGTATTGGGCAATTCCGCAAAGAAATGAAACAATGCATGAGAATGGTTTGAGAATTTTAATAAGAAAAGTACAACTGATTGGAGCTGATCATAGTAAAGCTTTAACTCCTATTTTTTCATATTCAAAAGATCATTATCTTCGTGTATTTTTTAAATGTGAGAAAGGGAAAAAAAAGGTTGATGAAATTATTAAAAAACATGGTATGTTTAATCAAGCAGGTCCTTTGTGGTTAGGTGAATTATGGGATCAAAAAATTGTTAAAAAAATTGTAGGGCAGACAAGTGATAAATTTTTAAGGATTATTGAACAAGAGTCAAAAATACCTGTTGTTGGATTTTATAACCTTCCTAGATTATCTAAACAATATAAGTTTAAGATGCTAAAACAAGATGAGTTGACAAGAAAAATTAGGAAGAAAGGTTATGAAGTAGCTGTAACTCATTTTGCTCCTAATAGTATAAGAAGCGATATCACAATTGAAAAACTGATTATGATTTTAAGAAGATAATTTCTTTTTTTGTTCTATGAATTTTCCATCATATTGTCCTATAAATTCTTCTAAAGATTGTCTTATTTCAGGAGTGTAAAACCTATTTCCAAATCCAGGAAGTTCTTCAGAAAGTCTAGCTAAGATATGATGTTGATTTCTTAATGTTTGGACAAGAATTTTTTCATTACCATCTCTTCTAAACTGTCTATAAGCAAATATAACATAACCCAAACGTTCAATAGCGTCAAATAATCTGATTTCATAGTGATATTTCTCTTCTAGTTCTGGTGTAACTCTTTCATGTCCTGCTTTCCCAATATATTGTAAAGTATAAGCTAAGAATAAATCTTTTTTAGAATCCTTAGAAAGATCTGAAATTAATTTTTCAAAACCTGTTATTTCTTCTAAGTCTGCTTTTAGATTTTTATCTATATATAGAGTATCTCCTGCATCAATTTCACCTAAATCATGTAATAAAATTGCTTTAAGTACAAGGTAATCATCAAAATTAGAACCTCCATTTTCTAAAATATACCTTTTCTCATTATCTATTATTAAAATACTTAATAACGCAGCTTTATAAGTGTGTTGTAATGTATTTTCAGGTTTAGCTTCCTCATTTTCAACATATTTATCCCAACGTCCTACTTTTTCCATTTCAGTACTTCTTATAAGAAGTTTTTCGAGTGAATTGAAAGTAGGTATATCTAATTTCATTTATCTTTAAGAATTTAGAGTTTTTTATAAATATTATTGTACTCTAACCAATAGCTCTTCTTACGTCAACTACTTCAACAGACATTATACCTTCTATTCTTTTTATTTGTTCTTCAAGAATGTCTGTGGAACCTTTTGATTCATCCATAACAAAAAGAATTTTTAGAGATTTAAGACCAAATGCAATTGGTTCAATTACGGTTTTTGTTTCTCCTTCACCTGCAAAGGCTTTTATTTTTTCTTTTGCTTGTGTTTCAATTTTTCCTAAATCAATTTCAACTGATTCAGGCATTATTTTGAATGTTATAATCACATTTGCCATAATAAAAACCTCTTAATTAATTAGGACCTATAAATCCGCATTCTGGACATCTATATTTAACAACGATCTCTCTACAATGTTTACATCGGATTATTTCTTGTTTTCCACATTTAGGACACATGAATTTGACACTTCCTGTGTCATTTGTTATCCTTTTTTTGCAGGAAATACATACTAATGGTTTTATCATTTTAAATACAAAAAATTAGGGTTGTTTATATAGTTTTCCATAAGATTTATAAATGCATGGCTATTTTTAGTGTGAATAACAAGTCTGGTCAATAATGACCTGGCCAATAGGCCTTAAAACCTTGAGGGGTTTTATGACATTATAGGTTGATTCTATAATGTTATATTTATATGAAAATGGTAGAAGGAAAAGATTTTAGACACATAGTACGTGTAATTAATACTGATTTAGACGGGAACAAACCAATAGTTGATGCTCTAAGAAAAGTTAAAGGAATTGGTTTTATGTTTTCTAATGTTGTTTGTTCATTGGCAAAAGTTGATAAAAAAGCTAAGACTGGTAATTTAGATGATAAGATTATTAAGAAGATTGAAGATATTATTAATAATCCAAGTATGTATAATATTCCTTTGTGGATGCTTAATAGAAGAAATGATCCTGAGGATGGTTTAGACAAACATCTTACTTCTGCAAATCTTAAGTTTGTACAGGATAATGATATTAAATTGATGAAGAAAATTAAACTATATAGGGGAGTAAGACATATAATGCGGTTACCTGTTAGAGGTCAGAGAACAAAATCTAATTTTAGAAAAAATAAAGGAAAAGTTACTGGCGTAAAACGTAGACCTGGTATTAAATCAGGTAGGAAATAAATGGTGAAAAATGGGCGATCCAAGAAAAACCAGGAAAAAGTATGACACACCACAACATCCTTGGCAAAAAGAAAGGATGGATCAAGAATCTGTGTTTTTGAAAGAGTATGGACTAAAAAATAAAAAAGAAATATGGAAAATGAATTATATTCTTAGGAGTTTTGCTTTACAAGCAAAAAAACTTATTTCACTAAAAAGTAAACAAGCTGAAAAGGAAAAAGAATTGTTATTAGAAAAATTAAAAGTTTTAGGATTACTACCAGCTACTGCAAGGATTGAAGATGTTCTTGGACTTTCCTTAAAAGATATATTAGAAAGAAGACTACAAACAAAGGTTTTTAGAAATGATCTTGCGAAGAGTATAAAACAATCTAGACAATTTATAGTTCATCATCATATTTTTGTAGGTGATAAAAAAATTACTTCACCTTCTTATTTAGTTAAAGTTAATGAGGAAGCACAACTTACTTTTGCTTCAAAATCTCCTTATTTTGATGTTGAACATCCTGAAAGAAATGTTGTAAAAGAAGAAATTAAAGAAAAGAAACCAAAGAAAGAAGAAACTAAAAAAGTTATCAAAAAGGGAAATAAAAAAAATCCTAAAAAAGTGAACAAAGATGTTAAAAAACAAAACAAAACCGCACAGAAGAAGTAATCAAGAGCTTGTATGGGGAATTGCTCATATTTATAGTAGTTATAATAATACAGTTATTCATATAACAGATATTACTGGAACAGAAACACTTGCAAGAAGTTCAGGTGGACAGGTTGTTAAAGCTGATAGATTAGAAAGTTCGCCAACAGCTGCAATGATGGCTGCTAAAAAGGCTGCAGAGAATGCAATGGAAAAAGGAATTAATGCATTACATGTTAAAGTAAAAGCTCCAGGTGGACATAATGGTCCTAGTAATCCTGGTCCAGGTGCACAAGCAGCTGTTAGAGCATTATCAAGAATGGGTATTAAAATTGGAGTTATTGAAGATGTTACTCCTGTCCCTCATGATGGTTGTAGAAAAAAAGGAGGTCGTCGTGGTAGACGGGTTTAAAAAATGGAAATAAGATTGCTTGATGAGGATAAAAATAAATTAAATGTTTCATTTATTATAAAAGGTTATGAAACCTCATTTGTTAATGCAGTAAGACGTCTAATGATGGATAATGTCCCTACACTTGCAATAGAAGATATTGAGTTTAGAAAGAATTCTTCTATACTTTATGATGAAATAGTTGCACATAGACTTGGATTATTACCTATTAAGACTGATCTTAAGTCATATGAATTACCAAGTGTATGTTCATGCAAGGGTGAAGGATGTGCTAAATGTCAATTAAAAATGACTCTTAGTGGAAAAACTATTGGAACTGTTTATGCTGGTGATATCAAATCTAAAGATTCAAAGTGTGTTCCTGTTTATAAAAAAATGCCAATTGTAAAATTGTTTAAAGGTCAAGCAATTGAATTGGAAGCAGTAGCTAAACTTGGACAAGGTAAAGAACACTCAAAATGGGTGCCTGCTCATGTTTTTTTTAGAAATAGTGTAAATATTGTAATTAGTGGTAAATGTAATGATATTGAAAAGTGTGTGAAAGCTTGTCCTAAACAAATATTAATTAATAAAAATGGTAAATTGGCTATTAACAAAGAAAATTTGTTTAATTGTGATTTGTGTCAAGCGTGTGTTAATGTGTGTCCTAAAGGAATAAGTATTAATTCAAATAAAGATGAGTTTATATTTAATATTGAGTCATGGGGACAATTACCTGTTAAAGAGATTGGATTAAAAGCAGCCGACCTCTTTAAAGAAAAAATTGATAATTTTGAAAAGGCTGTTAATGAAGGCATCTCTAAGTAAATCTTATACGCGGAGGTGGCAGAGCCTGGTCAAATGCGCAAGGTTGAGGAAACAAAACGTTGCAAATGCCTTGTCCCTTAGTGGGTGCGCGCGTTCGAATCGCGTCCTCCGCAATTGATGATTAAAAATGGTAAAACGAACTGGAACAACAAATCCTGTATTAAAAGATTTGATTAGTTTGCTAAAGAAAAAATCTTTTGAGAATAAAGTTAAGATTTGGAAAAGAATAGCTAATGATCTTGAAAAGCCTACAAGAATAAGGAGAAAGGTTAATCTTACAAGGATTGATAAGCATACTAAAGATAATGAAACTATTGTTGTGCCTGGTAAAGTACTTGGAATGGGTTCATTAAACCATAAAGTTAGTATTGCTGCATTTAGTTTTTCAGAACAAGCATTAGAAAAAATATCAAAGAGTGGTTCAAGTTCAATGTCAATAAAAGAATTAGTTGAAAAAAATCCTAAAGCAAGTAAGGTGAGGATAATAGGATGAATGTTAATGGTGAAGATTTAATACTTGGAAGGGTGGCAAGTTTTGTAGCTAAAAAAGCTTTATTAGGAGAAAAAGTAAATATTCTTAATTGTGAAAAGATAATCATTACTGGCAGTAAAAAAGATGTTTTTGGTAAGTATAAGAATTTATCAGATAAAGGACAGGTTAATCAAGGTCCTTATCTTTCAAGAACTGCAGATAGATTTGTTAGGAGAGCTGTAAAAAGAATGTTACCTTATAAGAAAGCACGTGGTAAGGAAGCTTTTAAGAGAATTATGTGTTATAAAGGTGTTCCTGAAGGTTTTGCTAAGGAAAAAATGTTAACATTACAAAGTGCTCATGTTAAAAAGTTACCATCATTGAAATACGTTAAGGTTGGTGATATTTGTAAATTGTTAGGGGGTAAATTATGAAAAAAACATTTCATTGTTCTGGGAAAAGGAAAAGTTCTGTTGCAAGAGCTACATTAAAATCTGGAAGTGGAAAAATTAAAATTAATAACATTCCTCTTGATTTATATTCTCCAAAAGTTTCAAGGTTAAAGATAAGAGAACCATTAATATTAGCTGGAGATCTTGCTGGTCAGGTTGATATTAATGTAAAAGTTATTGGTGGAGGTTTTACAAGTCAAGCAGAAGCTGTTAGGCTTGCTATTGCACGATGTTTAGTTGCTTACACTAAAGATAAAAAACTTAAAAAAGTTTTTTTAAGTTATGATAGAACATTACTTGTTGCTGATGTTAGAAGAAAGGAAACACATAAACCTAATAGACATGGTAAAGCTAGAGCAAAACGTCAAAAATCTTATCGTTGAGGTGGAAAAAATGATTGTACCTATTCGTTGTTGGAGTTGTGGAAAACCAATTGCACATTTATGGGAAGAATATCAAGAAAGACTTGAGAGAGGAGAGGATAGAAAAAAAATATTAGATGGTTTTGGATTAAAAAGATATTGTTGCAGAGCAATGTTTATGGGACATGTTGATCTAATTGATATTGCTGCAAGGTTTAAGAAAGTTTAATTACTTTAATTCTTTTGTTTCTTTTTCATTAACTTTTAAGTTGTTTAGGTTGTCTCCTTCTAAAACATAGATTTCTCCTTTAGCAAGTTTCTTGTCAATTTTCATAATATTTCTGAAAAAGGCCCATGAAAATCCACCATGCGTGATAACAGCTATTGTTTTAAAACCAATTAGTTTGCTTTCTCTAAATATCTGATTAAATGCGTCCTTTGCTCTTAGTACAAGATTTAAGTATATTTCTGCACCTGGTAATGATTCTACTGTTTTTGAAGGTTTAACTCCTTCTTGTTTCATTTCTTGTATTCTTGCGGAGATTGCAGGAAATAATGTTTTGGCTCTTTCTTTTTCAACACCACTCATAACACCATAAGAACTTCTTTCTCTTAGATTATAAATCACAACTACTTCTTTATTGATTGATTTGTTTATTATTTCTGCTGTTTCCTTTGCTCTTAGGTAAGGGCTTGTATAAATAGCTTCTATGTTTTTATCTTTCAATAGTTCTCCTACTTTTTTACCATATTCTCTTCCAGAATCAATTAAAGGATCGTCGGTTATACCACCAAAACTATCTCGTCTATCATCATCAGCTTCCATATGTCTTATAAAATATATTTTCATAATCTCACCCTAATACAACTAAAATACACTTATTATTTATAAAATTATTTAAATTTAATTAACTTAAAAAAAGTTTCTAGAAAAAGAAAAAGCTTTATAAACCAAATATATCTTCTTTAGACTAAGATGGTGGACTTTAATAAGATAGCTAAGAAATGGCAAAAGAAGTGGGCTGATTCTGAAATATTTAAAGTAGAAGCTGATCCAAAAAGAAAGAAGTATTACATAGCTATTGTTTATCCTTATATGAGTGGACTTCTTCATTTAGGACATTTGTATACTTATGTTCCTTCAGAAGTTATAGCAAGATATAAACGTATGAATGGGTTTAATGTTTTGTCTAAGTTTGGTTTTCATTGTACTGGTTCTCCTATAGTTACAGCTGCTCAAAAAGTAAAAGAGAAGGAAAAAACACAAATTAATTCTCTTAAAAAAATGGGAATTTCTGACAAAGAGATTCCAAAGTTTGCTAATCCTGAGTATTGGGTAAAATATTTTCCTAAAGAAACACTTAAAGATGTACATAATATGGGTTTTGCAATTGATGATAGGTATACTTTTATTACAACTTCTTTGAATCCACCTTATGACGCTATGATAAGATGGCAATTTAATACTCTTAAAGAAAAAGGTTATGTTAAAAAAGGAAAACATCCTGTTATTTGGTGTCCTAAGTGTAATTCTCCTGCAGGTGATCATTCCAGGGCTGAAGGAGAGGGTGTTACTATTAAAGATTTTATTTGGGCAAAATTTAGATTAAAAGATTCTGATCTTATTTTAATGTCTGGAACAACAAGACCTGATGCATTATATGGGCAAACTCATTTATGGATTGATCCTGATGCTACTTATAAGATTGTAAAAGTAAATGATGAAAAATGGGTTGTTGGTGAAGCAGCTGTGAAAAAAATTGAACAACAATATACAGAAGCAAAAGTTATTGGAGATATTGAATCTAAAGAATTAATGGGAAAATGGGTTAAAGGTCCACTAGTTGATTTTGATATTTATATTGTACCTGCATGGTTTATAGACTCAAATGTTGGTTCAGGTATAGTATATTCTGCTTTAGAAGATCCTGTTGACTTGTTTGAATTAAAAAAGATTCATTCTGACATGGATATGTTAAATAAATATCATTTAGATAAAAAAGTAGTTGCAAAATTAAAACCTATTTCAATAATTAATGTTCCTGGAATGGGTGATAATTTGGGAGAAGATATTGGTAAGGAGTTTAAGGTTAAATCACCTGATGATAAAGATAAGATTGAAGCGGCTAAAGATGAATTAAACAAAAGAGTATTTAGAAAAGGTGTTATGAAGAAAAATTGTGGTGCTTGTGCTGGAATGACAGTTCAAGAAGCACAAGAATATCTTAAAAAACATTTAACTGAAGAAGGAGATGCAGTTATGTTTTATGAAATGACTGATAAAGTAATTTGTAGATGTTTAACACCATGTGTAATAAAAATGGTTTCAGATCAATGGTTTATGGAATATGGTGATCCAAAATGGAAAAAACTAGCTCATAAATGTTTAGATAAAATGGAACTTTATCCAGAATTAGTAAGAAAACAATTTGAATATGTTTTGGATTGGTTACATCGTTGGGCTTGTACACGAGAATTTGGTTTAGGAACAAAACTTCCTTGGGACAAACAATGGGTAATAGAATCATTATCAGACTCAACAATACAAATGGCTTACTGTACTATAGCAAAATATTTACAACATCCAAAAGAATATGGTTTTAAAATAGATAAACTAAATGATGAATTTTTTGATTATGTTTTCTTAGGAAAAGGAAAAGTTGAATCTGTTGTTAAATCAACTGCTATTCCTAGAAAAATACTTGAAACGATGAGAAAAGATTTCTTGTATTGGTATCCTTTTGATTTTAGAAATTCTGCAAAGGATTTATTACAAAATCACTTAGCTTTTTGTATTTTTAATCATGTTGCGTTATTTCCTGAAAAACATTGGCCTAAATCTTTTATATTAAATGGAAGGGTTATGGTGAACAATGAGAAAATGTCAAAGTCGAAAGGTAATTTCTTTACAATGAGAGAACTTTATGAAAAACATGGTCCAGATATTGTTAGGCTAACATCAGCAAATGCAGGTGAGGGTGTTGTAGATGCTAATTATGATATGAGCTTCCTTGAAACAGCAAAGAAAAAATTAGATGAGCTTGAATCATTTATCAAAGAGAATTATAATAAAGGAAGAACAAATAGATTAAGTATTGATAGTTGGTTTGAGTCAACTATTCATGAAGCAATAAAAAAGACAACCCATGCAGTAGATAATATGCTCTTTAAGTCAGCTATACAGTTTTCCTTTTTGGATATGAACAAAAATCTAAAATGGTACTTAAAAAGGACTGATAACAAACCAAATAAAGATTTGATTAATTTTTATGTTGAGATTTTATTGAAGATGTTAACACCATTTACACCTCATTTTTGTGAGGAAATGTGGGGAGTAATTGGGAAAAAGCCATATATTTCAAATGAGAAATGGCCAAAACCTGATAAGAAACTTTTGAAACCAGAACTTAGTGGCGGTGAGGAGTTGATCAAAGATACTCTTAGAGATATTAGAGAAATATTAAAGCTTGTTAAAATTGAAAAACCTTCTAAGATAAAATTATTTGTTTCATTTAAATGGAAATATGATTTATTTAAGAAAGTTAATTCTCTCATGGAAAAAACACAAAATTCTGGAGAAATATTTAAGAAAGTTATGCAGGATAAAAATTTAAGACAATATGGTAAAGAAATTTCAAAGTTCCTTCCTAAAATGATTAATTCAAGAAAGGTTCCTCAAACAGCTTTGTCTCATAAACAAGAGCTTACAGTGTTATCTGAAGCTGTTGATTTCGTTAAAAATGAGTTTAAATGTGATATTGAAGTTATCTTAGCTGATAAATCTGATGAACAAAAAGCTAAATCTTCTTTACCTGGCAAACTTGCTATCTTAATAGAATGAAAATTCTTGTTGTATACATGGAAGAAGCGAAAAAGAGTGTGAAGGTAATTAAGAATTCTTTGAAAAAATATGAAGTTGATTATAAAATTATTGGAAGGGATAAGTTGAATAAAAGTTTGGTTAAAGGAAAGGATTTGGTTATTACATTAGGTGGAGATGGTACTTTTTTGAGAACAGCTCAGTATGTTGATAGAACACTAATGTTTGGTGTTAATTTTAATCCTAAATTAAAAGAAGGTTTTCTTTTGTCAGCTGATTTGAAGAATTTTGATAGGGCATTTGATAGGATTGTAAAAGGAAAGTATAAAATAAAGAAATTAAATAGGTTGCAAGCAAAGATTAATAATAAGACATTAAAAGAATTAGCATTGAATGAAATTTTTATTGGTTCTAGGAAAACTTATTGTGTTAGTAGGTATATTATTGAGATCAAGGGGAAGAAAGAGTTTCAAAAGTCTTCTGGGGTTATTGTTGGTACTGCAACTGGAAGTCATGCGTGGTTGAAATCAGCAGGAGGTAAAATTTTACCTATTAGTTCTGATAAGATGGAATTTTTTGTAAGAGAACCTTATGTTGGAAGAGTGACTAAGGAGAAATTGAAAAAAGGTGTTTTAGATAGAAATCAAAAAGTTGTTGTTTATTCTAAAATGAATGATGGTTTAGTAGTCTTTGATTCTTTAAGCAAAGAATATAAGTTTAATGAAGGAGATAAAGTAGTTGTTAGTATGAGTAAGAAGGATTTGAATGTTATTTTTACAAATTAATCTTCATGAAATCATATGCGCAGGTTATGTTGTCAAAATAAGTTCTTGCGTCTTCTTCTATTTCTTGTGTTGTTTTGTATCTCTGGGAGAAATGGGTTAATATGAGTCTTTTTACATTTGATCTACTTGCAATAAGTGCAGCTTCTTTTGCAGTCATATGTTTGTATTGTTCAGCTTTATCTTGGTGTGTTGTTGAAAATGAAGCTTCAGAGATAAGTAGATCAGAGTCTTGGCTGAGTTCATATGCGTTTTTACAAGGAAGTGTATCTGGGATATAAGTTATTTTTTTGCCTTGTACAACCCTAGTTGCCTTTTCAACGTCGACTTTTTTATTTTTCCATTTTACAGAATGACCATTTTGCAATTTGCCTAACAAAGGACCATCTGGAATTCCTAGTTTTTTAATATAAGAAACATTGATTCTTCTTGTATCTTTTTCAATAAAACTAAAACCTACTGTAGGTAAACCATGCTCAAGTTCCATTGCTTCCATGTAAAAGTCTTTAGTGTCAAGGAATTTCTTTTTTGTAATTTCATGAACCTCAAACTCAATACTACCTTTTGAAAAAAAGGCTTTCATCATGTTGTCCATATACTTCTTAGTGCCTTTCGGACCATAAATATGTAATTTCTTACTATATTCATTAGCACCCATTGTTTGGATTAAGCCAGGGATACCTAGGACATGATCACCATGCCAGTGTGAGATAAGTAATTTTGTAATTTTACATGGTTTGATTCCAGCTATTTTAAGTTGTCTTTGAGTACCTTCACCACAATCCATTAGGATATTTTCTCCTTTATAGGTCAATAAAATAGCAGAATGTGCCCTTTCTTTTGTGGGTTGCATACATGTTGTACCTAAAAATATAATTTGCATTTTACATAGAAAATAGTGGGTTGATTTATAAAGATTACCCTAAATTGTAAGTGCATAGTGCCGTGCCTGTAAAAAATACAAAGACCTATTATAAAACATTATGGTTTTTGACACTATTGTCTTACGAACCAAATAATTATTTTTTACAGAAAAATGGCACAGGCACTATGCACATAACTTAAATCATCATGATATTTAAATTCTTGAATTCTTTATCTAACATTTCTTTTGTTTTCTTTGTTATAGAACCAGGTGTTACAAATAAAGCAGGCAGTTTTTTAAGATTTGCTTTAACAATTGCAGTTGATAAATCTCCTTCATTACAACGTTTCTTATTTTTTGCCTTACAATAATAATCTAATGTTCCAATTGGTGTTGGTACTGAAATCATTAAATCTATTTCAGAGTTACGTTTTACAATTTCATAATCATTTATTTCAATATCTTTTTGTTTGAATGTTTCGTGAATTTTCTTAAAAAAGGAATCTTGCTCTACTTCAATTCTTTTTTCTATTGTTAACAGTTGTTCCTGTTCACTTACTTTGACTACCTCTTTTTTTGGTTTTCTTGTTTTTTGCACTTTTTCAAGTTTTTGTTTTTCTTGATCAATCTTTTTCTTAATATCTTCTAGTTCTTTCTTTTTACTCTCAAGCTCATCTTGCTTTTTCTTGTCTAATTCTAATTTTTCTTTTTTCTTTTTTTCTAATTCAAGTTTTTTCTGCTTTTCTCTTGGTTTTATTTCTTGTTCTTTCTTTAAATCTTTTTTAGTTTCTTCTTTAACTTCTTCAACTTTTTTGATCTCTGGTTCAGGTTTTTTGATTTCTTTTGGTTTTAATATTTCCTTGATTAATTCTGAGGATTCTTCTTTGTCACAAAGATACCATTTCCAAAAAACTTCTGATTTATCTTTAATCTTAACATTGAGTTGTATAGCAAAATCATTTATATTTCCTAAAGAAACTCTCATTAAAGGTGATAGTTGGGAATTTCTTAGTATCTTTTTTTCTTTTAGTAAATCATAAGCTTTTTTGTCTTGGTTATTAAAATGTTCATATAACATTTTTAATTTTTCTTCTTGTCCCTCTACATAATATAATGGAGAACTGCCAATGTTAGCCTTTGAGATTAATAATTTCTTTTTTCCAACTAATTCAGAAAGATAAGCTCCTGCAAAGGTAAGATCAAGCTTTAATTCTCTTTTTATTTGTGTAGGTAGTAAAGGGCCTTTCTCTTTAACTAAATTATAGATTTTATCTAGCATATTAAAATTAAAAGAGTAATGAGTATTTATATTTTATGGCCTGACCCATCTTACTTCATAGTAAGTAACGTCAGATTCTTCATCAACAACGCCTATAAGAAGCCTTTTTTTGGTAGAGTGTGCTACTCTGTTCTTTGCGCTAAATTCATACCATGTAAGTGTAGAGCCTTCATGTACTGGGTAAACAATCCATTTTGCATGGTCTTCCCCTGGTTTAATGCCTCTATCATAGATTCTGAAATCAGCTCCAAATTTAAGTGCTGTTTTGATTATATAACCGCGATTTCTTATATCTTTATAAACACAGTATCTGATCCAAAAATTAGGTTCTTTTTTATGTGCTTTTTTGATAAATTTATCAGTTTGAATAGGTTTTTTTCTTCCATCTAAGACAATAAGCTTACTTTTTTCAATTAAATAAAGTGCTTCAACTAGTGAAAGTTGTAATTTTTTGTCTATTATTTCACCAAATCTACTTTGGTTGTAAAGTTCATTTGCTTCGTCACTTTGTTCACAAATAATCCTTTCACCTGTAAGTATTCCGTTGATTGCTTTTGTTTTTGGCATATTTTACAAAAAGTGCTTTTTCCTTTATAAACATTGCTTTTTTTAGTACGTGCATAGTACCATACCGTCAAAAACACAAAAACCTGTTATTGATATTGGTGAAGACAATATGTCCTAGTATGGGTTTTTGACATTATTGTTTTACAATACGAATAGTTGTTTTTGACCAAATGGTGGCAAAGGCACTATGCACATGCTTTTTTCACTACTCTTAAACATAAACTATATAAACAACATAACCTCTTTTTTACTTAAAATGGGAGTTAAAATATTTGAACTTTTGACTAAAAAAGAGATTGGTTTGAAGGATTTATCTAATAAAGTGATTATGGTTGATGCTTCACTTGTGTTATATCAATTCTTGTCAAGCATAAGACAAAGGGATGGTACTCCTTTGAAAGATTCTCAAGGTAATGTAACTAGTCATCTGATAGGGTTATTTTCAAGGACAACGCGGTTGATGCAGAATCATATTAAAATTGCATATGTTTTTGATGGAAAAGCACCTGACTTGAAAAAAAAGGAACGTGAAAGAAGAGCTGGGTTAAAGCAAGAAGCAAAAGTGAAATATGAAGCAGCATTAAAAGCAAAGGATGTTGCTGGAATGAAAAAATATGCTTCAAGAACTAGTAAACTTACACCTAGAATGGTTTCTGAAGCAAAGGAACTTATTAGTGCGTTAGGTTTACCAATAATACAAGCACCAAGTGAAGGAGAAGCACAAGCAGCTTATATTGTTAAGAAAGGAGATGCTTTTGCATTAGCAACACAAGATGCAGATGGTTTTATGTTTGGTACTCCAAGATTAGTGAAAAATCTTACTGTTTCTGAGAAAAGGAAAATGCCTGGTAGATCAGCTTACTATACTGTTAAGCCTGAAATATTTGAACTTTCAAATGCATTAAATAATTTAGGAATTGATCAATCACAATTGATTGCTTTAGGTATGTTGATTGGTACTGATTACAATATTGGTGGAATAAAAGGTATTGGACCTAAGAATGGATTAAAGCTTGTTAAAAAATTTGGTAAGGATTTTGGTGGTTTGTTTAAAGAAGTAAAATGGGATGATTATTTTGATTTTGAATGGAGGCAGGTTTATGACACAATTAAAGACATTAAAACAACTGATGACTATAATTTAAAATGGAACAGAGTTGATGTTGATAAGATTAAAGAAATTTTGTCTGAAAAACATGATTTTTCAAGTGAACGTGTTGATAATACATTAAAAAAATTAATTAAACAAAAAGAAGATAAAAAACAAAAAGGTTTAGGTGAGTGGTTTTAATGAATTGGTTTATTTTTGCTTTTGGATCTGCAATCTTTCTTGCTGTGTCAAGAATATTTACAAAAAAAAGTTTAATGAAAACACATGCAATGGAAAATACTGCTATTGATAGAATGATTCAACTCTTAATCTTATGTTTACTTTTCTTTTGGATTGATTTTTCAATTGAATTATGGCTCTTAGCAATAATTTTTGTAATTTCTTTTTTAGTAACAGTAGGGAATATATATCTTATGAAAGGTTATCGACATTGTGACATAAGTATGGTTGATCCAATGACAAATTTAAGTCCTGCAATAGTACTTTTATTAGCAGTTTTGTTTTTGGGTGAACAAGTAAGTCTTGTTCAAATTATAGGCATATTCCTTTTGGTAGTGGGGACGTATGTCCTAGAAGTTGATCATAGTATATCTAATCTTAAGGAACCATTTATCAAATTATGGAAGTCTAAGTACACTCATTATATTTTATTTGCACTACTACTTTTTGGTTTAACAGCAGTAGGTGAAAAATTTGTATTAAGTTATACAAAACCATTCACAATAATATTTTATGTTCACTTGTTTATAGCAATAATCTCCTTTATCTTTTTAACAATATTTCATGATGGGATTAAAGATATTAAACATGGTTTAAATACAGCTGGTTTTATTATTATTTTAGGTTCATTTTTTAAGATTATTTCTAGTATATTTTATTATTTTGCAGCTTCTTTACAATCAATAAGTTTAGTAATACCTATAAAAAGATTATCTACTTTTTTCACAACATTAATAGGTGGTAAAATGTTTCACGAAGAAGGTTTACCTTTGAAAGTAATAGCTTGTCTAATAATGATATTAGGAGTGGTCTTTGTAACAATATATTAAAATGTTAACTGTAAAGGTTCCGTTGAGGAAGGCGCAAGAGGTTAAGAAATTTTTACTTAGAAAAGGTTTATTTGCTTATGATTATAAATATGCTAAAACAAAAGAACACATCTTTTTTCCTGTGACAAGTAAAAAAGGTATTAAGAAAAGGTTTAATTTTGTTAAGTTTATTGAGAAGAAACTCAGTAAGGTAAAGAAAAAAGTGAATCTGAAAGAAAATGTTTTGAAAAAACTAACAAAAAAAGAAAAAGGCTTTCTAAAAACTTCATTTGATTCTGTAGGTTCAATAGCAATACTTGAGATTGATAAGGAAATTGAAAAAAAGGAAAAGTTGATTGCAGAATCTTTACTTAAGGCTCATTCTAATATTAAAACTGTGTTAAGAAAATCTGGTATTCATACTGGTGTGTTCAGGACTCAAAAACTTAAATATCTTGCAGGTGTTAAAACAAAAGAAACAGTACATAAAGAGAATGATGTTTTGGTTAAACTTAATGTTGAAAAAGTATATTTTTCTGTAAGATTAAGTAATGAAAGGAAAAGGATAGCTAATTTGATTAAAAAAGGAGAATCTGTGTTAGTAATGTTTTCTGGCTGTGGAATTTATTGTTTGGTTATTTCTAAGAATACTGATGCAAAAGAGGTTTATGGTGTTGAAATTAATTCTGTTGCGCATAAATATGCTGTTGAGAATGTTAAATTGAACAAGTTGATAAATATTAAATCGTTTAAAGGGGATGTGAGAAAAGTTAAATTAGGGAGGAAGTTTGATAGGATACTAATGCCTTTACCTAAAAGTGCTGATGATTTTTTAGATATTGCATTGAAGTATTCAAAAAAAGGTACAGTTATTCATTTTTATGATTTTCTTCACGAAAAAGATATTCCTAAGTTGTCAGAGAGTAAAATAGCTAAAGTATGCAAAAGATTTAAAAAGAAGTATTCAATACTAAATTGGGTAAAGTGTGGTCAACACTCTCCTAGGACATATAGGATATGTGTTGATTTTAAGATCAGATGATCTATAAAGAGAGGTGAATTATAAAATGAAAAAATTGTTTGTTTTCTGTTTGATGTTAGTTTTAGCTTTTAGTACAGTAACAGCCGAAGATGATTCTGTTACTTTGTGTCCTGCTGTATGTGTAGGAACATGGCAAGCAGTTGATCACGTTTGTGTGTATGAAGAATGTGCTTCTGGTTGTACAACTCCACAAACAGAAGAAGAATGTAATGCAGGATTAGTAGTAGAACCTGAAGAAGTTCAAGAAAATCTTGAGGTGGAAACAACAACAGAAACTCCTGAAGCAGATACAACTGTAGAAACTACTGAAGTAGAAACAACAACAGAAACTGAATTAGTAGGTGAAACTGGCGATGAAGAAGTTGTTACAACAATAGAAGCTCCACATCCAGAGTTAGCTGATTCAGATGAACCTTCAATTCAGGTTAAAAGAACTAATCCTGGAATTGCTGGTGAAAAAGAAGCAGAGATTATATTTGATATTGTAAATGTAGATATGGCTCATAAGTTAGAAGCATTTTTGATTTGTCAAAGTCCTGATGACACTGTTGTATCATCAACAATAAGTGCTGGTTCAGGTAGTGGTGCTCAGTATGTAAGTCCAAAGTTTACAATTAATGAGGCACCTACACAAAAGTCAATGTCTATTACTTTGGAATCAGATACTCCTGGAAATAAACATGCAACTTGTTCAGTAAAATATACTTTATTTAAGGAAGAAGATGGAAAAAAGTTGTATGTTGCAAAAGATGGAACTTACACTGAGAAAAGTGGAAATGCCTTAAAAGGAGAAAAGAGCTTTGAAAAAGATGTTGGATTTGATCCAATTGGAACTGTGCAGCAGGAAGGAAAGTCAAAAAAGAAAGGTATTCCTGGATTTACTTTGTTAGGAGTATTAAGTGCTTTAGTAGTGGCTTATTTGATTAAAAGATGAACAAGTATTTTTTTTATTCTTTTTTTTTAATTATTTTTATTCTTGTTGTTTCTGATTACTTATTTTTAAGTAAAATAATTGCTTCACAAATAAGTAGTATATTGAATTTTTTTGGTTATAATACTATTGTTAATAATCTTGTTTATATTAATGAATATCATGTAACTAAGTTGTGTACTGGGATATATGCAGTTGCTGTTTTTTTAGGTTTGTTAATTCCTCTGAGATTTAGTGTTAAGAAGAAAATTTTCTATGTGGTTGGTAGTGTATTTTTGATTTATGTATTAAATTTGCTTAGAATTATCATTGTATTGGTCTTAAATATGCAAGGAATTAGTTGGTTTGTAGCTCATAATATTATTGGAAGAGGACTAGCATTTATTGTGTTGGTTTTAATGTTTTTAGGGTTATTTAGGCAAATTCCTGAACTAAAGGTGGAATTTGACAAAATATCCCTTTTAAAGCGTTAAATTTAAAAATGGATGCAGAATTATAAGAATAGAAGGGCTGTTATGACTATTCGCAGCATGGGGCTGTGGGGTAGCTTGGTTTATCCTTTCTGGTTTGGGACTAAAAAAGCAAAAAACCAGATGACCCCGGTTCGAAATTTAAAAAAACGAAAGTCCGGGCAGCCCCATTTAAGAAAAATGGCAAAAACAAAAATAGACAAATTAAAAAGTGCAAAGCGTTTTGGTGCTCGTTATGGAGCAACACTTAAACATAAATTTGCTAAAATTGAACAAGTGCAAAGAGCGTTACATAAATGTCCTTATTGTAGTTTTAAAAAAGCAAAAAGAATTAGTAAGGGTATTTGGGAATGTAAAAAATGTAATGCTAAGTTTACTGCAAAAGCTTATACTATTGGTAAGGCAATTAAATTGGAGAATGTAAAGCCTGTTGAAGAGGAAGGTACTGAAAAATGATATCTTATAAATGTATTTTATGTAATAAGAAGGTTAGTCAAGAAACTGTAAGGAAAAGAATTAGATGTCCTTATTGTGGTAGTAAAATGTTGTTTAAGCCAAGGTCAACAGGAACAAAAGTTAAAGCAAGATGAAGTATACTGCAGTTATTAAAGCTAATGGTAATGTAGAGAAAATCTATAAATGTTTTTTAAGTGAAATAAAAAAAGAGGACAGATCTGAGGTAAAGATTGAAAAGTATAAAGATTATGTTGAATTTAAAGTAAGCGCAACTGATTCTGTTGCATTAAGAGCATCATTAAATTCAATAACAAAACTGTTAACAGTTTATGAAAAGATTGAGGCGTTAAAATGAGTGAAGAAATGAGTAAGGAAACAGAACAAAGGATTGCACAATTGCAATTAATGGAACAAAGTTTACAAAATTTGATGGTACAAAAACAACAATTTCAAGCACAATTGATGGAAATTGAGTCTGCATTAGAAGAGTTAGCTAAAACAGATAGTGCTTACAAGATAGTTGGAAATATAATGGTTAAAAATACAAAGGAAGAACTTGATAAAGATCTTAAATCAAAAAAGGAAATGATTGAGATTCGTATAAAAACTCTTGAGAAACAAGAAAAACAAATTAAGGAGAAAGTTTCAACTACAAAAGAAGAAGTGATGAAGAAACTTAAAAAATGAGTAGTAAAGAAGTTAATGATGTAATTGCTGTTCTTGAAGATCTTGGAAAAGATTCTACTGTTCCAAAAAATGTTAAAGATAAGGTTTTGGAAGTAATTGGAATTCTTAAGGAAGAATCTGAATTTTCTATTAAAGTTAATAAAGCATTGAATGAACTTGATGAGGTCACAGATGATTCTAATATGCAACCATATACCAGAACACAATTGTTTAATATTGTAACAATGTTAGAATCATTAGCCTCTTAAAAATTCATATTTTTTAATCTTTTTATTCTTTCAGTCATAGAAGGATGTGTTGAGAAGAGATTTAATAAGGATCTTCCTGCAAATGGGTTTGCTATGAATAAACATGATGTTGCTTTACTTCCAAACCTTAATGGATTGTGTTTGATTGATGTGTTAAGTTTTTCTAAAGCATCTGCTAAATAATTTCCGCTGTGAAGAAGTTTTGCAGAACCTTCGTCTGCTAGATATTCTCTGCTACGAGATATTGCTAGTTGAATGATTGTTGCAATTAATGGTGTTAATATTGCTAAAACAAGTAATTCTATTCCAGAACCAGAATCTCTATCTCTTCCACCATACCCGCTAAAAATAGCTGTCCATCGTGCAATCATTGCTAGATATGAAATTACTCCTGCGATTGTTGCTGCAATTGATTGAATTAAAATATCACGGTTTTTTATGTGAGATATTTCGTGAGCAAGAACACCTTTTAATTCGTTTTCTGAGAGAAGGTCAAGAATGCCTTGAGTGACAGCTACAACAGCATGTTTAGGATTGCGGCCAGTTGCAAATGCATTTGGTGAGTTGCTTGGAATAAGATAAATTTTTGGGATTGGTAGGTTAGCATTTTGTATAATTTCTCTAACCATTCTGTAAAGTTTTGGTTGTTGTGATTCTGTAACTTGTTTTGCTTTGTACATTGCTAATACAAATTTATCAGAAAACCAGTAAGCTGAAAAGTTCATGATTATTGCAAAGAGCAAACCAAAATATAATCCTGTTCTTCCACCTAATAAATTTCCTACCCAAAGTAATAGGGCTGTTAGTAATCCAAGTAATATTACTGTTTTGATTTGATTTTTTATCATATTATTTTGAAAAAGTAATTTCTTCTTTTAAATCTTTTTATTTTTTTTCTCTATAAGTTTTCAAAATAAAAACATTTAAATACTAGAAAATCCAAAATACCTTTATAAGTATTCCGACGGGAAAAAGAAGGATGGATGACACAAAAAAATGTGGTAACCTGTACTTATGGGATAATTTATCCCCAGGTGTAATTCTTAATTATATACATAGAAGAATAGGTGGTATAGATGGATAATTCATTTGGTCCGCACCTAACAATTGATGCTCGAGGTTGTAATAGAAAAAAAATAACTAGTTTAAGTTTTATTTATGAATTTCTTAATAAGTTTCCAGAAGCAATTGATATGGAAAAGATGTCTCTTCCTACAGTTGTTCCTTGGAAAGATGACTGGTCAAAAACACCAGGCATTTCTGGATTTGTAATGATAACAACAAGTCATGTTAGTATTCATACTTTTCCTGATGATGATTATGTTTTCTTTGACATTTTTTCATGTAAACATTTTAATGTTGAAAGGGCAAAGGATTTAATCTTGGAAATGTTTGAGGCAAAAACAGCTGATGTGAACATTGTTAAAAGGGGTTTAGAGTTTAGAAAAGAACAATTAATTGCAGAAAGAAATTGATGAATCTGCTGATTTCTTATTTTTAAGAGATAAATTTTTAAATATACGTCTTCTTTTTAAGTAAACATGGGGGGAAAAACTAATTTTGGAGATTTGACTGAAGAAAATTCTAGTTTGGAGAATTCTAAGATAGTTATTGTTCCTGTGCCTTATGACGAGACAAGCACTTGGATCAAGGGTGCTGATAAAGGACCTGATGCAATAATTGAAGCTTCAGCTAATATGGAACTTTATGATATTGAAACTGATTCAGAAGTGTATAAACAAGGGATATTTACTGACAGTGATGTTATTGAAAAATCTTCTGATGAAAAAATGGTTAGTGCTGTTAAAGAAAGAGTTTTAAAATATTTTGATGATGGGAAATTTACTGTTGTGATTGGAGGAGAACATTCTGTTAGCTTAGGAGCAATTCAAGCTCACAAGGAAAAGTTTGAAGATATTTGTGTTTTACAATTAGATGCACATACTGATCTTCGTGATGAATATCTTGATTCAAAATATAATCATGCTTGTGTTATGTCAAGAGTAAAAGAATTATGTCCTATTGTGCAAGTAGGGGTAAGAAGTATGGATTCTAGTGAGAAAGAGAATATGGACAAAGAAAATGTTTTTTTTGCAAAAGATGTTTGTGATAATGATGGTTGGGTTGATAAGGTTATTTCAAAACTTTCTGAGAAAGTGTATATTACTATTGATCTTGATGTTTTTGATCCGTCAATAATGTCTTCAACAGGGACACCTGAGCCAGGTGGTTTGTTGTGGTATGATGTATTGAAGTTATTGAAGAGTGTTTGTAGTGAAAGGAATATTATTGGATTTGATGTTGTTGAATTATGTCCTAATGATAATAATAAAGCACCTAATTTTTTAGCTGCGAAATTAATATACAAACTATTAAGCTATAAATTTGAGGGAGGAAAATAAAATGAATAAGTTTAATCCTATAAAAGATTTTGTTAATCAAAATTTTAAACATTTTAATGCAGCTGCTTTGAAAGATGCTGCTAAAGCTTATGTTGAGCATTTGAAAAAAGGTGGTAAGATGTTACTTGCTATGGCTGGTGCAATGAGTACTGCTGAGATTGGTATAACTTTAGCAGAGATGATAAGGAAAAATAAGATTCACGCTATTAGTTGTACTGGTGCAAACATGGAGGAGGATATTTTTAATCTAGTTGCACACAAATCTTATGTAAGAATACCCCATTATCGTGATTTAAGTCCAGAAGATGAAGCTAATTTGTTAAGTAAGCATCTTAATAGGGTTACTGATACATGTATTCCTGAAGAAGAAGCAATGAGAAAGATTGAAAGTAAGTTATTAAAATTATGGCAAAAAGCTGAGAGTGAAGGGAAGAGATATTTTCCATATGAATATTTTTATCAATTAATTAAAAGTGGAGAACTTAAAGATAAATTTGAGATTGATCCAAACCATTCTTGGATGATTGCAGCTTGTGAAAAAAATATTCCGATTTGGACACCTGGATGGGAAGATAGTACTATTGGAAATATGTTTGTTTCTAATATTATAAAAGGAAATCTTAAAAGTTTTGATTGTATGAAAAATGGACTTGAACAGATGGAAATTTTAATTAGATGGTATAAGGAAAATTCTAAGGATGCTGATATTGGATTTTTCCAAATTGGTGGTGGAATTGCAGGTGATTTTCCAATTTGTGTTGTACCTTTAATACAACAGGATCTTTTGCAAGAGTGTAAAGTTTGGAGTTATTTTTGTCAAATATCAGATAGTACAACAAGTTATGGATCATATAGTGGTGCAGTGCCAAATGAAAAAATAACTTGGGGGAAACTCAGTAAGGATTCTGCTAAATTTGTGATAGAAAGTGATGCAACAATAGTTGCACCATTAATATTTGCATATATTCTTGCAGAAGATTAATTTTTTATTTTTTTATTAATTAGTTTTCTATTTTTTTAATATAACTAATTAATCCTTCAATTTGTCTTAATTTTGTTTCCTTGAATAAGAATTCTCTGAATTGTTTTTTGATTCTTACACCAAATCTACTAAGTCCTGAGTTTAGTTTGCCAAACAATTTTTTACCTTCTTTATCAAGATCAGTTAAGATAATACATTCTTTGTGTTTTTCTGCTATGTTTTCTACTATTTTGTAAATTGGTTGTTTGCTTAATGTTTGAATATTGTTGATTCCAAAGTATTCTAGAGCTGCTTTGTCTTTAGGTCCTTCTACTATTATTAGGATGTTGGATTCTTTGATCTTTTTTAAATGTTCTAGGATTTGTTGTTTTTCTTGCATATTTATAATATATTTTGGTTGTTTTTATAAGTTTTTATGGAAAACAATAAATACAACTTATTATTTGTAAAATAAGGGGGCAAATATGATTGATTTAAGCACAGCTCTAAAGCATTATAATAGGGAAGAGGTAAAGGCTGAGATAGTTAGACTTTCTGCTAATAAAGAGGTTGTTGGTAGTTATGGTGGGAAAGGATATGGTAAAAGACCTGATATAATACAATACCCCAATGATATCCTTGAATTAGTAAGGCAAGGTGTGACAAGCTTTCATTGTTCTGAAGAGATTTGGAAAAGTCCTTTACAGCTAAGTACTGATATGCATAGAAAAGATATTGAAGAGCTTAGAACTGGGTGGGACCTTGTTATTGACATTGATTGTCCTTATTGGGAATATTCTAAGTTGATTACACATCTTGTGATTAAAGCATTCAAAAGACATGGGATAAAATCAATCTCATGTAAATTTTCTGGTAATAAAGGATTTCATATTGCTATTCCTTTTAGAGCGTTTCCTGAAAAAGTGCATGGTAAAGAAACAAAATTATTGTTTCCAGATGGTTTAAGGAGAGTTGCTCTTTATTTAATGCATTACATTGATAGTCCTGAAACGGGTTATGAATTTAGTAATGAAATTCTTAAAAAGACTTCAATTGATGATTTTGCAAAATTACTTGGTAAAGATGTTGCAGAAATTATGAAGACTGTTTGTATAGGTTGTGGAAGTAAAATTAATATTACTAAAAATAAAGTTGAATTTGTATGTTCTCAGTGTGGGAAAATTGAGATTGGGAGTGAGGATGATAGAGTTAAGATTTGTGAGCAATGTAAAAAGATTATGGAAAGGCATGAAATAGGAAGTGAAGACAAATGTAAAAAATGTGGAAAAACAAAGTTTCAGGAAAAATTTGATCCTTCTCTTATAATTGATATTGATACTGTACTAATTTCTTCACGTCATCTTTATAGAATGTGTTATAGTTTACATGAGAAATCAGGTCTTGTTTCAATTCCTGTGGAAATTGATAAAGTGCTTGAGTTTGAAAAAGAGCAAGCAAAACCTCAAAATATTAAGTTTGATATAAAGTTTTTAGATGGTGCTGGGATTATGGTTGGTGAAGGTAGAAATCTGATTATCCAGGCATTTGATTTTAAACCTGTTATGGAAGAAGTTGAAGAAGAGAAAAAAGTTTATGGTAGTTTTGAAGATTTTCAGAATGCAATTCCTGAAGATTTTTTCCCTCCATGTATTAAAAAAGCACTTAATGGTATGGAAGATGGTAAAAAAAGATTTTTATTTGTTCTTATTAATTTTTTAACATGTAGTGGTTGGAGTTATGATAAAATAGATGAATTAATTAAAGAGTGGAATCCTAAGAATAAAGAGAGATTAAGGCAAGTTTACATTAAAGGGCAGCTTAATAGTAGTAAAATGAAAAAAGAGAAAATACCTCCTCCAAATTGTCCAATTGGACAAGAACCTGGTAATTATTATTGTGATTTGCAGATATGTACTCCTGATCCTTTGTGTGGAAAAATTAAGAATCCTGTACAGTATGCAAAGAGAAAAACTTATTACTTAAGGAAAGATAAGAAAAAGAAATAATTCTTTGAGTACCATAATATTTAAATATAATCCTATTTTTAAATGAATTTATGGAAAATAATGATCTTAAACGAATTGTAGAGAATCATATAGAACAGGCTAAACACTTTAAAGAGCATTTAGATGAGATTGAGGCAGAATATGGTAAAGAAACTTATATCGTAATGAAAGATAAACAGATAGTTGATACAGGTCTTAATGAAAGTGAACTAATTAAAAAATATCCTCAATCAGATGGTTTTTACATAAGTAGTGTTAAGTCACATCTTAATATTCCTAAAGACAGAAAAAGACTTAAGTCTGCTTTAGAATATGCTATTGAATCAATGCCTAGTGAAAGAAAGGAACTTTTCCTAAAACTTGCAGAAAAATATCATGGGAATAAATAGTTTTTTTAATTCTCCATTCAATCATTTAAATCCCTTCTAAAAATTATTCCAACTATTAAATCCTGATTTTCTGTTTAAACCCACTAGCCACTGGACAAGTCCGGGCAAATTATATAAACTATAAAATCAATTAGATAGTTGTAAAAGAGAACAGATTTGGTGATTTAAATGAATTCAAATAATCAAAAAATAAACATTTGGGATTTAGGTGATAAAATAAATATTAAGGTTAAACCCAATTTTATTGATCTAATTAACAATAAAATAAAATTTCAATTTAAAACAAAGAGAAATGTTCATAAAATCCTAATTAAATATTATAAAATCCCTTTTTCTACTTTTAAAGATAAAATAAAAAGAGGATATAATCACTTCATAGATTTAGAAGTTTTATTAAATCTTTGTAAAATATTAAAAATTCCCCTTGTTGAATTACAAAATAATATCATAGCTTATAAAACAAGGAGAGGGTGTAATTTTATTTCTAATCCAAAGCTACCTATTAAAATAACTCCTATTTTTGATATGCTAATTGCCCATCATATGGCTGATGGGAATGTTGTTGATCCAAAAAATGGGAGGAAACCTTATTTTTCATATAGGCAATATAATAAAAGATACAGAAATTTATACATTCAAAAAATTGAATCCGTTTTTGGAAAACTTAACTACAAAAAGGATTATTTTAATAATGAAAAAACCACACAAATATTTTTTCCAGTTGTAGCCTCTAATTTACTTTTTAAACATTATAACCTTAATTTAAACAGTTTTAAAGGAGAAATTAGTAGAATTCCAAAAGAAATTTTTTCAAAAAATAATAAATATAAACTAACATTTATCATAGCATTTATTATTGATGAAGGAAACATAGACTCAAACTTAATATTGATTAGAATAAAAAACAAAGGTTTGATTCAAGACATTCAAACATTATGTGATGATTTGAATTATAAAACCACTTTAAGCAAAACTAAGGATAATATGTTCAATTTATATATCCTTTCAACAAGCACCAATAAATTTTATAAAGATTATTGTGATTTATTAAAAATTCATCCAGAAGTTAATCTTGGTTATAAAGGTCAAAAAATAGAAGAATTTATTAATAGGCTTGACAAATCAAAAAGATATATAAAAGGAAATAAGGATAAAATACTTAAATTACTTTTAAATAAGAAATTAACAATCAATGAATTAGCTCAAGAATTAAATATGACTAGACAAGGAGCAAGATATTTAGTAAAAAAGCTAATTAAAGAGAATAAAATTCAAGTTAAATCAAAAATTAAGTATGGTAACTACCTATATGGTTTAAGGTGAAAAATATGTTAATTGGGGTCGTTGGTAAAAGTAACGTAGGAAAATCAACCTTTTTCAAAGCAGCTACTTTAGCAGAAGTTGAGATAGCTAATTATCCATTCGTAACAATCAAAGCAAACGAAGGCATTGGTTTTGTCAAAGTAGAATGTGTTGGGAGTGTATTTAATGTAAAGTGTCAACCAAAGCATGGTTATTGTTTAGGTGATAAACGTTTTGTACCTGTTCAATTGTTAGATGTTGCTGGTCTTGTGCCTGGTGCGCATGAAGGAAAAGGTATGGGTAACCAGTTTTTGGATGATTTGCGTCAGGCAGATGTTTTAATACATGTTGTGGATGTTTCTGGTTCTACAAATGAAAAAGGTGAACCTGTTAAACCTGGTAATTATGATCCTGCAGAAGATATTAGATTTCTTGAAGTTGAGATTGATATGTGGTATTTTGGAATAATTAAAAAAGGTTGGGAAAAGTTTGCGCGTATGATAATGCAAGAAAAAAAACAGATTTACAAGGAACTTGCTAAACAACTTAGTGGATTAAAAGTGACAGAAGAAATGGTAAAGAATGCTATTGCAAAATTAAGTTTGAATAAAGAGAAACCTAGTGAGTGGAGTGATGAAGATTTGAAAAGTATTGCTAAGCAACTTAGAAAAATTACTAAACCAATGATTATTGCATGTAATAAGATAGATGTGCCTGGGGCTGTTGATAATTTTGATCGACTTAAGAATGAATTTCCTGATCATATGTTAATTCCTTGTTCTGCTGAAAGTGAACTTGGTTTAAGAGAAGCTGCAAAACATAACTTAATTGAATATATTCCTGGAGAAAGTGATTTTAAGATTGTTAATGAGAATAAATTAAGTGAAAAACAGAAAAAAGGTCTTGAATTTGTTAAAGAAAATGTTTTGAAGAACTTTGAAAGTACTGGTGTACAACAAGTATTGGATGATGCTGTATTTAAGTTACTCAATAATATTCATGTTTACCCTGTTGCAAATTCTCATTTGCAAGATAAGGATGGAAATACCTTGCCTGATTGTTTTTTAGTTCTCAACGGAACAACTGCATTAGAGTTTGCGTTTAGAGTACATTCTGATATTGGTGAAAACTTTATAAGAGCAATTGACCTTAAAACAAAACAAACAATAGGAAAGGATCATGTTCTTAAAGATGGAGATGTTGTTGAGATTGTGAGTGGAAAATAATTTAGACTTCTCGACTTTTTATAATGCAGAAATATCCTATAGGTGTTTCAATAATTCTTGCATTCCACTTATTTACTTCTTCTCTTGTATATCTTTTAACATCGACAAACTCTTTTGTGTGAAATATGTTATTTTCTATTCCTGTTAATTCTAAGTTGATTGACTTAAAATATTCTTTAGCTAATTCATTTGTGAATTTTTCACCATAAACAGAAAAAATAATTGTTTTTCCTAGACTTTTCATATTATTAATTGCTTTTTCTTGTTCAGGAATGTAACCAAGAGTATTATTTAAACAAATGACATAATCAAATCCTGAAGCTGGGACTGGTTTTGTAATATCATTATGAATGAATTCAGCTTTGAAACCAAACTTTTCTAAATTTTCCTTACTTTTTTTAATCATATCTTCTTCAAGGTCTAGTCCTGTAATCTTTAAATCAGGTCTACCTTTTAAGATGGATATTATTCTTGTTCCATCCATACATCCAACTTGTAAGACTTTGGCGTTTTGAGAAAGTTCTTTTTTTATTAATTTTATTTCATAGAGCCAGTTATTTTTATTAGGTTTAGGAATATTATCTAATTCATCACATTTAATATAAACTTCTTTTGGAGTTGGCATATTGAGAGAAAAACTAATCTAATTTAAATAATTTACCTCCTACATCATATAAAAATTTATAAATTAAACACTTTTTTTAAACATTATTTAGGAGGTAATTAAAATGCCAGAATATGATGGGAATTTAGAGGCAGAGGTTGTATCAATGCAGCCTTTTATAGACAATTTAAAAAAACTTAAAAAACTTATTCCTGGAAGGGATAATATTTTCTATGAATTTGGTCAGTTTTTAGCTTCTCTTTTCAAACCAGAGGAATCTTTTACAAATGGTACATATGTTGGTGGCAGAGTAGTTCATGCACTAAAAATAGTAAGAGGATATCAACCACATATGAAAAATCCTTTAAGAGAAAAGTTATCACGTTATTCTAAAGAGCAACATCAAGGATTAATACCTCAAATTATAACTATTTTAGACACTTGCCTAGATTATTCACCATTTGAATTTCAAAAAGAAGCAGCTGAAACTGTGTATCCACACATGGATCCTTATTAATTTTTTTACTTCTTTTTTCTGGCTTTTAAGAAAGTGTTTGGAAGATCAATTACATACTTACCATCTTCTAGTTTGTAGACTAATGGTTGTTTTTTGTTGAAAAGGTTAACTAGATCAAGTTCAAATTTACCTGGTTTAACAATATGAATAGATTCTATGTCAAGGATAACAGGAGCATTCTTATCTGCTTCTGCTCCAATAAGATCATAGACATCTTTTTCAATTTGGTTTTTTTCTTGATCTGATAATTCAATGATTTGTTCAACTTTTTTATTTGATTTTTTAAAGTAAAGAAATAGTTTGGCACCACATTTACAACCCTTTAAGATTTCACTAGCACCATCATCATATACTTCTCCGCATCTAACACATTTATGTGGCATTTATTTTTTACCTTTCTTTCTGGTTTTCCCATTTTTTGTGTATAACATAATGTTCTTAGGATCTTTTTTAATTTCCTTAACAACAGATGCTGGACCAATTATTGTGAAACCTTGTCTATCACCTAACACTATGCCCATAAATCCATGTTTCATCTTGTTGAGGAAACTGTCTTCCTTTTTTTGTTCAGGGTAGATTACACTTAGTTCAATTCCTTTGAATTTGTCGCTGATTTCTTCCATTGTTATTTCTATAAGATCTTTTTCCTCTTCTTTTTTTAATCTTCCTTGTAACAATACAATTTTGTCCTGTTTAACAATGTTAAGAATTCTCTGTATACGTTTTGCAGATGATAAATTTTCAATCTGTTCGTATGGTATAAATTGTAATGTTAACATGTTAGCACCTCTTCTTTTTTTCTAAATTTTTATTAAATAATTTATCCAGCTAATACAAACAATGCTTCATAAAATGCATCTATATTATTTCCATATTTTGAGCTAATACCAACAACATCATATTGTGGAAATGCTGCTTGTACTCGTTTTAAATCTGATTTTTTAAGATCTATTTTATTTCCTACAATTAGTACAGGGATATTTCTTGCTTGTAGATTGCCAATAATTGTAATATTTACTTGGTTATATGGATCTTTTGTTGAATCTAAAACAACGATAACACAATCCATATCATCTAACCATTTGATAGCATCAATAACACCTTTTGTTGCTTGTTTTGCTCTTTTTTTTGCTTCTTTTTCTTTCATTCCTACTTTAATGAATTCTTCATAATCAATTTTTGTTGCAATTCCAGGTGTGTCAACAAGGTTAAAACTAAGTTCTTTACCTTTTGACTTGATATTAATTTGTTCTTTGATCTGAATTTCTCTTGTTTCATGTGCAATAGGAGAAGCAGAACCCATTGATTCACCAAGCCAATCTTCACAGACTCTATTAGCGAGTGTGGTTTTTCCACCGTTAGGTGGACCATATAGGCCTAATCTAACATGTTTCTTTTTTTTGAAGATATTATTCATAACTTTTGTGATAAATTTTTGGATTGTTTTTAACATATGTGCACCAATTTTACGTTTTATTAATAATTGACTGTTTAAATAGTTTTCTATTCTAAAGTGATTACGTTCCCTCTTGCCAGCTTGCAAGATACTTTTTTTGTTCTTCTGTTAGTTTGTCAATGTCAATGTTCATTGCTTCTAACTGTAGTTTGGCTATGTTATCATCAATTTCTTCTGGTAATAGGATTACATCTACTGCGAGTTTACCTTGATTTTTTACAGCGTATTCTACTGCCAATGCTTGACCTGCAAATGATGTTGCCATAACTTCACTTGGGTGGCCTTCTGCAGCTGCAAGATTAACTAATCTTCCTTCTCCACAAAGAAATATCTTTTTTCCATTTAAAATATATTCATCAAGGAAAGGTCTTACTCTTCTTTCACTTGAAGCTATTTGTTTTAAACCTTTAATATCAATTTCAATATCAAAGTGACCTGAGTTTGCAAGGATTGCTCCATTTTTCATTTGTTTCATATGCTCTGTTCTTATAACATGTTTATTTCCTGTTAATGTACAAAAAATGTCACCTATTTTGCAAGCATCTTGCATTTTCATAACTCTAAATCCATCATAAGCTGCTTGTAATGCACAAAAATTATCAACTTCTGTTACAATTACATTTGCACCTAATCCTTTACATCTCATTGCAAATCCTTTTCCGCAACTTCCATAACCTATTACAACAATATTTTTTCCTGCAAATAGCACGTTTGTTGCTCTTATTATACCATCTACTGTTGATTGTCCTGTTCCATAATAATTATCAAGAAGATGTTTTGTTTTATTGTCATTAACACCAATTATAGGGTATTTTAATGCATTATCTTTTTTCATTGCTTTTAATCTTATGATTCCTGTTGTTGTTTCTTCACAACCTGCAATGATTTCTGGAATAAGTTGAGTATGTTTATTATGTATTTCACTTACTAAATCACAACCATCATCAATTGTAATATGTGGTTTAAAATTGATTACACTTGTTAAATATCTGTAGTAATCTTTATTATTTTCCCCTTTATATCCCCATACTTTTACTCCCATTTTTGCAAGTGCAGCTGCAACATCATCTTGTGTAGATAATGGATTACAACCTGTTATAGCAACATCAGCACCTCCAGCTATAAGTGTTTTAACAAGAACAGCTGTTTCTTTTGTAATATGTAATGCAAGGCCAACTCTTATACCTTTCAATGGTTTTTCTTTTTCAAATCTTTGTTTTATTTTTAGTAGAGCAGCCATGTGAGATTCAGCAATCTCAATATTCATTTCACCTTGTTTTGCTAATTTGATGTCTTTGACCTCATAATTATTACCTTTATCCATTATGATCACCTTAGAAAAAGAGATTTTATGCTATTTATATAGTTTTCTACAAAGTAGAAACCGTTTAGAAAAAGAAAAGCTTTTTCTAAAAGTTTTCGACTTAGTTAAGATTGTTTTTAGCTTAAATATAAGAGAAATAAAAAAGAATTATACGCCTTTTAACTCATCTTTGATCTTTTCAACGTGTTTCATCTTGTCTTTTAATTTGGTAATCTTTTCATTAATACTAAGTCTCTTTTCATTAATTTTAGCTTCTTTTGCAACAAGTCTTGATATTTTATCTCTAAGTTTTTGTTCTTGTGATTGTGTTAGGCTTAAACCTACTTTTTCTTTTCTTAGTTCTGTTTCAAATGATGATTTCTGTTTTTTAAGTTCAGAGAGTTCTCTACTTAGGTCTTTTAATGCTTCAGAAAGATATTGTTCATCACCCTTTTTAGACACTCTTTTTTTCTTCTTTTTAGGCATTTAATCACCTTATATAAAATAATTATAAATGTTATCCTTTATAAATCTTACGAAAATCATAGGGTATTTTAGGGCTTATTTGTGTAGTTTTTGTAGTTTGGCTTTAATTTTTCTTTTACCTTTTAAGTAAGATGAATTACTAATATAACCTTTTTTGAAGCCTTCTTCAAGTGATTTGAGTTTTTTTGTTAGAATGGTTTTTTGTTCTTTTAATTTTTGTTTACTAGTGGCTTTTCTTTTGATGTTATGTCTTATTTTGGATAGTTTTTTTGCATGTAATTTTCTTAAACCATGGAATTTTCTATATTCATATAATACTAAACTTAGTATGATAATGACTGATAATAAAATAATTGGTGTTAATGTTGTAGTTGTTGTTTTAATGGCTTGTTCAATTCTTTTACCTGGTGGTATTCCAAGTAGTGGTTCCTTAATAAGGAATAGTTCACTTGTAGTTCCAATTGAATCTGCATATTGAGTTTGAACAATAAATACATAATCTCCTGGTTTAGTGTTTTCTGGAATATTTATGAATTTACTAAATGATGCTTGTTCATTTACTTCAACTTCTTCTTTTTCGTGGAATATTATTTCTCCTGTTAAACTCTTTATAATGTAATTAATTGTTACATTACTTAGTCCTATTCTTTTCATGTTAAATAGGATCATATCTATCTTTATTGTTTTACCAGGGTCAATTTCTTTGTATTGTGCAGGGATATCTAAGCTAACATCAAACATAATGTTTAATGATTCTACTTCAATTACTATTGGAATTTCTTTAGAAGGTTTGTTTGTTTGGATTAAAAGTTTGTTAGGGTAGACTCCAAGAGGATAATTAGTTGGGATTTTGAATTTTAATTTAACATCTTTACTTTCTCCAACACGTAATGCAAATGATGAAGGGTTAATGGTTAATAATTTAGTTGGTTTATTTGTGGTTAAAGCAAAGTCAAGTGATTTTTCACCATCATTTGTTATTTTTAATGTTCTTGTGAATGTTTCACCTTGTTGGATTTGAATTTTAATTAAATCAAGGTTTGTCTTGAATGAAGATTTTACTTCACTAACTATTCCTCCTCCGCCTCCACCACCTCCTGCTGTTGTAGTGGTAGTTTCTTCTTCAGTTGTAGGAGTTATAACCCATTCAACTCTTACATTGTGTACAGATCCAAAGCTTATATTAACATAAACTGTGTGTGATGATGAATCATAACTCCAGTTAGTGCTAGGTTGTAGAACATTATCAATATAAACATTACTTGGAATACTTTTATCATTAACCCAAATAGTAACTTCTTCTTGTGTTGTTCCATTTGCGCTTACATTTAATCTTTGTAAGGTTGATGTTGCACTGTAATTTGAATAATCAACGCATGCATCACCTGTTGTTACAACAAATTTGTCAAGAGGTAAAGCTACTAAATTGTTGCAGTCTGTGTATGTTTTATTTGAACCGTTTTTTACTGTTGCATTGAATCGCGCAGTGGTTGTGCTGTCCAAGTTTAAAACAATTTCTTGTCTTTGATCAGAAAGAAGTGTATCTGTTATTTCTGATTCAATTCTTGAAGAAGTGGTGTTATGAAGCATTTTTTCAATTATTGCTGTTTCAGGTGAAAAAACAAAAAGTGTGTCTTCGATTGAAGCTAGTTGTCTGTTATAACCTTGTTTAACAGCAATGTCTAATGAGAATGTTGATGTTGTATTGGTTGCAATAAATGTGTCTTGTGTATCATTTACATAGGTTAAGTCTGTTTCTGATAATGTTGCTTTTAGTGTGTTGGTGACATTATTAAAAGTGACATTGTTAACTGTTGCTGTTTTTGGACTTATGATCATATGATTTTCTAGTGAAACAATATCTCTTTTTTTGCTAGGTGCAACAGTTAGTGTTGTGGTTATGGTTTCATTTGTATTAGGGATTTCAATGTATATTGGTGTGCTGATGCTTGAATTTTGAGTGTTATTATATTCTACTTTTCTTGATTGATAGCTTGTGTTTGTGACAGTGAATGTTGTCTCGTTTACTGTAATGTTTTCATTGGTTACGTTTGTGTAAGAAACATTGAATGTTGTGTTATAAAGTGTACTATGTTTATTTTGTGTACTGTTACAAACTATGTAAAAAGTATAACGTTGATTACTTAATTGTTCTAAAGTATGGTTATGTACAGTACCACCTTGGCTTTGTGAGAAGTCTGTCATGTTTGTGTAATTGGTTGCGTTATTACTATATCTACAATTTGAATTAATATCTGTAACACAGCTTATTGTTGGTGTTAAAGTATTGACGAATTCTTGGTTTGGTAAGATGCTTGATAAAACAGGATTACCTGCTGTAATTTCTAGAGTAATTTCAGCTGTACCTGAGGTTGCTCTGCCTGTTAAATCTTGGATTGTGAAGGATGTTTGTATTAAAAATATTATTAAAAATAGTATTAATAGGATCTCCACCGCTTTTTTTGAAATATCTTCCATATTATCATTAATTATGTTTTTTTGTATATATAATTTACTGTTTAAATAGGTGTTTGAACACGACTTTTAATGTGCCTGTGTAGTTTCCTTGTTTAGCATCTTGGCTTGGGGTTGCTGTTATTGGGATTTGTAGTGTTTTATTTGGTTGAATTATTACTGATTTTTGAATACTTACCCATTTTGCTATGTCTCCTTTTGCACAAAAACTAATTTTAAGTGGTTTTGTGTAGTCATTGTTTAAAACAATGTATCTTGTTGTTGTTGCTTTTCCAGGTGGTGTTTCACCAAAATATAATTTATCTGTTCCTGCATTAAAACCAACAGTATCTCCAACTGTAAGTTGCATTTCAAATTCTTGTATCTTATATGTTGTTAAATGGTTGTAAATCATTGTTGTTAATATTATTGAAATTAATACTGTAATGATAAGTAGAGTAATTGTTTTTGTTAGATTCATTTTTTTCTTTTCTTAAATTTTGTTATGAGAACTATATTTACAATAACTAGTAAGGAGACAGTTGTTATTAAAATATTTGTTGGAGTGATTGGGATTGAGAAAGGGATTTGTTTTTTTTGTATAATTATTTCAAAAATATCCTGGATTTGTTTTGTTTTATCTGAGAAATGTATTGTTATGGTTGCATTGTACTTGCCTATGTTTAATGCTTTTGTGTCCCAGTATGTTGAGAGGGTTTTTGTGTCCCATGGATTAAAATGGGTAGTTGGTGTTGTAAGTAATGCAACTTGTTTATTGTTTTGTTGTATTTTGATTTCAGCGTAAACATCTTTAATTGGATCATTCCACTTGCTTTCTAGGTTGAGTTCAAACTTGCTTACAGAATTATTAAGAAAGTTTTTTGTGTAGTCTAAGATTGTTAAATCTAATGTTCCTATTTTGAATTCTGTTAATTTTGATAAGATTTTTTGGTCATATAATAAAGTAACGTTGATGATGTAGTTTCCTGCAGAATAATCTGTTGTGTCAAGTGTTGATGTAAGTGTTTTACTTTTTCCTTGTTCAATTGATTCTTTGTTAGTTGATAATGAGGTTAGTTTTTCATCTTGTTTGTAAACATCAATTGTTGCTTGTGCGTTTTGGATTGTTTGTTTTCCTTTGTTTGTGACAGTAATTTTAAAGTTGAGTGGTTTTCCTTGTTTTGTATCTTGTGCTTGAATATCCATTAAAGCGTATGATCCCGGATATGGTACATCAACTATTATTACTGCATTTAATGCAAGAAGTGTTACAACTACTCCTTCTGAAGAAGATTTTTCTTTAACACCAATGTTAATCCTATTATTTCCTGGTTTAAGGTTTAGTTCTTCTGGTGTGTTAGGGAATTTTATTGTTACAGTAAATTGTCCTTTTTCAACTTTGGAAGTTGTGATGTGATCTTGAAATGTTTCTGGGAAATTACCTTGTATTTCTTTTGAAGTACCACCAACTCTATATGTAATTGAATGTTCTTTACCTGGTTCAAATTTGAGTTGTGTGATTGCAGGTGTGATACTTAATGAATAGACAGAAGTTGATAAAATTATTAACATGAATAATAGTATTGCTCTTTTTCTCATTACAGTTTTCATTTTGTATTATTTCTTTATAAATGTTTTGACAAAATTTATTTTAAATTGTCAAAAACATCTTTAATTATTTTTTTTGATAAGCCTTGTTTTATGAAAGATTTTTTGATTTTCTTTTTTTCATAACCTTTTTTTAGGAATTTTTTTGCTATAGGTAGTATTTTTTGTGATTCTTTGTATTTGAATTGTTTTTTGACACTTTTTATTTTAAGGTTCATAATAATATTATTTGTTTTTCTGTATTCAAAGAATAACAAACATGATATTAATACAACAATTAATAATAGGATTGGGCTGATTATTGAGTATATTTTGTTTATTCCTAGAGGTATTCTGATTTCTGGTGGGGTTGGTTTAATATGTATTGTTTTGCTTGAAGTGCTAATGGTGTTGTTGTAATTTGTCTGAGCAATGAGTACATAATCTCCAGGAAGAATGTCTTTTGAAGGAGTTATGGTTTTAGCAAACATTGCTTGTTCTTTGACTCCGATTATTTCTGTTTCATTAAATATTATTTTGTTAGACATACTTTTTATTATGTAATCTACAAATATGTTTGTAAATCCAATCTTATTTAGGTTGAAAAGTGTTATATCTGCTTTTGGATTTTGGTTTTGGTAAATTTCTTTGTATTCCAATGGGATGTTTAATATGATTTCAAAGGATGGTTTGGGTGATTGGACTTCAATAATGATAGGGATTTCATTGAAAAATTTGTTTGTTTGAATTAAAAGTTTGTTTGGATAAACTCCTGGTGTAAAACTTAGTGGGGGTGTGAATGTTAGTTTAATATCTTGGCCTTCTCCTTTTTTTAGTGTGAATGTGTTTGGTTGGATAGATAGGATTTTAGATAAGTCTTCTGTGGTTATGTTGAAGTTAGCTTGTTCTTGGTTGTTGTTTGTTATTTTGATTATTTTTGTGAATGTTTCATTTTGTCTTATCTGTAATTTTATTAAATCAACATTTGTGCTGAAGTATGGTGTTACATCTTTAACTACATGTGCTGTGATGTTTTGTGTAACTGAGAAACTTTGGATTATAAATAGTGTTAAATTTAGCAAAATTAGTACTGTTATGAGTGTTTTTGATTTATCTTTCATTTTTTCTTTTTAGTAGGATTATCATGTAAATTGTCCAGCCTGACAATAATATTAATAAAATAATGAGTTGGGTGATTAAGTGGCTTGGTTGTTGTTGCTGTTGTGTTTGTTTGGTTTCTTGTTGGATATTTTCTTGAGTTGTTGTTTCTTGTTTTGGTGGTACTTCAACAAATATTTTGTAAACTAGTTTGAATTTAGTTGTGAATGTGTTTTGGTTGGCTTGTTCTGGAATAGCTTGTTCAATTATTATTTGGGCTGTTCTTGTTCCTGAAGCTAGTGATTCTGGGAAAGTTGTTTTGTATTGAATCTCTAGTTGACCAATTGGTATTGTTGTTTCTTTGGTTAATATTTCAATGTAATCAGCAAGTTCACCTTCAACAGTAATTTGAACATCTGTTGGTGCTTCTTTGTTGAGAATTTTGAATGAATGTGTTTGAGGATTTAGATCATAGTTGATGTATTTTTTTGTTGGTCTTAGGCCTAATGCTAATGTGATTTGTGTTAGTGTTAAAATTATTAAAATCCAGGTGCAGGTTTTGATTAATTTTTTATTTATCATTTTTTATTTTATGATGCTGTTATTGTAATTATAGATCCTTTTGCGCCAGGTGCTTCATCTGCTGGTACTGTTAGGTTGATTTCGATTTCAGCTGTGTCATTTGTGTCTGAGTAATTTAAGTTAGTTATATCAATGCGTGAGCTTGTTATGTTCATGTTTGTGAAGTTTGTTGTTGCGCTTAGGTATGAGTTTGATTCATTTGGTGTTATTTTGTACATATAGTACGGTGTTGGGCTTGTTTGTTGTGTCCAGATGCTTGTTGCTGTGATTGTGATGTTTGTTAATATGTTTCCATCACTACGTATTACAAATGGTCTTGGATTGTTGTCTGTTGTATCGTTTGTATCACCAGGTAGCATTGGGCCAAAGTCAACTGAAGATTCTATAAATGTAATGTATATTTGTGATTCTACTGTAAGGTTTCTTGTTGTAGACCAATTACTATTGTTTGTTCCATCATTTGCTCTTACACGCCAGAAGTATGGGACATCTGTAGTAAGTTCTGTTGTAATTGTATAATTTGTTGAACCATTTGTTGTTTCATTTATGTTGGATACATTTATTATTGGTGATGGGAATGATAAGTTTGTGTCAACTTGTAATTGGTATGTGATATTATCATTATCTGCATCTGTTGAGTTGAACCAGTAGAATGTTGGTGTTCTATTTACTGTTAAATTGCCTGCATTAGGTGCTGAGAGTACTGGGATTAATGGGATATTGTTTGTAATGTTAACAGTGTCTGTTGTTGATAAGTTGTCAAATATTCCATTATTATCATAACAACTTGTGTTGTATGAGATAATGCCTGTTGTTGCAAATGTTGTGTTGAACCAGTACAAGTTGTTTGATGTGTTAAAGCTCATGTTTGTCCATGATCCTGTTATGTTTGTCTGACAATAGGTTCCTGAATCATTGATTGCTGTATTTGGTAGTGTTGAGTTTGTATAGTTTGCATAGAAGTTTACTAAATTGTTTACATATTTACTTTGTCCTGCGTCATAGAATGTGTTGTTATCTGTTTGGTCCCAGATTTCTAACCTAGCATTGTTACCTACTGTATATGATGAGAATGATAATGAAATTGGCATGCTTACATTAGTGTGAGTTGTGTTGAATGAGTTGATTGTTACAAATTGTGTTACTTCTTGACAGATGCTTCCATTGTCATTACATTTGTAAACTCTTTTTCCTGTTGAAGGTATTACTATTGTAATGTTTGCACTTCTACTTAATCCTATTTTTTGTTTTAGTTCAAAGAATTTGATTGATGTCATACTAATATAATCACTGTTTGGTATGAATGTGGATGTTCCAGAGCTGAATGCATTTGTGATATTATAATCAAGTCCTCTTCCTAGGTTTGCACCTTGGAATTCTATTCCTTGGTTTGCGAATCTAAGGTTAGTTGATTTGCTCATGTTAAATGTTCTTGCTTCACTGAAGTTGTAGTTTTGATAACCAGTTCCAAAGTCAAACTCTATGTCAAAGTCTGAGTTAGAGTCAAAGTCAACTGTGAAGTTTGAGTCTGCATTTGGTGTTGTAAAGTTCAAACAGGTTGTTCTGTATTCTAATCCTGCTTGGTCATAACCTATTAATTTGTAATAATAAGTTGTGGTTGCTAGTATATTGGTTACTACAGAAGGATCAAGTAGCATATAATGGTCAGGAATATAATTGTCAATATCAATGTTAGGATTGTCTGGTTCGTGTATAATTGTTGGTGCAACTGCGCAAGTGCTTGATGTGTCATAGAAGTAAACACTTGCATTGGTTGGTTCTGTTGTAATCCACATTAATAAACTTGAATTTGTTGTTACATCTTTTGTATGGTGTTTTATTCTTGGTGGTTGTGTGTCTGAAGCTGGATTGTAAACACCTGAACATGAAGGCCATAATCTACAATCTTCATCATTGCAATCAACTTTGCTATCATAATCTTCGTCAACATTGTCAAAGCAGTTTGTTTCTATTTTGAAGAAATCATACTGTACATCATATTGTGAGTCACATGATTCTGGGTATAGGTTACAATCAATAGGTGTGAAGTTATAATAACCTGAACTGTTTTCTGTTCCGTCTGTACTGTAATTAAATGATGAGAAATTAGTGTAACAGAATGAATAGTTTGAATCCCATGCGCAAGGTTCTATGCTTAAATTACATGAAATTAATGTTAAACATTCACCACAATGATCATCACAGTCCATTGAATCCCAGTCAGGGTTACAATATTGTGTATCATTGTTCCATACACAACTTGCATTTAAACATCCTGTTTCATTTCCATCTTGTGATGGGCAATTTGAATAATTACCTGAAGCATTTCCAATTGCTACAAGTGAGGATGAAGACCATGAACTATATAATTGACTATCATAACCTCTAGCAGTACAGTTCCATGTTGAATCATATGTGACAATGCCTGGGTTAACTGTTTTGTTTGTGTAACATACTGTGTTATTGTCGCATGGAACTGTTGTTGTCCAGAAATTCTTGAGTATACTGTTTTTGTACCATCTGAATGTTACATTTATTGTTAATGAAGTATCGTCAGTTACATTTGTTGAACAGTTTAATGTAGTGTTTGCACTTGGTGATGCAGGAATTATCTGTGGTGTTGTTAATGTTGGTGCAGTGTTTGCAGCTGGTATATTGAATTTGTGTGTTGTTGCTAATGAATTTATGTTGCCTGAGGTATCATTACATTTGTAATATAATGTATAATTATTTTCATTGGATAAACCTGAGTAATTGAACCAATGTGCTGTTGTACCTGTTGTTGTGAATGGTGTTGCTTGTGTTGCATAGTTAAATGTTTCATTTGTTAGATTATATCTACAGTTTGCATTTGCTGTTGTTGTGATGTTAATCCATGTCCAGGTTGTGCCAGCAGCAACTTGTGAGTTGTTTGTTGGGCTTACTATTGAGATTAGTGCTCCTGTTACTGTTAAATTAGCTGTTTTTGATGCATTAAAGCCTAGGTAACTTGCATTGACACTTATAGCATATGTTGATGATGATATTGGTGCTGTGAGTGAAAGGTTGTATTCTCCGTATGAATCTGTTAACCATAGTGTTTGTTGTGATGTATTTTGTTCTTTTGTGTAGAATATTTTTGTGATTAATCCTGATTTAAAGTTGTAGGTTGTGCTAACTAAGTTGTTGTCTGAATCTGTTACATTTACTGTTACATTCCATTGGCCATACTTTGTTACTTTGTATGAATTTGATTCCCAGTATGAGCCTTGGTTTGTACCTTGGGTATTGTTTAATACATATGTTCCGTTTGGTGCTATTATTGTGAAGTTAACTTGGGAAATGTCATTATCAGTATCTGTTACTGTTGCTCTTATTGTGATTGTTTGGTTGAATGCAACTGGTCTTGGATTACTGTACTTATCTGTTATACTTGGTGATTGGTTTGCTGATAGTGTGTAAATATATCCTGTGTTAATTACATATAAGCTTGAGTTTACTGCTGGACTAAATGATCCTAGTGTTGAATGTATTCTTGCTGAGTATGATGTTGAGGATGGTGTGTCTGCTATATGTCCTATTATAATGTTATCTACTGTGTAATTTGATGATGATGCATTAAATGCTAATGATAGAGGTATAAGTAGGAAAATCATTACTATCATGCTTAGTAATTTATTTTTCATTTAATACCTCTTAGCATTTTTTTGTTTTTTATTTTGTAGAAGACAAATTTACCTTGTCTTCTAGATTCGATGATGTTTGCGTTTTCTAGCACTTTAAGGTTAAGAGAAATAGTAGGCTGGGCTTTGCCTACGATAGAAACTAGTTTTGTTGCAGCTTTTTCTCCTTTTAGAAGGGAAAGAACGATTTTTAGTCTTGTTTCATCTGCGAGTGCTTTTAAAACTTTAACATCTTGGATGAGTGTAATTATGTTTTTATCTTTTATTTTGTAGAAAATGAACTTGCCTGATCTTCTTGATGTGATGATGTTTGCGTTTTCGAGAACTTTGAGATTGAGAGAGATTGTTGGTTGTGCTTTTTTGATGATTGGAACTAATTCAGTTGCAGCGTGTTCTTTTTTTAGGAGGGATAGAACTATCTTTAATCTAGTATTATCTGCTAGTGCCTTTAATGTTTTTACCAGCTGCAACTTTTTAGCCCATTATATTTATATACTTAAATATTTAAATATATAAATATATAGCTTTATATATAAATTTAACTGTTTTTTTGTGGTTTGTCCCAAATCTCGTTCACTCAGCCAAAAATTCTATTAAAAGCAAGATATTGGCTGACGGTGCAGTCTAACGAATAGTATCCTAGCTCACTTGCCATTTGGCGACTTGGGACAAACCCATTTTTTTTGTAGAGAATTAGCTACAAATCTCTTCTTTTGGATGATCTTTGCAGATTATTTGTTTGATTTGGTTGATTTGTCGTTGTTGTTCTATAATATAAATATGTGCTTCTTCTACTTTTTCCATAAGTAATTCATCAATACTTCCAATTTCATATGGGCTTGCTAATTTTGCTCCTGGAAATCTTGCAAGATGTCTGTTTTCTTTTAAATATGGTTCTAGTTCTTCTAATGGTACTCTGTAATAATCTTTTGCATTTATTTTATCTTCTTCTTTTACTTTACCATCAAAAAATATATCAAATACAAAATCTAATTCAGTTACTCCGTCTTTGTAAATTGAACCTGTTGCATTTATATCACCATCAACAGTTAATTTGTTTACAGGATTATCTGTTCCAATGCCAACTCTTTGGTTTGTATCGTTAGCAACAAACCATCTTGCACCTTGTGTGAATAAAGGTTTAGATTCATTTCTCATTTCTTGTGATCCATTAATTAAACTAAATGAACCATATCCTTCAATGTTTTCATTATCATCAATGTGTATGTATCTATAGTTTGGTGCGCTAGGATGATGTGCTCTTCCTGCACGGTAATCTCTTAGGATTTCTTCTTCTGTTAGGTCTCTGTTGTGTATAAGTAAAACTTCGTCAATAGTTACATTGTTATTATTACCATTACTATCTTCACCAAATGTGATTGAACCTCCAAAATTAGTTGCATTATTTGTCCAAGTGTCGTTAACTGCAAATTTAAGGATACCATCACAGTACATTCTAAGACTTCCTGTTTCTGTTCCGACATCAGCGACATCCCAAATAACAGCAATGTGGTGCCATCTTTTTTTTTGGTCTGTACAATGTAAATTCTGTCTTAAATAACCCATAAAATATAAATTCATGTTTCCAGCAGTGTTGTAATTATAAATCATAATTCCATTGTTTGCATCCTGAATTTCAAACCATTCTTGTGCATTTTTTCCACCATAATGTTGAGCCCATAACATTAATGTTCCTTTTGATCTGTTAAAGCCACTTGGTGTAGTGTACATTGTTTCTGTTGTTATTGATGCGTTCATAGCACCACCAAATTTACCATTAGTGATAAAAGTAGTATTGTGGAATGTTGGTTCACCTAGGCCATAACAGTCAGTTGTTCCGTCAAAATGACACAAAAACATTAATTCACCTTCTTCAACATATGCTGGACTTTTGCCTGATTTGTTTGCAAAGTAACCATATCTGGAGTCAAATCCATCGTTAGTGGTTATTGTGCCATTTACATCTAATTTATTGTTAGGTGATGTTGTTGAGATTCCAATCCTAGCATTGGTTTCATCAATAAATAATCTGTCAGTGCCAAAGCTTAGGTTTGTGTTAGTAAGTTTGAGATAGTTTGTTGCTGAAGAAACTGAGATTGCTAAAGCTATTGCTATAGCTAGAAGAGATAGTGTAATTATGATTTTTTTTGGTTTGTTTTTCATGGTATCACCTTAATCCTATTAAAACGTTTATTTTACATTCTGATTTGTAACAAGGTTGCATTGCTTTACCTAGTATTGCACCAAAATCGTTTATTGATGCTTTTTCTGCATAACCTTTTTTAGAGCTTGTTGTGAGTAATTCAAAGGATTTTATTGGTCCTTTTACTTTTGTTTTTACAATACCAACAATACCTACTGCATATTTTCCGTTTTGGCTGTTACCAATTATTGTTGGTTTTTCTGAAACAACACCTGCAACAGCTGGGTTTGCTTTTGAATCACATTTTTTAACTTTGTAATCTGTTGTTAAGCAAACAACATCTCCTGGTTGTAGTTTTTCATCTGAGTCAAACATTTCTGCAAAGTCTGCGCCTGATGATGTTATGTTTCCACCGATGAAGAGGTTTTCTGTTATGTTTGTGGTTCCGACAACATGTAATTCTTGATTTGGTGTTGCTGTTCCAATACCAACTTTATTTTCTGAAACATCAACAAACAAATCTGTACTGTCAACTTCTAAATCTGCACTTAATTGTAACTTATCCCATATCTCAACTTGTCCATTTCCTCCTTCAATTGCATCTAAACTAATATTTGTTGTTGAACCTAAAATATATTTGCCAAAGTTGTTGTATATGGTTAGATTTTCATTATTGACACTCCAATTAATGCTATTAACACTAGTTATCTGATTCCATCCCATATCCAAATGACCTGACATAGTGTCTCCTGATTCGTTTACGTAAAGGTCTGTTGCTGTTATTCCTGATAATTGTGAGCCATCTCCTATGAAATAAGTAGCACTTACATTATTTGTTACATTAACATTTTTAGCAACACTTAAATCACCGCTTGTCATGATACCTCTGTCACCAACAACAATACTATCTCCTGCGTAAATATTATGTCCTACAATCATGTTTTCTTTGACATTAATTGATGAAGCTTCTAAACTACCTGTTGATAATGTAGGTGTTCTTATACCATCAAGTTCTGTTATTGTTAACATGTCATCATCAAGACTAGTAGTGTAGATATATTTTCCGTCAACAAATAACCCTCTTACACTGTCAAAGAAATTTGCATCTTTTTTTCTAAGGACTTGTGTTGGGTTTGTTTTATTTGAAACATCAATTATATAAAATTCATCGTCAGACAAGTCTGTTAAATAAGCATAATCACCTTGTACTGTAATATCTGAATATTGTGCACCAGTAGCTACATCGTCATAAGTACCTACAATGTTTGGATTTGTAGGATTGCTTATATTAACAATACTCATTACACCGCCTGCTAAACAAGCTACATAAGCATAACTACCTGAAACATATACATCATAAGCACTTGGTAAGTGTGTTGAGTTTACTAAACTACCTACTATGACTGGTGAAGATGGTATTGAAACATCTATTACAAAGAATTCATGATCATCATCTGCAACAGTGTAAACATACTTGCCTTGTGCATATACTCCGCCAACATTGTCTTCAGAGAGAGTAGATAAGAATAATATGTTGTTAGGATCTGAAATGTCATAAATATTAATTGTATTTCCAGCACCGGTTGAAAGATAAGCATATTTTCCTTGTACAAATACTTCATTTGCTCCATTAACAACTACTGTACTAATATATGAAATATTAATTGGGTTGGAAACATCAAATATTGAAAATCTGTCTGCAGTATATCCTGCAACATAAGCATATTTTCCTAAAATAAATATTCCTCTTGCATCATCAAGTAATGTAGCATTTTCATAAGTGCTTACAATTATAGGTCTTTTTTTATCAGAAATATCTATTATTGAGAAACTGTTATTGGTTGATGCAGTTACATAAGCATATTGTCCTTGTACATAAACTTCTTTTAAACCATCAAGGACTTGTCCAGATATACTACTTATTACATTAGCACCACTTGCATTAGTTCTAAGACTTCCACTTAGATTGAATTCTCCTGTTAGGATGTCACCTGAGGAGTTTACCCAGACATCTGTTACTGATGCTGTTATTCCTGTTAATTGTGAACCGTTTCCGTAATATAATCCTGTTACGTTAAGGTCATCAGTAAGCTGAACTGTACCGCTAGTAGTAGTTAATTCTAAGTCACCAGAACTACTCTCTATAACACCTTTTGTGAACATATCACTATAATACATATTGATATTACCAGCAGCACCACCAGCGACTTTAAAACTATTCATACTTCCGTTCACTAATAAACTACCTACAGATAATGTGTCAGTGGCTTCATCCCAAGTAAAGTTGGCATCTGCACCCATGCTTGATACATCATTGTATTGAACTTGTGAATCAGAACCTCCTGGTGTTGCTATTACATCTGTTAATTGTGAGCCGTTTCCGTAGATTAAGTCAGTAAAGTTGATGTCTCCTTGGACTTTTAGTGTGTTTGTTGGAGTGGTTGTGTTGATGCCAACGCTTCCATTATTGTTAGTGTAAACATCATCTCTTGAAACCCATGAACCGCCAATTTCTTGATGATCATTGATACCCATTTGGTATAATGTTTTGATTTCTGTTAGTGATAAGGTTCTGTTGTAGATTCTTACTTCATCTATTGTTCCGTTGAAAAAGTGATTTGCTCCATCATTTTTACTTCCAATAGCAATAGAACCAGTTAGATTAGGTGCATCATAAGTTTTAGCAGTGCCTAACTGAATACCATCTACATATGCCAAACCTTTTGTTGCATTAAAAGCATATACAATATGGTGCCATACATTGTTGCTAGGAGAACTTCCAAATTGTTGCCAGCTTCCGTCATAAAAAGCCAAGTCATTTGATTGATTATAATTTAAAGCTAATCTGTTGGTTTGTGAATCAAACAGCATATCACCACTACCAGTACCACCATGATATTTTACCCAAAATGAGAAGGTATAAAGTCCACCTGTGGCAGTAAAACCTGTTAAATCAATAGAATCATTCTCACCATCAAAATCTAATGCTTTTCCTACTTGACCATCAATCCAATCACTTTCATGTAAGTGGTTTAAGGTTCCATCATTACTATTTCCTGACCAATCTTTTGTTAATGATTGGTTACCACTATCTGCATCTTCAAAAGGCATATATAATAATAGACCTTGAGTTGAAACACCTTTGATTGAAGTTGAGTTTAAAATGTAGTTGTCTCCCATAGTAAGATTACCTGTCATTGTGTCTCCTGAAGTGTTTACCCAGACGTCTGTTACTGTTGCTGTTATTCCTGTTAATTGTGAGCCATTACCATAATATAATCCAGTTACATTAAGGTCATCAGTAAGCTGAACTGTACCGCTAGTAGTAGTTAATTCTAAGTCACCAGAACTACTCTCTATAACACCTTTTGTGAACATATCACTATAATACATATTGATATTACCAGCAGCACCACCAGCGACTTTAAAACTATTCATACTTCCGTTCACTAATAAACTACCTACAGATAATGTGTCAGTGGCTTCATCCCAAGTAAAGTTGGCATCTGCACCCATGCTTGATACATCATTGTATTGAACTTGTGAATCAGAACCTCCTGGTGTTGCTATTACATCTGTTAATTGTGAGCCGTTTCCGTAGATTAAGTCAGTAAAGTTGATGTCTCCTTGGACTTTTAGTGTGTTTGTTGGAGTGGTTGTGTTGATGCCAACGCTTCCATTATTGTTAGTGTAAACATCATCTCTTGAAACCCATGAACCGCCAATTTCTTGATGATCATTGATACCCATTTGGTATAATGTTTTGATTTCTGTTAGTGATAAGGTTCTGTTGTAGATTCTTACTTCATCTATTGTTCCGTTGAAAAAGTGATTTGCTCCATCATTTTTACTTCCAATAGCAATAGAACCAGTTAGATTAGGTGCATCATAAGTTTTAGCAGTGCCTAACTGAATACCATCTACATATGCCAAACCTTTTGTTGCATTAAAAGCATATACAATATGGTGCCATACATTGTTGCTAGGAGAACTTCCAAATTGTTGCCAGCTTCCGTCATAAAAAGCCAAGTCATTTGATTGATTATAATTTAAAGCTAATCTGTTGGTTTGTGAATCAAACAGCATATCACCACTACCAGTACCACCATGATATTTTACCCAAAATGAGAAGGTATAAAGTCCACCTGTGGCAGTAAAACCTGTTAAATCAATAGAATCATTCTCACCATCAAAATCTAATGCTTTTCCTACTTGACCATCAATCCAATCACTTTCATGTAAGTGGTTTAAGGTTCCATCATTACTATTTCCTGACCAATCTTTTGTTAATGATTGGTTACCACTATCTGCATCTTCAAAAGGCATATATAATAATAGACCTTGAGTTGAAACACCTTTGATTGAAGTTGAGTTTAAAATGTAGTTGTCTCCCATAGTAAGATTACCTGTCATTGTGTCTCCTGAAGTGTTTACCCAGACGTCTGTTACTGTTGCTGTTATTCCTGTTAATTGTGAGCCATTACCATAATATAATCCAGTTACATTAAGGTCATCAGCTACTTTTACTAATGTGGTTGAAGAACTTAATTCTAAGTCAGCTGAACTTTGGATAACGCTTTTTGATTGACTATTACTATGGTACATGTTTAGTTTTCCACCTGCTGGGTCTGCTAGATTAAAACCATTCATACTGTCATTGATCAATATTGATCCACCTATTTTTAATTCATCTGTTGAAGCATTGAATGTGAAGTTTGCGTCTGCATTCATGCTTGCACCGCCACTGAATTGTACTTGTGAGACAGAACCTGAAGGAGATGCTGATGCTGCTTCACATGCTAGGTTACCTGCATTGATGTATAATCTGTTACCAGAAGTACATGATGTGTCAAAGCTGATATCTTTTTCTTCGATAGAATCGTTGCTTAGTTTGATTACTGTTGTTACGTTTAGACTACTAACTTTTAATTCATCTGTTGTGCTGTTGAATGTGAAGTTTGCATCTGAGCTGAATGAACTTGCATCATCTGCAAATTGTATATATGCTTCATTACCACTTGCTGATGTTGTAGTTGGTGTTGATATACAACTCCATGCACCATTGTTGTGTTCTAAGATTTCATTACTACCACAAGCTCTTATTCTAAAGGTTGTAGTGTTTAGGATTAAACCTGAGCCATTGTCATAAGTAGTACCTACATTTGTTAGTTGAGATCCGTTGCCAATGAAATATTTTGCAGTAACATTACCAGTTACATTAATATTTGATTTAGCAGCACTTTCATTTGTACCAATATTTAAATCACCAAATACTGTTAATGATTGGTTCTCATCAATGTAAATTCTTTTTAGATTTTCATCATGATTAATGTGTTCTGTGTCTGCAATATATTCTTGGTAGATTTCTTGGGCAGAGAGTGTTCTGTTCCAAAGAACTAAGTCATCAATTGTGCCGTTGAAGAATGTGCCATGACCACTACTTCTGTCAAACTTTCCTATAAAATTAGTGTAAACTGGTCCGCCACCGTCTAAATCAGCAAACCAACGTCCTGAATTAGAACCTTGTTCAGCAGTGAGTGATTGGTTCACTCCATTAATATAATATGAATAATCACTTCCATCAGAAACAAATGCTACATGATACCATGTATCACCAGTAACTGTTCCAACAGAGTTTAATCTATCTGTAGCAGCACTGCTTCTATGGTTTGTTTCTAATTTACCATTTGATAAAACTGATATAGTAAAATAATCATCAGATGCACCTAAATTTGTGTATGTTAATATGGCTCCTCCTAGATCAGTTGAAGATGTTTTTATCCAGGCTGTAATAGTACCTGCTGTTGCTGATTTGAAAATGTCTGTATTGAATTTAATATAATCATCTTTACCGTCAAAATTAAGTCCTCCTGTTGAAAACTTGCCGCTTGTTGAGGAATGTACACTATCTAAAGTAGTTCCATTATCATAGAATGTTCCATTATGACCTGAACCAGAATAATCATAAACAGTGAAGTTTGCATTACCTGTTAAATTATAATCTTCAGCAACACCACTATCATTATTGAATTTCATCATTAATGCCATTGAGGTTGAGTTGATTGCTAATCCTAATCTATTGCTGCTGTTAGAGAAGTGTCCCCATTTTGTTGAGAAGGCTGTGCCTGTTATATGGCCTGAGCCCATTTGGAGATTGCCTGTCATGTTAGCTCCTGAAGTGTAAACAATGTTTGAACAGCTTCCTGAAGCTGAACAGTTAGTATTAGTATCTGTTATGTTTGTGTCAATGTCTGATCCGCAGCTTAATGTGCTTCCGTCATAGGTTAATTTGTTGTTGCCTGTGCATGTTGGAATGTTGCTTATGTTTTGGTATTGGACTGTGATTGCACCTGCATCACCATCATATACTATTGCACTACAACTTCCGCCAGCTGAACAATTGGTATCTGTTTTTGCAACTCCTGTTAAACTAGCGCCGCTTCCAACAAATGTTGTTGCGTTTATTGTTCCAATTACTTTGAGTGTGTCAGTTGTGCTGTTGAATGTAAAGTTAGAGTCTGCGCTTAGTGTAGCGCCACCACTAAATTGTATTTCTGAGACAGAACCTGAAGGAGAGGCTGCTGCAGATTCACATGCAAGATTGCCTGCATTAATGTATAATCTGTTACCAGATGCGCAATTAGTGTCAAAGCTTATGTCAGCTTCTTCAACAGCATCATCAACAAAATAAGGAAATAATGTTACATTAATGTTTCTTACTTTTAATATGTCAGTGCTTTTGTTCCATGTGAAGTTTGCATCACTACCCATGCTTCCTCCATCATTAAATTGTACTTCTGTGTCAGAACCTGCTGGTGAGGCTGTTACACTTGTTAATTGACTTCCATTTCCATAAATTAATCCTGTTACATTAAGGTCATCAGCTACTTTAACTAATGTGGTTGAAGAACTTAATTCTAAGTCAGCTGAACTTTGGATAACACTTTTTGATTGACTATTACTATGATACATGTTTAGTTTTCCACCTGCTGGATCTGCTATATTAAAACCATTCATACTATCATTAATCAATATTGATCCACCTATTTCTAATTCATCTGTTGAAGCATTGAATGTGAAGTTTGCGTCTGCATTCATGCTTGCACCGCCACTGAATTGTACTTGTGAGACAGAACCTGATGGGGAAGCTGATGCTGCTTCACATGCAAGATTGCCTGAACTGATATAAAGTCTGTTACCTGAAGAACATGATGTGTCAAAGCTGATATCTTTTTCTTCGATTGAATCGTTGCTTAGTTTGATTACTGTTGTTACGTTTAGGTTGTTGACTTTTAATTCGTCAGTTGTGCTGTTGAATGTGAAATTATCATCTGAGCTGAATGAACTTGCATCGTCAGTGAATTGTATGAAACCTTCATTACCACTTGCTGATGTTGTTGTTGGTGTTGATATACAACTCCATGCACCGTTGTTGTGTTCTAAGATTTCATTACTACCACAAGCTCTTATTCTAAAGGTTGTAGTGTTTAAGATTAAACCAGAGCCATTGGTATAGGTTACATTAGTGTCAATATTATTTATACAAAATAATCCAGATGCATTGTATTTAAGTCTTTGATTGATGCTACATATTGGGAATTGTGTTTTATACTGGACATTTGAACAAGAACCATTAACTGAACAGTTGCCATCAGTACCTCCAGCATCACTTTCACATTCCCATTCTGTGCTTGTTGTGTTGTATTTTAGGATTTCTGTGTCTGCACAATTTCTTAAACTAAATACTGTACCTGTTAAATTTAATCCTGTGCCATTGGAGTAAGTTATGTTTGTGTCAATGTCTGATCCGCAGCTTAATGTGCTTCCGTCGTAGGTTAATTTGTTGTTGCCTGTGCATGTTGGGATGTTGCTTATGTTTTGATATTGGACTGTGACTGCACCTGCGTCACCATCATAAACTATTGCACTACAACTTCCACCAGCTGAACAATTAGTGTCTGTTTTTGCAACACCTGTTAGTTGTGCTCCACTTCCATATAAATTGCCTGTAAAATTGATGTCACCTTGAACTTGTAATTCTTGAATATATTTTGTTGTTCCAATGCTTATGTAACTTGCATTTGTAATGTTTGCATTGCCAAAAATAAGATTGCCTGTCATTCTTGATCCTGATTTATACATTACATTTGAACAACTTCCATCAACTGAACAGTTTCCGTCAGCACCTGAACCTGCTGCTTCACATGCAAGATTACCACCACTTATATATAATCTATTACCAGATACACATGATGTTGTAAATTGTACATCTATTTCTTGAACAGAATCATTATCCAGGTCAAGGAATGCTCCTGATGCGTTTAGTTTGGTTGAAACAGAAAGTCCTGCTGTTGATATGTTGCCTGTTATTGTTATGTTTGTGCTTGCATTGATGTCTTCTCCTTTTATTGTTGCATCTATAATGTCAGTTGTATCTATTGGACCTATTGTTGAATAAAATTGTTTTCTGTCTGTGCCTGAGAAATTAAGGTTTTCTGTGTTAACTTCTAAATCAAGATAGTAATATGTTCCATATCTTAAACTTAAGTCAACACTTCCACTACCAAGCATTACATCATAATAACCATTACTGATTGAGTTGACAAAGTCACTACTTGAATTATATAGTGGGGTTCCACCTGATGAATTTAAGTAAATCAAAACAGTAAGATTTCCAGTTGTAACTAGACTTCCACTTTGTGTTACTTTACCTTGTAATGCCATTAACTGATCAAGTGGATATGCAATAGGTAAAAATAATAAAATCATACACATTCCAATGATTAATTTATTTTTCATTTTTTGTTATTGTTTTTTGAATTAATCCAAAATCATAGAGCTTTTGCTCCATTAGTTCTCTTGCAAGCATTGATTTCTTTTTACCAATTTTTTTTGAAGTGCTTTCAAGAAGTAGATTAATCTCTTTAGATACAGTAATTCTGATCTGTACATTAGACATGTTTATACTTAATATTGTATAAATATTTAAATGTTTCGGTAAGAATTATACTTTATTTATGCTAAATAATGTATATTATGTATTATTGAGATAAACATACAATAATTTCTTTTCATTTGCTGAGATATTGAATTCTGCTGTGATAAAATCAGTAGGATCAAAAACATTATCAGAATCAAGGTCAGTGAACCAGTGTGTTAGTAATAATCCTTGGCTAGCTAAAGCTTGTTTTGCATCAACAACTTGTATTTTATTGATTGTAACTGAGTTTAATGTTACTGTTGAATCTGCATCTGTAATATTTTGTCCTGTTATGTGTACATGAACATTATTTTGATTAGTTGATGATTCAACAACAAAAGGTATTCTGTATAATTGAGTGTTATTGAACCAGTGCCATGTCATGTTAACTGAAGTGTTTAAGTAAATTATGTTATAGGAAACATTTGTACTATTACTTAAGTTAAGTCTGCCAGATGCATATACTGTTGCACTTGCTGAGGTAGAGTTTGGAGATATTGTTAAGTCAATGCTCATCGGAACTCCTATTGTTATTGTTCTTTGTCCTGTTGAGTTTGTGTTATTAGAAAGATCTTTGGAAAATGCTTTATAAGTATATGTGCCATTTGTTAAATTGGTTTGATTTGAGTAGAATTCCCATTTGTCTGTGTCATATTTTTTTAAGTTTGACATATAGGATTGGTTTATTTCAGTAGGAGATAAACTCCTGTTCCAAATTCTTACTTTGTCAATAATAGCATCAACTTGTCTAGCGGAATAGCCACCTATTTGAGTTATATTGTCTAAAGGTGTAAGTCCATCTAATTGTCCAGAATCGTTATAGACTGAAACTCCATCAAGGAATGCTGTTGGATCTCCATTACTATCTAATACCATTGCAACATGATGCCAGCCTGTTCCAATTACAATATTTGTATCTATCCACCGATTAGTTTCATAGAGTAGGATTAAATCATTGCCATTATTGTCATAACTTGAAGAACCTACACCCAACCCAAAACCAGTAGCAGCATTTCCAATCTTAATAAAAGCACCACTCTCACTTGCAGAATCAAGATTTACCCATGCTGATGCAGTGAAACTTCCTGTTCCTATACCAAAAGTAGATGAAACAGATATTTGGTCATCTACGCCATCAAAGTCAAACCCACTGCCATATTTTCCACTTAAATTATAAACTGCACTAATTACTGTTCCATTATTTTGATAAATTGAGTTATCAATCGTTGTTTTTGGAGCATTTGAATCATTTTCAAAACGTATTATTGAACCTGAGGATTGAAGATGGGTACTATTAGTAAATGAACCATTTCTAAATATGATTTTTCTTACTGTTCCGGAACCATCAGTTATTAATATATTATCTAAGTAAGCAGTGTAGGTTCCTGCAGAATCAGCTTCACATACAACATCATAATTCTGGATTGTTTTTCCTACATGTCCTCCAGTAATTTCAATTTTTCTATGATACCATTGATATAGTGCATAAGCAGATATATCAGTATTGGGGTGTACATTTAATCCATTTTGATCAAATACGCCTGAATCCCTTAATGTAGCTGCATCTGATGTGGTATAATCAAAAGCTATATCATCGTTTGCGCTAGTCCAAAGAACATCATATTCAACATAATCTCCTGATTGGATAACATAGTTTGACACGCTAGTTAAGTCCTCATAATGGTATGAGTTTCCACTTGTAGACATTGTATAAGTGGCATTAATTGCTTCTACATCAGTAACATTATCAAAGTTCATCATCAACAACAAAGAATCATTATACATTGTGTAATTAGTACCATTCCAGTTCCATTTGAATTCATTTAAATCAGCTGCATTTGTTAGTGTGATATTTATTTGTACAGATGTGTTTAGTGTTAATGTGTTATTTAGTGGGGTAGGAAGGTTGAAACTAATTGTTGGAGGTGATGAAGCATCATTGTGTGCTTCTGCTGTTTGACTACCAAATGTAAATTGTAAATCATGTATTCCTGTTGTTATTACTTTACTTGTTTCATAACTTGTTTGATTACATGAATAATCTTCAATAAATACAGAATTGTTTGTCCAGTTGTAATCCAGAGTTGTGTTATTACACCTAACTTCTAAAAATAACAAATCTTCTGTTTCATTTGTATTACTCCAAGTAGTTTGATTGATAGCTTTTATTGTTAAGTTAGCTGTTCCTGTTGTATTGAACATTACTGTCCAGTTTTTACCAATTGTTGGATATGATTGTATGTTTAATACAGTTATCTCGACTTCATAGCTAGCATTAGAAAGATGTGGAACTATCCATTGTATTTTATCAATAAGACTGTTGTTGTTTTGGTCAACATAAGTTATATTTGTAACTAGTTCTTTTGTGTTATTAACGAGATGGTATAATTTAATATCTTCTTGATTTGTGTCAGTTATGTTTGTGTAAGCTAGAATGTTTTCATAGTGCACATCAGAACTTATGAATATTTGTTTTTTGTATGGATTGATTTCTGTTTCAATTGCAATAGGCTCTTCTGTGTAATATTCTATATTATATTCTGCTGGTTCATCCTCAATAATTAATTCTGTTGTATTAATATCAATAATAGCGTGTCCTGTTACTGTGAACTTTCTGAAAAAGTTGATTACCCCATCAATTACAATAGACCAAAATCCTTTATTTTGAACATTTTTGATTGCACTTGCTGTTATAACAATAGGATTTATTTGTTTTTTAGTTGGTTTGTTGAATTTTTTGAGTAATTTGTTTTGTTTTTTCAATATATTGTTTTTACTTTTTTCTTCAAACACAGAAGTTTCTTTTAATATTCCTTTATCCCTTATTTTGAAAGGTAATTGTTTTATATCAGCAGCGCCTAAACCTCTTATAATTTTTCTTGCAGATATATTAAATGATTCTGCTGGAAGTTGTGTTGTGTTTGAATCTTCAATTGTTTTTGTCCATTTAACTGGTTTATTGATCTCTGCATAACCTTGGACAGCTTGTTCTTCTTCCTCTATTGCAGGAGTTACTTCTTCCTCTTGCTGTGTTTGGTTAAATATGTTTACTCCTGTTAAGTCTGTTAGTGTTTGGTATTGTAAGAAAGCGTCAAGTGTTATAAAATAATCATCTGATAAATTGTTTTTGTTGTTTGTTACATTAATTGTTACAATGTGTTCTTTATCTTCTAATCCTGTTGCTATTTCTTTAACAACACTATAAACAATGTTTTCAGAGTATAAATCAATGTTTTGACTTACATCATCTACAATAATATTTAAAATACCATAATCATAACGTGTTGCAACAAGTAAATGAAGATTTGTTCCAGTGAATGTAAAATTAATTTGATCATTTTCAAAGTATGAAGTGATAGCTTTACTGTTACTATATCTTTCATCTTCAACTTCAACCCAATCATTAATTATATCTTCTGTTTCTTGGAGTATGACAAGAACATTTTGTGGTTCAGAGATTTCTTCTGGTTCTGTTGTTTCATTTGTTTCTATTGTTTCATTGACTTCAATTGTTTCATTGATTGAAATTGTCTGGTTTGTTTGGTTTATTGAGGTTGTTTGATTTGTTTGGTTAATTGTGGTTTGGTTAGTCTCATTAACTAAGATTGTTTCATTGACTAAGATTGTTTGATTTGTTTGATTAATTGTAGTTTGATTTGTCTCATTAATTGTTTGATTGATTTCAATGGTTTCATTTAACTCTATTGTTTGATTAGTTTCATTTGTTATTGTTTGGTTTATTTCTATTGTTTCATTAATTTCAGTTGTTTCGTTGACAGTTGTTTCATTTGTTGATTCATTATCATAAACAGCAAGTCCAACTGTGGAAGGATTATTAAATAAGATTATACCTAACATTATAACTGCTATTAATGTTACTATTAAAATCTCAAATTCTATTTTGTGGTTGTTTTTGTTTTTAGGCATTTTGGTTTTTATTCTTTGCACGATTGTAAACTGTCCAGATTGTCCTATCATTTCGATTAACTAAGACAGCAATTTCATGATAAGTTAGTTTGAGTTGTTCTTTTAAGAAACGTACAACAACTTCAAAAACAGATAATCTTCTGTCAATAAAGACCTGTAAAGGGATTTTAATATTTGACTGCTTTATGGGGGATTTAGAACTCTTTTTCCTTTTTTTTAAGGTTCTATTGTATGCAGTCCATATAGTTCTTTGATCCCTGTTGATCAAGAAAGCTATCTCATGATAAGATAACTTTTTTGTTTCTTTTAAATATTCTACAAGAATTTCTAGGACAGCAAGTTTTCTGTCACAAAATAAAGAAACAGGGACAAGAATATTAGAATTAATACTGTATGTATTAAAATCCCCTTTTTTGACCATTAGTTAATACTTACGATGTAGGTATATATAAATCTTTTGTTTTTAGACTACAAAGGATTATGTTTACTTACAATGTAAGAATTATTTAATAATTATTTTTTCCTTTTTTTTCTTTTCTTCTTTACTTTACTTCCTTCATTTTTTCTTCTGAATAATTTTATTAAAAGTATTAACACACTGCTTATGATAATAACATATAATGTGTTGCTTACAATAGATTTAATCTGCCCACAATCAATGTCTTGGTAAAACATACAATCTGGGTCACATTTATTATCTCTTATTTGATCACAGAAACCATCAGCTGTTCCAGATACACAATCTTGTGGACAATTTTTGCTATTTTCTTCTTTGTCACAAATACTATCTGAGTTACATGTTTCATTGAGTTCAATTATAACTGGTTTTTCTGCAACATGTAGTTCTACCATTTTTGTTACATCTCTGTGTCCTGTTTTTGTTGCAGTAACTTCTAAAGTATATGTGCCTTTCTGTGCAAGGTCAACTTTGGCTGGTAAATTTACTTTTTGCATGTAATCATCTGGGAAAATTACGTTTACATGGGATTCTGTGTCAGATGCTCCTGTGTCAAAATCAAGGAATACTGATTCGTCTCTTACAAAAACATTTTTATCACACTCTTCTTGGTTACATAACATATCTGGAATTTCTAATGCAGGTTCAACATTTATAAGGAATTGTTTTTTTATGATCTTTTTTTCTGGTTTAATAATTTGTAATATTGCAGTACAAACTTGTCTTTCAAATGTTTCGTCAATCATAAGCCATGAGTATGTGTCACTATATTTTTTACCTGGTTCTAGGCGTATTGTTAATTGATCAATAAATTTGTCTGGTGCTTCTGGACAAGATATAATTGTAAAATAAGAAAGCATAACTTCTTTAGTTGATTCAACTGTATAATCAAACTTAACTTTTTCATCTAATTTAAATGAATCTTTTATGCTTATATCTGAAGTTAGTTCTGCATTAACAAGATTAATTAACATAATTGCAAGGATTAGGTAAATCAATTTCTTCACTTGATCACCTCAATTGGTAATGTTGGGTCTGCAAGTAAAGTGAAGTGATCTTTTATGTAACCAACATCTTTCATTTTTACAAATAATTCTCCTAGACTGCTACTTTCAGCTATTTTTCTATTAAGTTCTACTGCATAATCATAATTATAACTCATGCCAACTGTTCCAAAATATCCTAATCCAGAATCTCTTAGATAGTTGACTCCTGGTGCTTTTGAACTAAGTTGCCAGAAATTATTAATTTCCTGTGGTATTAATGAAACTTTTTTAGGAAGTTCATCATAGAAAATTGATCTTGCTACTGTTGCTGATACATCACTTGATGTTAAACCATATATTCTGCCAACATTAAGTTGTTTACCTTCTTCATATTGTCCATATAATAATTCAAATGATGTTCTTATTTCTGGTAATGTTTCATTACTTTCCTTAATTTCTTGTTCAACTGTTTTATTTGTGATGTTTTTTGCTTCAATATCAAATTGAATGTCTTCTTCTGCTTCTGTTACATCTACTGTTGTTTCTACAACTGTTTGACTTTCTGGATCATATATTTTAATTTCTTGCTTTTTTTCTAATATTGGTACGATTATAGTAAACCTTGTTTTATTTAATTGTATTCTTATACCACTAATCTTTCCATCATCGTCACTTCTGTCAGAGAAAATTGTTAATGGGATCTCAAATTTTGATGAAAAGTTTTGTGCTTGTCCTTCTGCAAGGTAACTATAAGATTCTGAAGATAATAATACATCAGAAGGAATATAACCTTCAATAATTGTTTCTTTAAGAACTTCTACAACACCATCTTTGTATTCTAGCTCAATTAGAGCTACTTTTTCAGCTAGTGCTATGTTTATTGTAAGCAGTACGATTAATGTTAATATTATTTTTTTCTTCATTTTATTTGAATTTACCTAATTTTTGTTCAATAATTTTTTTGTTCCAAGAGCCAAAGTCAAAAACTTCTAACTCTTTCATAAGTGATGTTTCAGTTGGTCTATTATATTGTTGATAAGTACATCCTGGTAAACATTCTAATCCTTGTTCTTGTGCCCAAGTAGGACAACTAGCAACATCACAATTAGGATACTTGTTAACATTAAATTTAATTTCTCTTTCATATAAATATTCATCAGCTAGTCCTCCTATTGCATGACCTAGTTCGTGCATTAAGACAGAATCTTTGTCAGCAGTGTTTATATGTACAATGTTTGAGATAGCTGTTGATCTTAATGGGTTTGTTAATTCTTGCATTCTATTTCTTTTAACAAGAACAACAATAAAATCATTTGGACATTGAGCTGCTTCTTTTTTTACTTTAAATTGTTCGCATAAAATATAATCATCAAATGTGCATCCCATGTCAGGGAATTTATCAATTCTATGGAAATTAACTTTATCTTTGTTTGATTTGAATGGTTCAATTTCAAAGAATATATCATTTACAAAATGGTTAACATCTTTGATAAAATCACTTAATTTTTTAAATTCTTGACCTACAAATACAATGTCTAGTTTCTGATTTTCATCTCCATTGTATAATACTTGACTACATTCACCTTTTTTACTTGCATCACCTATTTCTGTTATTTGTGTTTTACCTTTTTTGCTTATTAATCTTAAATCAAGTTTTCCTTGAGGAGTGCTTAAGCATAATGGGTTTTTTTCTTTTTCTACAATAAACTCTGAGACTTTAAATGATTGTTTTGCAGGGCTAAGGAAAATATTGTTTTCTTGATCTGGAGTGATTTTTCCTTGTATTGTTACTGGTTGGTTTTTGTCAAAGAAACATACTTCTTTTAAATTTTCTGGTAAAGTAAAGGATAATTTTTTAACACTATCATAATCTTTTGTTGCAACTGTTTGTATGACATTACTTAGGCTACTAACAAATTTATCAAGTGACATTGTTACTTCAGAAACTTCTTTAGCGCAGCCACTAATTAGAATTAATACAATAATCAATATCACCATTTTTTTATTCAAGTTGTTTCACCTACACACATTTCAAAGTCTGAGTCAGGGATTGCAATTGGAGATCCCAATATTGTTAGGTATTTTGGATTTGTGTTGAATAGTGTGTTTATGTTATTTTCAATATCTTGTATAACTAATTCAAAATGTTCCCTTGTTTTTAAATTTTTCTCACATATCTTTGTTTGTTGTGTTTGGTCAACATTTGTGAATATTATTATTTCATGTTTAGCAGCAGCAAGTATTGGTGCTGATAATGATGTTGATGAATATAGATTCTTAATTGTGCTTGATGTTTTTAATGGAAGGTAATCTTCTTGTATTGTAAAGCCTATATCTTTTTGGTTGATGAGGATAACTTTATCTGTTCCAGTGATTTCAATTATTTCTTGTTGTAATTGTGTTAAAGAGCTTATGTCTTGACATGATGTTGAGGTTTGTGGACATTGTGTGTTTATTGTGATTACATTTTTTTGTGTAAAAATGTTTTCATTGTCTGTGATACTATCTTTGATTACTAATGGTATGTTTTTTAATGAAGCATATACAGAAGCTGTCATTGCTAATTCATAGTCAGAGTTAACATAAACAATATCACCAAATGATTCCCAGTAGGTAAAGTAATTGTTTAGACTTATTTTTTGGATTTTGTCTGTGCTTATTGATGTAGCGCTTGCTAGTAATGTGTCAAAATCTTCAGAACTGTCTTCTATTAATGTGATTCTAGTAGGATTATAATCATTGATAAAGCTGATAGTGGAATCAAGGTCAATTATGTTTCCATTTTTATGGTAAATTAGGAAAGGATATTTGTTAATTTGATTATTTTGTGTCCATATTGTTGCTGATATGAATGTAAATATCTTTTGCCAATTATCATCTGATATTAAAAATAATTCTTTTTCAGTATAAGCTTCTATATTTTTCATGTTTTCACTAACATTTCCAATAACTTCAATTTCTATTTCTTCTGTTATAACTTCAATGTCTGTGCTGCTTGTATTAGAAAATTGAATATCATCAAAATTAAGGAGCATTGTGCCTGGATTGATTGGTTTAAATTTGATTGTTGCTAAGTAACCTGAACCACTAATTATTTCTTCTGTTTGTTGGTCAGCAGTAATTGAGACTTCTGAGTTTGTTTTTGTTAAAATACTTTTTAATGAACTAATTAAATCTTGTGTTTCAGCTTCATTGATTGTATAATCAAAGTTAAAGTCTTGTAAGAATCCTGATTTTTCAACTTCTGTTAGGGTTAAGTAATTGGAATCATAATTTATACTAAATTCTAAGTCTGTTAGACTTTTTGCATTTCCAATAAATACTTTTGCTTCAAATTCTTGGTATAATTCAATATCATCTGGTACTGAAAAGATTAAAGTAGGTCTTTCTTCATCAGGGGCAAATAGGATTGTTTCATTTTCTTCTGGTTCTTCCTCTTCAACAGGCTCTTCTTCCTCTTCGATTGGTTCTTCCTCTTCTTCCTCTTCTTGAATTTCTGATTCTTGATCTTCTGATACTTCTTGTGTATTAACAACATGTCCTGCAATACTACTTCCTCCTCCACCGCCTCCGCCACTACTAGTGGTTGTTGGAGTTTCTTCTGTTGGGCATGCTCCACAATCTGCTTGACATGATGTACATGTTTCAGCGCCATTACAAGTTGAGTCACCACAGTAAGGGACACTTGGTCCACTTGTTGATGCTGATGAAGATGTATCTGTTCCATCTGAGGCAGTGAATGAATATGTGTGTGCAGCTGCTGTTAGTGTTTGATTATAATAATATCCTTTACCATTTGAGTAAGTTGTGTCAGTTGCATCTATTTCAGCCATTGGGTACATTGTACCATCAATTGTAACATTGATTGTGTCAGGAGCTTCATTGTTTGCATCAGTATAAGTAACAGTGTAATTGAAATTTGTACTTGTTGTGCCTGAGGTTGGTGAAACACCTGCAGAACTATAGGTAGGAGCACTGTTGACTATTATTGGTAGGTTTGTTGTTGAAGTTGTGGTGATATTAGTACCATCACTTGCATTAAAATAATAACTGTGTGACCCTACTGTTGATAAGGTTGTGGAATTTGTGGTATAATAATAATTTTTACCATCATTAAACATTGCATCACCTGGATCACATTCTGTCATGCTATAGGGATTATCATCAATAACTACTTGGATAGAACCATTGGGACCAATATTATTTGCATCAGTGTATGTTACTGTGTAATTGAATACAGTATTAATTGGACCTGAAGTTGGTGAGACAGAACCACTTGCTAAGGTTGGTTCAACTTGTCCTACTACTTCTATTCCTACTGCGTTATCACCCATTGCGACAACACTGTATGTTCCATCAGAAGTACTGAAATTATAACTATGATTACCAATTGCTAATGTTGTATTGTAAAGATAATCTTTACCATCAGTATAAGTAGTATCAGTTGGATCTCTTTGAACCATTGCAACTGTGCCTGTTGTATTTATTATAACATTCATAGATGTTGGAGCGTCATCGTCATCATCAGTATATGTTGCAGTAAAAACATATGATGTGAATTGATTTCCACTAGTTGGTTGGACATTACCAGTATTTACATTAGGACTACCTACATTATCTGTTACTTCTGGTTGCGAACCACATGATGCTGGTGGAGCTGGCCATGATCCAGATGCATAAGGTTGGTCATAAGGAAATGAATCAATTGCAACCCATGTGTCACTATCTTGAGCACCTCCTCCTGTAAAATAAGGACAAGCTGCATGTCCCCAGTAATTACCTTGACTTCCATTTGAAATGTTTACTCCCCTAACATTTCCTCCTGCTTGTTCTGTACGTATTTGGAGAGTATTTCCATAGATGTTGTTATGGTAAATTTGTATATCTCTAATAGATTGTCCTATACCCATACCATATGTACAACTGGTTATATTATTGTAATAAATATTACCACTATGGGAATCATATTCATTAAAAACTATACCTGAACCGTCCCAGCTAAATGTTGCTTCGCCGTCTGGGTCAGGTGCGCAATTAAATATTGTATTATCTTTTACAGTAATATTTATTACTTCTTGTAGTTCTATTCCTCTTATAGAATTCCATATTACATTATTTGAGATTATAGAATCATTTATTTCATAAATTTCAATTGCAGAGTCTGTTGTACTATCTGAAAGAGTGTTATTTTCTATATGTACACTATCTAAAGGACCATCAAGATCTATAAGAGGATTACCTGGACCTGTAAATGTGTTATTTCTTATAACTATATCCTTATTATCTAAACCATAACCTGCTTCAGTAATCATAAGACCATTGCTACAGTTAACAAATGAATTATTTTGGATTAATAAATTTGTTATTCCAGTTGCATAAACTGATCTAAAACCAGCAGCATTACCACCATTAACATTACAACCCTGAATAGTTATGTTTGTTAATAATTGAGTAAATGAATTTTCATAGATTCGTATTACGTCTCCACCAGAAGGACCAGCATTACTTATTGTATTTCCTTTACAATCTAGTGTAACATCACTGGAATTAATAAAAATACAATAGGCAGAATTCATAGTTATTCCAGTACTTAAATTATAAATTCCTGGTGTAGTGATTTCAGTATCACATGCAGTTATCTCTGTTTCAGCTATGCCAACAGCCATTCCTGTTATTTTTGGTGTTGTAGTTATTGCAGTATAAAACATAGTAGATAATAAGAGGACTGCGATAGTTGCAATTATGTTATGTTCTAATTTAATGATATGTGCTCTATCTAAATGATGTTTTCTTTTTCTCATTCCCTTTTTTGATTTAATGCTTTTTCTTTGCATTTTTTCTTATTTTTTTATTGTGTTTTTTATGTTTCCTTTTCTTGTTTCTTTTTTTTGGTTTTTTTTGAAAAGTTTTTAACTTTTCTAAACCTTTCTTTGAAAGTTTCTTTTTTGTTTTGTGTTTATGTTTCTTTTTTTTGGAAACTTTGGTTTTTTGAGAATGTTTTTTGTGTTTGTTTTTCTTCTGTTTTTTTGATTTCTTCTTCTTCTTTTTCTTGGTTGTTTTTCCTTTGGATAATTCTATTGTTAGGTAAGTTAAAACTATGATTGATGTGATAATTAAAGTCCAGATAGAAGGTTTTTCAGGTGAAGTAAAAACACTTAGTAACATTGCTTCTAGATCAAGTTTTTCAAATTCTTCTTCCTCTTCTTCTAGAGTTTCTTCTTCTATTTCTTCTTCAGGAAGAGCTGTTTGATTTTCTTCAGCTTCTTTTTCAATAATTTTTGTTGTGGCAATTGCAAAATAACTGAATCCAGGAGTTGTTGCTTTGTATATGGTATAATTATTGTTTTCAGAAATTATTTTTGTAGGAAGATTATTCCATTTACTGTTTTTGTATCTTTTTAATACAATGTCTGTTTTATTTACTTTATTTTTTTCTAGCCATTCTTTTGAAACTTTGAATTGAATTTCTGCATTTTCTATTACACCATCTACTAAATTTTTGGTTCTACTTACTTGGGCATATTTGTAAACAAGAGTTTTTATTTTTCTACGTGTTTCAGGTGCTTGTGTTAACTCTATAACACTGATTTGTACATTTTTTAATTTATTCTTGGTTGTAGCTTCTAATTTTGTGATTGGAATTTCTTCTTTGTCAGGGGACATTTCTAATGTGTCACTAGCTTTGATTGACGTCCAAAGTTGAGTTGACTTTTCTCCTTTAATTGTTGGTTCTTCTATGACAAAACCATCTCCGCTGCTTGATGAACTTGATGATGATGTTGATGTTGAAGTTGATGTACTTCCTGCAACATCTGTTGTGTAATTTGTTGAGTTTGAGTATGTCATTACGTTACTATTTTTATCAGAACATCTTACAAATAAGGTTCCTGTGTTGTCTGTTGTGAAGCTGAAATTAGTAGTATGGCTAAGGGTTCCTGTTGTTGAAAATGCTGTCATATTACCATAATATAGGTTTGAAGTGTTATAAGCGCAATTTGCATGTTCATTTGTTGTTACATTTAATATTAATATGACTGTTGATGTGCCTGTTCCTGATGCTGTGTAATTTAGATCTGTTATTATTGGGATTGTTCCATCTTTGATTGAAAAGTTTCTTGGAGAACTAATAGAGCTTCTTTGGTTTTGATCAGTACAATTTAATGTGTAGTTATAAGTTCCGTTGAGGAGATCACTGTAGTTATGCATGTGTGTATAACGTACCCCTACATTAGTAAAGTTTGTTGTATTTATTGTTCCTGATTGAACATTGCCTGTTGCGTTTGTTATATTATATCTGCAGAAGGTTGTGTTTGGATTTGCTTCCCATACATCTGCAGAAACTTGAACGAAACTATCTGCTGATTGGTTTGTATTATTTGTTGGTCCTGTTATGTTTATTGTTGGTGCAACTGTATCATTTGCTAAGCCTGCTCCTGATAAATGCGGTACGTAAGTTGTTACATTTAATGAACCGTTTGTGTAACATGCTGCTGTTATATTGCCAACAGTGCTTGGAGCTGTGTTGCCTGTACATTGAGCTAACTTGTAAACATTGTGACCAAGGTCATCGTCTACATACATTACTTCAAAGTCTTTTAATGTTTCGTTAAATACAATTGTTGTTGTATTATAATAAGTATCATTTAGGAAACTGCTCATGTTTTGGAATAAAACTAATTTTGTGAAGTTTGTTCCTGATTTGTTTTTGCTTAAGTTTGCTGGTAGAGAATGTTTACTTACAACAATTGTAAAGTCTGTTCTGTTCCAGTTTGCTAACGATGAGTTGAAGCTTGGCATTGTTACAGAATAGTTGTCTGTTGTTGATGCGTTAACTTCAAATTCCATACTTACTGAATTATTCATCCAAGCAACACCACTTAGTTCTGTACCTGATGAGTTTTTGATAGAAACGTTTACAACTCCTGTATTTCCTGTTTCAATTGAGTTAGCTCTTTCTGTTATGTTTTCTTGTCCTATTACTCTAAATGTTCTTGATACTTGGGTTGCTAAGTTACTTGCTTCATCTTTTACATTAAATACTACTGTGTGTGTTCCTCCACTAATATTATAAATTGTAATGTTAGTTGCATTTGCTGTTGTGGTAAGTACCCATTGACCAGAGTCTACTGAGAAGTTTGATAAAGAAATGTTTGCTTCTGTTACACTATAATTAAATGTTACATTTCCATTTGCATTTGTTATTATTTGATTGTTTGTTGGAAGTGTTACATTAATTATTGGAGCATCATCATCTATTGTGAAAGTGATTCCTGGACTTGTTATTGATGTGGTATTAGTGTTGTTTGCAGTGTCAACAACTGTTATATTAAGCACTTGATCTGAGCCTAGAGTAATTGTTCCATTCCAGGTAGAGTTAATAGATTTATTTAATGTTGTTCCTTCTACAACTACTGTGGTTATACTTGTTTTTAGGTCTGTTGCATTTACTGTTGCTATAACTGCAGTTGATGTTTGTACATAACGGTCTGAGATAGTAAAATTAAAGATTGGAGGAGTGTTTTCAATTATAAATGTATAATTAGTACTATTGAATGCACTGTTTCCTGCATTATCATAAGCAAGACAGTTCCAGATAAAAGTACCATTTTTCAGTATGTCTAATGTTCGGTTTGTTGAGTTGCTTGTACCTGTTATGGTTGCAGTATAGTTTAGTGCCCATGATCCTGTTGAGTTTGTGTAAAAGCTTACATTAGTCAAGTTTTTATTATCAGTGAGACTACAATTTAAGTTTACAGAATAATTTGAAGTATTATAATTGTTTACAGGGCTTGTTAGTCTTACTATTGGTGCTGTTTGATCTACGTCAACAGTAATGTTGTAAGTTGTACTTGCTCCTATGTTTCCTGCATTATCAGAACAGTTAACAGACCAGTTGTAATCTGCATTAGCTAATGATTGAATAAAGGTTAAATTAGCTATTGATTTATTAATGCTGCTGTTGGTTTGATTAACTGAATTATTAATTATTAAACTGCAATTGTCAATATTTAAACCATCTGTTACATTGTAGAAGAATTTTATGTTTCTGTTTGAAGTATTTTTGGTGTTGTTTGTAGGTCTTATTAAAGTAACTGTTGGTGCTGTGGTTTCAACAGTCAATGTGTAATTACTACTGCTCCAGTTTCCTTCACTATTTTGGTCATAAGCAAGACAACCCCATTTGTATGTGCCAACTGTTAGTGCACTTATTGTGATATTGGTTGAGTTACTGGTACCTGTTACATTTCCAGTGGCATTTAATAACCATGACCCTGTTGTGTTGGTGTAGAAACTTATGTTAGTTAAGTTAGTATTATCGGTTGAAGTACAGTTAAATGAAATAGATGTTTGAGATGTGTTGTAGTTGTTAACAGGACTTGTTAGATTTACTGTTGGTGGAGTGTTTGTTACATTAACAGTAAGATTGTATATATCACTGTTATCTACATTACCAGCAAAGTCTGTACAATTGACAGACCAGTTATGTATTCCATTTGGAAGAGTTTGACTAAATGGAATACTACTTACTGCTTTGTTGATTGTAGTATTAGTTACATTTATTGTTTTGTTTAAAATTAAAGTACAATTTTTTATACTTGATAATGCGTCTGTTACATTGAAATAAAAGTTAATGCTTTGACTAGTGGTATTAAGTGTATTGTTTGGAGGTGTTACTAGAGTTACTGTTGGGTTTGCTCTGTCAAATGTTATTGTTTTATTTGAATTGTTCCATGCACTGTTTGAATTACTATCAACGCACAGAACATTCCAAATAAATCTTCCTTGTGGGAGGTTATTAAGTGTTATGTTTGTTAAAGCACTTTTTGTAGGGCTACTAACTGTTTTGTTTAGTTGCCAAGTACCTGTGAAATTAGTATATAAACTACAATTACTTACTGTTCCATCATCTGTTACAGTTAAATTAAATTCAAGAGAAGTTACTGTTGTGTTGAAATTATTTTCAGGATAGTTAAGTACTACAACTGGTGATGAAACAGGATATATTTGTTCTGTTGACCATGTACTTGCTTTTAGGCTAGAGTCAATTGTTTGAACTGCCCAATAATATGTTTGGTTACTTATATTCAATAAAATGTTTGTGTTGTTTAGCATGTTACCAAACATACCTTGTGGTGGGGAGTTGCTTGTGCCATATTCACCACTGACAATATTATTTGCACCTGAGGAATTTCCCACTCTTAGGTTATAATATAATGTTCCGCCTTGTGTATCAGAAGCGCCTGACCATGATAAGTTAAGTCCTGTGGTATGGTTGCTGCTAAATGTGATTGGTGCATTAGGAATATTATTGTCTGATGTTATTGGATTAATATAAATTGTTGAATTATCACGAACTTGGTCTCCAACTAAAATTAAATCAAGATTATTATCTCCATCTAGGTCTGTTAATAATCCTGATCCTTTTTGTACTGTACCACTTGAGCCTGAAGTTGGTAAAATTTTTCCTGATATATTATCTTGGATAAATCTTGAACCTGTGTTGTTGTAAAGAAGTACACTATCAGCAGTAGTGCCCCCTGGTACAAGTACTAAATCAACTTTACCATTATTATTATAATCTCCTGGATAGATTGCAAGTTCTCCAGTTGCTGTGAGGTCTGTTATCCAACTAGAATTATAATAGAAACTTGTTTTGTTGTTAAAGTATATATCTAATCCATAACTTCCACTGAATTGTCCTGAAACAGCTAAGTCCATCCAACCATCATTATTAAAATCAGCTACTGCTGAGAATGGGTGTGTGTTACCTGATTGGTATAATCTTAAACCAAATGAATAAGTTGTGTTAAGTTTGAATTCTGTTTTATTATTTGTATAAACTTGGGCTGTAGTAGTAGTTATTATAACTAGGTCAAGGTAGTCATCATTGTTAATATCAATCAAATGGGCTGTACCATCTGTGGTTCTTGTTAAATTATTTTGCCATGGAAGACTTTCACTAAAGGTTGTTCCATTGTTTGTGTAAACTTTTGATGAACTATTACTATTATTTTCTTGTCCTATTATTACTAAGTCAATGTCACCATCAAGGTCAATGTCTCCTTGTACAATTGCTGCGTCTTTTACTTGTGTTATATTTTCTTGCCAAGTAAAGTTTTCTTTGAATGTTGTTCCATTGTTTATGTATATTTTTGTACTTGAACCTCTACCATCATCACCTGCAATAATTATATCTGTATCATTATCATTATCAAAATCTCCTAATGCAATAGAAGGTGTAGTAACATTGGTTATATTTTCGTTCCATGTTGTGTTTTTATTGAATGTATTACCATTACTTGCATATACATTAGCAAGTGGAGCAGTTCCATTGTCTCCTAGAATTATGAGGTCAAAGTTTCCATCTTTTAAAAAGTCTCCAACTGCAATTGCAGGTGTTTGTACACCAAGTAAGTTAGCATGCCATGATGCATTTGTTGAAAAAGCTTCTATGATGCTTGATGAAAGATTTAAGAAACTAATGTTGTTAGAACCATTACAAGTTACATTAATGCCAGCATAGAATGTACCTGTACTTGAATCGCTTACATTTAATTTGAATGTTGTTTTAGAGTAAGGACTAACACCTTGGATAGATGATACATTTGTTGTTAAATTATCTAAACTGTGATAATTAGTTAAAGTGATAGTCATATTGTCACTTGATGCTTGGCTGTTGATTATATCAATATAATAATTACCTGTTGTGTTAACTCCAACATAACCATGGAAAGTAGAATCATTAAATCTTCCTGAGCCTCTTGAAGTGCTTAATGATAAACTTATCCCTGCTGTTATTGATGTTGATCTTATTGGTAAATAATCTATAAATTCTTCTCCACCTCCACCACCTACACTTTCTTCAGATGAATTGTAAATATTATCACAAATTCCGTTAGCATTTGCATCATAACAACCTTCAATTGGTGTATCTTTAGCAGTCCATCTGTTACCATAATTAGAATTGTTAAAAGTGAGGTTGTTTGCATTTTGTGTTCCTGTAAATGAACCAGAACTAACAAAAGTGTTTCCTGTGAATACAGTGCCATTGGATACTCCGTCTGGACCCATGTTAAAGTTAAAATCTATTTGACTTCCTGAGTTATCTACATTGTTGAATGTGTTATTATAAAAGAAGTTGTCATGTGAACCATCAAATCGAACTCCTCTTACTTGATTTTTGCTTATATTTGAATGGTTAAATGTGTTGTTATGAGATCTTAATAGATAAATTCCTTGGTCAGTGTTATTGATTATGGTTAGGTTGCTCAAGAAGCTTAGGTTTGTACCATTTAGGTAAACACCTATTGTAAAGTTTGAGATTGTACAATTTTCAATTGTGATATTTTTTCTTCCACTTATATTGATACCATAAAAATATCCGCCACTACTTGAACTAGTACCATTACCTGTTAAATTATATCCTTGGCAGTCTAATCTTATGTTATCAGCTGAGATATGGAAACATGTTGAAGCGTTTGTAACATTTTGTGTTAATTTATAATTTCCACCTGCTGTGTTTAAATTTTGACAATTATTGATGTTAGTACTAGTATCAAATTCATAGGTTTGTTCTGCTGACCATGCACTTCTTTTTAAACTAGAATCAATTGTTTGGACAGCCCAATAATATGTTCTATCACTTTGATTTAATAGAACTTGGGTATTGTTATGCATGTTACCATACATACCTTGTGAAGGGGAGTTACCTGTTCCATATTCACTAGATATAATATCATTTCCACCTGAAGCTGTTCCTACTCTAATATTATAATATAGTGTTCCTCCTTGTGTATCAGAAGCACCTGACCATGATAAGTTAAGTCCTGTAGTGACATTATAATTAAATACAGAAGGTGCTGTTGGTGCATTATTGCTGGATATTCTGTTATTAGTATAAACTTTTGAAACTGCTCCAGAATCATCTCCAGCTATGATTAAATCAAGATCATTATTACCATTAATATCAACAAGTAATGGTGATCCTTTTTGTATTCCCATTCCACCTACACCAGTATTGCTTGGCAAAAATTTTGCATATGTTGTGTCAGAAGTGAAAACCTTTCCAGTGTTATTGTATACAAGAACACTTTCCCCAGTATTACCTGAAGATACAAGTATTAAATCAATTTTACCATCATTATTATAATCTCCAGGATAGATTGCTACTTCTCCACTTGTTGAGAAACCTGTTACCCAACTTGAATTATAATAAAAACTTGTTTTGTTATTAAAATATACATCTAATCCAAAGCTTCCGCTAACTTGTCCTGATACTACAATATCCATCCATCCATCATTGTTAAAGTCAGCTGATGCCATATATGGATGATCATTACCTGATTGATAAAATCTTAAACCATTTGAGTAGGTTGTGTTAAATAAGAATGCTGTTTTGTTGTTTGTGTAAACTTGTGTTATTGTTGTTGTTATTATAACCAGGTCAAGGTAATCATCATTGTTAATGTCAATTAATTGGGCAGTACCATCTGAAGATCTTGTTAAGTTTTCTTCCCATGAAGAGTTTTCATTAAAGGTTGTTCCATTGTTTATGTAAACTTTGGATGAATCATTGCTATTGTTTTCTTGCCCTATTATTACTAAGTCAACATCACCGTCTAGGTCAATGTCACCTTGTACAATTGCTGCATTTTGTACTGGTGTGATATTTTGTTGCCATGATAAATTTTCATTAAAGCTTGTTCCATTGTTTATGTATATTCTTGTGCTTGCACTACTAGTATTGAAACCAGCAATAATCATGTCTGTATCATTGTCATTGTCAAAGTCTGCTAGTGCAATGCTTGGGGTAGAAACATTGATTAGGTTTTGGCTCCATGTTGTATTTTTGTTTAATGTTGTTCCATCACTTGTATAAATATTCATAAGAGGATTACTACTACCATCATCTCCAACAATAATTACATCAGGATTTCCATCTTTTAGGAAGTCAGCAGATCCAATTGCAGGTGTTTCTGCAGCAACTAAATTAGTTTGCCAGGTTGAACTTGCAGCGAAAGCTTCAATAACACTTGTTGAAAGATTTAAGAAACTAATGTTGTTAGAGCCATTACAAGTGGCATTAATACCTACAAAATATGTGCCATTGGTTGAGTCACTTACATTTAATTTAAATGTTATTCTTGAATAAGCACCAACATTCATAAATCCTGTTTGGTTTGCTGTTAAAGTGTTTAAACTATTGTAGTTTGTTAAAGTGATAGTTACATTGTCAGTTGATGCTTGGTTGTGAATTACATCAATATCATAAGTACCATTATCATTAATTGCAACATAACCATGGAAATTAGTATCATTATATTGTCCTGTTCCATTAGATGTACTTAAGGATACTGTTATTCCTGCTGCAATTGACTGTGATCTTATTGGAAGATAATCAATAAATTCACTGTCTCCACCTCCACCACCTCCGCTTGCAACAGTGGAATTGTAAATCTCATCACAGATTCCATCAACATTTGTATCATAACAAGTTTCAGCAGGAGTGTCTTTAGCAGTCCATCTATTACCATAATTAGAATTATTAAAGGAAGCATTATTTGCGTTTTGCATACCATTAAAGCCAGTTGCATCAGTAAAAATGTTACCTGTAAATACAGTACCATTTGATTTACCACTTGAACCCATATTAAAGTTTATATCAATTTGATTTCCATTATTGCCATTGTAAAATGTATTATTGTAAAAGAAATTATAATGTGCTCCATCAAAGTAAACTCCTCTTGCTGAATTATAACTTATATTTGAATGATTGAATGTGTTGTTGTTTGATCTTAATAAATAAATTCCTTGGTCAGTGTTGTTAAATATAGTTAAGTTACTAAAGAAACTTAGATTTGTATCATTTAAGTAAATTCCTCTTGTGTAATTGGTTATTGTACAATTTCTAACAGTAATATTTTTTCTTTTGGTAATGTTGATACCATAGAAATATCCTTGATTGCTTGTGCTAGTACCATTGCCTGTCATAGTATATCCTTGACAATCTAGAATAATATTGTCTGCTCTAATATCAATACATGTTGCACTACTGTTTACATTTTGTGTTAAAGCATAGCTTCCACCTGATGTGCTTAGATTTGTACATGCATTTATATTGATAGCATAAGCAAATGAATTATAAAGTAGGAAGACAAAAATTAAAATAATCAAACTCTTCAAATTTGTTTGAATTTTGTTTTTAACCATTTTTTTTCTTTACCCTATTATAAACTGTCCAGATGTTTCGTTCATCTCGATCAAGGACTAGAGCAATTTCATTATAGCTTAGTTTTTCTTCTTCTCTTAGATATTTTACAATTGCTTCAAGAGCAGTAAGATTGTTGCCACGAAAGATGTAAGTAGGAAGGGTTAGTTTGGAAATAAGATTAAGAAAATCTTTACTAATAGTCACTCTTTTTTTCTTATAATAGCTGTTTTTTCCCAATTTAATAGTAATAATATGTGTGTATATTATTTATAAATGTTTCGGTTTTTTATGATTTTTTACATTTTTTACACATTTTTTAACGTTTTTTAGGTATATTTTGTTGGAAATTTTAGCTTAGAATGGATTTTTTATACATACAGAAGATGTTATTGGTTGATAAAAGAAGAAAAGGAGGGAGTGCAGGGATTTTCGTTGTTTTTTTGTATCTCGAACCCTGGAATAGTCGGGATCTGTATTTCATTGGCATGAGCCTCATCATCCCAAAAACTATTGCAGCCGACCGCCATAACTTTGAAAAAAATTAACTTTTTCAATTTAGCCGCTTGGCCACACTCCCATTACACAAAGTATTTTTCTTTATGTTTATTAATCTTTTTGTTTTAAAAAAACAAAAATTTTAAATAGTCATATGTTTAAAGTAGTGGTATAATATTAAAAACGAGGTGAAATTCATGAAGTTAAGGTATATTGTAGCAATGTTGTTGATTGTAGCATTGTTAAGTGGATGTGCTAAAGAAGCACCAGTAGAACCTGAACCAGTAGCTCCAGTAGTAACAGAACCAGTAGTAACAGAACCGGAAGTTATTGAAGAACCAGCTGAACCTGAACCTGCTGTTCATGAAGTACAAATTCTTGCAAAAGCTTTTGAACCAGAAGAACTTGAAATTAATGCAGGCGATAGTGTAGTGTGGACAAATATGGATACAAGAAGACAATCTATATTTAGTAAACCAGCAGGTACATTCAAAAGTCCTGTATTAAAAGAAGGAGAAATATTTGAACATGTTTTTGAAGAAGCTGGTGAATTAGAAGCAATGAGCATATTTGGCTTTACAGGTAAAATTACTGTTAAGTAAATTTATTTTTTATTTCTTTTTTTTATAATTTAGGATAAGATTTCTTTCCATACTTTTTTACATATCCATCAAAGTTTGATTTTCCTGGGATTGTTAGTTGATCTCTTTTAATGTCTTTAATTGAAATCCATTTAAATTCAGTAAATTTATCTTTTTCTATTATTTTTGTTTTTCCTGATATATATTTTGTAATGTAAAATATACCTACCCAGTGTTTTTTAATATTTGGAAGAATTACTTCAACAGGCTTAAGAAATTCTAAAACTTTTATTTCAATATTAAACTCTTCTTTAACTTCTCTTTTTATTGCTTTCTCAAAAGTTTCACCAAAATCAACTCCTCCACCTGGAAAATCCCATCTATCAGATTCATCACGTGCTTTTGAACCTCTCTTACCAATGAGAACCTTTCCCTCATTATTAAATATTAATGCTCCTACTGCAACTTTAATTTGATCTTTCATATAAAATCACCTAATCCTTTTTGTTTATGTTTTGGTTTGAATGATTTTGTTTCTATTTTTTTGTTTCCAAAGATTGGTTTGCCATATTCTCCATCATAACCTGGTTGGACTTTGAGTTTTCCTTGCCTTACTGTGATGATTGCTTGTGCTATTTTTGGATTTGTTAGTTTTTGTAGTTCTTCTAATGGTGTTTTTAGGAGGATGTCTAATTCTGTTCTGTTGTTTGTGACAAGTTTATAATATTCCGCCCAAACTTTTTTTGTTGCAACTGCTGTTCCTAAGAAATATGAAAGGATTTCTGAGAGTGGGATTAAAGAATGAAATTCTTTTGCGTTTTTTGGTTTGTAGTTTTCTGGTCTATCTGCTAATTGTTCAACACGGTATTCAACGCCAATTGTAACTGGTCTACCACAAGCTGGGCAGATGCCTTTATTTTTAATTGTGTCAGAAGGTTTCATGCAAACATTACAATTCCTATGTCCATCCCAATGATATTTTCCGTAAGCTGGATCAACTTCAATTGTTCCTGTGAGATTGTTTCCTGTTCTTAATGCTTGGATTAAGTTTTTGTATGTTAACTCTTTTAAGTTGAAGAGTGTTGCTTCTCTTCCAATTCGCCATGGCCAGAATGAATGTAGGTCAGAGAAAGAGACAAGATTGTAATTATCTAACTGACTGAGGCGCCAGTTCATTGCTGGGTCTGAGCTGAGGCCTGTTTCTAGAGCATGAATGTTTTTTAATTGATCACCAAATGCTTCTTTTATTGTATCAAAACCAGATTTTGAGCCAAATAATGAAAACCACGGTGTCCATATATGTGCTGGAATAACTTCAATATCTTTACTGATTTTCATTAACATTTCTGTGAATTCAATACAAGAAAGTTTGAATATTGGACGGCCATCATAATCAACTCTACCAAGTTTGAGAAGTTCATCTGTTATTTGTTGAACAATTTCTAAAGAAGGTGCTAGGATTACATTGTGTACACGTCTTCCTTTTCCATTTTGTGTGTAAATTAATGAAATTTCTGATTGAAGAATAAATGGAAAACCTGTTTTTGTTGTGTAGATTCCGTTTTGGTTATCTGTAAGAGTTGATTTGATTTCTTTAATCCATTCTGGATGTGTGAAATCACCTGTACCTAAAAGGTTAACACCTTTAATCCGTGCATATTTTTCTAGATTTGGAATAGAAAGTTGTTTTGATGTTGCTCTTGAAAATCTTCCATGTATATGTAAGTCTGATATGAATTTCATGTTTGATTAGAGAGAGCAGTTATATTTAAATTTTTGGAAATATTATTTACTTTTTGAGATTTTGATTGAACACAACTCTTTTTGGATAAGGTATTTCTATTTTATTTTTTTCTAGCAATAACTTAAGTTCTTTGTGAAGGTCATAGTAAACATCCCAATAGTCTGTTCTTTTAACCCATGGTTTTACTGCTAATTCTACTGCATAGTCTGCTAGTTTTGTGACAGCAACAATTGGTTCTGGATCATTAAGAATCTTTTTGTTTTTCTTTAATGTATCTTTAATGATTTTAAGTGCTTTGTTAACATCACTTTCATAACTAATTCCAATTGTTAAATCAATTCTTCTTGTATTGTGTGCGCTATAGTTTGTTATTGCTTGACCCCAAATCTTTGAGTTTGGTATTGTTATTTTTTTGTTATCAGGTGTTTTTAGTATACATGCACTGATACCTACTTCTTGTACTGTTCCTTTTATTCCACCTGCGTGAACATAATTTCCAACTCTGAATGGTTTGTATATCAGGATCATTATGCCTGAAGCAAGGTTACCTAGTGTATCTTTTAATGCAAATCCAACAATAAAACCTGCTACTCCTAAACCTGCAAGCATTGGACCTATGTCAACTCCTAAATTATCAAGTATAAAAAGGAGTAAGAAAATCCAAAGAACAAACTTAACTGATTTTTCAATGAATTTTTCAATTGTTGGGTCAAAATCAACTCTGTCAAAGAATTTGTGGAGTGCTTTTGCAATAATTTTTATAATAATGTAACCGATAATTAAAGTAATCAATACCCATAAAGCTGTCATACCATAAGAATACAGTTTTTGTAATTGTTCTGGTGTGATTGTTATCATTATTTGAATTGGAGAATATTCTAGTTTATATAATTTTTGATTAGTTTAAAAGAATTAAAAAAAATAAAAAAATAAAACATTTACTTAACTGATGCTAGTGCGTATACTTCTTTTAGAGCGACAACTACAATAGCTGGAACAACGAATGCTAAGATAGCATTAAAAATTCCTACTAAGTATGCACCTAGATACATAACACCGCCTAAATTAGCTCCTGCACCGCCTGCAAAAGCTACGATCACTAACACAGTAGTTACTAGTAAGAAATCTTTTGTTTCCTTACCTGTGACATTTAAAAAGCCCACTATTAAACCTAGCAATACTAACAATGACATGAGCCATGGAGTTAGAGTGCCGAGTTGAGCTGATGCAAGTCCTAGAATAACTGCCAGAATTACACCAAGTACAAATGCCACGTGGCCTACTTTGTCTTTCATTGGCTAAACACCTCCGTGTTTATAGTCTGAGACCATAAAAGGGTCTAATTACTACCTCTATGCAATGTATCTTATTTAAAGTTTTATGACTACTTGCGAGAACTAACTTATGTTATCAAGAACATCATGCGCATCTGTTGTTTTTATGTAAGATGAAAGTTCTTTAAATGCAGATGATGAATTAAATTTTGTTTTTAAATATTCAATTTCATTGTTTGAAACACGCGCAAATTTATCTGCTAGTATTAAACCATATGGATAGCCTGCAAAAACAAGATCTTTTGAATTTTCTACAAGTGTGTTAAGGATGTGGTTTATATTGTAGCTTTGATTTTTAAAAACTTCAAACCTGAAAACATATTTTGAAGAATTGTTTAGTTTGACAAGGTAGAGATTTGATTTATGTAGTTCATTATTGATTTCAACAATTGGATGATAATACCAAATCCCTTTTGGAGAAATCTTGTTGATTAATCCAATTAAACTGTTTCCTGTGTTTGTAAATAATTGTGATGTTTTTGCAAGGGCTGTGATTGTGATGTTGTTGTTTATAGCTTTTTGATATAATCTTTCTAGGAAAAGGTTTTCATGTGAATAAGTACATTGTAAAGTTCCGTCTAAGAGAATGATGTCATTTGTGGTTAAATGATCAATAAGTTCTTGTGCAATATGTAATTCTGCAAACCTTCTTATTATATTGGCTGTTACTGAAATGCTTGCTCTGCTTAAACCTTGTTTTATTGATGGATCATAAGAATCAAAAGTGAATTCTTGATCAAAGATGTTTGGGAAAAGTTGGCATTTGTAATTGATTTTGTTTTCTTTTCCTTCACTGTATGTTAACAAGTAGAATTCTTTTTTTATTGATTTGAGTTTTTTGTTTTTTTGGAAAACAATTCCAAAGATTCTAATGAATTGTAATGAAAAGTTTGTTGCTTTTAGGATTTCTGCATTACCTCCATCAACAAAAGCAATCTTTGTGTCTGTGTTTGTTGATGTTATTTTGTGGAAGTTGTTTTCTGAGATTGGAATTGCTTTATAATCTTTGTTTGGGAAGTGAGGAATCTCTTGTTGTTTTGGAGCTAGTTTTTGACTTAGGATTTGCATGATCTTGTTTATAATATTCTCCTTCATGTTAAAGAGAATTCTATTAGTTTTAATAAATTTTATTGAAAAAACTTATAAACACCTATAAATTTTACTTAAAAATGGAACCTGTAAGAACATATATTTGCGACAGAGCAGAAGATATTGAATTTGCTGGATTAATACCAATTTTGGATAAATTTCTTATGAGGATAAAAGTATATAATTTGGGAGATAGGGGATATGTATTAATTGCAACAAAACCCTCTGATTTATCATATGCAGCAATGGTTCACACAAATAACCCTCTTACTTCTTTAGAAGAAGTTGAGACTGAAATAAATAAAGGAGCTGCTGAATACAATCATAAAGTAGTTAGAATCCATTAGAATTCTTTAAATTATCTTGTACAAAAAGAAACATTTATATATGAATACTATTATTTTAACTATTGTAGTAAATATTGATTATACTATTGGATTTAATAGTATTTTTTTGATGTAAAATGGTGAAAATACAGAAATTACCAAATGGACAGCTTGTTCTTACTATTCCTAAACAGCTTGCTATGCTTAAAGGGTGGGATAAAGGCACTAAGATAGTGTTCAAAGAGCATGGTAAGAATTCTTATGTAATTGAGGTTGAGGAGAATAAATGAAAAGAAAACACCACATTGCAGAATATATTGGAAAGAGGTTAGATGAGGGTCATGATATTTTACATATTAGGCATCATCTTAATAAGAAAGGTATTTCTGTGAATGAGGTTAATGAAGCAGTTGATCATTTGTATAAGAAATTACGTAAACTTGGGAAAAGGAAGAAAGTTTTTAAGCCTAGTTTTGGTAAATTGATTGTTCCGATTTTAGTAATTGTTTTTATTTTGCTTACAAGTATTGCAAATTTTAAACTTCTTCCTGAGATTGGATCAAAATCTTGTCAGTTAGAAGAAGATAGAATTAATCTAGACAACATTATGACAGGGAGTCAGGTTGATATAAAACCAGAGATAACATCATTGAATAACAAGTTGTTTAATTTACAAGGAAATATTGTTTCGAAGTTTAATTTGATTTATTTTTCAAATTATCCTATTGTGAAATCAAAAGTATATAAACTGAATCCATTTTTTCCAATCAGCTGCGAACTAAGTCCTGAACATAATTGTAGGTATTTTATTGAAAAAGAAGATTATGATTGTGTTAAAGATAAAGCAGGTGTAGTAATATACTCACAACAGGATTATAATAAGATGAAGATTTTACCTTTGTTGATTCATACAATATTTCTTTTTGTAATGCTATATCTAGTTGTTTGCTTATTGCTTTTTGGTTACAACGAGTTAGGATTAAGCAAGAAAGTAACGTTAATTATTGAAACAGGAATTTCAATTGCAATTGTGATAGGGATTTTTATTATGGTTAACTTGTATATCCACTTGTTGAGGTTTATTGTTGCATGACGCCATTAGTATTTAATCTTATAATTATTGTTGCTAGTTTTATAATACTTGTAAAAGCATCAGACTTAACAGTATTTGGAATAACTAATTATGCAAAAAAGTTGGGTATGTCTGATTATCTTATTGGTCTTGTTATTGTTTCTATTACAGCGTCTATTCCAGAATTAGTAGCGTCTTTTACTGGTGCTGTTATAAATAGTAGCGGGATAGTGTTTGGAACTATACTAGGCTCAAATATTGCTGGTTTTACAATTATTCTTGGAATATTAGCATTGTATAAAAGAAAACTTAGAACAACTTGTGGAGTTCTGAGAAAAACTAAAATGTTTACTTTAATCTTATCTATTATTCCTTTTTTACTTTTTATTGATGGGAAACTTAGTAGGATAGATGGTGCTGTGTTGGTTCTTCTTTACTTCTTATTTTTGTTTGTGATTTGGAAAAAAGAAGGTGAGTTTGGAAAATTAAAGAAGGATGTAAGGTTAAATAAACTTTACATTGATGCAATAATTTTTATGGGTACATTGATAGCAATATTACTTAGTGCGAGATGGCTTGTTTTTTCTAGTGTTAATATTGCAAATATTCTTAAGATAAGTCCTTTTTTCTTAGGTGTTACAGTGATAGCTATTTGTACAAATATTCCTGACCTTTTGGTTGGTATGAAAGCTATTAAACAAGGGCATGAAGATGTTGGATTTGGTGATGTGTTAGGAAGTGCAATGACAAAAAGATTGTTGTTTTTTGGTGCAATTGCATTATACAAACCATTAACTATTAATTTTCCAATATTAATTAATTCAATTCTATTTTCAATTATAGGAATGATTTATATAATATTACTTGTTGAACAAAAACATGTTACATGGAAACATGGTTTAGTTATGATATTTATGTATGTTGGATATATATTGATTGAGAGTTTAGCACAATGAACTTTTACACTGAAATAATAAGCGAAATTAAGAAAAAGAAACCTAGTAAGAATCAACTTACTAAATTAAAGACTAAACTTTGTAAAAAATATAGTTTAAGAAAGATTCCAACTGATATTGATATTTTAATGAATGCAAAAGTAAAAGAGATACCAAGGATAAAAAAATATTTGCAAACAAAACCTATGCGTTCTTTAAGTGGAGTAAGTGTTTGTGCTATAATGACTAAGCCAATTAAATGTCCGCATGGTCGTTGTATAATTTGTCCTGGTGGACCTCAAGATAGTGTGTTTGGTTCTGTGCCGCAGAGTTATACTGGGAAAGAACCAGCTACAATGAGAGCTATACGTAACAAATATGATCCTTATTTGCAAGTTATGAACAGGCTTGAGCAATATGTTGCACTTGGACACAATATTAACAAAATTGAATTGATTATTATGGGTGGTACTTTTCCAAGTTTTTCTAAGCAATACCAAGATAAGTTTGTTATGTATGCATTGAAAGCAATGAATGATTTTTCAAAAATGTTTTTTAATAAAAATGTGATTGATTTTACTAAGTTTAAAAAGTTTTTTTGTTTACCAGGGGATGTTAATGATAAAAAACGAATTAAAAGAATACATAAAAGGTTGTTAGCAAAAAAAGGTAAATCTACTTTGGAAAAAGAACAATTGAAAAATGAAACTTCTTTGGTTAAATCTATTGGTATGTGTATTGAAACAAGACCTGATTATTGTAAGGAGAAACACATTAATCAAATGTTAAGACTTGGATGTACTCGAGTTGAGCTTGGTGTTCAAACAATATTTGATGATGTTTTAAAAAAGGTTAGGCGGAAGCATAATGTTGAGGATTCTGTCCAAGCAACAAGTTTGTTGAAAAATACTTTTCTAAAAGTTGGTTTTCATATGATGGTTGGTTTGCCTGGTTCAACAATAAAAAAAGATAAAATGATGTTTCATGAATTGTTTTCTAATCAAAATTTTAAGCCAGATGCTTTGAAAATTTATCCTTGTATGGTTATTGAAGGTACGCAATTGTATAAAATGTGGAAAAAAGGATTGTTTGAACCATTAGATACACAAAAAGCAGCTGAGTTAGTTGTTGAACTAAAAAAAATTGTACCAAAGTATTGTAGGATTATGAGAGTACAACGTGATATACCATCTAAAGTGATCAGTGCTGGTGTTGATAAAACAAATCTTAGGCAATATATTCAAATGATTCTTAACAATAAAAAAATTAAATGTAATTGTATAAGATGTAAGGAACCTAAGAATATTAAGATTAAGATGAAGAATGTTATACTTAAAAAATATTCTTATAAAGCATCTAATGGGATGGAAGTTTTTATTTCTGCTGAAGATATTAAGAATAATAAGTTAGTTGGTTTTTGTAGGTTAAGAGTTCCTCTTAATTCGTTTAGAAAAGAGATTGATGAAGATAGTGCTGGAATTCGTGAGTTACATGTTTATGGGAAATCAACTGGTATTGGAGAGGAAGGTGATATTCAGCATAGAGGTATTGGGAAAAGATTAATGAAACGTGCTGAAGATATTGCAAAAACTGTTTTTGATAGAAATAAAATGGTTGTTATTTCTGGAATTGGTGTTCGTGGATATTATAAAAAGTTAGGATATAAAAGAGAAGGACCATATATGGTTAAATACTTAAATAAGTAAATATTCTTGAGTTGTATGAAACAAATTCCTGTGAAAGATAAGTTTGTTGAAAGGTTGAAAGATAAGTTTATTGAACGGTATAAGAAGATTGCTCCTGATTATGATGAATTTATTAAGTATTCTTTCTTTTTTTTGAGGAAGTCATTGAGGGTTAATACTTTGAAGATTTCTGTTAGCGAGTGTAAGAAAAGATTAGAAAAACAAGGATGGACATTGAAGAATATTCCTTGGTGTAAGCATGGATTTTGGATTGAACATAAAACAGGAAGAAGAGATATTGGAAACACAATTGAGCATACTTTAGGTTATATTTATGTGCAAGAGGCTGCCTCAATGATACCTCCTATTGTGTTAAATATAAAGCCTGGTCAAAAAGTACTTGATATGTGTGCTGCACCAGGAAGTAAAACAACACAAATTGCAATGTATTTAGATGGAAAAGGAGTTGTAGTTGCAAATGATTACAAAGGTGAAAGGTTAGCTGCTTTAGGTGTGAATGTGCAAAGATGTGGAATTACTAATTGTGTTATGACTTTAATGCATGGGAAAGGTTTTAAGCATTATAAGTTTGATAGAGTGCTTGTTGATGCACCTTGTTCTGGGACAGGTACAATAAGAAAGTCTTTGAAAACAATTGATATATGGAATCCTGGTATGATTAAACGTTTGTGTAAAACTCAGAAAAAGTTAATTGAGAATGGGTTTGAGAATCTGAAAAAGAATGGTATTTTAGTTTATTCTACTTGTACACTAGAGCCTGAAGAGTGTGAAGGTGTTATTGATTATCTTTTGAGTAAGTATGATAATGCTAAAGTTGAAGAGATTAAGTTGAAGATTAAAAGAAGTGAGCCAATTCTTGAATTTGAGGGTCAGAAGTATAATAAGGAAATTAAGAAGTGTTTAAGGATATGGCCTCAGGATAATGATACTGAGGGATTTTTTATTGCGAAGATTATAAAAAAATGATACCAAATAGAATTATTATGACCAGTATTTTTATCATAATAGGAATATTTCTATTTTCTCTGTATGTATTTTATGTTTCAATTCATCCACCTAGATTCAAAACAAATAACCACCCATCTAAACTGGATCTTAAATACGAAGATATAACATTCAAAACATCTGATAATATTCAAATAAAAGCATGGTTTATTCCATCTGAAAAAAGTGATAAGACCATTGTAATTTGTCATGGTTACCCATTTGATAAAGCTAATGTGTTGAGTTTTGCAGGTTTTTTACATCCTCATTTTAATTTACTATTTTTTGATTTTAGATATTTTGGTGAAAGCCAAGGAAAATATACAACTGTTGGTTATAAAGAACAAAAAGATTTAATTGCTGCAGTAAAATATCTTGAAACAAGGAAGGATATTGATAAGAATAAAATAGGTGCATTAGGTTTTTCTTTAGGTGGAGCTACAATCTTAATGGGTGCTGATAAAACGAATATAAAAGCAATAGTAGCTGATTCTTCATATGCTACCTTAGATAATATGCTTAAAGAAAGTTATAAGATATTTCCTGGTTTTGTTAAATTCCCTTTTGTAGCAACAACAAGATTATTAAGTAAATTATTGATAAATACTGATATTTCTAAGGTATCTCCTATGGAAAGTATAAAAAAATTAAAAACACCTATTTTAATTATACATGGGGAAAAAGATAGTGAGATTCCAGTTGAAAACGCTCATCAATTATATCAAAATTCAAATAAGGACAGCACAGAATTATGGATAATGCCTAAAACAGATCATGGCCAAGGACATGTTATGTATACACAAGAGTATGAAAATAAGATAATCAAGTTTTTTGATGAATATTTAGGTTAAAAAGAAAAAACATAAATAGTTATAAATAATACTAATATAAAATGTTAAAACAATTATTAAAGAGCAGGAAAGGGTATTTTTTTTTGATAACATTGTTGGTTTTTATAATAATCATTATAATTATTGTTTCAATGAAGTGATTGATTAGAATTTCATGACTCTATCTTTATGATCTTGTTTAGCTAAAAGAACAACTCTTGATTCTTTCTTCTCATCAATTATTTTATAACCAGAAAGTTCTGCAAGTTTTTCTGCAAACTCCACTATTTCTTCATGTCTTGGCATGTTTTCTATTTTTAATCTTTCCCTTGAATAACCTACCCAGACATATGCTTTAGCTTCAACATACATTGGTTTGTATTTTTTTATTAGTTCTGCGTATTTTTCAGGCTTTATCATGTTTTCATCTTTTACAAGTGTGAGACGGATTACGTTTCTTTTGAATTTTGAGATTAAGGAAAGACTTTCTAGTAGTTTTTCCCAGCCATCTTTGATTAATGGAGAACAAACTTTTGTATAGGTTTCTTCATCAGGTGCTGAAAGGGTTATGTAAAGTTGTGTTGGTTGGTTGTTGATGAGTTGTTTTAGCATGTCTGGGTTTGTACCATTTGTTACAAGGAATGATGTCATATCTCTTGAATGGATTTCTTTGATTAATTCAGGTAGTTTTGGATAGTAAGTTGGTTCACCACTAAGTGAGATTGCAAAATGTTTTGGTTTGTATGATTCTTGTAGTTTGGTTTTGTCTGCTTTTTTGTTTCCGCCAAAACCTTGTAAATATTTAATATGTTCTTTGATGCAGCCATCTACTATTTGTTTTGGTGTGTCAATTGTGCCAATCCATTTAGCATTTGTCCAGTTAATATCACGCCAGCACCATACACATCTTTGAGTACAAGTGTGTATGGCAGGTGTCATTTGTACGCATCTGTGTGTATTTATTCCATAAAATGTTTTTTTATAACAGACATCTTCTGCTCTTATGCATTTTTTTGTCCAAAGACAAACTTTTATAGCACTATGATTACCTACAATTCTATATCCTTGTTTTTCTAGATCTTTTATTTTATCTTTGTCAAGCATATCGTCTAAAAATGTCAAGTTCTTTTTAAATCTTTTCATGATTTAGAAGTGTGGAGTTTTATTAAAAAGAAAATAAAACATTGTTTTTTTGCAAAAAGATAAACTTTTTAAACATAAAGTTTAAATAACATAGTTTGCTTGCTGGTTGTTCAAGGTGATAACTTATGAAAGACTGTCCAATGTGTGGGGCTTCAATTGCAGAAGATGATGTTTATTGTTATGAATGCGGATCTAACACAAAAGAGATTGATGAAGTGAATTATGATTATGATGATGATGATGAATAGGAAAAAACATTTAAACTTGTAGTTTTTCTTAATTTTCTATGTATTTAAAGAACGCAATTTCAATACTTGAGGAAGATGTAAAATTCCTTGAATGGAAAAAAGAGCATAAAGACGCTTTCCTGAGTTATGGTTTTCTTATGATTGATCCTAATGTTAGTGCAGAATGGCAGATAGGTTATTATGATAAGAAGATTGATAAAGTTGCTACTTTTATATTACAAAATAAAAAAGTAGTTGAAGTTAAGGTAGATGCTGTTTTTAAAGAACCTGGAAAAGAAATTTTACCATTAGATAGAAAGACCCTTAAGCTAAATATAGAAGAGATAATAGAAAAACTTGATGCATTCCAGGAAAAAGAGTATCCTAAGGAAAAAACACTTAAAACAATGGTTATTGTACAGAATTTGCAAGAGTTTGGTAATGTTTGGAACATAACGCATGTTACAAACTCATATAAGGCGTTAAATGTTAAATTAAAGTGCGAAGATGGTTCTATTTTAAAGCATAAATTGAGTTCTTTTATGGATTTCACTGAAAAACCAAAATGAGTGGGATAACTTTTGAGTAATATCGGACTGGATTATATATATTCATGATTGATATTATTTATAAACAAGTACTCTTTACTTTTTATTAAAAGGGGTGGTTAGAATTTGGAACATAAGTTATAAAGCACAAGAAAATTGTAGAAGATTAAATGAATTCACAGCTGGGGAGGAAGAGGTTAAAAAAGAAGAGGATTAATTATTTTTGATAAAACTATAAATTTCTTTAAATGACTGTTCTTTATTATTGTCTATGATAAATACGTGATAACTATTAGGAACCCATTTGATTATTTTTTTTGTAGAGTTAGTATGTTTGTAAATGTAGTCTACACTTTTGGGTGAAACACCAAAATCTGTTGTTGATTGCATTATTAATATTGGTGCTGTAATTTTCGGTAATCTTTTTCTTGAAAGAGAGATAGTTTTAACAACATGTTTTATACAGTTTAAAGGGATTTTATCATAGGTAATTCTCTTTCTAACTATTTTTTTATCTAAGTTATAATGGTACCACTTTTTTTGAAAACTTTTGAAGAATCTTAATAATGGTAATATTACTTTGAATCTTCTTTCCTTTTTAAAATAGATTGGTGTCCCCATGCTAATGACACCTGCAACAGGATATTTGCTTGCTGTTAATAATGAAAGATTGCCACCAAAAGAATCCCCGCCAATGTAAACCTTGTCAACGTATTGTTTTAATTCTTGGTATGCTTTGTCAACTGATTTGATCCAATTTTTACTGTTTGTTGCTGCCAAATTTTCAGGACAAGTTCCATGACCTTTTATTAACATTCCATAAACACTTATTCCTTTATCTGCGAGATATTTACCTAATGGTCTAAGATCATAAGCTGTTGAAGTAAAACCATGTATAAGTAAAATACCTTTTTTTCTACTTTTTTTGTAGAAAAATGGTTCAGCTCCTTTAATGATTGGAACATTGGGTTTTCTTTTATTTTTGAAAATTATTATTATTCTATAAATTGAGAAAAGTGCAAAGAATGTGATTATATAATCTAGCATTTTTGAATTACCATTAATATAATTTTTTGTTAATTATTCTTGACAAGGCCATCATTATACTTAATTTGACGAATTCTGTTCTTGGTACACCATTGTTTGTTAAAATACCAACAGCACCTTGTTTTTGTTTTGTATTTTGATCTCCTAATAATTCGTCCATTATTGTTCCAACTTCTTTTTTCTGTTTAAATATTTTTTCTATTACTTGTTTAGGATATTCAAAACAAGGTGAACCTCCTAATGAAACAGTGTTTCCATTAAAGATTGCGCAAACACACATGTCCATGTAACCTGTTTCTGTTCCTGGAAATTCAAAAATACCTGCTTCAAGGCCAACACTGAAATCACAAACATCAAAAGATTTTTGTGCTCTTTGTTTTGCACCAACTACAATTTCTCTTAAAGAAGTTGGTTGATCTGGTACATCACTTGTTACTTTGACTGGAATTACTTCTACATTATCAAAATAATGTGAGAAAGCTTGTTTAACAGCTTCAATCTTTACAGGGTTTTCACTTCCAACTCTGATTTTCATAGTGCGTTATTGATTATTTCAGTAATTCTATTTTTTAGTTTGTAAACATCTGTTCCTTCTTCAAAAAGATCTTCATAATCATTTACCTGAACTATGAATTTTTTTGAACCAAATGATTTGTTTTCATCTGGTGAATAACCTACAAGTTCAAGGAATTCGTTGAAATTAAATTCTTTCACATAATTATCTATCTGATTTAAACTAGGTGCTTCTTCTCTTCCAATCTTGATTAAAGTGCCAGGAGTGTTTTTTCTTGGAATATTGTGGCTTTTTAGAAGAGGAAGTATTTTAAGGAAAATACTTCTAAAAACCTCCTCGTAAGGACCATCAGCATTTACTCTGTATTTGTAAGGAATAGGAAGAATATTATATTGGTGTAAAAAATCTTGCATATGTGCAATTGGTTCTTGGCTTATTTGTTCATTTTCATCAGGAGTATAATCTGCCTCTGAATCATGTTTATCAAAATCCTCATTACGTTTTTTGATTACTGGATCTCTTACATCAAGAAAAACAGATGCATCATATTTAGGATGTAAAGCGTCAATACCAAAAATGTCAAAAAAGTTAAATCCAAAAAAACCAACTTGGTAAGGTGCGTGTGTCATTGTTGTTGAACGTTTTGTGATAACTATCTTACCTTTGTTTAAAGCGTCTTTTATTTGCTTAATATGATATGTTCTATCAAAAGCGTATAATTGTGCTATTGTTTCTCTTGGTAATTCTAGTTTTTTCCCAATTTGTTTAGAAATTTCGTGTCTCCTTAATGCAACTTCTATAAGAAAGCCACCAATTGTTGAATAATCAGGGTATGTAATAAGTTCTACGTCATAACCTAATTTGGTTAAAGCATAGCCTAGTAAAGCCCATTGAGTACCTTTACCTGATTTATCTGGACCTGTAACAGACATTAAAAATCCAGTACGATTATTACTTGTGTACATTTGAAAACCCCATAAAAAAAGAAGGAATAAGTTATTTATATGTTTATTGGTAGTCTAAACCTTAACATTATTCTCTCTAAGGAATTTGACTAAAGAACTCATTGGAGAGCCTATTGCAGTGAGATAGCTTCCGTTTAAGTATTCTGAAAATCGTACAGTACCTTCTCCTTCAAATGCTCCTGCAAAGTGTGTAACTGGGTAACGTTTGATATAATCATTAATTTCATGATCAGTAAGTTCTCTGAACTTTACAGTACATTTTTCAACATTAGAAAGCATTTTTTTTGTTTTTGAGTTATATACTGCAATGCCTGCAATCATAACATGCTCTTGGTTTGATAGAGTCTTTAACATGTCATAAGCTTCTTGTTCATCTTTAGGTTTTTCATAAATTTTGTTTTGGAAAATAACAAAGAAGTCACCACCAATTATGATAGCTTCTGGTTCTGTTTTTGCTATCTCTAATGCTTTTGCCTCTGCTAGTTGTTTTGCAAGTTGCATAGGATCATCATGTCTTATCTTTGATTCATCTATGTGGCTTGGTTTGCATTCGTAGTCTAAGCCAAGGATATCTAAAGCTTTCTTCCTTGATGCTGATTGTGATGCTAGGATTAGTTTCATAAACATGGAAATGAAGAGGTTGTTTTTATATTTTTCTTATGATTCCATTTTCAGCATCAACTTCAACAATGTCTCTGTCCTTAAATGTTTTTGTTGCGGTTTTTGTGTTGATTATGCACGGTATGTTTAGTTCTCTGCTTATAACTGCTGCGTGTGATAACATTCCTCCTTGGTCTGTGACTATTGCAGCTGCTTTGTGACAGAGTGGAACTAGTTCAGGGGTTGTGCTTTGCGCCACTAAGATGTCTCTGTGTTGCATTTTGGCTGCAACTTGATTTATCCTGTTTATGTCTGTTAGCATTGGAGCAATGACTACTTTACCTTTTGCTTTTCCTTTGTTTGCAGTGAGTCCTTTAAGAGTGTTGGATTTTTTTATTGGGGTTTTTATTTTGTTGTAAATGATTGATGCTTGTTGTGGGGTGAATTTGATAAGATTGTTGTTAATTTTAGTTATTGCATATGAGGTTTTTCTTTGTTGGATTAGATCTTTGTCTGGCAAAATGTTATCAAATAGGTTTAGGATTTCATCTGAGTAAAGGTATATTGCATCATCTGGGTTTTCAAGATAGTTGTTTGAGATTGTAGTTAGGATGTTTGGGAGAACACCATTCATGAATATGTATGCATTAAGAATTTCTCTTCCTTTAAATTTTAGTTTACCAAGGTCATCAAGGTTTTGTTTTAATACAGGGTTGTTGGTTTGTTTCATAACTTGATACGCTAGGTTGTGGTAACAGAATTCTGTGTAAGCATATAAGTCCCAGAATGTAAGGTAATCTTTGAGTAATGATTGGAATTCTTGTTTTGTTATTTGGTTTGGAGGAGATTTATATTTTGGAATGATATTTTTTTTTGCGTAAGCAATGTGTTGTCTGAAATTTTTTGAATATTCTTGGTATTTTTGTTTGTTTGAGAAGAGTTCTAGTCCTTTTTGTTGGCAGAGTTGTTCTTTTTCTTTGTGGATGAATGTATGCCAGACTCCTTTATTAAAGACTATGAGACAATTTCCTAGGCCAAGTGCTGTTTTAAGGAAGAATTCACTATGGAGGCATGTTACTATTCCATCTATTCTGAATAACGGTGAGTAGTTTTTTGGGTTTATCATTCTTCATCATCTGTCTCTTCTTCATTTTGTTCATCTTCTGAAATAACTTTATTAATTGCTTCTGGAACAAGTTGTTTTAGTTCTTCAATTACCGCATCATATACTTTCTTTGAATCAGCAAATGCATTTTTTACTTCATCATCTGGATTATTTGTAACATAGGCCTTGAGTAATTCTATTATTGGATTGTACTCAGAATTTCCATAGATTGTTTTTGCTTGCTTTAGGTTTGATTTTCCCATAACTAAAACAGCAATTACATGAGGATTTGGTTTTAGCTGTTCTTGTTTGTCTTTTAGGTATTCTGTTACATCTAATCTTTCTGCTGCTTCAAAACTGTGAACACCTTCTTCTAAGGAAAATCTTTGTCTACTTTTTTCAGCATATTGGTCAATTTTAGTTTTTAATTCTGAATCATCAGAATATTTTTTTTCTAATTCATTTTCATTTTTTATTTTTCCTACTAAATTTTCTGCTTCTACTAAATGTTTTCTGTAAAAACCCCTTTTGTATCCATTTTTTATTACCTTTACTTTAGTAGAAAGAGGCATTTGGCCTTGTAGGATTTGATCAAGATGTGTTCCTGAGGAGATAACCTTATATTGATTGTTTAATTCTTTTTTTTCAAGATAATTGTTTCCTATAGCCGCTGCTATTGGGCTTCTTCCTTTGTTAGCTGTGCAACATATTTCTATAAGTTTTTGATATGTCATGTTAAGTTATGAAAAATCAAATAAATATATAAAAAAGAGTGTCCCCCTACGGGACTACTTTAGAAAGATTTATATATCTGTGGGGGTTTGGTTGTTGTATGGAGTTAAGTGAATTAAGAAAGATTGGGTTAACAGAAGGAGAAATTAAGGTTTATGAGGCTTTATTAGACTTAGGAGAGTGTACTAAGACCAAGTTAGCTAAGAGATCTGGGATATCTCCATCAAATATTTATGATGTTACAAATCGATTAATTGAGAAAGGTATTATTTCTAAAGTTGAGAAGAATGGGGTTGCGCATTTTAGTGCAGTACATCCACGGCATTTGATGGATTTTCTTGAGCAGAAGGAGGAAGAGATTCAAAAGGAAAAGGATTTTGTTAATCAGATCCTGCCGAGTTTGATGTTGAAGTTTCAGGAAGCTAAGGAAAAGGTTAATGTCGAGGTTTTTCAGGGTTGGAATGGTATGAAAACAATTTTTGAAGATATTATTGATGAATGCAAAAAAGGTGATAAGAATTATATTTTTGGAGCAAGTAAAGGTGAGAGTGATAAACAGGCTGACAGATTTTTTCTTAAATATTCAAAATTAAGAGAGAAAAAAGGGATCATTACAAATATAATATTTAATAAAGATCTTCGTAATAGAAAAACAAGAGTAGACTTCTTTATTAAGTCAAAAAAATGTAATGTTAAATTTCTTAACCAGTCAACACCTGCTGAGATTTTGTTATACAAGAATAAAGCTTGTATTATTATTTTAACTAAAGAGCCGTTGGTGATTAGGGTGAGTAGTAAAGAGGTAAAGGATTCTTTTAAACAATATTTTGATGTTATGTGGAAGATTGCAAAAAAGTAAATTTCAGTAATCTTTTTATATATTAAAATATATCTTTGTTATATGGCTGATGCTGTACTAGGAAAAAGAGGAGAAAAAGATTTTAAGTATCCATTAAGTACTTTGAAAAAGCATTTTGTTGCTTTAGGAGGGTCTGGTTCTGGAAAAACTGTTCTGTGTAAAGTGCTTATTGAAGAAGCTAGCCAGAAAGGTATTCCATGTATTTTGGTTGATCCACAAGGAGATCTTGCTTCACTAGCTATACCAAACAAAAAAAAGTTAAAAGTTGTTATTTTTACGCCAACATCTTCAAAAGGTATTCCTATTTGTATTAATCCGTTAAGATTGCCTGAGCAGAAATTAGATAAGGAGGAATTAGTGTCTATTTTGAATCAGATAAGTAGTGCGATTGTTCAATTGCTTGGTTATAAGATTGAGAGTGATAAAGGAAGGGGTGCTCAGTCTTTATTTTATACAATTTTAGAAGAAAGTTATAAATCAAAGATTCCAATTGAAGATTTTGGTAATTTGGCTGATATGTTTGGAAGTCCAACAGAAGATTTAGTTAAACAAGCAGAAGAATTGCTTGGATCAAAGAATGAATTAAAAGCATTGCATAGAAAAGTAAAATATCTTACAATTGGAGAAAAAGAATTGTTGTTTAATTTTGGTGTTCCACTTGATATTGATTTGTTGTTAAAGGCTGGGATATCTGTGATTTACTTGAATACACTTGGATCATTAAAAGATAAAGATTTTTTTGTTTCAATGCTTGGGACAAAGTTATATGAATGGATGATTAGTAATCCAAGTGGTAAAGTGCAAGCTTTGTTTTATATTGATGAGATTTCATCTTATCTTCCTGCTGGAAATAAGTTGACTTTATCTAAGCCAATTCTTAATTTGATATATAAACAAGCGAGAAAGTATGGTGTTGGTTGTGTTGTGAGTACACAAAACCCAGGTGATATTGATTATAAAGCTTTTGCGCAGTTTGGAACATGGGCAATTGGTCGTCTGACAACTAAACAGGATAGGGATAAAGTTAAAGATGCACTTAAATCACTTGCTGCAAAAAATTTGGATAAGGTTGTTGGACAATTGCCAAAGTTAAAACCTGGTAATTTTGTATTTTTCTGCCCTGATTTGTTTAAAAATATTGAACATCTTAAAGTAAGATGGTTATTAACAAAACATAAAACCTTGAATGAAGCACAAGTTAAAGCAGCAACAATACAACAATTAAGAGATTTTTATGAAAAGTTTGAAGTAGAGAAAAAACCAAAAGAATTGAAAGAAAGTAGTGGAAAAATAACAGTTGAAAAAGGTAAAGAACATTTTGACTTGAAAATAAATCATGATAAGATTCTTGAGATTGTACAAAAAAAGAAGAAAAAGATGTTTGGTTTTTTTGGGCCTGATAAAGAACAACTTGATAAGGTTAATTTGGAGTTAAGACCGCTTTATTTGAGTACTGTGCGTGTTCAAGAGTCAAAGTTTCTTGGTTTAGGAAAGAAAATAAAGGAATATACTGTGTTTTTTGATGGAATTACTGGAAATGTTTTTACATTTAAAGGTCAAAAGTATCGATTGTATAAGTGGGAAGAGTTGTTTGGTTTAAGTGATGCACAGATTAAGTTATTAAAGGTTTTGAGAGATAGGAAATTGACTGTTGGTGAGCTTGCTTTGAAGATGAAGTTAACTGGAAGTGCTGTTTCTTCTACACTAAAACAATTGCAAAAGGATAAGATTGTTAGTTATGAAAAAGCTAAGAGTAATGTGAATGAATGGTTTTCATTAGCAAAGATTGATGTTTCCCAGAAGATTGATAAGATTGATTCTGGAGAGTTTAATTTGAGTGATAAGAAAGTTGATGGTAAGGAAGTTAAGCCTAAGATGAACATTAAAGAGATTTCTAAGATTGTCAGAGGGTGGTTTGGTAATGCTGACATTGTGAAAGCAAAGATTGTTTACTATCCTGTTTATGAAATTAAGTATGTTGGTAAGAAAGGTAGCAGGAAAGTTTATGTTAGTGGTGTTGATGGTAATGTTCTATAGTTTCTAACTTATAGTTTAAAGATTAAGATTATTTATATATAAAATAGACATTACTTTTTTTAGAAAAGGGGTTTTATTGAATGATATTTATTACTTATTTGGATTATTTATTGTCACTAGCCAATATTGTAGACGTTGAAACATGGAATGCTTTTCAAGAAATTGACAAGATGAGTGAATTAAGAGCAAGTATTGTTGGCTGGACAGAAAATGTTCATGCTAGAGAGGCTGGTTTTGATCTAGAAAAAATTATCACTAAAGAAGTTCAGGCATTGTTTTTTCCACCAGATTATGTAACTGATGATAAATATAGGGATATGGTACATAGGAAAGTATCTGATCATTTTTCTGGGGATCTGGAAATAAATTATGGAGATCCACAACTTTTAATGGAATTATATGAAATAGCTGTTGCAAAGGAAGTTCTTGATTGTGAAAAATACCTTTTATCATTACGATCATATAAGTATGGACTTAGAGAAGTCATAATACAAATTGATGAAAATAGAATAAATGATGAAAGTGGAGTAACCCCATATGGAATATTATTAAGTAAGTTAGGTAATGAATATCCTGAAATTAAGTTTGTATCTAATAAAAAACACTCCCGCTGGATTGTCAAAGATGAATTAAACAAATTACAACAATTATATGCTTTTAATGGTAGGAAATTTGATGCAAAGGTTCTTCAAAATTTAACTGAACAATGGTTTCATCTTGGTGAATTAATGGATGGTCAAGAAAAAAAGGTTAATGCAATGGCAAAATTAGGAATTGCAAGTTGGGATCCTTTGAGAGATGGGATGGATGCAATTGCATATATACAATTTTTTTATAAAAAGGGAATCTCAGAATTTTTGTATCTTGTTTTAAAACATAATCAACATTGTTTAGGATCAGAAGGAAAGATAGCAAACCGTAGACTTCATCTTAATGGAAGAATTTCTTAATTTTCTCTTTATCTGTTTTTACTCCTAGTTTACTGAAGAATCTGGCAATGTTCTTGCAGTCTCTTTCTAGTAATTCTTTGAATTGATGACTTTCTTTGACACTTGCTTGGGAGAAATCAATTAATACAGGTGAATCATCGTGGTTTAGGATGTTGAATTCTGACAAATCACCATGGACAAGTCCTGCTTTGTGTAATTTTTTCATGTTTTCAATGACTTGTTTGTAGAATTTGTTTTTGTTTTTTGGGGGAAGATCTTTTAGTTTAAGCGCAGGTTCTTTGTGACCAATGAATTCTTCAACTAAAACATTGTATGATGCTGCGATAGGTTTTGGAACTCTTACTCCAGCTTGTCTTGCTTTTAAGAGGTTTCTGTATTCACGTTGTGTCCAGGCAAATATAGTAAGACGTTTTTTCTTTTTTAAGCCATGGAACCTTGGATCATATTTAAGATAATCATACATTTTGTTAAAATCACATGTTTCTAAGCGGTAGATTTTGACAATTACTTTTCCATCTCCTTTTTTAGCAGCAAAAACATTAGCTTCTTTACCCATAAACAGAGGACCAATGAGGCCATCAAAATGTCCTTGGGACATTAGTTTGAAAAGAAGTCTTTCTGTAAAACGATCAAATACATTACCCATTGTTTTCCATTCTTCTTTTGTTTTTCTTGCTCGGCGTGGCATAAAATAAAGGTGTTTTTTAGACTTTATAAACCTAACCTATCTTATCTTATTCACTACTCCGGAATAGTCCTAAAACCGAAAGGTTTATATAGTAGTTATGCCTCTAGAATAGTAACAAGGAAGTTGGTGATATATCATTGTTATCTAAACACCTCTTTTCCCTAGCAATCCTCTTTAGGGGATTGCCTGGGTTTTTATGTTCATGCTATCACCTCTTTTTCCCTGGCAAAAGGCTTCGGCTTTTTGCTGGGGTTTATAATTACAAAATTTGACCGAAAAAGATATAAATAAGGTAGAAATATCATAATTAATGCCCGTTACGAGAGTACCCAAGGGAACTTACGGCAAAGCCAAGTTATGAACTTGGGAGTTAGTATTACGGGCAACAAATTCATAATCAAAAATAATAGAACAAGATCATCATTATCATTAAATCACTTGAATAAAAAAAGATTTAAGATACAGAAATAAGTGTAAAATCTTGTTCTACAAAAATAAACTAGAGAAAGGTAAATCACATGTTCATTATTCATGATTCATTGAAGGAACTTTTTCTAGTTAAACGGAGGTAGAGAAAAATGGGAAAAATAAGCCCAGTAAGTGCAAAATATATTGTTCATGCTACAATTAATATTGAAGGTGTTGTTGATAGACCTGATGTAATTGGTGCTATATTTGGACAAACAGAAGGTCTTTTAGGTAGTGATCTTGAATTAAGAGAATTACAAAGATCAGGTAGAATTGGTAGAATTGAAGTAAATGTTAACACAAAGTCAGGAAAAACACAAGGTAGTATTATTATTCCTTCTTCTTTGGATAAAGCAGAAACAGCTATTGTTGGAGCTGCATTAGAAATAATTCAAAGAATTGGTCCATGTAATGCTAAGATTGTAGTGCAACAAATCGAAGATGTTAGAGTTAGTAAAAGACAATTTGTTATTGAAAGAGCAAAAGCATTGTTGAAACAATTAATGGATAAAGTAATGCCTGATTCACAAGAACTAGCTGATGAAGTTGCATACTCTGTAAGAGTTATGGAAATTCAGGAGTTTGGTAAAGATAGACTTCCAGCTGGACCTAATGTTGATGAAAGTGATGAAGTAATTGTTGTAGAAGGAAGAGCTGATGTTCTTAATTTGTTAAAACATGGAATTAAAAATGCAATTGCTTTAAATGGTACATCAATACCACAAACAATAATTAACTTATGTAAACAGAAGATAGTTACATTGTTTGTTGATGGTGATAGAGGAGGAGATTTGATTATACAGGAAGCAATTACAACTTCTGAGATTGATTATGTTACAAAAGCTCCTGATGGTAAAGAAGTTGAAGAAATAACAAAGAAAGAAATTCACAAAGCAATTAGAAGCAGAGTTGCAGCAGAACAAGCTAAACTTGAGGTTTCACAAAAACCTGAAGTGAGAAAGTCAGAAGTAAGGAGACCTGAATCAAGAAAACCAGAATTAAGGAAACCTGAACCAAGAAGGACATTTAGTAGACCACAACAACAAACAAGTTATCATAAAAAGGCTACTGTTTCAGCTGATGAGTCAAAGAAGTTTAAAAGTATGCTTGAAGATTTGATTGGTACAAGAGGAGCATATATACTTGATGAAAAACTTAGTATAATGGGTAAAGTTCCATTTACAGAGTTAATTACAACACTAAGAAATCTTAATGTTGGGATATATGCTGTTGTATTTGATGGTGCTGTTGATAGGAATGTTCTACAAGCAGCTGATCAAGTTAAGTTGAAATTTGTAGTTGGAATGGATAACAAAGCAAAAGGAGTTAATACTAGAGCTAGTGTTTTAACTGTTAATGATTTATAATTTGTTTTTATTTCTTTTTTTCTCTTTTTTTAGAAAAATCTTTGATTTCAGAGACACAAAAAATCTTTGATATTTTTTCGTGTTTCTAAAACCTTTCTCACTTTTGTTCGAAAGTTTTCGTAATATTTAAAAATAGCTAGGCATTTTTAACGATTATGGCCACCTATATGCATGGATTGAGAATACCTAAGGAAAGGATTGGTGTTCTGATTGGTAAGAAAGGAGAAGTTAAACAACAAATAGAGAATTCTACAAAAACAAAGCTTGATATTGATTCTAAGGAAGGAGATGTTTCTATAACAGGAGAGGATGGTATTGGTTTGTTTCATGCAAAAGAAGTTGTGATAGCAATTGGTCGTGGTTTTAATCCTGATATTGCGTTATTGCTTCTAAAACAAGATTATATGCTTGAAGTAATTAATCTAGGAGATTATTGTAATAAAAAGAAGTCTGCTTTAAGCAGAATACGTGGTAGATTAATAGGTAGGGAAGGTAAATCAAGGCATATAGTTGAAGAATTGACTGAATCTTATGTTTCTGTTTATGGGAAAACAGTTGCAATTATAGGACTTGCTGAGAATATAACTATAGCAAGGGATGCTATTCAAATGCTTTTGAAAGGAAGTCCGCATAGTACTGTTTATAGATGGCTTGAAAGACAGAGAAAAAAAATAAGAGAAGCTGAATTAGTTTAAGGTAGCCAACTTTTAGGATTTTTAAGTTTTTTTGGAAGGTAGTCGCTTATTACAAAGTTTAATCCATGTTTTGCAAGAGCTTGTTGTTCTGCTCTTACTTTCATTCTTAACATTTGATTAAGAGCTTTTTGCCATTCTTTATGATGTTGTACAAAAGGATCGTTTTTAAGACCATCTTTAAGTCTTTTTATGTCAACATCTTTTAATGGATGACTTGGAAGTTTATAATCTACAATATCTTTGGGAGTAATTCCTATGAATTTTATTTTTGGTACACAGAAAAACTCATTTATGTGAGCTGCATTACCTGAACCTACTTTTAATGTTCTGTATATGTTTAGGAATCCGTATGGGTCTCCATCTGTAAAACCAAAAACAGGAATATTTTTTGATTCACTTAATCTTCTGATAAATCTTCTACATGCTCTGGTTGGTACACCACCCATACTAATCAAAATACATTTTGATTTTTTCCAATAATTATGTTTAACAAGACGTTGAAACATACCTGCTGTTTCAATTGCAAGAATAAATTTTGCATCTGTTTTAAATTTAAGATGTTCTACATTGATTGGAATTGAGTAAGCACCTGAACCAAATTTAGTACAATCAATTCTGATTTCCTTACCAGTATCACGATCCTTATCAACAACAATTAATTTGCCTGCGATGTCACCACCTTTTTCTTCAGGAATGAAACCAAGTTGTTCTCTGTTTACCATAAACATTGCTTCAACATCATCCATTACAGTGTCTGAATCAGGTTGTGCCATAAAACGAGCATCACCCCAATTTTTGCTTACATAATATGCTTCTCTTTTTGTTGCAATATCATCTTTTTGAATTAATTCTTTTGAAAGTGTCATCATTCTTAATGTTTGTGCAAATGTTTTTACTGTTGAAGCTGCGAGTGTTCTTAATTTAGTTTTTCCTATTATCTCAAAATAACCATCTTTAGGGTTATATTTTACATTTGATAATGATCTTAAAGGAGTTTTTAAAGTAGGAAGTTTCTTTTTCATTATTTTTTTATACATGCCATTTGATAAATCCTTTATTTTTTTAATTACATCAGAATTACTTTTCTTTTTTGTCATCCTTCTCCTCCTTTCCTATTTTTGCAAACTCTTCATCATATTCTGGATTATCAATACCAATCTTGTCAAGTTTACCTCTTTTTTGTTCAAGCATCTGTTTTAATTTAGATTCTATCTTAATTTTATCAGCTTTTTTTAGTGATAATAAATCTTTTAATGCATCTGCAACATGAGGAATGTATTTTTCAATAAAACTTCTTTTCTTTACTTCATCTTTTATACGGTGTTTTTTTCTTACATAGGATGAAAGTTGTCTTCCACACTCTTGTAAAGCAAGTTTTATCTCTTTAATTATTTCAGGATAGTGTGCAATAGCTTCTTTACTTTCACTTGTGAAAGGAACCCAAACAGATGCAATGTGTACAGCTATTGTACAAGGTCCTTGTGGAAATGATCCACTTGATTGGCTTAAACCATAAGAACGCCAACTAGTTTGAATAATTGATTTTGATATTGCACATGCACCCTGTTGGTATAGTAAAGGAACCCTATTTGCAAATCTTAGAATATTAACAGTTCCTTCAGAAGTTTGTTCACCACCATAAGCAATACCTGCTTCAACAATAAAAGGATTTCCTCTATAAACAGATGGTGGACGAGTTGTTGTACAGTAAAATTCTGCATTGATCTCTTTCCTAAGACCTTTTTCTAAAAGGTTTTTACCAATTGGACTTATACAATCAGAAGGTGGAGAAATTAATTTTGTTTTTTGAATGCCTTGCATTAACTTCTCAGATTGTTCACGATTCATTTGAATTGGTTTTGTATTTGGTAATAATGCTGCATTTTCACAAATCTGTTTAGCTGTACCAGAACCAACTCTAGAAAATTCTTTTGTTAAAAAAGCTTGTAATGTTCTTGAATCAGTATATTTTAACATTTTTATTAATCTGCCAAGTTCAACACCATACGGATGTGGTTTAATAGATTTTGCTTGCTTAGGCATTTCTTCTGTAACACGTGGAAAAATAATTTGTTCTGCTTTAGGTGTTGTGTATATAATTGTTGCATGTGGATTTGTTATTGCTGTTTGTTTTAAATATTGATCAATTGATTGGTTTCCTTTTTGATAAGAAGCTTCAATGTCCATTTCAATTCTTGTACCATGTTCTTTTTTCTTCCAATTAATTTCACCTTCTTTAGCAATTTCAGGTGCGTTCTTTTGTGTATTAATTCTAAGTTCATAATAATGTGCAGGTAACCCAGCATCTATCTTAGAAGTGATCTTAGCTGATCTTCCAGTTGTAAGTTGTGCATACATTACAGAAGCACTGATACCTATCCCTTGTTGACCTCTGTTTTGTTTCATTGAATGAAACTTAGAACCATACAAAAGTTTAGCGAATATTTTTGGAATTTGTCTTTTTACAATACCAGGACCATTATCTTCAACAATTACCCTGAAACGATCACTACCCATATCAATGACTTCAACAACAAGTTCTGGAAGAATTCGTGCATCTTCACATGCATCAAGTGCATTGTCAACAGCTTCTTTGATAGTTGTCATTAAAGCTTTTCTTTTATTGTCAAAGCCAAGAAGATGTCTATTTTTTTCAAAGAATTCAGCTACACCTATATCTCTTTGTTTTTCTGCTAATGCATGTGCAATAGGTTTCCTTTTTGCCATCTTTTGTCAAAATGCTCGGGAAAAATCCTCGCATTTCCTCCAGATTAGTATTTCCTTGGTGGAAAGATAATCTTTCTAAAATTAATAAATAGGTGCTACTTTATAAATCTTTTTTATTTTTGAACTATTCTAAAACATTAAGTTTATAAATAAAAAGTGAAATTAATGTATTAGAAGGACCCGTAGCCTAGTCTGGCAATCTTTTTGGCAAACAAAAAGTTTGGGCAAATAAGGCGACAGCCTTCTACGATCTTTCGAGGATAGCTGTAGATCGAGGGTTCGAATTTGCTAAAAGGTTCATTGCCTTTTTGTAATGAAAGTCCCTCCGGGTCCGTTTCTTTTTAGAATTAACTTGATATAATTTTCTTAAGTATTGTTTGTTTACCTTTCCAATCAATTGCTTCTTTGAGAACATCTTTTATACTTTCAACAGGAATTATTTGAATATCATTAAGTTTTTTTGAATCAATGATAATATCTTTTATATTTGATTTTGGAACAATCACTTTGTTAAGGCCTGCTTCAATTGCTGCTTCAACTTTTGAGGAAACTCCTCCTACTGGTAAAACTTCACCTCTTACACTTAAAGAACCAGTCATTGCAAGATCTTGTTTTACTGGAACATTTTTTAGTGCAGAAATAATTGATACAGCGACTGCAATACTTGCTGAATCACCTTCTACGCCTGTGTAGGTTTGTAAAAATTGTAAGTGAATATCATATTTTTCTCTTAAATCTTCACCAAAATATTTTTTTATTATTGCAGCTACGTTTTTTACTGCTTCTTTTGCGATTTCACCTAGTTTTCCTGTAGCAATAATTTCCTTTTCTTTACCACCTGGTGTTACTTCTGATTCTATTGGAAGAATAATTCCTGATAATGCTACTCCTGAACCAATTACAGCTAAACCATTTACACGACCCACTCTTTTTCCTGTTGTAACAATAACATCATATTCTTTCTTTTGTTCAATAAATTGGTCTGCTATTTGTTTTTCAAGTGGTCTAGCAATTTTTTTTGCTATGACAATATGTTCTTTTTCAACAAGTTTAGCATTTTTTTCTTTTGCAATATCTCCAGCTGCTCTTATTAATCCACCTAGTTCTCTTAATCTTAATGTTAAATGTCCTTTTCTGTTTGCCATTCTTTTTGCTTGTTCAATAATAAATTCAACTGCTTGTTTTGAAAAGTGTGGTATTTTTTTGTCTTTGGTAACTTCTTGTGCAACAAATTGTGCTATTCTCATTCTATTCTCAGCTGTATCCTTGATTGTTTCTTTCATGTAAACTTCATAACCATAACCACGGATTCTACTTCTTAGAGCAGGGTGCATATTTTTTATTGTTTCTGCATTACCTGCTGCAATAAGGACAAAATTGCAAGGTACTGCTTCTGTTCTAACCATTGCACCTGCGCTTCTTTCACTTTGGCCTGTAATAGGGTATTTACCTTCTTGTAATGCTGTTAAAAGTTCTTGTTGTGTATGTGGTTGTAATGTAGCAATTTCATCAACAAACAAAACGCCCATGTTTGCTTTATGGATCATGCCTGCAACTATACGTTCATGAGCAGGAGTGCCTAAGCCACCACTTTGGAAAGGATCGTGAAGTACATCTCCTAATAGTGCACCTGCATGTGCGCCTGTTGCATCCATGAATGGTGCTTGTTTCTTGTTAAAATTGTCAACTACTATCTTTGGAGTTCCTGCGTTTTTTGTACCAGCCATTCTTTTTCCAACATTGATAAAGATAACAAATGCTGCTAAGAATAACATTCCTCCAAGAAAGAGTGCAGTAAACATTATTCCACCAAGGATAAGTCCTCCTTCTTTAGAATAATAATTAAATGCCCACCATGGTGCAAACATTGCAAGTAAAACAAGTATGAATATGAATACATTTTGGTTTTTGAACATTGTCATTGATTGTAATTTTGCTTTTGTAACTAATTCTCTTGCTTTGCCAGCTGGGGTAACTCTGATTAAAGGTTGATTTTCGTCATTTGGATTAGGAAATGCAACTGTGTCAACTAGTTTTTCTTTTGGTAATAGTTCTGCAAGTGCTAAACCTAACATAGATTTACCAGTACCTGGTTCACCAATCAATAAAACGTGTCTTCTTTGTTGAGCTGCTTTCTTGATTACATTAACAGCATCATCTTGTCCAATAACTTGATTGATGATATTCTTAGGAACCTTTATCTTTTCAGTTGTTTTAAAGTTGAAATCCCCCTTCATCTTATCAGTGAAAATAGGGTATTTCTTTATAAATTTACCGAAAATTTAATAAATCCTGGTTTTTATATTAAATATGTAAAAGGTGATGGTTAGTGGCGCTTACAAAAGAAGAGATTATAAAGAAAATAGGTGTGGGTGGAAAAGAAGAGTATGCTGAAGAAAGTAAAGATAATTTTCAATATACGGGTTGGCCTAAGCCTGGTAAACGTTTTAAAATTATATGGGAAATATGGAATCTTTCTATAGAAGAAACTTATTTTTGGATGTTGAATTATCTTACTGAAGGTTGGGGTTATGTTCAAGTAGAAAAAATTTATGATATGTTTACTGCTGCTGAAAATTCTTCATTTTTTGGTGTATCACAACAAAGATTAGGATTACAGCAAGATAAAGTTAGTCAGTTCTTAGCAACAATTGGTAAAATGGTTAAGGAATTGTTTCAGATTGTTAGAGAACTTAGAATTATTGATGAAAGAATGGATTATTATAAGGATAGTTATAATCCTGATAGAAGAAAAGCAGAACCTGCTGAGATTACACTAAAAGGCATTTTTATTGATATGGTTGAACAAGGTGCAAAGAATCCTAGTTCTGTGTATGGGATGGCACGTGAATTACAATTTGTTACTCTTCCTGATTTGTTTTTTTCAACTCATCCAAGGAAAGCAGATGATGTTGAAGATATGGTTGATAACCTTAAATTTAATAGAAAAGTAAGAGAAGTGTTGAAAAGAAAACTTTATGGTTTTTTAAGATGGAAAGAGAATACATTTAAAGAAATTAAAAATAGAAGAAGGTTTACTATAAAGTATCTTAGACAACATTATGATATAATTAAAATGTACATGAATTGGGTAAGACCTTACTTAAGAAATATACAAAGGTTAACCATGGATGAAAAATGGGTTAAGAGTCCTCATCTTATAAGTGCTTTTGAAGGTAGTATAATTGAGATAGAATTTCTTGCAAAAAGATTTCCTTTTAATGAAAAAGAAGGTAAATATTTTAAAAAAGTTTTTGGTGTGATTATTGCTCATTTTATTTACAGAACAAGGCCACACATGTCTTTTCAACAGGAAGGTTATCAACGTGGACCAGGGCATTTTGGTAGGATTGTTATGGAGCTTAGGTCATATGCGTGGACACAAGAAGAAATTGATTTATACAAACAATTGAAAGTGCAGGAAGATTTTGAATTAATGAAAAGTATAAGTGCTTCTGTTGAAGCTGCTTATACTGCATTAGGTGATGACTTGCAGAATTATTTAGAGGAAGCTGGTGAAAGATTTCCAGGAAGAAAAAGTGGAGCAAAAGAAGGAAAAAAGAAGGGTAGAAAAAGGCCAAAAAGTGGTTTTTTTAGAAGTGCAGCGTCAGTAGCAAAAAAGAAGAGTTCAGAAGAAAAAGCACTAATTAAAGCTGAGAGGAGTAAAGCTCAAGGAGATGCTACTGAAATTATGTTTAATGGCTATAAGAATTTTAAGAAAGGGCATGGATTAGTAGCATGGTAAATTATAAAAATGGCGAAAAGTGGTTTTGAAAAATTAAAGGAATTACCGCCTGAAGAACGAATAAAAAAATTAAAAGAAATTGAGGAAGAAAGTAAAAAAGAGATTGAAAAAGCGCATAAACTTCTTAAGACAAGTGAAGAAGAATTAGAAATGAAAAAAGAGGAGAAACGTAAAATTCCTATACCTCAATTAAGATCAATTGATATTGATGCTTTATTTTCACAAGAAGAAAAGGATCTTTTTAAAGTTAAAAGGTTTATTGCAGAAAGAAAAAAAGAGGAAGAAGTTAAAGAGAAACCACTTGAACAGACTGTTGCAGAGACTCAATTAGATCTTACGCCTGAGCAGGTTCAACAGATTCAGGTTGAGTATGGGCTTAAGCGTGACACAGAGATGGCTAACATTTATAACAGAGTAAGAGATATTTATAATCAAGCTAAGGAAACAGGTTATGTCTCACCTGATCAAATGAAACAACTTACTGCTGCGGTTTATGCAATAGGAGAAAAACAGCAGGATATGCAAACCGGAAATTATCCTAGTGCAGGTGAAAATGTTATGAAGCAGATTGGTGTTGTATACGAGATGAAGAAAAAGTTAGAAGATCGTTGGACATATCAATCAAGATAAACAAAAGAGAGGTAAAATGATATTTAATCAAGGATATTATCATGTTATGGATCGTGGTTATGATAGTTCTCCTGCTCAGGAAGGTTCTGATACTAATGATGTTGGATTAAGTATTAAAGAAATTGGTCAAGGACTTCCAATGGGTATTGCAGCTAATAATGTACATGGTGTTGCTTCTAAAATAAGAATGGGTGTTGGATCAATGGAAATACAATTCCCTGGAGCTGTTCGTTCTAATAGACAATCTCATACACCTGGTGTTTATGGGAAAGATCAAAGAGTTGCGATGGAAGAATTAACAAGGATAAATGAAGTTAAGTTAACAACTCACGCTAGTTTTGGTATTATGGGTCTTGCAGGAGTTGATCAGCAAGGTAATTTTAATAAAGAACATAGAAAAATTCTTACTGATGAAGTTAAGCGTGCAATTGATTTTGCAGCTGATGCTGCACATGGTGGTTCTGTTGTTGTTCATACTGGTGAATATGAAAGACCTATTTCTGAAGAAGCTTGGGCAGAAGGTGGTAAAAAGTTTAGGCATTATGATGAAGAAGCTGAAAGAGCAACAATACGTGTTGTTGATAGAAGGAATGGAAGAGTAATTCAAGATGTTAAAAAGAATCAGAAAGTGACTGTTGCTGAATGGAGAAAAGCAGATAAATCTTATATGGCTAAGTATCAAGAAGGTGATTTTGACAAGTTATGTGGAAAACAAGTTATGATTAAAAAAGGAGATTATATTGATTATGAAGGTAATAAAATTATTGATCCGCTTAATGTTGAACATGGTCGTTTGCCAGAGTATAATGTTAAAACAGGTCGTTTTAATGTAAAGTTAAGGGATTGGCAATATTTTGTAGATGAGTCAAAAGAATGGAATCGATTAATGGAAGAAAAAAAAGGTAGACCATTAACATATGATGAAAAAATGACCCCTGAGGAAAGGTATATTAGGTCAACACTTGAAACAAGAGAAGGTTATGCACGTGGTTGGGCTTTACAATTTAGCGTTGGGATGAAAGAGAATATTGAGAATATTAGAGAATTAAGAAAGTTAAGAGCTCATTATCAACAACTTGATCAAAATCTTCCTGAAGATGAAAAATGGAAAATTATGATGCGTGATCAAAAGTATGGTAAAGCAGGGCAATTATTACCTCCTAAAACAAAGAATCCTTTAGAAGTTATTGATAAAGCAATATGGGAAGAAGAACGTAATCTTGCTTACCACCAGCAGTCAGGTTTATCACAAGAAAAAGAAGCGCATGATTCAAGAGAACAGCAGGAAAATATATTGAGTGCAAGGAAATATGCACTTAAAGAAGCAAAAAAAGCTTATGCAGATGCTGCAATGCATGCTTATGACTTAACACAAAAAAGAAAGCATGAATTGGATAAACCAATTTTTCTTACTTTAGAAAATATTTTTCCTGAAAGGTATGGTGGTCATCCTCAAGAACTTAAAAATTTGATAATGCTTTCAAGGCAGGAAATGGCTAAGAAATTACGACAAGAAAGAGGGTTAAATGAGAAGCAGGCAAGAGATGCTGCAGCAGTACATATCAAAGCTACAATTGATACTGGACATTTTAATATATGGCGAAAATATTTTAGAGGGTCTGATGAAGAGTTTAAAAGTTGGTTAGTTAATCAAGTAGAAGATCTTGCTAAGAATAAATTGATTGGTAATGTACACTTAACTGATAATTTTGGTTATCAGGATGACCATTTGGCACCTGGGCAAGGTACTGCTCCTAACAAAGAAATTGTTAAAGTGTTGAAAAAACATGGTTATGATGAAGCTTATACTATTGAACCTGGTGCAGATGCAACAACTGATTTAAGTGATTTTCATGGTTTAATGAAAACTTGGAGACATTTTGGTAACAGTGTTTATGGTATTGGTGGTGGAGGTGGCGGACCTACCAGAGTTGGTGCCCCTTCACGACAATGGACAGATATTCAATATTCTTACTTTGGTCAGAACAGACCACCTTATTTTGTCTTTGGTGGATATGTGCCTTCACAAGATTGGACTCTTTGGAGTCAGGTTCCGATGGAATGAGAAAATATTAAAACAATTATAAAATTATCTTCTTTATGCATAAGAAATTTGAGTTAATTAATAAAGAATATGATGAATTCTATAAGTCATTAGCTGAGGAAGGTGGTGGGGTGTTTGTTCTTGATACTTCACATGGGATATGGGGGACAATGAGTGCTAAAAGTGTGTTTGATTTTTTTCAAAAAGTAGGATTGGGGAAGTTTAAGAGTTTTCTTGACTTAGGAAGCGGTGATGGTAAGATTGCTTTGATTGCTTCGCTTTTTACAAATGCAACAGGTATTGAAGGTGATAAGGGTTTGTTTAATACAAGTATTAAGATGAGAAGTAAGCTTGTACTTGATTGTGAATTGGTTCATGGTGATTATCTTGAACATGATTTAGGTAAGTATGATGTTATCTTTTGTAATCCTGATAAACCTTTTTATCATGGGCTTGAAACAAAATTAATTAAAGAGTTTAAAGGTGTATTGTTTGTTTATAATGATATATTTTTACCAAGATTTCTTAAGAAGAAAAAGGTTTATCGAATTGAGCAGATGACCATTAATGAATATAGGGTTAACTGTGCATAGTGCCATGCCTGTAAAAAATACAAAAACTTAATTCTAATCATTATGGTTTTTGACAGTATTGTTTTACAATACGAATCCTTATTTTTTACAAAAAGATGGCAAAGGCACTATGCACAAGTGTTAAGTAATAACATTTATATATTCTTACAGTTATTATTATATAAAAAAGAGGGAATATTATGGATTATTATGCTGCTAAAGTTAGTGATGTTCTTAAGGAATTGAAGAGTTCTAAAAATGGTTTAACAGATAAGGAAGCTAAGAAAAGATTACTTAAGTATGGTGCAAATGAATTAGAAAAAGCAAAAGGAACAACCGCACTTAAGATTTTTCTGGATCAGTTTAAGAATGGACTTATTTTATTGCTTATTTTTGCTGGGATATTATCATTGTTTCTTAAACAGAATGTTGAGGCAGTTGCAATATATTTTATTGTGTTATTAAATGCAATATTGGGTTTTGTTCAGGAGTATAGGGCAGAGAAAGCTTTGGAAGAACTTAAAAAAATGTCTGCACCAACTGCTAAGGTGTTAAGACATGGGAAAGAGATGAAGGTTCCTGCAAAAGAAATTGTACCTGGAGATATTCTCATGCTTGAAGCAGGTGATATTGTTGCAGCTGATTCAAGATTGATAGAAGTTTCGAGTCTTAAGATTGATGAAGCTTCTTTAACAGGAGAGTCTGTTCCATCGAAAAAGGTTATTAATTCATTTAAACCTGGAACATCTGTAGCTGATCAGGAAAATATGGCTTTTATGGGAACTGTTGTTACATATGGTAAAGGAAAAAGTGTTGTCACAGGTACTGGAATGAAAACTGAATTTGGAAAGATTGCTACTTCATTGCAAACAACAAAGACTGTTAAAACTCCTTTACAAATTAAGTTTGAACAGTTAGCAAAACAACTTGGGATAATTGCTGTTTCTCTTGTTGTTATTTTGTTTATAGTTGGGGTATTGCAAGGTTCATTTTCTTTTAGTGAGATGGTTTTATTTGCATTAGCTGTTACTGTTTCAACTGTACCAAACTCTTTGCCATTGGTTGTGACAGTTGGATTATCTTTAGGAACAAAGAAGCTTGCTAAACATAATATGCTTATTAAAAAGCTTCCTGCTGCAGAAAGTTTAGGAGCTGTAACTATCATTTGTTCTGATAAAACTGGAACTATTACAAAAAATCAGATGACTGTCACAAAAGTTTTTTATAATAATCAAGTGATTGATGTTAGTGGAGCAGGTTATAATCCTACAGGTAATTTTAGTGTTAGTGGTAAACAAATTAATGCTAAAAGATTAGAATTATTATTAAGAATCGGTTATTTATGTAATAATGCAGAATTAGTTAAGAATGAAGGGAAATTTGATATTATTGGTGATCCTACAGAAGGTTCTTTGGTTGTTCTAGGAAGAAAAGGTAAATTTGATGATAAAAATTTTTTACTTATCGACGAGCTTCCGTTTGATTCTGATAGGAAGCGGATGACTGTGATATTTAATAATAAAATAAATAAGAAGAAAGAAGCTTATGTTAAAGGTGCACCTGATCTTCTTTTGAAGTTTTGTACTAAGATAATTGAAAATGGAAAAGTAAGAAAGATTACGAAGAAAGATAAACAAAGAATTCTTAAAATGAATAATGGTTTTGCAAAAGATGCATTACGTGTTCTTGGATTTGCATATAGGGATGTTTCTAATTTGAAAAAATATTCTATAACAAGTGTAGAAAAGGATTTGGTTTTTGTTGGACTTGTTGGAATGATTGATCCTCCTAGAAAGGAGATTAAAAAAGCAGTTAGTCAGTGTAAAAATGCTGGTATTGATGTTATGGTTATTACTGGTGATCACGCAATTACAACACAGGCAGTAGCAAAACAAGTTGGATTGTTTAGTAAAGGAGATATCATACTTACAGGTGAAGAGATTGAAAATATGAATGATGAAGAACTTATCAAACAAATTGATCAAGTAAGAATTGTTGCAAGAGCATTACCTATACAAAAATTAAGAATAGTTAATGCTTTGCAAAAGAAAGGACATATTGTTGCGATGACTGGTGATGGTGTGAATGATGCTCCTGCACTTAAAAAATCTGATATTGGTATTGCAATGGGTATTACTGGTACAGATGTTGCAAAAGAGGTTTCAGAAGCAACCCTTGTTGATGATAATTTTGCGTCAATTGTGAGGGCAATTGGTGTTGGAAGGGATATTTATAATAAAATGATTAAGTCTGCGAAATATCTTTTATCTTGTAATGGTGGAGAAATAACTTCAGTGTTTATTGCAATAATGCTTAAGTTTCCATTACCTTTACTTCCACTTCAAATATTGTTAATGAGCATACTTACTGATGATTTTCCTGCCTTAGGTTTGGGGTTGGAATCTGCTGAAGAAGGGATTATGGATCAAAAACCAAGAGATCCTAAAGAAAAACCACTTACATCTAGGATAGTTTTGTCAATTGTTATTTTTGGACTAATTATGGGTTTAGGAACATTGTTTATGTTTGTGCAGTATAAAAATATTGATTTAAGTAAAGCACAGACAGTTGCGTTTACAACATTGGTAATGTTTCAGATGTTTGCTGTTATAAGTAGTAGAACTTTGCATAGTTCGCTTAAACATCTTAATCCTTTTTCAAATATGTGGTTATTTGGTGCAGTATGTTTATCAATAATAATTCAATTATTAGTTGTTTATGTACCATTTTTACAGACTGTTTTTGGTACAACATCTTTATTATTGATTGATTGGATTAAGATTATTGCGATTGCAAGTTTAGGGTTTATAATGATGGAATTAAGTAAGATTATTGGGTTTAGAAAGAAAAGTGTTGTAACTGCATAAAACATATAAATAATGAGTTTCTTCTTTTACTAAAATGGTTAATTTAATAATAATTCATGGTGTAGGTGCGACTCCTCAGAGTAATTGGTTTCAATGGTTAAAGAAGGAGATGGAAGATCTGTCTATTAAAGTTCATATACCACAGTTTCCAACTCCTGAAAATCAATCACTGGAAAATTGGTTATTAGAGTTTAAAAAATATGAGCAATATCTTGATGACAATACTGTTTTAGTAGGACATTCACTTGGTTGTGCTTTTATTCTTAATGTTTTAGAAAGACTTGACAAGAAAATCAAAGCTGCAATATTAGTTGCTGGTTTTATTGGGAAGCTTAATATTGATAGATTTGATAGTGTCAACAAAACATTTTGTGAGAAAGAGTTTAATTGGAACAAAATTAATGAAAATTGTAAGAATTTTGTTGTGATTAATTCTGAGAATGATCCTTATGTGC
>CAYMBN010000003.1:0-36002 GCA_964388715.1 uncultured Methanosarcinales archaeon
AGCTCAAAATTTCGCAATTTATAAATGTTTCTATATTCATCACTAGTAAGTAGTTAAAAAGCGAAAGATTTAAATACTAGTAAATCGTACTATATGTAAAATGACAGGCTGTAATAAAGGATGTGAATCCTGTAATGATTTGGATCTTATTTCTAGTTTAGTTGATGTTCCTAAGAAAGAAGTTATTGTAGAAAATGAAGAGGAAGAAGTGAAATTAGAAGATGAAAAGGTTGAAGAAGTTAAGAAATCTGTTTGGAGGGTTTTTACTGAAACAGAAGATTATATTGATCCTGTTACTGAAGAATACAAACTTCACATGAATAATAAGCATGGTACAGAAGTTTGGGAAATGAAAAAAGAAGAAGAATAGTTTATCTTACTTTTCTCATATAAGCAGCGTGTTTACTTGGTCTTAGTTTTTCTGCACCTTTACCTTTATTTCTTAGACCTCGTGCTTTTCTTGCTGAACTTGTAAGTCCTCTATGAGCTCTTCCTTTTTGTTTACTGATCCAGTTTAGGTTTTTGTTTGATCTAATTGCAGGATGTGCTCTATCTACAAGAATGATTTCATACCATTTGTATTTGCCATCTTCTGCAACCCAATAACTGTTGAGAACTTCGCAATTAACATATTTCTTACTTGTTCTTTCTTCTGCAACTTGTTGATAATTCTTGTCAAGGACTAATCTTCTACGTTGTGTCTTAGGTCTTCTACCTTTTTTATTGCCAGGTCTTGTGTGGCCACCTTTTAGAACACGTTGTCTTATAACAAAAATACCTTGTTTTGCTTTGTAACCAAGAGATCTTGCTCTGTCTAATCTAGTAGGTCTGTCAATCCTTAATGTAGAAGGTTCACGTCTCCATTTAATAAGTCTAGATTTCCAAAGTTCTTTAAGATCTTGCTTTGGTCTTTTCCAAAGTTTCCTAATGTGTTTATACATACTCATTTTGTTAGCCTCCATTTGTAAATTTTCATAAGATTCAGGTAAGCTACTACCCACATCTCTTATTATATTGGTGAGAATAAGGAGTGGTTTATAAATGTTATGGAAAGAATTCTTTAGTAAACTCAGGGAGAATGAATGCTGCTTTGTGTATGTCTTTGTTGTAATATTTCAGTCCTGGGATTGGTTTTATTTCTTTGATTGCTAAAGGGTCATGTTTTTTAGAAGCAAACATGAAACCAATTTTGCCTGTTGAGTATGTTGGGACTAATGTGTAATAATATCTTGTTATTGGATACATATTTTTAAGGATTCCAAATACTTTTTCTATAATATCTTTGTAATTAAAGAAACTTTCTGCTTGTGAAACCATTATTCCATCTTCATTAAGGGCATTGTGTACGTTTTGGAAGAATTCTTTTTCAAATAATATTGTTGCAGGACCTACTGGGTCACTTGAATCAATAATAATTATATCATATCCTTTGTTTTCTTTGACAAATTTTGCACCATCTTCATAAAAAATCTTTACTTTTGGATTGTCTAGTTGTGAAGCTGTAAGTGGAAGATGTTTTTTACAAACATCAATAACTGCTTTGTCTATTTCACACAAATGAACTTGTTCAATTGTATCATGTTTAAGTATTTCTCGAACAGTTCCACCATCACCACCACCTATTACAAGTACTTTTTTTGGATTAGGATGTGTGTTTAGTGCAACATGAGAAATCATTTCATGGTAACAGAATTCATCTGATTCAGTTAACATGATTACTCCATCAAGAATAAGCATTTTGCCAAGGTTTTGTGTTTGATAAACTTGTATTTCTTGAAATTTGCTTTTGATTGATTCAAATGTGTTTGTAATTTTTATGCCTAATGCTGCTCCTTCTTCTCTAAGTTCTTTTTGGTCGTGAAATACGAATTCTTTGTTAGTCATATTACTCTGAATTTTATAGTTGTTTTTAAATTTTTTGTTTAACCAACATAACTTAATTGTTTTTTTCTTTGTTCTTGTGTTGCTTTCTGGCCTTTTTGCATTAAACCTTTTAGTTTTTCTTCAAATTTCTCTGCTTCTGCTAGTAATGGTTTGTAATCTATTTTAAATCCAAGGTATTTGTCAAGTATTTCAACTATTTTTGCAGCTGCTTTACTATCAGGCAGGTTACTTTGTGTTTCAACAAAGAAGCATGTAGAAATTAGTTTTTCTGCCTTTAACATGACTGAGCCTGTAACACCCATGATAATTCCTTCCTTGAGTGGTTTAAGTTTAAGATTTTTTAGTTTTTCTTCTGTTTTTTTATTGTTTGTGTAGTAATATACTGATGGTTGTAGAGATGGGACAGCACTTCCTACTCCTTCTAAGCTGATAATTTCTTTTGCACCAACTTGTTTTGCAATGTTAACAATTGCATCAGCTATCTTCCATTCAGAGCCTGTTATTGATGTTATGCCATGAATTAAAACTGCATTGTATTTTTTGTTATAGAATATTCCGATTGGTTCAACAACTTTGTTTTCGTGTATTGCGACCATTGCGGGAATTTTATCAAACCAGATTCTTCCGATTTGTTCACATTCTAAATGATCCATTAAGAATTCTGTTGCAATTGTACCAACAAGGCCAAATCCTGGGAAACCTTCAATAATGATTGCATTCTTAGGTTTTTTATTGAGAGTAATATCCATTAAAACCACCTCTTTAAGTTAATAGTTATTTGTTTATATATAAATATTATGTTTGAGAAAGAGACTTTATCTTCTCATAATATTTGTCAAATCGTTTTCCGTGGAACTTTGACATGTATCTTTTTGTGAAGGTGTGTTTTTCTTTTGTGAATTGTTTTTTTGTGACAAAATTCTTGTCAACATTTACTTTTATACCAACTTTTTTGCACATGTCTTCATCAGTGTAAAGTTTTTTCATTACTTCCCCTCTAAATTCTTTGTCATATTCTTTATCTGGCTGAAATCCATGATAATATGTCTTTTTTTCATATCTTTTCCAGTTCTTTGTTAGTCTTCTAGTGCATTCTTCAAAATCTTGTTTTTTTGTTTCTAGTTGAACTGATTTTTTTATTTGTTCCTGATGATTTGAGAAAATTGGTTTTGAGTTGTAGATTATGTATGTTTTTGCTGGAAATACTTTTTCATGTGTATAAGTTACTATAACTTCTTCTGCTACAACAGAACTCATTACAAGTAATAATATAATAACACCCCAATATTTCATATTTAGCAGTAAGAAGTTATTGTTTAAATATTTATTGGGAAAATTATATAAAAAACAAAAATATCTCTCTTTACAATGATAGAACATTATACTTTTGGGACATTTATTATTGATGGGAAACGTTATGAATCTAATGTGAAGTTAATAGGTGATAAAGCTAGTGCTGCTCGTTATTTAGAAGGGCATATTCTTAGGAAAGATGATTTTGATGAGTTGATTGGAGCAAAGCCTGATTATATTGTCATTGGCACTGGTGCTAATGGTGTTGTTAATGTGACTAGTGAGATTGAAGAATATATTGAGAGTAATGGAATTAAATTGATTGTAGAGAAAACAGGACAAGCATGTGATCTTTATAATGAAATGTTAAAAAAAGGAGAAAAGGTTGCTTGTTTTTTACATAATACTTGTTAATTAGAAAAATTTAATTTTGTAATGGATAATCTCCTTTAGAAATTCTATCTTCAACTCTTTTTATTATTTTTAACCATTCTGCTACATAATCTCCTTCTTTACCATCTTCATACCTTAGCTTAACTCTGTTATTGTCAAACCCACCATATTCTATAACTTCAGCAGCTCCTTTGAAGTGAGGTGGTTCTTCTCCAAATGCACTTTGGACTATGTCTCCTATTCTAATACCATAATGTCTTCTTCTACTTACATTAGTATCTTGTGTAGCTTGATTCTTATCCATTGTGTTTTGGGTTTAAATAAATTAATTTATAAATTTTTCTACAAAGTAATAAATTATCGATAATTAATAATCTTCTCAAACTTTTCAACATCTAATGCTGCTCCGCCAACTAGAACACCGTTTATGTTTGGTTTGCTCATTAATTCTTTGATGTTGTCTGGTTTAACACTGCCACCATAAAGAATTTTGTAAGAGTTTGCTGTTTCTTTGCCATATATTTGTCTTATTATTTCTCTAATGTAAAGGTTCATTTCTTCTGCTTGGTCTGGAGTAGCTGTTTTGCCTGTGCCAATTGCCCAGATTGGTTCGTATGAAATAATTATTTGTTCTGTTATGTCTTTGAGAGCTTTTCTTATTCTGCTTTCAATTACTGCTCTTGTTAAATGGTTTTCTCTTTGTTCAAGTGTTTCTCCAACGCAAAGAAGTGGTGTAAGATTATTTTTTAGTGCTGTTTTGATTTTTTGGTTTACTGATTCGTCTGTTTCTGAGAAATAGGTTCTTCTTTCTGAATGGCCAATTAGTACGTGTGTACAACCAACATCTTTTAACATTTGTGCTGAAATTTCTCCTGTGAATGCACCGTTTTCTTCAAAATACATGTTTTGTGCTGCTATCATGATTTTTGAGTCTTTTGTTAGTTCTGATGCTTGTTTTAGAGAAGTAAATGGTGGACAAATCAGAACTTGTGTGTTATCTGGGATTTGAATCTGTTTTATTTTGTCAATAAACTCTGTTGTTTGTGCAAGAGTTTTGTTCATCTTCCAGTTTGCAACTATAAGGTTCATTCTAGGTATTTTGCACTGTCTTTTGCTTTGAATGCTTTGAAAAACATTAGTGCGTCTGCATATGCTCTTGCTTCGATTGCGTCAATGATTTCTGGTTCAAGTGAATATAATTTGTCAAAGAAAACTTTTGTTGCATATTTACCTTGTTTTCCAACAATTTCATTATCTTTTTTACCTGGCATCTTGTCTTTATAGTTTTCAATTGTCCAATTAAACATTTCCTTGTACAATTCTGGTTTGTAAACTTTGATTATGTCCCAGACTAAGTTTTGCCAGAATGTTCCAACATTGCCTTTGATTATCGTTCCATGCGGAAATTTTGTGTAAATTAATTCAAGTGGTGTTCCTGTAATTCCATGTTGTGCAATCTTAACATTGAATGGTTTTAATGCTTCTGCAACTTTGATTGTTTGTGGGATGTCAACAGATACTTGTTCAATTAAATTTCCATCTTTATCATAGGTGTTACCATGAGCTGAGCCATTTGCAATTGCAATTACTTGTGGAAAAATATTGTTGTTGTTAAGTGCTTTAATAAAAGTGGTTGCTTCTTCTGGTTTTGTTAGTATTCTACCATCTGTATCTTCTTTACCTATTTCACCAACTTCAACTTCTAGGCCAAACTCGTCGCTGCCATATTGTGATTTTATGTAATTTGTAAGTTCTGTTGTAACTTCAATATTTCTTTTTAATTGTTCTTCAACTGTTTGTGCATTTATGTTGAATAAATATGAAGCATCGATTGCAAAGCTTGTGTAACCTGCTTTGATTTGTGCATCAATAAGATCTTTTGCACTTTGGATTTCTTCAGGAGAATCTTTTTTTATTGTGATGTGGTCTGCGTGGAGTACAAATTTGTCAAAGCCTACTTCTTGTGCAATATCTTTTACAAATTTTCCATATGTTTCTGGTGTTAAGCCTGTGTAACCTATGTTTGGATTGCATTCTGATTTTGCAAGTTCCATTATAACTGCTGCGTTAAGATGTTTTGCAGCTCTGAAAATTCCTTTTACAACACCTGGAACAATTCTTGTGTTGCATGCCATGATTATCATGTTTTTATCTGTTAAGTTTTGGAAGAATTTTTTACCCTGAAGCATTTAAATCACCCTGGTTGTTTTTATGAAACGGATTGTTTTTGTTTTATTATCTGTTACAAGAGAATGTGTTGTGATTTTGTTGTCTGTTTTTTTTATTCCTTGCAGTATGTCACCATCTGTTACACCTGTTGCAAAGAATTTTACATCATCACCTTTTACAATTTCATTGATTGTGAATATTTTGTTCAAATCTTCTATTCCCATTTTTTTTGCACGTTCTTGATCTTTATCTTTTTTGAACCAAAGTTTACCTTGGAAATCTCCGTCCATTGCTTTTATGCAGGCAGCTGCAAGAACTCCTTCTGGTGCAGCACCTATTCCCATTAACATGTCAATTTTTAAGTTTGGAAAACATGTTGAAATTGCACCAAAAACATCACCATCTTTGATGAGTTTTGTTTTTGCACCTGTTTCATGGATTTGTTTGATTAATTCTGCATTTCTATCACGGTCCATTGCAATAATAACCATTTCTTCTGGTTTTTTACCAAGTTTTTCTGCGACTGACAGAATATTTTCTTTTGGAGTTTTGGATAAATCAATTGCTCCTTTTGCTTTTGAACCAACTGCAATCTTATTCATGTAAGTGTCAGGTGCTCCTAAAAGATTTCCTCTTGGTGCATATGCAAAAACACTTATAGAATTTGGTAGATTCATTGCGCACATGTTTGTTCCTTCTAATGGATCAACTGCAATATCTATCTCAGGACCATTTTTTGTGCCTAACTCTTCCCCAATAAATAGCATTGGTGCTTTATCACGTTCACCTTCACCAATTACAACTTTGCCATGGATATCTAATAAGTTAAATGCTTTTCTCATTGCATCTGTAGCTGCTTTGTCTGCTGCTTTTCTATCTCCTTTTCCAATCCAATCATGGCAGGCAATTGCAGCTTGCTCTGTAATACTAAGGAAGTTCATTATTTTGAGTTGGTTTGTTGTTGTTTAAAAAGTTAATGTACTCTTACAGGTTCTGGAACTAATATTGGGTGGCTTTCTAGGTATTCCATAATGTAATCTCTTATTACACTGTCAGGAATCTTTTCATATATTCTTGGGTCAAAACCTTCATAAGTTCCTGTTTTTGTGTCTCTTACATAAACTATGTCTTTTCTTGGTTTTCCATTTTCATCATGGACAGATAGAACTTCTAATGGGTTTTGTGTGTTTAAATCTGTTCTCCATGTTTGAACAGCACTATCAATTGGCATTTTTTTCACCTCATTTTTTAAAGTATGATGTTATCATACCTTTGTAGAATTAACTTATATTTAAATGTTTTGATTTATCATACTTTATCATACTATTTTAAAATGAGGGTATGTAATTCCATATAGACATTTAAAACATAATCTTTAAATAGTATGACATCATAAGATAGAAATTGTAAGGGGTGTTAATGTGAAAGAAAGAATAACAATAACTCTTGATGAAGATCTTATTAAAGAAATTGATGAAAAGGTTGATGGTTTTTTAATAAAAAACCGTTCACATGCAATTGAATCTTATTTATTTAAAGTTCTTGGTATAAATAAAATTAGAAAAGCTGTTGTTTTATCTGGTGGTCAATCAAAAAAGATTCAAGCATTGACAAAGGTTCATGGTAAGTTTGTTATTGAACATATTCTTGAACTGTTGAAGAAGTTTGGTGTTAGTGAAATTATTATTATACTGAGCGATAATCGGCAAAAGATTAAGGATGAATTAGGTGATGGTACAAGGTATGGTTTGTCTATTACTTATATACCAGAGTCAGCACCACTTGGTACTGCAGGTGCACTTAAGTTAGCTACTAAGTTTTTAACAGAACCTTTTATTGTAACTAATGATGATGAGCTAAAGAATATTGATCTGGCAGAGATGTTTAAAGAACATAAAGTAAGAGAGTCTGTTGCAACAATTGCTCTTACAACTGTTAGTAATCCAAGCAAATATGGTGTTGCAAGAATGCAAGGTTCAAACATACTTGAGTTTGTTGAAAAACCAAAAAAGGATGCACCTTCAAATTTAATTAACTCAGGACTGTATATTTTTGAGCCTGATATCTTAGATGTTATTCCTGATAAATTTTCTATGTTAGAAAAAGATATCTTTCCAAAACTAGCAAAAAAGAGGCAACTTAATGGGTTTATTTCAGCAGGGCAATGGTTTGACCTTGATACAAATAAATCAGTAGAAATTGCAAAAAGCAAGTGGAAGGAAATTGAATGAATCCTAAAATTTTTAAAGCGTATGATGTGAGAGGAATTTATCCTGATGATCTTGATGAAGATAGTGCTTACAGGATAGGTAAAGCTTTTGTTAAATTTCTTAATTGTAAAAATGTTGTTGTGGCAAGAGATATGAGAGAGAGTTCTGATCAATTGTTTGAGAATCTTGTTAAAGGTATAATTGATATGGGAGCTGATGTAATTGATGTTGGTTTGGTTACATCACCTATGCTTTATTTTACTGTTGGGAATTATAATTATGATTCTGGGATTATAATTACTGCTTCACATAACCCTGGAAATTATAATGGATTTAAACTTTCAAAAGAAAATGTAATTCCAATTGGTAAGAATAATGGAATGGATAAGATAAAAGAACTAGCTTTTAGTGAGATTTCTGTTTTAGATAGGAAGGGATCTGTAATTAAAAAAGATATTAAACAAGATTATCTTAATTTTTTGAAAAAGTATTCTGATGGGATTAAACCGCTTAAGATTGTTATTGATGCTGCAAATGCAATGGGGTCAATAACTGCAAAAGATGTTATTGCAATGACTCCTTGTACTTTAGTTCCTTTATTTTTTGAACTTGATGGAAGTTTTCCAAATCATGAAGCAAATCCACTTAAGGTTGAGACTTTAGATGTTTTAAGTAAGACTGTTGTTAAAGAAGGAGCTGATCTTGGTGCTGCATATGATGGTGATGCGGATAGAGTTGGTTTTGTTGATGAGAAAGGTGAAGTTATAACAGGTGACATGATTACTGCACTTCTTGGTTGTGAATTGTTAAGAGATAATCCTGGTGCGACAATACTTTATGATTTAAGGTCAAGCTGGTCAACAAAAGAAGCAATTGAAGAAGCAGGTGGGAAGGCTGTACAGTGTAGGGTTGGTCATGCTTTTATTAAAAAACAATTAAGAGAAGAAGGTGGGTTATTAGGTGGAGAATTATCTTCTCATTATTATTTTAAAGCTAATTTTTGTACTGAATGTAGTGATTTAGTTGTTTTGATGTTATTGAAAATGATTTCCAGGGAAGGTAAGCCGATTTCTGAGATTGTTAAACCTTTGAAAAGGTATTTTGCAAGTGGTGAGATTAATTCAGAGGTTGAAGATAAAGAAGCTGTTATGAAAAAGTTGGAAGAGAAATATAAAACAGGTAAAGAAATCTATTTCTTAGATGGAATTTCTATTGAGTTTGATGACTGGTGGTTTAATGTTAGGCCATCAAATACAGAACCTTTGTTACGGTTGAACTTAGAAGCTAAGAGTAAAGAATTAATGGAACAGAAAAGAGATGAAGTTTTGGATTTGATTAGAGGTTGAAACAGAAAGGTATATAAAGTTGTGATGCTTAATTATGTGTATGATATTCAAAGATTTTATTTTGTCATTAATTGTTGCGGCGATTGGTGTGTATCTTCTTTTGCCTAAGTTTGGTTTTAGTTTTTCTTTAGGAAATAATATTGAACCAATCTTATACGGATTTCTTGTGTTAGCTGGTGGTTACATAGCTTTCACTAGTATAAGTGCTGTTGAAGAATGATTATTTTATACAGTCAACTGCAATTATATTAAGACTTTGGTTTCCAACTAGTAAAGGTACTTGGTTACATGTTGCTGCTTGTTGTGCTATTTGTAGGATTGCTTGTTCATATCCTTTTTGAGCACCTTGTTGAATCAATTCTTGTTCTTTTTGTTCTTTGTATGTTGTATACTTGTCAATCACAATGTATCCTACTGCTAAAATTAATAAAATTGCTAGGACAATTGTTAACTCTTTTTGATTTTTCATAATAATCCCCCCAGTGATATGGTTTTGAAAGTATTATTTAAATTTTTCTGAGAAAATTTTAAAGAATTGTAATTTGATACTTCTTTAGAGTGGTAATCTGGGAAAAGATTTATAAATAGCTCTTAATTCATCGAGAATATGGTAAATGTAAATCAATTAATAAAAGATTATGAGGAAAAGACTGGGATTAATCTGCTTGATCGTTTAAGAGGCAAGGCTGAAAAACGTCTTGATGAGGTTAATGATGGTGAGTTAGCTGATTTTGAAAAATATCTTAGAGTATGTCTTGGACATAAGTTTAGGAATGATCGGCTTTTTTATCAGAATTCTGGGAATGGAGTTGGTCGTTATGAACGTCAGATAATTGATGAAGTAATGGATAGAATTATTGCTAATCATATAAGAAAAACTGAGACAGAAACAAGACCAATAACAAAAGAAGGATTACTTAAACTGGTTAGAAAAAGATATAGAATTACTCTAGAAAATATGAGGATTATTGGTGAAGGTAATTTGGATAGGGAATTAAGTCAAAATGATTGGTGGATTTATGAATTGATAAAAGATGCATCTTCTGTTACTGAATTCTTTCCATCAGGAATAATTCAAGAAGCAAAGGGAATTGAGCAAGAATATGCTGACTTATGTTCAAGATGTGAACGTGAAGCTTTTTTGGAAAGTGAATATGTGCAAAAGGAATTAGTAGAAGCTTATGGTTTTGAGTGGGATGAAACTAAGAATTTTGTTGAGAATGCTGATAGACCTCATCCTGCTGATGATCGTGAAATTCCATTAAGGCCAGCAGTATCTCAAGATATGAAGTATGAAATTTTTGGAGAAGCTCTTAGGAAATGTCAGGCTCATCCATTTCTCAAAGACATTTACGAAAGAAAAGAAGCACTGGAAAGGAGAATGATTCACTGTTTGGAAAGATGAAAAGAAAAAATATTACCCACCCATTTTTAATTTGCTAAATTCTTGATAGATTTCGGATTCTAGATCTTTTCCTGAGTATCTTCTGACAAAATACACATATGCTCTTTCTCTTAGATGTGGATTTTGTGTCATAAAATTTTCTAATTGTGCTTTGTTTGTTATTTTTCCTATATCAATTCTTTCTGCAATTCTTACTGCTCTTTGATAAAGTGCTCTATACTCACCTAATCTGCTTGTGATTGTATTTATGTATTCACCATATTCTTCGACTGATATATGTGTTGTTGGTTTTTGATAAACTTGCTCAGCTGCTTCAGATACAATTTCACTTATTTTTTCAGTAGTAGGAGGTGTTCCTTTTAATTCCCTGGATAAACATACAAATTTATTTCTAGCATAATATAGAACATATTCTATAAAAACATTATAATTAGTTATTCCTCCTTCACGTTTTGCTGCTTTTTCACGGATCTTTGCAAGTACATTAACCCGATTCATTAATCTGTCTGTTCTACGCCTTTTCCGTCTCATGCAATAAATGTGATTCTGGTTTTGTTTTTAAATGTTTTGTAAATAGATTTCTCCCAAAAACCCAAAGTTTTATAAATATCCCAATATTCTCTGTTTGTTGAAGAGAGAGAGACAAGCGAGGTATATATGTCTTCTCAGTTAATGAAAACTGTTATGGTGTTTAAAATTAAATCATTAAAACCGTCAATGCGGGAAAAGAAAAGATACCTAATGTATGAAATTATTAGTGATAAACCTGTTACTAATCCTAAGAAAGATATTTATAACACACTTTTGAAGTATTTAGGTGTTTTTGGATATGCTAAAGCAGGGATTATGTTTGTAACATACAAGAATAATAAAGGTATATTAAAAGTAGGACATAAGCATGTTAATGAGTTAAAAGCTGCTTTGATGATGACTAAAAAGATTAATAATCAAAATGTCATTGTGAAAAGCATAAAAACAAGTGGAATTTTAAAAAAAGTTAAGGAGGCGTTTTGAAAATGCAAGGAGCAATGGAACATCAAATGATGGGATATGATAGGGCTATCACAATGTTTAGTCCAGATGGTAGATTATTACAAGTTGAGTATGCTAAAAAAACAGTTAGACAAGGTTCAACAGCAGTAGGTGTTGTTTGTAAGGATGGAGTTGTCCTAGTTACAGATAAAAGAATTGTTGATACATTGATTGTGCCAGAAGCTGTTGAAAAGATATTCAAAATTGATGAACATATTGGGGCAACTGCTTCAGGTATTATATCTGATGCAAGAGTTTTGATTGAACGTTCACAGTTAAGAGCGCAACAAAATAGAGTTACTTTTGACAGTCCAATAGATACATTGTCAATTGTAAAAGATATTTGTTCATTAAAACAAACATGTACACAATATGGTGGATTAAGACCATTTGGTGTGTCAATTTTAGTTGCAGGAGTGGATGCAGATGGACCTAAGTTGTTTGAGACAGATCCAACTGGAATTTATTTTCAATACAAAGCAACTGCGATTGGTGAAGGTGATCAAGAGATTGAAGATGTTCTGCATAAAGAATACAAACCTGAACTATCAATTGAAGATGCAACCAAGTTAATTATTAAAGCACTTACTAAAGTTCTTGATAAGAATTTTAATGCAGAGAGATTAGATGTTGCTTACATAAAGACAGATGGAAAACAATACACAAAGATGGAGAAAGCACAGGTTGAGAAGTTGTTGAGCGGAGTTAAGAAGAAATAGGGTGATAAAAAATGTCAGATCAAATTTATATTGCGAAATTGAAGAAGGAAGGACATACCTTTGAGATAGATATTGATCCTGATAAAGCACTTGCTTATAGAGATGGATCAAACACAGACATTAAGTCAACTCTAAAAGCAGAGAACATCTTTTCTGATGTGAAGAAAGGTAAACTTGCAAGTTCAAATGTTTTGAAAGAGGTTTTTGAGACAGAAGATCCTTTGCAGGTAGCGTCTATTATATTAAAGAAAGGTGAGATACAAACAACAGCTGAACATAGGCAGAAACTTAGAGATATGAAAAGGAAAAAGATTCTTAATATAATTCATACAAATGCTGTTGATCCAAAAACACATTTGCCACATCCAATGACAAGACTGGAATCTGCATTTGAAGAAGCAAAAATAAGGATTGCAGAGGATGAACCAGCTGAAAAACAAATACAACCAATAATAAAAAAATTAAGACCTATTTTACCTATTAAGTTTGAGGTAAAGGAGATTTTAGTTAAGATTGGTTCATTATATGCTGCAAAATCTTATTCAGCAATAAAATCTTTTGGGAAAATGATGAAAGATGAATGGCAGAATGATGGTTCATGGATTTGTCAGGTTGAAATACCTGGAGGATTAGAAGAAGATTTTTATGATAAACTAAATTCACTTACACATGGAAGTGTTGAAACAAAAGTGATTAATACACGATAAATAGGAGGAATGAAAATGGGAAAACTATTAGTGAAAGATAAAGAAGTTGTTGTGCCCGGAGAAATATTAGCAGATGGAATGGATTATCTGCCTGGAATGGGTACATACAGAGATGGGGATAAAATATTATCTTCAAGATTAGGATTAACATCTGTAGAAGGAAGAGCTGTTAAACTTATTCCTTTAACAGGAAGATATAATCCAAAAAGAGGGGATACTGTTATTGGGAAAGTTACTGAAATTTTTCCAGCTGGATGGAGAGCAGATATAAATTGTGCATATCCAGCAATGGTGCCATTAAAAGATGCGTCAAGTGATTATATTGCACGTGGTGCTGATTTAACCAAATATTATACATTTGGTGATTATATTGTGGCAAAGATAACAAATGTTACATCACAGAAATTGATTGATTTATCAATGCGTGGTCCTGGGCTAAGAAAGCTTAGCGGTGGAAGAATTATTAAAATTACTTCAACCAAAGTGCCAAGGATAATTGGTAAAAAAGGTTCAATGGTTTCAATGATTAAACTAGCTACAGGCTGTAGGATTGTTGTAGGACAAAACGGTGTAGTTTGGGTAAGTGGTGAAGAACCTGATAAAGAACTTCTTGCAGTTGAAACAATAAAGAAGATTGAAAAAGAAGCTCATATTGCAGGGTTAACAGACCGTATCAAAGAATTCCTTGAAAAAAAGACAGGAACTAAAATTGAAATGAGGAGTGATTAAAAATGGGATACTCAAAACGTGTAGACGGAAGAAAAGCTGACGAAACAAGAAAGATTGAAGCAGAAGTAGGAATAATTCCAAATGCAGATGGTTCTGCAATGTTCAAAATAGGTAATACTGTTGCATACGCAGCTGTTTACGGACCAAAAGATCTTTATCCAAGATTTTTGAAAGATCCAGAACGTGGTCTTCTTAGATGTCATTATAATATGATGCCTTTTTCAGGTCATGGTAACAGAGTTAGACCTGGCGGTTCTAGAAGATCAAAAGAAATTGCAATGGTAACTCAAAAAGCATTGTTGCCTATTATTGATCTTAAAGAATTTCCAAATGCAGTTGTGGATGTTTTTATTGAACTGCCTCAAACAGATGCAGGTACAAGATGTGCAGGAATATGTGCAGCATCAATGGCTTTAGCAGATGCAGGATTTACAATGAAAGATTTAGTTGCATCAGTTGCAGTTGGAAGGGTTGATGATAAAATTGTTGTTGACTTAAACTATGATGAAGAAGCATATGAATGTGATAGTGGAGTAGCTGATATTCCATTAGCAATTTTACCTAATTCAGGTAAAATAACATTACTTCAAATGGATGGACATCTAAAACCTGAACAACTTAAAGAAGCATTTGAAGCAGGTAAAAAAGTAGCAATGAAAATATATGATATACAGAAAGCAGCGCTGAAGAAGAAATTTGAGGTGAAATAAAATGACACAAACAATGAAAAATTACATTAAAAAATTACTTGATAAAGAAACAAGGCTTGATGGAAGAAAAACAGATGAATACAGAAAACCAATCAAAGTGGAATATGGTGTTGTGAATTCAGCTGAAGGTTCTGCTCGTGTTACAATTGGTGAAACAGTTGTTTTGGCAGGAGTTAAACTTGAAGTGATTGCACCTTATCCAGATGTTCCTAATAAAGGGACAATTATTGTTGGAGCAGAATTATTACCATTATCAAACCCAGAGTTTGAACCTGGTCCACCTGGAATACAAGCAATTGAAATAGCAAGAGTTGTTGACAGAGGGATAAGAGAAAGTGAAGCACTTGATTTTGCTAAAATGTGTATCACACCTGGTGAAAAAGTATGGGCTTGCTTAATAGATATTTGTCCTATTAATGATGCAGGTAATCTGTTTGATGCAGGTGCATTAGCAGTTTTAGCAGCATTAAAAGATGCAAAATATCCTAAGTATGACGGTGAAAAAATTGATTACAGTGAAAAAACAAAAGAGTCATTGCCATTGTCAAAAGAACCATTATCATGTACTGTTCTTAAGATAGGTGATCATTATGTTGTTGATCCTGTTACTGAGGAAGAAAAAGTATATGATGCAAGGCTATCTGTAGCTGCACTTAAAGATGGTTCATTATGTGCAATGCAGAAAGGTGGTGAAGAGCCATTAACATCAGAGCAATTGCTTGAAATGGTTGATCTTGCTGTTAAGAAAACAAAGGAATTAAGAAAAAGTATGTAGTAAAATGGATTTGTTTTACAAACAAGGTAAAGGAAGTAAATTCATTAAAAAAGTAGCAACATTAGATGATTATCCTAAAGTTGAAGGATATGATTTTAGTAAAAAGTTTAATTTTAATGAATTTATTGATTCTTTTTTTTCTACTGGGTTTCAAGCGACAAGATTAAAGGTTGCAGTGGATGTAATCAAACAAATGCGTGATAACAAAGCAAAGATTACATTTGGTTTTACTTCTAACATGATTTCATCTGGTTTGCGTGAGATAATAACTTATCTTGTCAAGAATAAGATGGTTGATCTTATTGTGACTGCAGCTGGTGGGATTGAAGAAGATATGATCAAAACATTGAAACCGTTTGTGATTGGGACGCAAAGAATGCCTGGTTCTATGTTGTTAGAGAATGGAATTAATAGAATAGGTAATATATTTGTACCTAATGATCGTTATCTTTACTTTGAAAAGAAGTTTGTGCCTTTTTTGGAGGAGGTATATAGGAAAAAGAAGTCAATAAGTGGTGTTGAGTTTTTTAGTGAGCTTGGTAAGTATGTTAATGATAAAAGTTCTTTTCTTTATTGGGCTTACAAGAATAAGATTCCTGTGATATGTCCTGCAATAACAGATGGTGCATTAGGTGATATGTTTTATTTTTTTAAGAAAAAACACTCTGATTTTAATGTTGATGTTATAAGTGATATGGTAGAGATAGTTGATAAAACAATGAATGCAGAGAAATCTGGGTTGATTGTTTTGGGAGCAGGTGTTGTAAAACATCATGTTCTTAATGCAAACATATTCAGAGAAGGAGCTGATTATACTGTTTTGATTAACACAGGGAATGAGTTTGATGGTTCTGATTCTGGAGCTGACCCTGAAGAATCTGTATCATGGTGTAAGATAAGGCCAAATTCAGAATATGTTAAAGTAAATTGTGATGCAACAATTGCATTTCCTTTGATTGTGAAAGCTGGGTTTGTTGATTATAAAAGTTAATCATAAAGAACTTGTTGTAAACCTTGTTTTTTATATTCTAATCTGAGCAGGTCTAGTCCTCTTTTAATGATTTTCATCATATCATCAAGAGTTGTATTGAATTTTTCAGCTGTTTGGGTTAAGGTTTTATACTCACCATCAGTAAAACCAAACTTATATTCAATTGCCTTTCTTGCTTTTTCATCTAATTCCGGTAAAGCACTACGTATTTTTTGCCTGAAAATATTATTAATTGCTTCTTGTTGAACATCTACTGAAGTATCAATGATTACATCTTCGAGATATTGGCCATCACCAGTTGGAGTGTAGAATGGTATTGGTGTTTTGGTAGCTGTCATAACTTTCTTAACTTCTTCATAAGGTAGTCCTGATTCTTCAGAAAGTTCACGTAAACTTAGATGTCTTCCATATTGTTTTGCGAGTCTTGTTGATAATCTTTTTAGTTTACTTGCACTTTCCCAAATATGAACTGGTACTCTTATATCTCTTCCTTGGTATTGAATCTCTCTTCTAATTGCTTGTTTTGCATGCCAGAAAAGTTTACTCCTTAGTTGATCTCCTGTTTTTCCCTTAAAATTCTTAATTACTTTAATTAAAACTTTATTTGCAGCTTGAATATAATTAATAAAACTGTCTTGTGAATAAGAATATCTTTTTGCTACATTTACAGAAATCATTAGATAATCTTTTACTAATTTATGAACTGCTTCAGGATCTCCTTGTTTTGCTAATGCAATTAATCTTTCTTTATCATGAGGATTAAGTCGTGGAATTCTTCTAACTTCATTAAGATATTGTTTGACAATATCTTCTGTGAAAGTGTCTTTTTCTCCTAGGAAATCTCTTATTCTGTATATCATTTTTAGAAAGAATAGGTGTTATTTTATAAATTTTATCAATCTAAAGGATATTCTCTTATTTCTCTTATTCTGCTAGAGTGTCTTAGTCTTAGTGTTGCTTTTGCTTCAATACCAATTATTTCTTTTGTTGTTACTCCAAATTGTTTGCATACTTCTTCTAATGAGTGTTGTGTACCATCTTCAAGACCAACTCTGTATTTGAGAATGTTTGCTTGTCTTTCTGTTAAAAAGTCTAAAACATCTTTAACTCCTACTTTAAGACTTGATTGGTATGCATTATCCATTGGTGTTTGTGCTTGTCTTTGTTCAGGAAAATCTCCTAGCAAAGAATCTTGTTCACCTATTGGTGTTTCTAGTGAGATTGGATCCATTGCTGTTTTTAGGATTTCTTTTACTTTTTGGACTGGGAATTGAGCTGACCTTGCGATTTCTTCATGAGTTGGATTTCTTCTATAATCTCCTGTTAGTCTTTCTGTTATTTTTCTTATTTTGTTTATATCATCAACAAAATTTCTAGGTATTCTAATTGTTTTTTCTTGCTCTGCAAGTGCTCTTGTGATTGCTTGTCTAATGTGCCAAATAGCATATGATTGGAATTTGTATTTAGGATTGTAATTATATTTTTCAATTGCTTTTATTAATCCTTGATTGCCTTCTGCAATTAAATCAAGGAGAAAATATCTGTTGTTTGCATATCCTCTTACAATGTTTGGGACAAGTTTCAGGTTTGCATTGATAAGTTTTTGTCTTGCTTCAAGATTCATGTTTTTGAATAATCTTTTTTCTTCTTGATAAGGAAGATTAGGAACTTCACTAACTGCTCTTAGATACATTTTCACTGAATCTTCTAAAGGTTGTTCTCTATTTTGATCTATGACTCTTGTTTTTTGAGCTATTCTTCCCTGTCCTGGTTTATTGTTTTTATACATTTTATTAAGATATCGCCTCTAATTTATAGTGAATTATGGCTTTTATTTATAAATTTAATTGAAAAATAGTGGTTTTTTAGAATTAGTCTAAGTAATAATCTCTTAATTCTTTTGCTCTGCTTGGGTGTCTTAGTTTTCTTAATGCTTTTGCTTCAATTTGTCTGATACGTTCTCTTGTGACACCAAATAATTTACCTACTTCTTCTAATGTGTGTGGCACACCATCTTCTAAACCAAATCTATATTTGAGTACTTTTGCTTCTCTATCTGTTAATGTTCCTAGAACTCTTCTAATTTGTGCTTTGAGCATTGATTGAAATGCACCGTCCATTGGACTTTCTGAATCCTTATCTTCAACAAAATCAGCAATAGTACTATCACCTCCTCCAACAGGTGTTTCTAAAGGAACTGGATCTTTACCTCTTTCTAGAGCTTGTTGAACTTTGTAAATGGGTTGTCCTGAAGCTTTTGCAATTTCTTCATAAGTTGGATCTCTGCCATATTCTTGGGTTAATTTTCTTGCTGTTTTTCTTAATTTATTTATTGTTTCAACCATGTGAACAGGAATCCTAATTGTTCTTGCTTGGTCTGCAATTGCTCTTGTAATTGCTTGTCTAATCCACCAGATGGCGTATGTTGAAAATTTGAAACCTTTTCTGTATTTAAATTTTTTAACAGCTTTTAATAATCCTCTATTCCCTTCTTGAATTAAGTCAAGGAAAAGTAATCCTCTTTTTAGGTATTTTTTTGCAACAGATACAACTAATCTTAAATTTGCATTGATTAGTTTTTGTCTTGCTTCATAACTCCCTTGTTCAATAAGTTCTGCTAAATCTCTTTCTTCTTTTTCATTAAGAAGTGGAACTTCACCAATTGATTTTAAATACATTTTAACTGAATCTTCTAATGTGGCTAGTTCAGTGTGTTGATCAGGTGCTTGTTTTTTTGGTTTTTTTGTATATGGTTTTTCTTCTTTGTATCTAACTTCAACACCAGCTTTTAATATCTCTTCAAGAACATATTCCATTTGTGTTGAAGTGATTCCATCTGGTAAATCATCACTTAACCAATCATATTTTAAAGAATTTCCTGATTGTTTACCTTGTTGAATATAGGTTTTAATATATGGATTAAGTGCTTTTTCCCATTGTGATCTTTCAGTAATATCCTCTAACTTTGTTTTTTTTGGATTTGACATTCTTCTATCTATGACTTGCTGAATTGAATTCTATATTTATAAGGTTAATTGAGGAATATTTTAGTTTTTACCAAGAATTAGGGACAAATTTTAACCTAAATAAAATTCTCTTAATTGTTTGCTTCTGCTCGGATGTCTTAGTTTTCTTAATGCTTTTGCTTCAATTTGTCTGATACGTTCTCTTGTAACACCAAATATTTTGCCAACTTCTTCTAATGTATGTGGACAACCATCTTCTAAACCAAAACGGTATCTGAGGACTTTTGATTCTCTTTCTGTTAAAGAATTAAGAACTCTCCTTATTTGTGCTTTTAACATTGATTGGAATGCAGTGTACATTGGATCTTCTGTTTTTTTATCTTCAACAAAATCTCCTAATGTTGAATCTTCGTCACCAATTGGTGTTTCTAATGATATTGGGTCCATTGCTGTTTTTAGGATTTCTTTTACTTTGTGTACTGGAAGTTGAGCTGCTTTTCCAATTTCTTCATGAGTAGGATCTCTACCATATTCTTGTGTTAATTTTCTTGCTGTTTTTCTTAGTTTGTTTATTGTTTCTACCATGTGAACTGGTATTCTTATTGTTCTTGCTTGGTCTGCAATTGCTCTTGTTATTGCTTGACGTATCCACCAGATTGCGTATGTTGAGAATTTGAAACCTTTTCTGTATTTGAATTTTTTAACAGCTCTGATTAAGCCTTGGTTGCCTTCTTGAATTAGGTCCAGGAAAAGTAAACCTCTTTTTGTGTATTTTTTTGCAACAGATACTACTAAACGTAGATTTGCCTCGATTAGTTTTGTTCTTGCTTCTAAGTTTCCTTGTTCAACAAGCACTGCTAACCTATATTCTTCTTCTACTTCAAGAAGTGGAACTTCACCAATTGCTTTTAAATACATTTTGACTGAATCTTCAAGAGCTTCTTTACTTAATTCAATACCAAACTGATTTACTTTTTGTTTTCTTCTTCTTGCTGCTTTTAGTAAGGTATGTTTTCTTCTTTGTTCATCTTGTACTTCAATACCTGCTTCCATTATTGATGCAAGAAGTTCATTAAGTGTGACTGTTTCAACTGCATCTGGTAGGTTATCATTAATCCATTTGTATGAAATAACTCCTGTTTTTTGTCCTTCTGCAAGGCATTGGTCAAGGAATATTTGCATACTTTTTTCTGAAGATACCTTTTTGTATTCAACATATTCTTCAGCAACTTTTTTAGCAGTTGTGCTAATTTCTTGATCTGTTAAAGGTTTTGTATATTGTTCAATATCTTGTTGTTGTTGCCAGTTATTTTTTACATCTTTAATGAATTTGTCAACTTGTGCTTCGAGTTTTGATTCATCTCTGTCTTTTAGAAGCCAGGTGAAGTCATAATCCTTTTTGAGAAAATAGTATGCTTTATTGACCTTTTCTAATCCTCTAAGTTTTTTTAAAAAACTTTCAGCATCATATTCTTTTTTACCAGAAACCCTTAGTTTAATACCTGTGAGATTCTTTAAAACATTTTTAACAGATAGTTCGTTTTTTTCTTCTTCTGTAGACATACTTTTAGCTAGATGTGTATTAATACCATAACATTCTAATGTGTACCAATTAATCTCATCTCCATATTGTTCAAGTTCTGTTAGAAGTCTGTTAATGATTGTTGCGTATTGTTTAGCTGTGTATTCTGGTTGAGGTTGTTTTTTTGCTTTGTATTCTAACAGGTTGGTTACAGTTGCTGTTTTTGTTACTGGTTCTTTTGTTAAGACTTGTTTTAATCTTTTGAGACTTTTTGTTGGGATGACATCATACTCTTTTCCTTTGTATTCAACTGTTTCAACTACATCTTCTTCATATAATTCTGCAACTTGTTGAATTGTGAGATTGAGTGCTTTTGAAATTTCTCTGATATTACAATACTTGATTAAAGTAAGTGCTTCTGAATCAAATCTTTCAAATACATCTCCTAGCATATGGTATAATAAACTTATTCCTAAGAATTGGTTATCTTCTGATAATATGTGATCAAGATCTGCTTTTAGGCCTTTTCTATACTTGAATGGTAGAATTCCCATTGGGTATAATTCATATGGGTTGATCTCTGTTTTTAATGGTGTAACTGTGCCTACTTTAGACTGATATTCTCCTCTTTTTGGTTTAACCATAATGTGTAAGAAAGAATGAGCATTTTTAAAGCTTTCGTCTTAACATTACAAAACTATTGTCCTGTGCGACTTGTAGTTTAAAGTAGTCTGAATATGTTATTTGATCTTCTAGTGGTTGGATTTGGTTTAGGTAGTTTTCTGTTTCTGTGATACTGTCAACAACTTCTTGATATATTCTTTCTCCAATGAAATGTACTAAAAAACGTAAAAGTTTACCTTGTTTTGAATCAATTCTTCCTTTTATATGTTCATTGTTGATGTAATAATTGTTATCATCAAATGATATATCTCCTACATCTCTTGGAGGGTAGACTCTTTTAGCAAGGATAAATTGTTTAAAATAATCATCAATTGATTTTAGTTGGATAAGGTCTCCTAAGTCATCTTCTAATACTTTGACTTTATTAGATTCCATTGCCTTTAAGATGTCTATGATTGATATTTTTGAGTAGATTTCTTGTTTTCTTAGCTCTTTGAAGATCTGTCTTACAGGAAGGTATTTATCTTGTTGTGCTTTTTCTAGTTGTTTTTGGATGATTTGTTGAGGAGATGGTTTATACAAGTCATTTAGGATAGGGAGGTCGCTACATAATATAAAATCTTCATTATTAATTTCTTCTACAACTACTTCAATGCCAGTGTAGAGATCATCTTGGTTGACATTTGGCATTAGGTCCATGATTAAGAATGGATCAATATGTGTATCATAATCTGGGTTTGTTTCACGCTGTTGTAAGTAATCAATAAAAAAACCAGGAATAACAAACTTTTTATTTGATTCTAGGAAAAATGTTTTTTCTAGATCTCCTAAAATAGATGGATCTTTTAAAATGCCTTGATTTATTATTTCATCAATCTTGTAATTTTGTTTTAAATTAATTTGTGTCATTTTTGTTTGTTATATATTTTTGTGTTAACAATCTTGCTTGTTCTAGTTCAGGATTAAGTTCACAAGCTTTATCTAGGCTTCCTGCTTGAGTTATTTGTGAGTAATAGTCCAGGAATGCTTTATGAATCCATATTTGAACACCAGATTTAAAAGATATTCTTGGAATTTTAAGTCCTTTAATATATTGTAAATATTTGTTAGAATCACTGATTTTATTAAACTTTCTAAAATAATCTATAGCTCTGTTTCCTGTCATGAATTCAGGTCTAGTTATTACTTCTATTTTTAGCTTTAATTGTACTAAGTAATTTTTTAATTCTGTTTTTTCTCTATGATAAGTGCTAATAGAGATTGTTTCTTTTACTTCTTCGTAGCTTACTTCTTCATTCCAGTTAACTGTTTTTAGAACTCTTAGAACTTTTTGGTATTTTTCATCTTGCTTTAGTTGAGTTTGCCAATCAATATCTTGTGTTTCATCTAGTTTTTCTTCTAAACTTTGTTTTTGTTTGATTAAACTGTTTACCTCAACACCTGCTTGTTTTAATTGTGGATAAAGTTCATATGCTTTTTTTAAGCTTCCAGCATCTACTATTTTCTGATAATGATCAAGGAACACTTTGTGATACCATTTTGCCACTCTTCTTCCATGTAAAATTGGAATTTTGAATTTTTTAGCAAATTCACGCAAAGATTTTGCAATTACACCTCTTTTGCCAGTATATACTAAATAATCTAAAGCTATTTCTGTCCTTACAAAATTAGGATTAGCTTTTATTTCCATAATTAGTTTTTCTCTTAGTAAGTACTCATTAAGGTTTTTCCTTACTCTGTAAAAGGTATTTTCAGAAATTACATCCCATACTGACCCACATTCAATCTCTTCTTTGTTTTTGATTCTTTCTAGAAGTTTTACTAATCCTTTGTATCTTTTATTTTTATTTAATTTATCTTGCCAATCAATATCTCCTGTTTCAGCAAGTTTTTTTTCTAAGTTTTTCTTTATTTGGATTATTCTGTTGACTTTTTTACTTATTTCTTTTAGTTCTGGATAAAGTTCATAAGCTTTTTCTAAGCTTCCTGCTTTAACTATTTGTTTATAATATTCAATAAACTTTTTGTGAATCCATTGGGTTTTGAATTTTCCACGTATTATTGGAATTTTGAATTCTTTGATAAAAGCAGAATATCCGTCATACCGGATTCCTTCACGTTTTCTGAAATATATAGAGCCTCTGTCTAAACCTAGGAAATTGTGGTCTGCTTTTAGTTCTAAACATAGTTTTAGGTCTAACAAATAAGTTTTCATTTTTCTTCTGAATCTTCTGTAACATGTGTTCTCCATAATATCTTCAACAGCTTTTAATCCTTGTTCTATTCCATCTGCAACTATGTTTAATGCCTTAATTATAGCTTGATATTTTTTGTTTTGTTTCAAATCAAATCCATCCAGTGTTTCTTCTTCTAAACTTTGCATTTGATTATTTATTTTTTCTGTTAGTGATTTTGCTTTTTCTAACTCTGGAAATAATTTGTAAATTTCTTTTAGGTTATCGCTTTCTATTATATCATTATAATGGTCAAGAAATTTTCTATGGGTCCATTTAGTCTTTCCTGTGCCATGGATTATTGGAACTAGTTGAAGAAATGCTGTATAATCATTAGAACATAGAGTGGTAGTAATATTTGTTCTAGCATATTCTTCACCTTGTCTAGCTTTAAAAAAATCTGGATTGGCTTCTAATTCCATATTGATCTTTTGTTTTGTTAGGAATTTGTGCATGCTGAATTTATGTCGTGTGTAGCTGCAATGTGACATAATTGGTTTAACCATTTTATAATCAATTTTTTCATCATCTATGTTTAGAAGTCTTAAAATTTTTTGATATTTTTCATCTTGTTTTAGTTCAGTCATCCATTCTGGTTCAAAATGTTTGAAAATCTCTTGTTCAATTTTTTCACCATACAACTCATTTAGGATAGGTAAGTCACTGCATAATATAAAATCTTCATTATTAATTTCTTCAACAAGTACTTCAATGCCAGTGTAGAGATCATCTTGGTTGACATTTGGCATTAGGTCCATGATTAAGAATGGATCAATATGTGTGTCATAATCTGGGTTTGTTTTACGTTTTTGTAGGAAGTCAGCGAAAAACCATGGTACCCAGAATTGGTTTTCATCTTCTACAAAAAATACATTATCTAAGATATTTGGTCCTTTTATAATATGATTCTCTACTAAATCATCAATACTGTATAATTGTTCTTGTTTGATTAGTATCATTTTCTTTTCTTTGGTTGTGGAACTGATAAAAATAATAATGGAAGGCTTTGATAAATATCACTTTTACTTATGTATGTTATCACATCACTTTTTTTGTAGGGTTGACCTTGTTTATTTAATCTAGGTGTTCCGTTGTCATATGCAGCACTTTTGATTGTATCTTTATTTAATCCAGAAAGTTCTGAAAGTTCATCATAAGTAAACATTTCCTGTTGTTCAAATGCTAATATTCTTTCATCAATGAAATTTTTTAATGAGTTTAAGTTATATGATCCTTGCTTCTGACGTATTTTAGTTCTTTTTATAAGTTTTTTAAAGTGTGTTTCTCTGAACAATTGAAAATCTAAGATAATTGTTCTTTTTCTTCCTACATATTGGGTGGCTTTTTGTGAGAGTTTTTCACCTAAGTATTCCAAAATGTACATTATTGCTAGTTTTTCAGGAAGAAATTCTGGTTCTTGTTTGAGTTGTTCTTTGTGTTTGTTGATTATTTCTGCTTGACAATAGCCTGCTTGGATGTTAAACTCATGTTCTCCTAATTCTTGTAATCTTTGTGTGAGTAAGCTCTTTTTAACACCTTGTTCTTTGCATATTCTTTTGATGGTATATAATAAGTCTTTTCCATGTTTGTCTTTAATTACTCCTAAATCTTGCACTTTTTCAATAACTCTGTTTACTTTTGTTTTTTTATAAAAATTTACTTTTTTTCCAGTAAGAGGACTAATAACTTGTTTGTCCATATCAAAAAGTTGTGGGAAGTAAAAATTAAATGCTTTTGAACTACCGTATCTTTTTGTAACTAAAGCATTTCCTAGTAAATGTACTGCTCTTCTTTTATTGTAGTAGTTTATGTGATTCTTATAATATGCAATGAACCTGTCAATAAAAATCATTAATTCTTCGGCAATTCTTCTTATATTTTCGTATTTTCTGATGTTTATTCCTTTTACTCTTAGTGTTGGAAAATTCTTTTCTTCTCTCCAATCTAATTTTTGATCAAGATCTTTTTCAAGTTGAACAATGTGTTCTAGTGCACCTAAATATCTGTCGGCAAAATTATATCTTATCTCTTTGTCATTACATTGTTTGGCTACTTCTATACATTCTAATTTCTTATCTAAAATATATTGGGATATGTCTTCTTTTGTGATTTGTTTTTTTGTAGTCTTTCCTAAAATATGGTCAATTGATTCAACAAAACAAAATCCTTCCTCAAGTAATTCTTTATCTTTTTGTCCACCTAATAACATTAAGATACCTTGTTTTTCTAGTTTAGTCATCTGTTTGACTTTCTCTAATGTGTAAAGGAAAGGGTTGCCTTCAAAGTCAACTAGGATTCCTTCTTCATCCAGTTGTTTTTTTATTTCTTCAAGTTCTTGTTCAATAGAAGGATTGTAAAAACCTACTACTTCACCAGAAATTGGATGTTGTAATTGGTGATCTGGTGTTAGGTCAATATGTTTTCTGTATAATTCATAAGCTGAATTATGTTCTCCAATTAGTTCATATTTTATTTTTGACTCAATTCTTTTATCCATAACATAATTTACTTGGGCGTTATTAAAATCAATTTCTACTCTGATCATGTGTTCTATGTCTTTTATTAATGGATGTAATTTTCTCCCAATAAATGTGAGATCTGACCTTCTTACTTTACTTAAATTTACATCCCCTCTTTTTAATATATAATCTGGGCCATTTTCAGTTAAATCAATTAGTTGTCTGAATACATCTAGTTTAGGTTCTGTTGATCTTTTTACTCTAAATCTGAGGGTTTCATCTGTAATATTTTCTAATTCATCTTGTAAATTATTATATCTTTCAAGTAATCGTTCTTTGTTAAATTCGTACTCTAACTCTCTTCTTGCTTCATCATGTTTAGAAAATTCTTTTTCAACAACACCTTCCTTATGATATCTAAGCAATTCTTGTTTGTCAACAACCTCAAGAGCTCCTATTCTTATTGTTTTAAGTTTTTTAACTTGTCTTATTGGGACTAATCGCTTGTGTTTTACAAATCTAATTGGGATATATTCAAAAGGGTAATCTTGGATATAATATATTTTTTCTCGTCTTTTTTGTTTATGTTTTTTACGTGTTGGTTTGTATCCTGGTTTAAATATCTCTGGGTTGTCTTCTTTTAAAATAACTTCTTCAAGTCCGTTAGGGTCAAGGGATATATTTCTTGTTTTAATTTTCCAAGTCCTAACCTGCTGTGCAACTGATTCTGAAGTTACTTTCAATAATTCAGCCAATTCAACAAAATTGTATTTTTCTTTTCCAACACATCTTAATTCTTTTATTTGTTCAATTTCATCTTGATATAATTGGTTATCTTTATCTAAACTGATAAGGCCTTGTCTTACAGATCTTATAAAAATTTGTTCACAAGTTCCTAATTCTTTACCTTTTATTCCAAGTGATGCAAAAAAATGTCCATAGAATCTAAATAGACTTCTTTTTAGTTTGATAATCTCTGATTCAGGGATTCTTATTGTTTTTGTTTTAAAATTATATGCTTGGGCTTCTCCTTTTTTTGTATAAGAAGCAACTGTGTTATCAGTCACTCCTATTATTTCATTTACAGTTTTTCTATCAAATAATCTTTCACCAAAATGTTCTTTTTTAAATCCAAAATGTTTTTCTAGTTTTGTTTCAAGTTCTTGTCTTTCATATACAAAAGGATTGGCACCAAATGTTTTTTTTACTTTTTTTCCTGGTTTTTTTCTTTTTATATTACATTTCTTTTTCATGTGTTCCCATACTATAATGGAAACATTCAGTAATTTGAGTATTTCTGGTGTTGTATATTCATCTTGAATGAATTTTTCAACTATGACTGGTTCATCATACAATGTGTTTAGGATTGATAATTCACTCGCTGGGACAAAATCTTGGCCTTCTATTTCTTCTACAAGGACTTCAAGGCCAGTAAAGAGATTATCTTGGTTGACATTATGCATTAGGTCTAAAATTATGAATGGGTCTATGTTTGTATCATAGTCTGGGTTTGTTTCACGTTGTTTTAAGAATTCAAGAACAAAGCCTGGGATTAGTGTTCCATTGTTATGTGACTTTAAAACAAATGTTTTTTCCTGGTCCCATAATACAGTTGGGTCTTGTAATACATTTGATTCTAATAAATAAGTAAGATTGTAAAGCTTCTGCTCTTGAATTCTTATCATTTTTCATTTCAAATTTCTTTGAAATTTGTAATTAATAGGAAATTCCATTTCCAATTCATTTGATTAAGTTTTCTGCATTAATCCTCTAAGAATAATTTTAGCTCCTTCTCTTTTAACTGTTCCAGAATCTGGGAAATCTTCTATGTTAGTTGCTTTTCTGCTTTGGACTGCTCTAAAAACATCTCTTTTTTGAATAGATGGGTCTAATCTTGTAGCAGTGGATGGAAGTGATCTAACAAGGATTTCATCTCCTTCTAGCATAGAATCGATTTTTGAGTCAATACTATCTGCTTGAGCAGCAGCTGGTTCTGGTGCTGCAGGTTTAACAGGAGGGATTGGTTCTTGTACTGCTACTGGTTCAGCTCCTGCTTCAGCTGGAGTGCCTGGTTTGTAAGGTGTTTCTGGTTTTTTTGGAACAGGTGTTACTTTTATTGGTGGTTTACCTCTTGTTCCTTTACCTCTTTCACTAATTATTCCCTCAATTTTGTTTCCATATTGTTCTTTTACTTTTTCAATATTACCAGTTTCTAGAACAAATATTTCTCCTTTATATCCATGAACCCTTTGTTTTTTAATTAAGCCTGATAAACCATCTGTGTTTTTATATAATTTCTGAAACTCTGTAACATCTAAATTAAAAATTGTTGCAACTGGTTTTGAACCTATAATGTGCTTTGATGTTGGAGTTAAATGATCTTTATAATATTCTTTAGCTTTATTTATTATCTCATCTAATTCTGCTCTTGTTGCAACACACACAGGAACCATATTTTGACCAACTAGTTTATCTTCTTTTTTTGGTTTACCAATTACTTCTTTTCTTATTAAAAATTGATATTTTGAAATAGTAAAATCAAAGTCAAGCTTTCCATTGATATAATCTATATGTTCTTTTTGACCATATATCTTTTCTTCTGTTGGTTCTTCTGGTTTAGTTCCTTCTATCTTAGCTAAAATATCTGAAAGTTCGCCTGTTTCTTGTTCAGCTTTTCTTTTGAGATATTCTGTTATTTCTGGCATGTTGTGGCTGAGTGAAACTATTTGCTTTGTGTCAATGTTTCTTTTTAATTCAAGATAAGCAAAACTCAAAAGTTTGTCAAGTGCAATCTTTTGTTCTCCATCAATTTGTTCTATTATAGGAAGATATTCTTCCCATTTCTCAGAATCATCTGGTGAATGTCCAAATAGGGTTGCTACTTGATCTCTTGATAAATATATTTCACCATTAAGTCCTTGTTCTCTTTCTTCTTTAACCTTTTTATCAATCCTTACATAATCATCTATAGTCTCAATAGCATCAAAAACACTATCTGGATTCATGTACTCTTCTTTTTCTTTAATTCCTTGGCTATTAAGGATTCTTACAAATAAATTTTCAAATTTGTCTAGATCAATATCTTTAGAATAAAATTCTGTTAGTGATTTCAAAACATCTAGTATATTATATATTGTTTTGTGTTTTTCATCTTGGCTGGCTGCATCTTCTCCAACAGTTTTATTGATCTCTATTTCTATCTGAGAGTATCGTGCTTCTACTTCTGGTAGATCTGGTTCTGGAGGGATTGTAGCTGGTTCTTCTTCCTTACTAACTTCACCAACAAACTTATACTTTGTTTCAATTTTTTCATCAGTGATTAATTTTTCTAGAACACTTGTATTCATTACTTTTCCAATTCTATGCTTAAAACTCCTTCTACTGGGTTCATTTTTGTATTCTTCAGAAGCGTCTTGTAGTAGATTTGAATATTTTCTACGCACTGTTTCAGCACTTATACCTAAAATATCAGCAGTTAAAGCTATACTTATTTCTGTGTTTCTTGTTAAATTGTAATCAATTTTTGGTTCTGCTGTTGCCTTAGGATGTCCTGGAGTGAATAATTCTGAATATTTTAATATTTGAGTTGCGGTTATCCCTTTTTTGTAATCTAATTTCTTAACTCCTCTTTTTTTGTTGTGTCTTTTTACTCTTGAAAATAATGTTTTATAGTTTACACCAGATAATTTTTCTATTTGTGAAAGAGTGTACTTCTTTCTTGGGTGACTTCTGTCAAGCCAAGGTAGGATTTCTTCAGGAACTTTAGGTTTAGCTTTTTCAACTGTTTTATCAATTGTTTCAGAAACAATAGGTTCTGTTGGAACAGCTTTATGTTCCTTCCCAGTAATCTGATCTACAACACTAGCAGGACAGTAACCCATCTTGATAAGATTTTCATGTACTTTGGATTCTTGTTGCTTTTTGATTAATTCTTCTTTGTTTAAACCAGTTAGTTCAACAGCTTTATCAAGTGAGTATAGTAATGGTTGACCAGCAACATCCATTACTTCAGGTAGTTTTTCTCTTACAACATGCTTATATAATGATGATCTGTTGACTGGTGTTGGTCTTACATCAAATGTAATATTGTATTTTTTACCAAATTCTTGTAATGCATTAATAATAACTTGGCTTATTTGTTCATATTTATCAGCAGGGTGTCCTTCTTGTTGTGTATCCAACACAAATCTTTTGAAGTATCTGTTATCTTGTTTAGTTTCAATACCTTCTAGAGTTAAATTATTGAGTAATTCACTTTCACCGAGGATAGGTAAGATTACTTCAAAAGTATGACCATGGTTAGAAAGAACAAAATAGGTTGGGATTGTGTTTTCTTCATCAAAGCATGCAAACTTTTCCATTAATCTTTTTTCTCCTTCAGAAAGGTAGCTTTCGTCTAGTTCAATGGAATCTTGATTTAATTCTTGTCTAAATGCTTTGAATCTTTCATATAAAAGTAATTCTTGATCAAATTTTTCAGGATCTTCTTGTCTAAGTGCTTCAACATGTTTGATTCTTTTATCAACTTCTTGGTATAATTTTTCAACAAGATCTGTTATGAGAAGATTTTTTCCTCTTATTGTGTTATCATGTGATTTTGAGTCTATTTGAGAAAAACCATTTGCAAAATAATCAGCATTAATTTCCATACTAAACACCTCTGAAAAGCAAAAATCGTTTATCTTATTTAAATTTTTTCTTTGATTTGTCGTCGGAAAAAGTGGTAAAAACAGCAATATTTTATCTAAAATTTTAAATATGAATTAGTATTTATAATTGAATTAGAGGTGTTCAAATGAAAAAAAGTGTTTTTGTTATACTATTCTTGTTAGTAGTTCCAATTGTTTTTAGTTTAGAAATTAGTGAGATTGCTGTTTATGTTAATGGTGACAAAGATATTGTAAGAGATAAAGGTACTATATATGATGTTCAGCCTGATTCTGATGTCAAGTTGAGGATAACTGTTGATAATGAAAAATCTACTGAAGTTGAAGATGTTAAGATTAAAGCAGTGATTTATGATATTGATGATCATGATGATCTTGATGATGAAACATCTCATTTTGATATTGAAGGGCATGATGATAAAACAAAAACACTTGAGTTTGAGGTTCCTTTAGAAGTTGAATCAGGAACTTATAGATTGGCTATTACAGCTGAATCTAATTATGGTGAAACAGATTCTGCAACACTCAATCTTGAATTGGATAAGAATTCTCATGATGTTAGGGTTTTTCAATTATCACTTTCACCTGAAAGAGTTAGATGTAAAAGAAATTTTTATCTTTCATTTAAAGTTATTAATGTTGGGGAAGATAATGAAGATGTTGTGTTAACTGTTAATAATGAACAATTGGAAATTAATGATGTTCATAAGTTTTGGTTAAGTAAAAGTGTTGGTGATGATGATAATGAAAAAAGAAAAATGTATTCTTATTCTTTGAATGGTGCAAGGCCAGGAGATTATATTATTAATGTTAATTTGCAATATAAAACAAAATTACAAACTTATAAAGTTCCATTAAGAATTGAAAAGTGTACTAAGGAATATTCTATTGATGGTGAAGTTGAATATTTGAAAGCTTATAGAATTGATGATGAAAATGTTCCACCTGAAGTTACTTCTTTTGTAACAAAAACAGTAACAAAAGAAAAAACAGATAACACTTTAACACTTTTAGTTGTGAGTGGGTTGTTAGGATTTATTGTAGTTGTGTTTTTATTGATGTGGTTGTTGAAGAATTAATTTTTTTATAGTCAAACATAATTATTGTTATACTTTTATTGATTCTAATTTTGAAGTGTTAACCTTCTTTTCAGCTTCTTTCATATCTTTTGTGCTAAAAGTGCGGAGGTAATTGAATTTTTTATCAAATAAAATTATCCAACTATTTTCATCAGTATATTTACCTCTTAAAATCATTCCATGTTGAAGTTTTCTTGCATCAATTACTTCATTATTTTCATCAACTTTGATCCAGTAATAGTGATACTTTTTGCCTTCTACAGTATAAGTCATTGACCTTCTATTATAGACAATCTTGTCTGGTGCAAAAGGACTAACAAATTTTCTGGAATATTTAATCTTTCCAATTTTTATTGGTTTTTGTTTGTATATTTTAATGTATATTTCAGCATGATCATGGCAGTTTTTAAAATAGATTATTTTTTGGAATGAAGGACTTTTAGGGGGGTCAGTGAGAATATAATCTAGAACAATTCCTCTGGTAAAAAGACAAACAGTTACAAGGGCATATTTTTTATCAATAGCATAATTACTAAATGCTTTTGCATTGAATAGAATCTCTGCTCTGCGAATACCTTGTTCATATAATCCAAAAATCATCTTTTTTTCTTCTGAGCCTAGTTTTAGTTTTGTCACTAAATATTTTAGTAAAGCAAATAATGGTTTGTATTCTCTGGCTGCATATTGTTCACAATCTTTACATTTTTTAATAATATCTTCAATTGATCTTTGTTTTTCATTGGGTGGTAATTTAAACAGATTATCAATTCCTTCTACTTTTCCAGGTTCAAATTGTTTTAAAACAAATCTATTGTTTTGGTTATCATGGAAAAGATAAAAGTGATATAATGTGTCTTCTTTGTATTGTTGTTCAAATAAACTTACTAAGTCTGTTGTTTTTGTTGTATCTACAACATTAAAGTATTTGAACTCTTTAGAAAAAAATTTTTGAATACAATCTAAAATGTATAATGAATAATCATCTGTTTCATAATCTCTAAAAAATCTTCCAATAATTGGGATTCTTGATAAGTCAAACATAAAATTTTTTATTGTTAGGTTTTATTTAAATTTTTTCTTTTTTTCTAAAAAAATTAATTTTTTGTTTATTTTTTTATCGTCGAGAAAATTTTTTCCAAAAAATTGTAAAAACTTTTATAAAAAAAATTCTTATTTTTTTCAATTTTTTTCTAATTTTTTCCGACGAGGAATTTTATAAATAAAAACATTTATATACTACTTTTTTTATAATTATATTATAAAAATAAAAAACACACAAAAAAATAAAAAGAGGTCAAAATTAATGGTTGATTACAAACTTGAGGTTGTAACTGATATAAAACAGTGCGAAAAAGTTTGGAAAACTGTAAGTACAAACAAAAAAATTTCTGAAATGTGGGAATTTAAATTATGTTTTCATAAATCTTTTGATCACAGTCCTTATTTTATTGTTCAAAAAAAGGGGGATGAAATTGTGGGTTTACTTCCTCTTTCTTTTGACAAAATAAAAAACTGTTTTAGATTTTTTCCAGGTGATGAAGAATGGATTGAAAAGAATCCTATCTTTTTCAAAAATAGAAATACCTTGAAAAAACTTATTGCAAGTGTTCCACAAAATACAATTCTTACATGTATTGAAGAAAATCCTATTTATAATAGATATTTTAATGAAGAGTATTGTACTTATTCATTAATGCCACCAAAAATGGATTATGATATTAATAATTATTTTAAGTTGTTTAATAAAAAACATTTGAAAAATATTATGAGAGATATTAAAAGACTTGAAGAACAAAAAATAGAAGTTTCAATGGAAACAAGGAATAAAAGGCTTTACAAGAAAATGATTGAATGGAATTTGAAAGCTTTTGGAGAAAAATCTTATTTTTATGATGGTAAGTTCAATAAAGCGTTTTGGGAACTTTTTGATTTTTTCAAGAAAAAGGACATATTATACATGGTGAGTATAAAGATTGATGGAGAATTAGCTGCTGTTGATTTTGGATGTGTATACAATAATGTATTGACCGTACTGGTTGGTGGAGTTAATCCAAGATACAGAGATTTGGGAGTTGCAAAATTCATTAATTTTGAACATATCAAGTATGGTTTTAATAATAAGCTTGATAGAATTGAATTCTTAGGTTTTGATTTTAATTGGAAAGAGCATTGGCATCTAATGAAAGAAAAAATGTTTAAGTTTTGTAATAGTAAGAGACTTGAAAAAATGATGCAAAAACATTCAGATCAATATCTTTAAAGGTTAATTTTATATATTTCTGGAGTATTTTGAGACATAATGTTTAAGATTATTAAAGATATTAAGAAATGTGAAGAAGTTTGGAAAAAGTTTTCCTTAAATAGCACTCTGTGGGATTTGTGGGAAGTTAATTATTGTTTTTATAATCCTAAACTGTTTGATCTTTATTTTATTGTTGGTACTAATGGAAAGGAAGGTGTTTTACCTTTATGGTTTGATAAAGAACAAGATATTTATGGTTTTTTTGGTGGTGAATTTCCTGAGAAGAGAACTTTTTTTGTAAAAGATAAGAAACATATTCAATCTTTTATTGATGAAATGCCTGAACATACTAATTTAATGTATATTGATCCAAATGAAATAAAATATATTGAACATGAAGGGCTTGAACCTTGTGATACAAGGTTTTTTATTGATTTAAAGAAGTTTGATTTTGATTTGGACAATTATTTTAAAACTTTTAATAAAAAACATAGAAAGAATTTGAGATATGACTTAAGACAGTTAGAAAAGTTGGATTATGAAATTAAATTTGGTAATAAAAAGGATTTTGAAAAACTGATTGAATTTAATGTTAAGAGATTTGGTAAAGAATCTGATTTTAATGATCTAGATTTTGTTAATTCAATGAAAAAACTTATTAATTTCTTAGATGAAAAAAAAATGTTGTATGTTATTAGTGTAATCATTAATGGAAAAATTGAAGGTGTTGAAATTGCAGCATTGTATAATGATATTTATTATGTGTTTAATGCTGGAAGTAATCGTGAAATAAAAAATTTAGGAAAACTTTTGATTATGGAACATATTAAGAATGCAATTAAGTTAAAAGTTCCAATTGTTGATTTTTTATCTGGTGAGTCTGGTTGGAAAAAACTTTGGAATTGTGAAGAAGAGTTACTTTATGAGGTTTAGAATGAAATTGATTAAAAATATTGATGATGGTAATAAAGAAATTGTAATTAATGCTATTAAAAAGTTTGGTAGTCAACCAGAACATCATTTTCCGCATTTCTTGAATATGGAAGATAAAGGTAAAACTAAATGTATGTTTTTTCATTTTGATGATGAAACAGGTTTTATGGTACACAAACATAAAACAGGTTTATGGGAATTTCTTGTTGAACCGCTTGCTCCAAAAGAAAAACGGTTAAAGGTTGCTGCTGAAGTTCTTGATTATGTTTTGAATCTGCCTGATACGTACAAAGCATTGGTTGAGTTTACACCTGAATTGCGTAAAGCTTTGATTAAGTTTAATAATGAGGATAGGAATAAATGGATAATCAGAAGGCCTTGTTATATATATCATTGGCCTGTTTATGATTTAAAAGAATGGGATCCTGAGTTAAAAGGTAAAAAATGGAAAAAGTTAAGGCATAAGATTAATCTTTTGAAAAGAGATAATGATGTTAAAGTAGTTGATTCTAGGACAGTTGATAAAAAAGAATTAATGAGGATTTTTGATGAGTGGAGTGAAAAAAGGAATGATGATGATTTTATTGAGCATGCACATTATCATAATGCAATTGAGAATGGATTTAAAGGATATGATTTTGCTCGAACAGTTGTTGTTAATAATGTTCCAAGAACAATAACAGCAGGATGGCAGATTGGTGATACTGGTTATTATTATTCTTCATTTGGTGTTTCTGATTATTCGATGGAAGGATTAGGTGAATATTCTAATTATGATGATTTAACTCATCTTAAGAATAGTGGGATGAAGTTTGCTGATTTTGGTGGAAGTGATAAAGCATTGCTAGAATTTAAGATGAAATTTAGGCCATGTAAGATTTACAAGACATTTTTGTTTTATGTTGTGAAGAAT
>CAYMBN010000003.1:36102-126321 GCA_964388715.1 uncultured Methanosarcinales archaeon
TTTAACAATTCCTCTTAAATCTATATCTGTTACACTCATTATCTTGACATCTACTTCTTGGCCTAGGATGTTTTGGTCAAAGAATACTATTACTGGTCTGTATGCATAGTTTCTTCCGACAAATGTGTTGTTTTTTCCTATTTCATCAATGAAAATCCTTCCTTGCCAATTTAACCATTTTTTATTGTTTTCTTTTGCAAGTTCTTTAAAGACTTTTTCTAGTTTTGTTGAACGTTTTTTTGTTTCTTTACCATGAATTTGGTTTGGCATTTCTGCTGCCTCTGTTTTTGGACGTGGCCAGAACCTTGATCTGTTAAGAACATCTGGTTTTGTTTTTTCTATTAATTTGATTGAATCTTCAAATTGTTCTTGGGTTTCGCCTGGAAAACCACAAATAATGTCTGTTGCAATTGTTATGTCTGGGAATTGTTTTCTGAATTTAGTTATTATTTCTTCATATTGTTCAACAGTATACTTTCTTTTCATTTTTTTAAGTATTTGATTGTTGCCTGATTGTACAGGTATGTGAAGGAATTTGAATATTTTGTTTGATTTGTAGACTTCTATTAGTTCGTTAAGATATTCGTAAACATGATTAGGATTAAGCATTCCTAAGCGAATCTTGAAGTTTCCTGGAATTTTAATTATTTTTTTCAGTAATTGTGGTAAAGATGAATTAATGTCTTTGCCATAGCAACCAGTATCTTGAGCTGTTAACCAAATTTCTTTAACTTCTTCAGAAGCGTCAGCAACTCTTTTCATAATTAAGTTTGGATCATAGGAAAAAAGTTCTCCTCTTGCTGATTTTACTTTACAATATGCGCATGGATCACCAAGGCAACCTTCACAGATTGGGATGATTTCAATGTGTTTGTTTTTTCTTATTCTTGGTAGGTTTAGTCTTGGATTTTTTTCTTTTGCAATAAGTGTAACTTGATTATCTTGTAATGTTTCATCAATAACATCGATTATTTTGTCTATTTGAGATGTGCCTAAGATTGAATATTCTTTTAATGTTTCTGGGTCTGTTTGTGGAATGCAACCTGTTATGATGATTTTCTTGTTTTTAGGCAGTTTTTTTAGTCTTTTGAAAAGATTATTTTCAGTAGGTGTCTTAACTGTGCATGTGTTAATTATGATTACATATGCATCATCTGGATTGTTAACTAGTTCATAACCTCGCTTTTTTATGATTCCAGCCATTATTTCAGAATCTGCTTGGTTTACAGCACATCCATATGTTTCAATGTATACTTTTACTGTCATAGTAGGATTTTTTGGGTTATTTATTATAAATCTTTTGTAAAAAAGTGTATGCATAGTACCATGCCAATCAAAAACACAAAAACCTGATTTTTTGGATTAAGGTTTTTGACACTATTGTCTTACGATACGAATATTTGTTTTTGATAGAAATACGGCAAAGGTACTATGCATATACACTTAATAAATAGAAATATTTTTAAACTTGTTCTGATTTGTTAATAATATGAAAAAAGAGGTAATTAAAGATATATTCAAAACAATAAGTCCACTTCTTATTAATCCTACTAAAACTTCAATAACTTTAAGTTTGTCAAGGAGATTCTTTTTATTTCAAATCCTTCAGAAATTAGCAAAAGAGATTGAAGAAGAACCCTATCTTAACTTTCTTACTGTACTAAAGAATTATAAGTTGGTTGGAAGGGTTTTGCATGGGACAATAAAAGAAATGTACAAAGATAGAAATAAATTTTATTTTAAGAATTTCTTTTTAGATAGAGATCTTTATGAACTGGTAAAAAAGGATATTGAGGAATTATATCCTAAATACAAAGAAATTAATGTGATCCTTTCAAAACATGGAACTATAATATATGATAATTACAAAAAAAATAGTTTTAATGTGTTATTATTAACAATTCATGCAGGGCAATGGGTTCCTAAAGAAATTGAAAATAAGATGTGCTTACCAAAAATATTTAGAAAAAAGGAAGAAGATAAAGATTCTGATAAATTATACTCCTTAGTTGTCTTAGAAAAAGGTGGTATTTGGGTAAGTACAAAACTTTCAAGATTTGTTTGTGACCTTAATAGGCCACAGAACCGTTGTATTTACTTTAAGGATAAAGAAAAATGGTTACATAGAAAAGTATGGAAAGATGATCTTAAAGAAAATGATATTAAAAAGATTTGTTCATGGCATTTAGAATTTTATGCAACTCTTGAAAAGCTTCTTGAATCTTATAGTTTTAATATTATTTTTGATGGCCATACAATGAAAGATAAACCTGATAGGCCAAGAGTCAGTATTGGTACAAAATATATCTCCTCCTTTTATATGCCAATTGTAAGATCAATGAGAAATAAGCTAAGTAATTTAGGTTATAAGCCTGTACTTTTTAATAAACCTTACGGAGGTGGATTTATTCTTAAATGGCTTAAAGCAAAATTTCCTGATAGATTTATTTTTTCGATGGAGTTTAATAAAAAATTATACATGAAGCCTAATAGGAGAGTAACACTTAAAAGGAAGCTTAATAAAATAAAAAAGGATATGCCTAAAGTATTTGAGTTGGAGCTAGAATGAAGATAGTTAATATTGCAAAGAAACAAAACAAGAAAAAACCTCTCAAAAGGTCTATGACTGGTTTAGAAGTTGAGATGCATATAATAGATTCTGAAGGTGGTATTACTAATAGAGGATTTGAACTTGTAAAAAAGGTTAAGGAAAAATTTCCTAAAGTAGAAGTTGTAAAAGAGTGTGGTATGAATATGTTAGAACTTGGTTGTTATCCTGATATTTATACTTTTAACCCAGCATTAAATATTATAAGTTATATTGAGAAAGTTATTAAAGTTGGAGATGAACGAGGTTTAAGAATTTATCCTTTTGGAACTTATCCTGGTAAATACAAACCAAAGTTAACTCCTCGCTCTGATGGTCATTATAAGATGAAGGAAAAGATATTTGGAAAAGATAAATTTGTTTATGCTCCTAAAGCTACTGGTTTTCATCATCATTATGCACTTCCAAAAGGAGTTTTTGATAAAGAAAAAAAGGAATTAAAGTTGTTGATTAGTGGAAAATTGAAGAGGAGTTTGTTAAACAGTTATAATTTTGAGATTGCTATTGATCCAATATTGACTTTGTTAACACAATCTTCTCCTTTTTATGATGGGAAACAATTAGCTAAAGATTCAAGAATTTTAATTTCTAGGGGAGGTAAAAAATTAGGTTATCCAGGATATTATGGTGAATATCAACAATTAGGAGGTCTTCCACCTTACAAACAAACAGAGACAGATCTTATACACAGTTTTATGAAGAGGAGAAAAAGATGGCAAAAATTGATTAAGAAGGCTGATCCTAATGCTAATTTTAATAAAATGTATCCTTACAAATTAGACATTTCATGGAATCCTATTAAGGTTAACAAGCATGGTACTCTTGAGCAAAGAGGAATGGATATGAATTATATGAGTATAATACTAGCTGTATCTGCTATGATTAAATTTTGTCTTAAAAAAATACAAAGAGATTTTATTGAGGTTATACCAGCTGATATGGGTATTGATGAACCTTTTAGAATAAAGAAAGGTATTATGTTTATTCCTCCACATACTTATGTGAGGAATATTTTACAGAAGGCAAGCGCATATGAAGGGTTTAGTAATCAGGCATTGTATGAATATACCAAAAAGTGGTATAGATTTGTAAGATCACTTACTCCAGATAGTTATCTTCCTTTGATTGTAAAGATAAAGGATATGATTGATAAGAGAAAATCTGTTTCAGATGAAATGGTGGAATATGCAAAACGAAGGAATTTGCTTAATAAATATGGGAATATTTCTAATGCTAATGCAAAAATTCTTGCATTACATTTTTCTAATAAGTTTGAAAAGGATCTGAGAGAAACAAAGAAGATTGTGAAAGAAGTTGCTAGAAAACATCAAATGATTTGAGGTTCTTGTTTAATATAAAAAATAAAAGAAAAATAATACTTACAATTTGTTAAGAGTTATCTCAATTGTAGATACTCTTACTTGTTTACCTTCTTTGTTTTCAAATTCTTCGCTGTTGATTGCTATACCTTTTACAGCTATTTGACCTACAAGAAATCTTTTACTTGCAACCTCTGCGATATCTACTGCTCTGCTGATAAACTTTCCTCTTGCTTTTATAATCACTTCATCTACATTTTTTGTGGTAAACTGCATTACTATTCCTGTTACATAATTCATAAATGGTTTTCCACCAACAAATATTGTGTTGTCTGCGCCCATTTTTCATCCCCCCTATTGTTCCTTGTTTTTGGTTAATCTAGTTGCATAACCAGCGATAACATTTCTAATTTTTTTAGATTTGACATCAGTTAGCTGGTTCACTATCTTTTTATTTTCTTCAAAATTATCTTTAAACTTGTCACTATACTTTTCCATCATGTCTTGTGTTATTCTCTTTGTCATTTGTGTTTTTATTCTTCCCATTGTATATTCTGTGCTTTTAATAGGGGTTGCTTATTTAAATTTTGTGGTTTTTATGAGGAAAATAGTAAGATTTAAATATATAACTTGTATAGATATATTTGTTGCTGATGGAGCTACTTAGACATTGATTTTGTTTCGGCAATTTTGATAAATGAGTCTTCGGATTCATCTAAGCTCTGACATTGGTAATAAGTTTCTATTTTAACATAAATCTTATAAATGAGATGTATTAATATACTATCTATGGGCCTATGGTGTAATGGATTAGCACAATTGGCTTCGGATGTGTTTATCACAGATGATACCAGTTAATCAGGGTTCGAATCCCTGTAGGCCTATTTTTTCTATGAAAAATTTTATAAATAAACTGTGGTTTTGATGCAAACATGGATTTTGATGATCATATTAAAGAACAACTAGCAACTTTTGATCAGGTTGAAGATTTGGTTGGTAAAGAAGCAAATTCAACTCCTATGGACAGATATTATACTAGACCTGATGAAACAGCTGAAGAACATCAGCAACGTATGAAACGGGAAGAGGATTTTCTTGATCTTCAAGCTAAGATTATTGGTTTTATTAGTGATAAATCAACTAATAATTATTATGACCTGGGGTTGCCTTTACCAACAAGTTTTTTTGGAGAGATTTTTGGGTTGCCAATTCTTGAAAATTTTTTTATAGAACAAGAGGTTTTGGGTCATTCTCTAATTGATAAAATTGAAAGACATTTTTTAGAGTTTCCAGAAGGGGAGGGAACTATTCCCAAGCGAGGGACGCCTTTAGGAGATTTTGTCTGTGAGCTTCATTATGATTTTAACCCTGATATTTTCTATTCTGCACATACAATGACTCATGCTGAACTTGATGGTAAGGAATATCATCTATCTATACTAAGAAAAGGTTCATTAAGACCAGGGGATAAAAGGTTAATTGTTCAAAGGGCTAATCGCTTGCTCAACATACTTTCTTATTCTGAAGATTTTTATAAGTATGAAATTAACGAAAAAAGTCCTTGGGAAGGATTAATTAGGAAGATTCAATTAATATCTTTGCGTGCGGATCCAATGCAAAATGTAAATTATGCAAATACTGGTAAAGTAATTGGTTGGTGTAAATATGATAAACATATGTATGTCGAAAGTTTTCATGTTGAATTTGTAAAATTATTAAATGGAAAAACTGTTCATCTTCGTGAAGGTACTGTAACCCTTGATAATTGTGATAATCAAGAAAAATATGGGTTCCTTAAGGGAAGGTTAGTAAGATATCTTTTCTTAGGAAATAATATTGAAGGATTGCCTTATGGGAGGCTTGTCTCTACGAGTATTACTCCTTTTATTGATGATACCTTAAGTCTTCCGGCTCCAAAATAAAAACTCTTTTCTTTTATCACTATCTTCAAATAACAGTTTCAAATGACTATTCTAGAATAATAAACTTTATAAATGATGAGGCAATATATTCTCTATAAACAATAAAATAAAAATCATACGAGGTGGTTTAAGTGAAAAAAGTTTTTTTGTTAATGGTTGTTGCTTTACTTGTGATAAGTATGGTTTCAGCAAGCAACCTACAGTTTAAAGAAATAAAAGCCTATGTCAATGGTGACAAAGAAAGTGGAATCAGTAGGACAGGCGGAACAATTGATGCTGAACCTGATTCTAGGATTAAATTAAAAGTAGAAGTAGAAAACACATATGCAGAATCAACTGATAGAACAATTGAAGATGTTTTTGTGACAGCAGAGTTTGAATTAGAAGACCAAGAATTTGAAAGTGATGACGATGATGTAGATGCTGGTGATGACCAAAGGTTTACATTTTACTTTGATGTGCCTTTAGTAGTTGAAGAAGATGACTTTGATCTTGATTTGATTCTTGAAGGAGAAGACAATAACACTAAATTAAAAGAGAAAGTTACTTTGAAAGTTGAGGTTGACAAGAAAAACCATAAACTTAACATAAGAACAGCAGAAATAAAGCCTGAAACAGTTGATTGTGAAAGAGCTGTTAATATGGAAGTGGAAGTTCTTAATATTGGTGCAAAAGATGAAGAAGAAGTTGAATTATCAATTTCAAATGATGCACTAGGAATGGACTTTACAACAACATTTGAACTTGAAGAAGGTGTTGAAAGTAATTCAATGAAAAAAATCAACCAATTCTTTGAAATCAGTGATGATGTAAGAATCGGTAGTTACCCTGTTGATATTAGTGCTAAATATGGTAACTATGAAGAAGAAAGGCAATTATTCTTAGCTGTAGAAAAATGTGAAGAAGAAGAACCTGAAGAAGTAATTGTCGTTGAAGATGAACCTGAAGAAGAAACTGAAGAAGAAGACGACTTTGAAGCAGAACTTCTTGCTACAGAAGATGAAGAAAGCTTTACAGAAAGTAACACATATCTGTATTTAATAATTGGTGCTGAAGTATTGATTGTATTGATAATTGTTGCACTGATATTAACATTCAGAAAGAAAAAATAAAATATTTTTTCTCTTTTTCTTTTTTGTTATTACTTTACCATAGCAAAAAACCGAAACATTTATAAACATAATGTGGTTTATCAGGGTAATCAAAAGGGGTTCTTAGAATTATAGATTATTATTGAGGAGGCTTGGTAAAATGATTGTACAAAAACAATTTTTAGAGAAGATTAAGAAGTACTTTAGTTTAAATATTTATGAAGTAAAAATATGGACTGCTTTGCTTAGCAGAGGAATTGCATCTGCAGGAGAACTTTCTGAGGTAAGTAATGTTCCTAGGTCAAGAAGTTATGATGTTCTTGAAAGTCTTGAGAAAAAAGGTTTTGTAATCATGAAGATTGGAAGACCAATTAAATATATTGCTGTTCAACCTGAAGAAATTGTTACAAGAATAAGAAAAAATGTTTCTAATGAAATTCAAAAAGATCTTGAAATAGTTGACAAGCTAAAAGAAACAAATGTTTTTAAGGAGCTTGAACTGTTACATAAACAAGGTGTTGAACATGTTGATGCAAGTGAATTAACAGGTTCAATGATTGGCAGAAAAAAGCTTTATGCACAACTTGAATCAATGTTAAAAGGTGCAAAAGAGTCTGTGCTAATTGTTACAACTTCTAAAGGTCTTACACGAAAGTATAATGCTTTGAAGAATACTCTGAAGAAACTTAATAAGAGAGGAGTAAAGGTTACTGTTGCTGCTCCTTTAAACAAAGATACAAAGAAAACAGAGAAATTACTTGCAAATATTGCTGAAGTTAAACATGTTGATAAATTAAAAGCAAGGTTTGCTATTGTTGATGATAAGGAAATGATTTTCATGACAAGTGATGACAAAGTACAACCTGGATATGATTCAGGTGTATGGGTTGATTCACCATTCTTTACACAAGCAGTGAAAGGAATGTTTGAGTTTTAGGAAAGTTTTAAATACCCTTATTCTTTCTTTTTTTATATGATATCGATTGAAAAAATACGTGAGGAAATAAGGAATTGTAAGAAACCATTGATATTCTTTCATGATGATCCTGATGGTTTTTGTAGTTTTCTTCTCCTATACAAGTTTATTGGAGATGGAAGAGGGTTTGTTGTGAAGACAACTCCTAGGATTACTGAGAAATTTGTGAGACAGGTTGAAATGTATCAACCTGATAAGGTTATTATTGTTGATATTGCTGTTGTTGAGCAAGAGTTTATCGATAGTGTTAAGGTTCCTATTGTGTGGATTGATCATCATCAACCATTGAAGAGACATGGTGTAAAATATTATAATCCAAGAGAGATTGGGAAAAAGGTTCCTGCTTCTTATGTTTGTTATCAAATTACACAAGAAAATGTTTGGTTAGGTATGTGTGGTACAGTAGGAGATTGGCATATGCCTGATTTTAGAAAGGATTTTGTTAAAGAATATCCTGATTTGCTTGGAAAAGATGTTAAAAAAGCGCAGGATGCTTTGTATAATTCAAAACTAGGAAAACTTGTCAAGATTATTGCGTTTTTATTAAGAGGTCAACATTCTGATGTAAGGAAATGTATAAAAATTATGACAAGGATTAAAGATCCTTATGAAATTCTTGATGGTGAAACATCTTCTGCAAAGTTTTTACATAAACGTTATAATATGGTGAATAGTGAATATGAAGATTTGTTAAAAAGTGTTAAAGTTCCTAAGGATAAGTTACTTGTTTTTACTTACACTGCAAAAAGAATGAGTTTAAGTGGCGAGTTAGCTAATGAACTATTATACAAACATCCTGATAAAGTGGTTATTATTGCGCGTGAAAAAAGTGGAGAATTTAAGTGTAGTTTGAGAAGTCCGCTTAATATTAAGCTAAATAAGATTCTTGAGAAAGCTTTAGAAGGATTAGAAGGTTTTGGTGGTGGACATGAGCATGCATGTGGCGCAGTAGTTAAAAAAGAGGATTTTGATGAATTTATTGAGAGAATAAGGCAGGAAATAGCTTAAAACCTCTATATTCAACTAATACAAACTGTTATCGCTTTATTAAAACTAATATACATAATAGTAACATTTATATACTAGGAGTTCTTAAATAAGGAATTGGGGGTAACGATATGGTAATACTATTTGACCAATTCAATTTACCTGAAAATATATTTGAGATAATATTTGCAACAGAGCAGCAAGTTATTGTAGCTAAACTTCTTATTAAATATATTAAAGATAATGGTGGTGAAATAGGTAAGACAGAGATGTCTTTTTTTGCAACTAAATTACATGAAGGTAAACTTATGGTTGATGATGAACCAAAAGGTCCTATTCCTACAAGAAAATTGCCACCAATTTCATATAATAAAAGACAGTTTTATGATAGGATTTTGACTCCAATGAAATCAATGGGTTTAATTGATTATGATCTTTACAAGAAAACATACAGGATTTCTGATAAATTCAATAAAAATATGATACATGTTGGGTTACTTTGGTTAAGACACCTAAGAAAAGCATAAAAATTTTTATATTAAATAATAATTACTTTCTATTAATGGGCTGATAGCTCAGCCTGGTGTGGTTTGTATTTATACAAACTACGGGCATTAGAGCGTTCGGTTGGCAATCGAGAGGCCTCGGGTTCGAATAAGTGTTAGAGTTGAAGAAAGTGATGTTTTGATAACATTAAAGCTTTCGGGTTGATAGTGGAATTCAAAACGTAAACTGCTCTCTCTTCACTTGCGAAGGTCCCGATCAGTCCATTAAATAAAAAATGATAACTAAAAAAGTCTACTTTAAAAACAGTAACGGTAAGAAGTTGTGTGGGATATTGCAATTACCTGATGAAAAAGGTAAGTTTCCTGTTGTGATATATGTTGCAGGGTTTAGAAGTAATAAAGATGTTTCTACAACTGGTTTGAATTTAGCAGAAGTATTGCCAAAAAAGGGAATTGCTTTGTTAAGATTTGATCTTTCTGGTTTAAATGAAAGTGAAGGTGATTTTATTGACACAACTGTTACTGAAAATGTTGATGATTTGAAATGTGCAATTGATTTTGCTGAAAAACATGAAAATTTAGATGAAATAGGTGTTGTTGGAAGTAGTTATGGTGGTTTTATTACAGTGTTGCAAGCAGAAAGAGATGATAGGATTAAGTGTTTGGTTTTAACATTGTCACCAAGCAAGTTTCCTTGGAGTAATAAGGAACAGTATACAAAAGAAGGGCTTAAAGAATGGAAAGAAAAAGGTTTTATCATGACATATGGGCAAAGTGCAAAGAAATATTTTAAACTGGGTTATGGGTTTTATGAAGATGGATTAAAACATGATACTTATAAGAATGCAGACAAAATCAAATGTCCTGTTTTGTTTATACATGGAACAAAAGATGAGGATGTTGATATTGAACAAGCATTGAAATTGTTTGAATTGTTAAAAACACAAAAGAAATTCAATAAGTTTGGTGGAGAAGGACATAAATTTTCTGGAAGAGCACAGAAAAGAAAGGTTGAATTAATAATACAATGGTTTAAGAAGTGGCTTTGTCGAAAAATTTATAAACAAAAAGATTCCTAAATATACTATGGCAAAACCAAAGTTTAGATGTACAAGGTGTAAGTATGAGTTCTTCTTACTTCCAGGAAAGAATGATCCTCCTAATGTTTGTCCTTACTGCGGTAGAAAAAACACTGTTGATTTTAAAAAGCATATTTTAGAAGAGATTTAACCTTTTAATTTTTCTTTGAATTCTTGTAATTCTTTTAAGAAACGTTGTATTGTTTTGTCAATGTGCTCTGGTTGAGTGCTGAGGATGATTGCTGTTTCTTCTAATATGTTTTCACTGTGTGATGTTTCGTCTGATGTTAGTTCAAGTTCTTTTAAATCAATCTTTTTGCCTTTTTTAACTGCTTTACGTGCTGTTTTCCATTTGTTAAACAGTTCTTTTGCTCTAGCAGGAACCATGTTTTGTTCAACACCAAGTTGATTAGCAACCTTTTCTAGCAAATCACTTTGCTCTTGTTCTTGTTTAATAGCTGCTTTGCCTGCAGTAAAAGTGATTCTTACAATACCATCTTGGATCTTGGTTGCTTTGAGTATTTTTATCTGTCCAACTTTACTAGTATATTTAACATGTGTTCCACCACAAGCTTCAACATCAACTTCTGGGATTTCAATTATTCGAATCTCTTTGCCAGGCACTGCACCACCTTGGTAAATTGCCATACCAAACTTTTTTTCTGCTCTGTTTCTTGACATAAAGTTTGAATGTACTGGTAGGTTTTCGTCAACAATCTTGTTAGCTATTTTTTCAATTTTGTCAAGTTCTTGATTACTGATTGCTTGGTAATGTGTAACATCAAGATGTGATTTGTCTATTGTTTTTTTTGCACCTGCTTGATTAATATGTTTTCCAAGTACTCGTTTTGCAGCTGCGTTTACAATGTGTGTTGCAGTATGATGTTGTGCTAATTGAAGTCTTCTATCAAAATTGATTTCACATTGAACTTGTTCACCTTCTGAAAATTCGTGATCATCTTTTAGTTCATGTACAATAACATGTGCTTTTTTATGTACTTCAACAACCATTTTACCTTGGATTGTTCCTGTGTCATGCATTTGACCGCCTGATGTTGGATAAAAATATGTTTTGTCAAGTACTAGATATTTACCTTTAACTCGCAAAACCTTTGCTTTGAACACAACTCTTGAATAATCTTCATGGTATAATACTCTTGTTTCTTGTAAATCACTTACATCAATATCAAGTTCTTTTTCAGTTGCATGTTCTTGTTCTTTTTTCTCATGTAATTCAGCAACTTTTGCATAGAAATTGTCAGGAACTTTAACATTAAGACCTGCTTTAACTAACATTTCCGGTGGAATTCCGTGTGAATCATACAATTGAAGTAATTTTTGTTCATCAACATTTTGAAGTTTTTCAACGATTTGTATTGCCTTTTGTTTTGAGTTCATGTATTTTTCTTTTTCAACATGAAGTATTTCCTTAACTTCGTTAAGATTATCACTTAATTCTGGAAATATTGGTTTTAGATAGTCAGCATGCCATTTGCAAACATCAAATAAAGATAACTTCCAACCATATTTGTCAATAAATGAAAGAGCTCTTCGTAAGATAACCCTTAAATTATAGCCTCCGCCTGTGTTACTAGGAAGAGCACCATCACTTAATGCAACTAGTAATGTTCTAGCATGTTCCCCAATAGAATATAATGCTGCTAAAGGAAGTATCTTTTTTCTTAATTCTTCAACACTTAAATTAACTTTTTCTGCAACATCTTGCCATGCTTTATCAATATCTTCAACTTCGTCAACATTAAGGTAAGAAGCATAAGGTAAAAATTTTTTCATTAATTTTTTATCAACTTTGATTCCTGTTGCGTTTTTTAGTTTTTCGCAAACAGTTGGGAATACTGCTTCATAACTTGTTGAGGTTGCTTTTGCAAACCATGCATTACGTTCATGACCCATGCCCATGTCAAGTACCTTAAGTTTTAGTTCTTTAGGACCATCTTTTGTTTGTTCGTATAACATGTAAACTTGATTACCTAATTCAAGACCTCTGCTGAAAAACTCCATGCAAGGACCAAAGTTTCCACCACCTGCCCATGCATCTTCATGGAATGTTATTTCTTCTTTAGCTAAACCTAATCCTTCAATTAACCAATTGTAAATGTCAGTGAAAACTTTATCCTGATCCCATTCTTCTTTAGGAACAAATTGATGTTGACCAATCATTACAAAACCGGTGAAATGTGCACCTGTAATACCAACATTATCTATGTCATTGAATCTTAAACAGAATTGCGGGACAACTAACGGGTTTGCAGGAGGAGCAACTTCTCCAGACACAACATAAGGTTGGAAATCATAGATAGAAGCTTGTACAAAGTCTGTATCATCTCGCCAACGTGCTACTACTGGATATCTTTTTATTGGTGTATAACCCCATTTGTTGAATAAATCAGCAAACTTTTTCCATACTCCAATATAATCCATGTCATTCTTTGCAGGACTATTTCCTATAAATTTAAAACCTCCTGCACATGCAGGGTCACCACAAACAAGTTGGTTTTTGTTTACTGTCCAAAAAAATGTGCCACATTTACATTGTTTTCTTTCAAAATCATGTTTTTTAAGAACATTAGTAGCATAATAAGTATCAGGATCAAGTGACGCTTTTTTCTTGAATTCCTTTTTAACCTCTTTGTCAGATAGCATAATTATAGAGAGTAGGGTTTTTATTTATAAATCTTCTGCTGAAAAGAAAGATTAATAAACACTAGAAAGTTACTATTATTATGTTTTATCATAACCTTAATCCGGTGATTGTTAAATTAGGTTTTCTTGAGATTAGATGGTATTCTCTTGCATATATATTTGGAATTCTTTTGACTTACTTTATATTAAGGAAAATAGCAAAGCAAGGAAGGGTTAAGAATCTTACTTTGGAGAAAGTAGATGATCTTGTTGTTTACCTTACGTTAGGTTTGATTATAGGTGCAAGATTGTTTTACTTTATATTTTATAATCCAGCTTATTTTTGGACAGATCCTTTGGAAATATTTCAGATATGGCATGGTGGAATGTCTTTTCATGGTGGATTAATTGGAATGATCCTTGGAATGGTTTATTTTTCAAAGAAGTTTAAGGTTAAATTCTATGATGTTGCTGATATTGTTGTGATTCCTGTTTCATTAGCATTGTTTTTAGGCAGAATCATGAATTTTATTAATGTTGATATGCTTGGAACTGTTAGTAATTTACCTTGGTGTGTGAAGTATAGTGGTGTTGAAGGGTGTAGACATCCTATTTCAATATATGAGGCTTTGAAGAATCTTGGAATATTCTTTATTTTAGCTTTTACTTATCAGAAAAAGAAGTTAAAGTCAGGCAGATTGTTCTGGTTGTTTGTGTTATTGTATGGAGTTTTGCGTTTTGTGATTACTTTTATGAGAGATGATCCTGTTTATTTTGGATTTAATATCGGACAGTGGTTGTGTTTAGTAATGATAGGGGTTAGTGTTGTTTTTCTTGTGAAGAAGAATTAGCAGCTGCAAGTTCACTAAATGTTTGATATAAATCTAGGTAACCTGTTTCTGTTATACCTTCTCCACTTGTTGACATTCTGTCAAATAACTTTTGAATTTCCTTATGCATTTCCATAATAGCTTCAAGATTTTCTGGACTTGGTAAAATTTTTGTTCTATCATAAACATCTATCACTATATGGGGATTTCTACTACAAATAGCTAATGAATATCTTGCTTGGATTGTATCATATGATGGATTTGGCATTTTTTAGAAATTCTTTTTACTTGCTTCTTCTTTCTCTGGCGATTAATCTTTGGAGTGCGTCTATCTTTCGCATTAGTTCGAGTTTTTCTTGGTCTGCTTCAAATATCTTATTTGAAAACTTTTCTAGTGCAAAGTCTTTTTCTTTAAGGTTTCTGCTTATTGCAGTGAACTTATTTATTTCACCTGAGAGATTTTCTATATGAGAAGAGATTGTGTTAACTTGGTTCTTTAGCTCATTGTAACTAGCAACATCTGCTTTGATTCTTTCAAGTGAATCTTTGAGTTCGTTTTCTCCTTGTTCCATCATTTGTTTTTGCATGTTGGTTTTTTGTAGTTTAAAATCTGTGATTTCTTTGTCAAATTCTTGTCGTGATTCGTTGATTTGTTTAATGATTACAGAATTGCTTGCTATGAATTCTTTTTGTTGTGACTTCATCTCTTGTAAATCTGTGTTAAATTGTTGTTTTATGTTTGTTAATTCAGATTTAACAGGATCAAATTCTTGTTTTAAGTTAGTGATATCATTAGTTAAATTATCTATTAATTCCTTTATCTGCATTAAGTCCTTTATCTTTTGTATCATTGTAGAAAAAAGTTACTTTTCTTCTTGTCTTCTTGTCATTCGATTGTCAGCATTACTGAATATTTTTTCAATGCAAACATCTTCTGATTTGAAATGACCTGTTCTTTGTGATGGTTCTTGTTTAGGTTGTTGAGCTGGTTGTGGTTGCTGCACAGGTTGTGGTTGTTGGATAGGTTGTTCAACTGGTTGTGGTGCTTCTTGTTTGACAGGTTCTTCAACCTTTGGTTCTGTTTTTATTGCGCCACTTTTTAGCTGTGATATTGCTAATTGTATTTGTGATAACTGATCTTTTAAAGCATTAACATCTTTTGCTAGGTCTGTTACTTTACTAAATTGGTTTTGTTTATATTCCATAAAAAATTTTCCAAAATCTTGTAGAACATCTTCCATTTTTTTGACTCTTGCAACCATATTAGGGTCAATAGAAGCTTGTTCAGATGTTTGATTTGTATTATTTTGTTGAGTTTCTTGTGCCATTTTTTCCTCTTTCTGTTTTCTTATTTTTCTTAAAGCATCATCAATACTAGACGCTAGACCGTTCTGAACCATTGATTTTGCTAACATCATGTCTTTTTGTAATTCTTCCATATTATTCATTTCATTACTTAAAAAACAATAATTCTTATTTAAATTTTATTGTTTTCTTCTAAATAGGTTGGTAATTCGCTTGTGAAATCTGTACCAAAATGGTCCTAGAAAGATTATGTTCAAGAATATAAGTACTATGTAAATTACAATGTCATATGATATTCTTGACCAGTATAATTGTAGTGGGTTACAGCCAATACCTGCTGTACCACAGGTTATTATGATTCCTATTTCATCTGCAATTAAGCCAAGACCAACACCAAACAATGCAGCAGAAATTCTTTTTAAAACTCTATCATCACTAACAAGAGCAACCCAGTTTGATATGACTAATAAAGCTATTCCATAATAAAAATGGTGTATATGGTACTTAAATATGAATAAATTGAGTTTTGGAAATAAGTATACAATCATTCTTGCAATAAAGAATGATAATAAAAAGAATATGAATATAATAAAAGGTGTAACCTTTTTTCTTCTAATAATATCATTGTACAATAACGAATGAAGGTGTTTTACGAATTTCATTTCAAATTTCTCCAAAATTTGTAATGAATTAGAAATTTCATTTCCAATTCATTTTATTGTGTTTTTTAATGCGTGGATTGCAACCTCCAATTGTTTATTATCTGGTTCACTTGTTGTTATTTTTTGTAAAGCTAAACCAGGAAAGATTAGTACTTTAAAGAATATGTTGTTTTTATATTTATCTGCTAGTTTGAGTAATTCATATGATATTGAAGCTATTACTGGAATTAAAACTACTCTTGATGCTAACTTGATCCAAAGGTTTGGGCTTGTGATTAGTGAAAACAAAAGAATACTTATCACTAGTACAAGTAGTAAGAATGAAGTTCCACACCTTGGGTGAAGTGTTGAGAAAGATTTACAATTTTGTGGTGTTAATTTTTTACCTGCTTCATAGCAATTAACTGCTTTATGTTCTGCACCATGGTATTCAAATAATCTTTTTACATCTTTCATTAATGAAATTGCTAGGATGTATAATACAAATATTATTATTCTTATTACTCCATCTATTAAATTGAACATGATTCCTCTGTCAACTGTTACTAGTTTTGTAAGGTATAGTGGAGCAACGACAAATAAAAGTAATCCAAAAATGATTGAGCCTGTTATTAAATAAAACATTTCCCAGAATGTGAATTCTTCTTCATGTTCACCTGTTTGTTGGTTAGCTGACCAAATCAATGTTTTATAACCTAGGCCAAGAATTTCAACCAGGTTTGTTATACCTCTTACAAAGATCCATTTTGAATATTTAGAAGGTTTAAGTGTTTGTTTTTTTGTGATAATTTTCTTACCTTTTCTGACAGAAGTAGTTACTTTAGTATCAGATTTCATCATAACTCCTTCAATTACTGCTTGACCACCTACTTTTTTACATTTGTCCATTATAAAGAAAGAAGGATAGGTTATTTAAAAGGTTTTCGACGAAGTCGAAACTCTTTGAAATCAAAGATTTCTAAGATGCTCAGAAACTCCTTGCGTTTCCGACACATTTAGAAATTTTTAATTTCTAAAGGTTTTCTTTAATATATTGGAAAGGTTTTTGTCTTTCTTATACTCTTTAGCTGCTTTAATTACCTGTTTTTTGTTGATTTTGAAACCTTTTTTATTAAGGAGTTTTTGGTTTCTTCTGATATATTGACAGAATTGTGTGACATTTTTTGGATCTTTTGTGTAATAACAACGTTCAAAGTCAACAAGATGTGCTTTTAATCTTGGTGTTATAATGATGTGTTTGAATGGGTTGTGCATTTCTAGTTTGTTAATGCCTAATTTATCCATTTTATAACATTGTTCAAAGACTTGTTTTAGGATTTTTTTGATTTTTGTCTTTGATTTTTCTTTTTCAAGAAATTCTTTGATAAAAATGCCATTGATAAATTTGTATGTAAAGGAATCTTTTGTGTGTTTAAGTATTTTTGGACCAATTTTGTGTTTATTTAGGATTTTTAAGAATTTTATTTCGTTTTGAATTCTGTCAATAGCTTCTGATCTGGGAAGTTTCTTTTTTATTGCAACTTTTATTCCTTTGTACTTTGTAAGATAAATTATTCCTCGATGACCATGCATGAATTCCTTCATGAGAAATAGATTGGTTTTAGGTTATTTAAACTTTACTAAATATACATACAATTCTTCGAAAAACATCTTGTGTTTGTCAAGTTGTTTGAATTGATAGTTATTTTTTTTAAGGATTTCATTAATTTTTTCTTTGTTTGTTAATGAGCTGAAAAGGAGAAGTATGATTCCATGTTTTTCTAAGTGATTTTTTGCTTGGTTTAGGAATTTTTCAATGATTTCATAACCATGTTTTCCACCTGTTGTTGCTAGAGAAGATGCTTTATCTTCTATTTTATCTTCTGGAAGGTATGGTGGATTAAAGATGATTGTATTGAACTTGTTTTTTATGTTTTTGAATAAGTCAGATTGAAGGAAGGTAAGATTTTTGAATGTGTTATGCTTTTTACAATATTCAATTGCTTCTGGATTTATGTCAGTGGCTGTGATTGATTTGACTAATGGTGCAATGCTAAAACTGATAAAACCAGAGCCACAGCCGATTTCTAATACATTGGCTTTTGCATGTTTTTTTGCTTGTTTGAGGAGCATTTCAGAATCTTCTCTTGGTTTGTATATCATTTTTTAATGAAAACTTTTTTAAATTAATTAAGTTTTCTATTTTTTATGTATCAAAAGAGTGATAGTATTAATAACCATGAATTTGTAGTAGTTGATATAGAAACAACTGGATTGTCTTATTCTTATAATAAAATTACTGAGATTGGTGCTGTTAAACTAAAAAATGGTAGTGTTGTTGATAGGTTTGAGACATTGGTTAATCCTGGGGTTGGGATTCCTAGATTTATAACAAAACTAACTGGGATTGACAATGAAATGGTAAAGGATGCGCCAAAGATATATCAGGTTATGCCAAAGTTTATGAAGTTTTTAGGATTTAGAACGTTTATTGGGCATAATGCTACATTTGATTATAACTTTATTGATTATAATGTACAAAGATATCAAAATTTTTCTTTAAAGAATGAAAAAGTGTGTACTTGTAGATTAGCAAGAAGATTGTTGCCTGAATTGGCAAGTAAAAGATTAGCAAGTGTTTCAAATCATTTAGGTGTTTCAGAAACAACAGAGCACAGGGCAATGGCTGATGCAATGATTACAGCAAGGATATTTATGAATTTTGTTGATCAGTTAAAAGAAAAGAATGTTAATAATGTAAGTGAATTAGTAAAATTTCAAGCGAGTAAGATACCTAAATTATTCTAAACGTTTATTAAGAAGAATTGGAATGTTAAATTCTATATCTGTTCCTGTAATACTTATTACTTGGTTAATTTCTATTTGATTTTGGTCAGGACATTTGGTGGTGATGAAAAATGTAATTTCTCTTGAAGATAAAGGTGGGACTGATATTTTGTTAGGAGGAATTATATCAATATATTCATGTTTTTTTGTGTTAAAATCTAAATCTTTTATAACATACTTATCATGATTAATTAATTTTATTGTGATATCTTTTTTTTGGTAACACTTTAAATTTAATTTGTCAGGGATGTTGTCAATTGATAATTGGGCTTTTTTTGAATATAAATAAGCTTTTCCAACTGAATCTTCAATTATTTTTGTGTTCATTATTTTAAATTTAAAATCTTCTTGGTTAATCATATCAATACGATCATATTCTGAAGGGGTGGAAAAATAGACTACTGATAGACAAAAACATACTATAGTCAGTATTGCTAATATTGTTTTTTGGTTATCTTCTCTCATTTTTGATTTTTAAATATTGTCTAGTTGTTACAGGAATTCTTGCTTGTTCTCCTATTAATGACATCCATTTTTTGAATAGATGAATTTTTGCTTGTTCAGATTCTTCTAAGTAAGTTGGGTTTGATTTTTCTATGAATAATATTTCCCAGGGATGTGATAAATAAATGTTTAATATAGGATCTTTTTTATTTTCAAAAAAATCTACTTTAACAAAATACATAGAAGGATCATTAAGAGCTAAATAATTGCATGATTCATCTCCTTTACAAAAAGATAAAGCAACTTCATTATCAACATCAACATATTCTTTCATAAATTTGTTTGAAATATAATTAATTGGTAAATCAAGGTATGGTGCTCTAAATTGAATAGGGTTTTTGTTAAATACACTTTGAAAGATCTTGTAATTTTGGTTTAATGTTAGTTTTACAAATTTGGGTGTGACTTTTGCAATGTTTGTATGGTACATTGTGTGTAAGCCTAGATCTAAGAATCCTTTTTCTTCATATTCTTTAACTTTTTCTAGTAACTCTGGTTTTGATGTCATTGCGATAATAGAACTTCCTGTCATGTGCCATGTTACTGGGAAACCATATTTTTCAATGAATTCATTAAGTAGGATTGGTGTTCCGATTAATACACCGCAATAAGGATAACAATCTGGATATATAATCTTGTCTTGTTTAATAACTGGTGTATACCAAGCAACTTCATAAGAAGAATAATGTTTTGTTTTATAATCTGCAGGTAGAGTGCATGATTCATTATAACAAATTGGGCTAAAAAGTTTTGGGTTTATTCCTATGCTTTTAACATCTTTGTTGACAGTGTCTTTGTCATGTGTATATTCTTCTGAGAATACTGGTCTATCACTTTCATAGTCCATTGTGAATGTAACATATTGTTCTTGTTCAGGTTTTTGAGCTTTCCATTCAATAATATGTTCAAAATAATTTTGTTGAATTAAGTATTCATTCTTAATATAGCCTGAACTTGATTCGTCACTTATCATTTTTGCTAAAAGGTATAAAAAGTCTGCATTGGAGATATAACAATTGTCAATCTTGATTGCCAATGGTGCTTGGTTTTTCTCTTCAAAATATTTTTGTAGTTTTAGAATACTTAATATAATATCCTTAGATTTTTTATTACATTCTTTCTTTGTTCTAAAATAATTTTTTTTAAAATTAATGTTTGGAATAGTTTGATCGCTTGAATATGAAAGGTACTGGGTGAACAATGTATAGGTTTCAGCTAGGTTTTTTACTTCTTTGTTATAAATAACATATTTAGGAGGGTGTCCAAAATAATTAGAATAATCAATAAAAAAGTTAGCAGAACGTTGAATATGGGTTTTTTGTTGGTCAATGTTGTTTGACATAGCGTAAATAGATTGAATTAATAGTAGAAATATTATAATAAAGGTAATTACCTCTTTTGATTTAGTCATAATATAAGTTTAAATATAATGTGATTTAAAAGTTTTTTCTCTTTTGGTATGTGCATAGCACCATGCCTGTAAAAAACACGGAAACTTGTTATTAAGCATTAAGGTTTTCGACACAATGGTCTTACGAACCAAACACTTGTTTTTGACAAAAAGTTGGCATAGGTGCTATACACATACTCTCTATTCACTAGATTACAATAATATTTATAAGTGAATTCTGTATTTTATTGAACTAAGTGGGGGTTTTGATGAAGAAAAAGGTTATTTTGTTTATGTTAATAATAGTTCTAATTATAGGTCTTTTTTTTGTGAATTTTTTGGTTTTTGAGAAATTGAGTAAAGAAAAAGTTATACAAAAGAAAATTGTGCAAAGATCTATTCCTTCTGATTCAATTGTTACACTAAAAAAAGATACACCTAAGGAAGTTAAAGAAATATTTTCAAATGATTTTGAGGAAATATCTGATAATGTGTATAAGAAAAAGAGTTCTTCAAGATCATCAGGAGGATCATCAGGTGGTTCTTCTGGTGGAGGAAGTGGTGGAGGTGGTTCTGTTAGTTATCCTGAGGAAACATCTTTACCAGCTGATCCTAGTACTTATGTTCAAGTTGAACATGATCAAATGATTGAGTTATTGGATTTTGAACCTTTAGTTTATGATGTTTTTTTTAATACAAATAGTGTTGATTGGAATATTGAAAAAACAAATGCTCATAATGTATGGGATGAAACAAAAGGGGATGATATAAAAGTTGCAGTGCTTGATACTGGTGTTGCAGTGCATGATGATTTGGTTATTTCTGGTGGTGTTTCTTTTGTTGATGATAATTATTATGATATGATTGGCCATGGTACAATGGTTAGTGGAGTTATTGTTGGAGTTGCACCTGAGATTGAACTTTATTCTGTGAAAATAATGGGTTATGAAGGTAAATTAAGTAATGCATTGCTTGGTTTGAGATGGGCAATTGATAATAATATGGATATTGTTACAATGAGTTTTGGTTTTGATGATTATTCTCTTGCATTTGAACAATTGGTTAGTGAAGCTAGTGAAAATGGAATTACATTAGTTGCAGCTGCTGGTAATACTTATGGTGAGTTAATGTATCCTGGAAAATATGATGAAGTGATTTCAGTTGGTGCAGTTGATGAGAATAATCTTGTTGCTAATTTTAGTAGTCAGGGTGAAGAGTTAGATTTTGTTGAGCCTGGTGTTAATATAACATCAACATATCTTAACAATGGTTATGCAAAAGCATCTGGTACAAGTTTTGCAGCACCTCATTTAGCAGGGATTGTTGCTTTGTTAAAATCTTTTGGAGAGGAAAATGTTAAACAAAGGTTGATTAATGATGTTGTTGACTTAGGTCTTGAAGGAAAAGATAATCTTTATGGTTATGGTTTAGGTATTGTTAATTTAACACAGAATGGAAACATTGTTGTAGAATTGTCTGGGGAATCAAGAATTGAGGTTTACAAAGATGATGTTTTATTATATAATTTAAGTTTTTTAGAAAGTATAAATTATTCTTTATCACTTGAACCAGGAACATATTTAATTAAAAGGTATATTGGTAATAAAAAAGTTGAAAAGTTTGTGACTGTTGGAAAAAGTGAAGAAGTTGTTGTGCCATTGTATGTTAATACATATGCAAAAGATTTACGTGCAGATGCACCATGGCGTGTTAAAAATAAAGATTCAGTTATTCCTTTTGTTTTTATTATTGCTGATGCTGGTGTAAATGATATTGACCAGTTACATAATATTAAGATTTATGATGTAACTAATGGGGAAAGTTTGGTTGCATATTATGATTTTAATGATATTACAATTGGCGATGATTATGAAGAAAAAATTCTTTGGATCTATGAAACACACAAGGATGAAGTAGGGAATGATATTACTCCTTCATTGTATGGATATAATAATGGTGATGATATTAGGTTTAGGGTTGACTTTTCATATAATGATGTAGGTGAAGAAACTAATTCTATTTATCTACAGGTTCATGTTGCTGAGTCAGAAATGCCTAGAATGGATAATTGGTATTATGGTGATGTTAATTATCATTCTTTATATACAAAAAATATTGCTAATTTTGGTGCGCCATTACATACAAGTTCAATAATGGCTGATGCACTTGAGATGGATTGGTTGTTTGTTACAGATAGTTCATATGATCTTGATGAAGATTCATTTAGTTACAAGATATTTTATGATGGTCAGTGGCATGTTAAAGGTGATACAGGAAAAACAAGATGGGAAAATTTGCAACAGGAAATTGTTGAATATTCAACTCAAGAGTTGGGTTTGTTTTTAGGAGAAGAGGTTGCAACAAAACGATTAGGAACTGGTGACTGGGATGTTAACAAGACAATACATATGTTGGTTTATGATAATGATTATATTGAGGCAAAAGGTGATGGTTCACAATGGGTTGGTGAAGAGCCAAGAGCAATGTTAGAAGTTTTAGAAGAAGTTGAAACTGGTATTTCTTATGCATCACATCCGTATGAAACATTAAGTGGTTGGAGTCGAGGTGGTTATTGGCATAATTCTGAGATTGAGAATGCTAAAGAAAATGAACATTTTAAAGGTTTACAGATATGGAATACAAGAACTACTAAAACAAGTTCTAATCAGGATAATCCTTTTGATTCATGGCAGGATGATAATGAGTTTTTTAGTGGTCTTGAAGATGGGATTAAAGAGTGGGATTTTGTTTTAGTAGATGGTTTAAGAAATCCTGGTTATAGAAAGGTTTTTGTGAGTGGTGGTTCTGATTCACATGGTGATTTTAATTATATGACTTACAGACTTGATGATTTGAATTCTATTGCTGTTGATAATGCGTTTGGTAAAGTAAGGACAGTAGCTTTTGCTCCTGATAAATCTAAGTCTAATATTGTGAATGCATTAGCAAATGGTAATTCAATTATAACAGATGGGCCATTGGTTGTGTTTGGTGTTGATGATAAGAATGTTGTTGTAGGAGATGATTTTGAATTTGTTTCTGGTGATACTTTTAATATTAAATGGAGTTCAACAAATGAATTTGGAAATGTAGATGAGATTAAAATATATAGAGCAGGTAGTTATGATTGTTTACCTTTGTCACCTGTGTTAACTCTTAATCCAGGTAGTTTGAGTGGGGAGCAAGAAGTTAATATTGGTGGGATATTGCCTGATTATAAAGGTGTTTTTTATTATAGGATAGAAGCGTTTACTGATAAAGGATATAGGGTTTATACAAATCCAATTTGGGTTGAGAATAATTTAGGAAGTAGTGTTGTGCCTAATAAATGTAATGAGATACGTGGGCAAGTTTTTGATAAGGATCATGTTGCAATGTTTGGGTTAACAGTTAAATTGGATTGGTCTGATAATGTTTCTATACTTGAATCTGGATTATATTCTGCATGTGAGTATGATAATTATTTTTCAGATAAAACAGATGAGAATGGTTATTATTCTTTTTCGAAAAAGATAGTTGAGAATTGTGTTAATTTTAAACCAGAAGCTAAGATTAAGTTTTTTTCTGGTGATGAGTTTGTTACTGAAATGATTTTTGTTTATAATCAGAGTGATTATGTTTATGACAAGGAGATGGATTTTGTGCATCATGTTTTTGATAGTATGTTTTGGCATGAACAAGGTAACAAAACTTCAATGTTAAAAGTGCCTAGTGTGATTGGGGTTGATAATAAACCTATTCTTTTGGTGCATGGTGTTTTTGGTAAAGATGGGTATTGGAAAAATGGTTTTGTTGATAAGTTAAGTGGGGAAGGTTTTGATGTTTGGGAAATTTATTATCCTAATAATGATGATATAATAAAAAATTCTGAGATTCTTGGAAGAAATGTTGATTATTTGTTGAGTAATTATGATTCTGATAGTGTTAATATTGTTGCGCATTCAATGGGAGGTCTTGTTTCTCGTGCTTATACTCTTGGTTTAGGAGATTATAATTATAAAAATGATGTTGATAAATTATTAATGTTAGGTACGCCTAATTTTGGTAATGCATGGACAAAAGGTGTTGTTGATGGATGGGAATTACCAATATATGGGACTTATACTAATGCAGAAGAAAATGCAATTGGAAGAGGGTTTGATCCTGATGCGCCTGTGTATAAACAAATGAGTCCTGGTAGTAGGTTTTTGTGGGACTTGAATTACAAAAATGTTAATACTGATGTTGATCACTTGGTTGTTGCTGGGACTGATTCTAGTATTGTATGGTTTAATTTAGAGGATTTTATGCACGAGGAAACAAAGGATGATAAAGATGATGGTGTTGTTGCAGTTGCAAGTGCATCATTACTGAATAAGAATGTTTCTCTTGCAACTATTAATAAAAATCATTTAACAGAAACAGTGTATGATAATGGTCGATTGATAAATATTGTTAAAGCTTTTGTTAATGGACAACAGATTCCTATTGGAAATGATGGTGTTGATGAATTTTTTGATTGGCAAACTGTTACTGGTAATGATTTGGTGGATAATGGTTATGGTATGGGTGGCATAATTATGAAAATACTTGATGAGAATGGTACTGAAAAAGCAGGAGGGATTAGTTTGGTTAATGATGGGTTAACTGTTGTTCTTGATATTAATCAAAATCCTGCACTAAATGAAACAGTACCTGCTGATGAGTTTGAAGGGCCTAGTATTTATTATCATTATAATAAAGAGGATGATGATCAAGATGCTTATCTTTCAATTCCAAATGGTGAATATAATATTTTTGAAGATAGTATTAATATTGGAAGTGTTACTGTTGAACCTGGTAGAACAGTTGTTGTTAAGATTGGAAATATAAAGCCTGTGATAAGTTTTGCAGGAAGTGTTTTTGGTAATGTAGGTGAACAAGTTAATTTTGATGCAGATGTTGAAGGTTTTATTGTGAACTATGAATGGGATTTTGATGGTGATGGGATTTATGATTATAATTCTGAGTCAAGTGTTGAGACTACTTATGTTTATGATTTTTCTGGCACTTATGATGCTGTATTAAGGGTTACTGATAATAATGGTTTAGTGGATCAAGAATCGTTAAAAGTTTATGTGTATGATAATTCTGATCCTGTTTTTGTTTCAGGGCCAAATGTGCAAGCTTATTCAAGGATGGTAAAGATTGGTTTTGTTGCAAATGAACCTGTGAAAGTTGAGATTGATTATGGTTTAACTGATTCATATGGTATGACAAAAACTTTTTATGGATACCAAAGAGAACATAAAAGAACTTTGGTTGGACTTGAACCTTCTACTGTGTATCATTACAAAATAAAGGTGTATGATTTCAAAGATCATTTGGTTGAGTCTGATGATCATTTTTTTACAACTGAAGATGAAGAGGTTGTTGTGATCAGTTCAACAGGTGGTTATGATTTTGATGGAACACATTCTTACACAAATAAAAGATTGTATTTAGATCTTACTGGATCTGGAACTGATGTGAATATTAATGGTATGCTTGACCTTACCTCTGTGTATATTGATTCAAGTTATGGATATCATCTTAAGATGGATGGTGGTAATTTGATTGTTGATGGTGCTGAATTTGAGAATGTTCTTAGTTTGGATTTGTTGGATGATAATTCTTTGGTAATTAATAATTCTAAGTTTTTTCAGGGGGACTCTTCAAATTCTGTGTTTAATCTAGAAGCTCCAATAATAAAAATTGATAATTCTTTGATTGATAATTCTTATTCCACTTCTGATTTTAATTGGGAGCATCATATTACTATTACTTCAAACAATTTAGAAATTGTTGATTCTGAACTTAATGCTGAAACAGTACAAACAGTTGATCATCTTAATCAGATTAGAGCTATTATTGGGATTATTTCTGATGAAGTTAATATTAAGAATTCAAAATTAGTTAGTTATGCTTATATTCCTGCTAACAAGTATCAATATTCAAATGTGGTTATAACTTCACCTAAAATAAATCTGCTTGATTCTGATGTGCGGTCATTAGCAAATGAAAACTTGGCAAGTGATAAAGATGATAATATTTTTGTTAGGTTAACTGCAACTAATGAACTTAATTTAATTGGAACTACTCTTTATAGTGATTATTTTATGGACATTAATGGTGGAATAATTGATGCTGAAGATAGTTTGATTAATGCAAGAAACCCTTATAATTATGCAGGTGCAACTATTGATTGTAGTGATTTGTTATTTGAGAATTCAGATTTATGGTTTAGTAAAGGAAAGGTTGATTGTGATGGCGTTTTGTTAAAAGATTCTGAATTGACAGGAGGTTTTGTTTTGGATATTGATGGTGAGAATGATAATATGGTTGTTGGTTCTGTAATTAAGTTAGAGAAAGATGCTGGTACAATAGATCTTATTGGAAAGAGTAATGTGATTAATAATTCAAATATTTCTTTGAATAGGTATTATACTGTAATAAGAATTGATTCTACAGAAGATCTTGTTTTGTCATCTAGTGTGATTAATTCATCTTATTATCCAACTGGTTCAACAGGGCAGGCTTTGAATTTGTATGGGAATAATATTTTTGTTGAAGATAGTTTTTTGGAATCATCTGCTCACAGAGAAACTTCTGGAGGTTCAACAGGATCTATTATTAGGTTTATAGGAGAAAATGCAGAAGTTGTTGGGTCAACAGTTTATACATCTGCTTATTGTCAATATGAAAGTTGTTTGTCTGAGATGAATTTTGATTTGAATAATTTAAAGATTGTTAATTCTGAAATTAATTCATTTAAGGTTGGAGGTTTTGCAGATACTGATATTGAGATTAGTAATTGTGATGTTGTTGTTAATTCTTCACGTATTGTTTCTTCAACTGATGAAACTATTTCAGCTAATGAGTTTAAGGTTTATGATTCTGTTATTGGGATGAGTTTGGAGAGTTTTAATGGTAATGATAAGGTTTATCTTTATAATACAAGTGTTGAAGTGGTTCCAAGTGAGAGTGCTTTGGTTAGAAAATATTGGTATCTTGATTTAAGTGTTGAAGAAGGTGCTGGTATGGTTTTAAGTAATTCTGAGCAAATGTTTGTTAATGATGGAAGGTTAGTTGTTTTAGGTTCTAAAATTGATTCTTCAGGGGAGGATGTTCTTGATCAGAACTTGATTGTGAGTAAATTAGGTTATACTACACACAATGAAATGTTTAATATTTTTGATAATATGGTTAAAAATGTTGTTTTGGATAAAATTAATTATGCTCCTGTTTTAGAAGAGATTGATGATGTTGTTGTTGATGAAGGAGATGTTGTTAGGGTAACTGCTGTTGCAAGTGATTCTGATGATCTTGAATATATTATTAATGATTCAAGGTTTGAACAATATAATAATGTTTTTGTGTGGCAGACTGATGAAGAAGGTGTTTATTCTTTTGAAATTACTGTGAGTGATGGTGAGTTAAGTGACTCTGATGAGTTTAGTGTTACTGTTAGTGGTTGTGAACCTGATTGGGTGTTTAATTATACTTCTTTGGAAGAATGTGGAGTTAATGATAGTAGGAATAGGGTGAAATATTATTATGATGTGAATGAATGCGGTTTAGAGAATCCTTATGATAATGTTACTGAAAATGAAGAATGTGATTATTGTGTTTCTGAATGGACAAATGTTAGTGGTGAATGTCAGGCTAGTGATACATTTAGGGTTGATTTCTTTTTTATAAATACTTGTTGTAGTGAGACTGGACTTGAGTCTGATTGTGATATTCCTGAGAATGAAACTTATCCATGTGATTATTGTACACCTGATTGGCAGATTTATTATACTGAATGGAGTGATTGTGAAATTGATGATAATAGGGACAGAGTGAGGTATTATTATGATGTAAATAATTGTGGTGAGGAGAATCCTTATGATAATGTGACTGAGAGTGAGCAATGTGATTATGAATCATTGCATAAACCTAGAATTAATTCAATTGATTATGAATCCGAATATGATGAGAAGGATGAGGTTAGGATAACAGTTGATGCATCTGACCCTGATAATGATGAGCTTGAGTATTCAATAAATGATTCAAGATTTGAACAAGATAATAATGTGTTTACATGGCAAGGTGTTGTTGGAGAATATTCTGTTAAAGTTGAAGTAGATGATGGTGAGTTTAGTGATTCAGAAGTTATTGATTTTGTAGTAAATCCATTGCCTGACATTGAGTTAAGTGGTTTTGAAGTTGCTAGAGCTTATGGAAAGAATGTGTTTTTTAAGTTTGTTTTGGAAAATGTTGGTAATGAGGTAGCTGAGAATGTTTATTGGAAGGTTGATTCTAGTGATGGGCAAGAGAAAACTAATGATGATCCGCTAACAATTGAGATTGGTCAGGAAGTAATTGTTTATACTTTGATCAAGTATAGTGAAAGTGGAAATTATACTGCAGAAGTTGCTGTTGATTTTGATAATTTGATCAAGGAATTAGATGAAAGTAATAATGATGGAAGTGTTGAGGTAGAGGTTGGGTAAATAATCCTGGGTATGGTTTTCTTATGTTTTTTACATTGAGAATATTAAGGTAAATAAAGATGTGATTTTTTATATGGTTATAAAGTATTAGCCGAAATATTTAAATAAGATTCTATCAACCACATTAATAAAGATTGGAGGAATTGAAAATGGGATTATTTCATAAAACTTTACTTGATGCTAAGGAAAAAATTGAAGCAGGAGACATAGATGGTGGCTTTAGTATATTAAAGAAACATACTAATAGGCATTGTATTATACAATCAAATTCAACTATTATAAGATTGAAGAGATATTTTGAAAGATATACTTCAACATTAATTAGTGCTACAACACCAAAAATGGGTATATCAGATGGTGAAGCTAAGAAAATGTTACTTGATGCTATAACTGTTTGTGAGGATGCCCTTAAAAAGATTAAAAGGGATTTAAAGCGCTTGTTGAAAACTGAAAGAATAAAATTGGAATAACCCTTTTTTTTGGTATTTAATTTCTCCTTTATTCTTTTACTGATTAAACAATCAGATGATTATTTACTCTATTAAGCGAAACCTTTTTATAAAGTAATTCTATAAATTAATATTAGTAAGTGTTATCTGAAAAAGAGGGAAAATGAAGAAGAGGAATATAAAAGCACAGGCTGCGATGGAGTTTATGATGACTTATGGGTGGGCTCTTCTAGCTATTACACTTATTATCGGAGCAATTGCTTATACTGGTGTTCTTAATATTCATAGATTGTTGCCAAATGAATGTTTTATTAGTAATAATCTTGTTTGTGATGAGGTTTCTGCGAATTCACAGAACATTTCTTTGTTTATTATTAACGGGTTAGGTTATGATATTGATATATTAAGGATAAATGTTACAAGTGTTCAAGGAGATTGTATTGGTAGAGATTTTGAAATACAAAATGTTAATAATAGTGATTCAGCAAGGATTGATGTTGTGTGTGTTGAACTTGATAATGAAACTATTGGAAACAATATGGTTGAAGGTAAACTTTATGTTCAGTACAATATTACAAAAACAGGTTCAATACATGAATTATATGGTAATGTAAGAGTGCAAATATGAGAAAAGCACAGGTTGCAATGGAGTATCTTTTGATTATGGCGTTCATAATGATAGTGATTATTCCAGGGATATATCTTTTTTATAATTATTCTGAAAAGTCAACTGAGAAGTTAGTTTACTCTCAGGTTGAACAAATTGCACACCAGATAATTGATAATGCTGAGAATGTTTATTATACTGGTGAGCCTAGTTTTACAACTATAACAGTTAAGATGCCTGAGAATATTAAAGAAATATCAATACAAAATAATAAAGAACTTGTTTTTAAAATTGTTGATTCTGATCAGGTTTATTTGTCTGATGTTAATTTAAGTGGTGAGTTTGGAAATACATCTTGGTCAGCTGGGTTAAAGAAAATAAAAGTGCAGGCTTTTGATAATTATGTCAATATTTCATTTACGTAGGGCTCAAACATCTGTTGAATTTACAGTTTTGATTGTATTTATGTTTTTCATAGCTATGGTTTTCTTTGTTGTTATAACTCAAAGATCATTAGAAACTCAAGAACAAAATGATAAAACATTACTTGAAAATGTTAAAATAATGGTTGAGAATGAGATTGATGTTGCATTACAAATGCAAGATGGTTATTCTAGATCATTTGTTTTGCCTAATAAGCTTAACATGTTTGATTATAAAGTTGTTAATAGTGAAACAGAGATTGTGTTTAAGTATGTGAATTCTTCTGTTAAGCATGAAATTGTTTTATTGTTAAAAGATAATATTACTGCCAATGTTAGTAAAGGAAGTAATCTAATTGAGATGGAAAATGGTGTGATTTTTATCAATAAAAATACATAACATTTATAAAGTTATATTCCTAAAATAATTAAAAAGAGGATATTTATGAAAAAGAGTGGTCAGGCTTGGTCAATAGATATTACTATAGCAATTGCAATTTTTATGGTAGGTGTTGCTATCTTCTTTGTATTTAATCGTGTTATTCCTGAGAGAGAGCTTGAAAAATTGAATGATAAAGCTGAGTCTATCTCAAACAGATTGAATTTTGTTAGTGAGAATCAAATTAATCCTAATAGTTTTGGTGTTGTTAATTATACTGATTTGAAAAATGAACTTGATGTTAAAGAAAAGTTTTGTATTTATTTTCAGGATAAAGATGGAAATCTTGTTAATGTAGGTGGAAAGTATAGTGTTGGTGATTCTGATATTGAAATTGCGGAGGGAGTAGAATGCGGACAATAAAAAAGATGGTGATGATTATAATGTTGGTGTTGTTTATTAACAGTGTTTTAGCAATACCTAAATTGATTTCAATTCAAGGTAAACTTACCAATAAAACTAATGGTGATCCTATTATTGGTCCAGTTGATATTTCATTTGGAATTTGTTCTGACCAAGAGTGTAATAGCCAAGCCTGGCCCACTCTTGGTTATGAACAACATACCAATGTTCCTTTAGCAAAAGGTATTTTTAATGTTGAATTAGGTTCTGTTGAAACTCTTAATCTTGACTTTAGTCAGAATTATTGGTTATGGATTGAGGTTAATGGAGAAGATTTTGGTGAAACAGTTAATCTAGCAAGTGTTGGTTATGCTTTTAGAGCTGATGATGCTGATCAATTACAAGGAAAAACAGAATCTGAGTTAAGTGTAAGTCATGCAAGTACTGCTGATAGTGCAACAGATGCACAAAAACTTGGTGGGAAAACAGAATCTCAATTAAGTGTAAGTCATGCAAGTACTGCTGATAGTGCAACTACTGCAGCAGAGGCATTGAATGTTGATTGGACAGGGATTCAGAATATGCCCAGTGGTTTTTCTGATAATGTTGACGATACTGGTTATTGGACAAAGTTAGGAAATATTATTTATTATAATACTGGAAATGTTGGGATTGGTAGAACAGGTCCTACTGAAAAATTAGATGTTCTTGGTAATATAAAAGCTTCTGGTACTATATGTGGGAGTGCTGGTTGTGTTGGAGATCCTGTTGAGGGATTATGGACCCAATCTGGAAGTAATGTTTATAGAAGTACTGGTAATGTTGGTATTGGTACAATGTTTCCTTCACAAAAATTGCATGTGTCTGGAAATGTTAAAGCAACTAAAGTAGGAGCAGGTAGTTTTTGTGATTCTAATATGGCTAATTGTAAAACAATAATTGAACTTAGTGATGATAATGATTGGGCTAAGTCTGGAAATAATGTTTATAAGACAACTGGTAAGGTTGGGATTGGAACATCAACTCCAAGTACTGTATTAGATGTGTCATATGTTTGTTCTGGTTGTGGTTATGGTGCAGCTAGGATTGGTCATTCAAGTAATGTTGCAACAGGTGATTATGCTGTTGTAATGGGTAAAGAATCAACTGCAAGTGGTACTTATAGTCTAGCAATCGGATATAATGCAGAAGCAACAAATACCTACTCTTTTGCTCATGGTAGATTTTCACAGGCAACAGGAAAAAGTAGTGTAGCATTAGGTGATACTGCAAAAGCATTAGGTTATGGAAGTGTAGCATTAGGAAGTGGTACAGCTTCTGATAGTTATGATGTTGCAATGGGTTCTAGTACAGATGCATCTGGTGGAAGAAGTACTGCAATGGGTTCTTTTACAGAAGCAAGTGGTTTTGCAAGTACTGCAATGGGTTCTAGCACTAAAGCTATGGGTTTTTCATCAACTGCTATGGGAACTAAGATGGAAGTAAGTGGATTTGGTTCTTTTGGAGTTAGCTTAGATAATCCTACATCAGCTTATGAATTAACTCAGGATAATACTATGGCTATTATGGGAGGTAACCTTGGGGTTGGAACTGTTACTCCTGAAGCTAATTTAGAAGTTAAAGGTACAATGAAGGTTTTTGGTGCATGGCAAACAAAACAAATGAATGAAGTTTATAGAGCAGATACAGATGGTTTTGTTGTTGCTTATGCTGATGGTTTGTGGAGTATGATACAAGGTTATACAGATTCCTCTGACCCTCCAACAACTCTAAGAACTCAAAATAATGCTTGGGAAACTCCTCATGTAAGTATAACAATGCCAGTAAGAAAGGGTGATTATTGGAAAGTGACTAGTACATTATCAGGAACTGTTTATTGGATGCCTTTAGGAACGTAAATAATGGGAAAACTTAAAATAAAAATTCATAAAGAAAGAATAGTTTATTTAGTTGTTTTTCTTTTGATTATCTTTTTTCTTTCAATGAAAACTACTGAAAATGTTACTGATGAACAAGTTATTGATAAACTTAAACAACATGTTAGTTTTGAGGAAATGCCTGTTGTTACTTTGATTACAGAAGATGCTTTACAAGAGTTAGTTGCAAAACAACCTGCAATATATGAGGATGTTAAACCAAAAGTGTATAAAGTTGAATTGTCAGATAAATTGATTATTTATGATTATGAAAATGATGAGATTGTAAAAGAGTTTGCATTTCAAAAAATGGTGTTAAAATGAAGTTGAAAGTATTGATGTTGTTCTTTATTATTTTGATTGCACAATTTGTTGTGGCAGAACTATTGTCAAGTACTACTTATAATCTTAATCTTAATGAAGAGATTGCTGGATCAGGACATTTGGATTCAAGTAATTATGCTATTGATGCTAGTGTTGGACAGAATATTATTGGTAGACTTGATTCAACTGATTATTATTTAGAACTTGGTTGGTTTGTTTCTCCAACTAGTAGGTTTTGTAATTTTACAGGACATGTTAAGAATGAAACTCTTGATCCTATTCATGGTGCAAGAATTAGATTGAATGGTCCTCTTGATTATAAAATTTATACAGATGAAAATGGTTATTATAATATTACTGTTCTTGGAGATGTGTTTTATGATTTAAGTGCATACAGGATTTATCATAATACTGAAACAGAAACAAGTTATCTTAATTGTTCACTTATTGAAGAACAAGTTGATTTTGTTTTGGAAAGAGCTGTTAATCCTTGTGAAGTTGATTGTACTAAAGTTAATGATGATGTTTGTCATGCAGATTGTTTAGGAACAACTGATAACTTGGAGACTTGTAATGTTATTGATGTGTGTAATGGAATAAAAAGGGATGTTAATCAGCATTTTAATGAAACACATTATACCTCATGTTGTGAAACTTTTTTACCATATACAGTGCCAACTGTGTCAACTCTTGAATTGCCTGAGGAAGCAGAACATCTTGTTAAGACAACTAGAGCAGTTAGATTGCCTGATGGAAGATTAGTTAATATGATAGTGGTTGTTTGGGAATAAATGAAAAAGAAAGGTTATTTTTTTACTATTGATGCATTCTTTGCTGTGCTTGTGTTAGTTATTGGACTTATTATTGTATGGAATTCTTATTCAAGTAGACCTTTAACAACACCTTCAGAAATTGTATCACAAGATTTAACTACAATATTTTCTACAACAAAAATTATTGATTTGAGTGATATTTATTATCCTTATATTAGAGATCTGAAGTTGCAAGGTAAGATTGTTAATTATGATAATACTTTACTTGAACAAATTGCTTTTTTTTATTCTGAAGATGAGATAGAAGTTGCAACTAATTTTACTAAAGAACTTGCTGAAGAACTTGTGCCTGAGCATCAAGGGTTTGAGATTATTGTTGAAAATACTTCAATATTCAAAAGAGATTTTGTTAAAGAGGTTTCTTCATTGGTTGGGTCAAAAAAGATTGTTTATGGTTTTAATAATCAAACATATGAATTATGGGGTCCTTTGTTAGTGGAGGTTAGAGTATGGCAATGAATAAGAGTTTGAAATTTAAGAAATTTCTAACTCTTAGAAATCCTCTGAGGATTTCAAAGAAAGGTATGTTTTTTACGTTTATTGCAGTGTTAATTGTATTTGCTTTACTTATAGCTTTTTCTCCAACAAAGACTTTTAAGATAAATAAAATTCCTGTTATTAAGACAAGGTTGTTGGCTATTGATAATTATGTGCAGGATTTGGATGATTCTTTTTTAGAAAGAGCTTTGAAAACTACTACATATAATGGATTTAATGAGTTGTTGAATCGGATTAAGCAGAAAAAAGAACCAGTAGATGTTAATAGTGTTTTTTACGAACTTTTAACTTCTGGAGAGATTGATGGTGAAGAAGTGCTTAATGAAACTTTACCATATTGGTTTGGTAAGCTTAATTCTGTTTCTTCTAGAGTTTTGCGTGTTAGTTCTGAGTTTTTGATTAATTCTGTTGTTTTGGATCAGACAGAACCTTTTGAGATTGAGGTTTTAATGGATGTAAATTATTCAATTGAAAGTGAATTAGCAAGGTGGGATAGGAATTCTCTAATAAAAACTGTTGTAAGAATTGAAGGTTTGGATGATCCATTACATATTTTGAATGGTTATGAAAATACTATTAGAAAAACAAATATAAGTGTGTGGGGACTTGATGGTATTGGTTGGTTTACTAGTGAAAAAAGTTATAGAAAGGATGCAAAAGCTCCTAATTTCTTGATGAGGTTTTTGAATGTTTCTAATGAATCTAATTGTTGTGGAATAGAATCATTGTTGAATGTTTCTGTTGTGGGAGAGCATTGTAAAAGTTATGTTGATTATTGTTTCTTTTTTGGATGTGATGGATTGTTGTGGGAGAATTCTACTATTCCTGGATTTAAGCTAGAAAGTTATCATATTCAAGAAGAACAATATGATTTCAGTGGTCAGAATGTTTGTAATTAATTAAAATAATTCCTATTGCAATTAAAACAATTGATAATGTTATAGTATTTGTTGAAATTTTGGTTAATAGGTCTGAAAATAATGGTGGAGGAAATATTGCGCCTAGCTTATCCCAACTTAACATGTTTAAATGTTCAAGTTGTGAAAAACAATTTCTGTGAAACCAATCAAAGTATTCTACAAAGTTTTTTGAAAGTGTGAGTTTTAAGAAGAAAATCCATATAGTAGTAAATATTCCTGAACCAATGAATGCATAACTAATTTTTTTGTATTCTCTATTTTTTATTAAAAGAATAAATGTTATGATTAGGATGACAATTGCAATGTTTAGTGTCCAAAGTGTTATCTTAACCATGTTTTTTATTTCAGAAAGATGGATTTTTTCTTTTTGGTTTATAATGTCTTGTTCGTTGATGAGGATGGAAAGTTGATCTCTGTTATCATTCATATATGTGATAATGTCTGTTGCAATATATTCTAGATGTTCTGATGAGAAATAAGTGTTAACTTTTTGTGAAATATTGTGTTTTGTAAATTCTTTTTTATGGAAGTCCATGTTTAGGCCGAGGTATTTTGCATTTCCAATAAATATTGTAAGAAATAAACTAATTGCTAATAAAACAGTTAATGTGTTTAACCATGTTTTTTTCATAATAGAATAAAAGAGTTAATTATATATAAATGTTGATGTTTATTTTGTTTATGACATATTATGATGAGATATCTGAAGGGTATGAAGAGTTGCATAGAGAAGAACAGTTAAAGAAAGTTAAGTTGATTAGGAAATTGATTAAAGTTGATTCCAGTGATAAGTTATTGGATGTTGGTTGTGGTACAGGTGTTACAACTGTTGGTTGGGGTTGTGAATTATATGGGTTAGATCCTGCGAAAAAGTTGTTGGAGCGGGCTGTTGATAAGGATAAGATAACTTATGTAAACGCAGAAGCAGAGAATATTCCGTTTGAAGATGGTTTTTTTGATTGGGTTATTAGTATTACTGCAATACAAAACTTTCGTGATATTGAAAAAGGTTTGAAAGAGATAAAAAGAGTTGGAAAAGGTAAGTTTGTTCTGACTTTTCTGAAGAAGTCTGCGAAGTGTGAAGAGATTAAGGAATTAATTATGAAGATATTTGATGTTGATGCTGTTGTTGAAGAGGAAAAGGATTTGATTTTTGTTGTTGAATAGGGAAAATTATTTAAAATCTGATGCATAAGTCCTTCTTATGCAATACAAAGAGTTATTTCTTAAGGAATTTGAGAAATTGGATAAAGAGGATACTTGGGTTATTGTGCCGATTGGGACATTAGAGTGGCATGGAAGTCATTTACCGTTAGGGACTGATGCTATATTGGCAAGATGTTTATGTGAAATACTTTCTAAAAAAATAAAGTCAGTTGTTTTACCAACATTATATTTTGGAACATGTACAAAAGAAGGTGATTTTATAGGAATGGAAAGAAAGGTAAACCATTATCTTAAAGGATGTATCTATTATATGGATCATGACTTTTTTTTAGAATTTTTACAGAAAGTTGTGAGAAATATTAAGAAACAAGGTTTTAAGAAAATAATGGTTTTTTCTGGTCACATTGGTACAAAACAGACTGAGACTCTGGGAAGATTAGAACAAAATGAAAAAATAAAAGTTTTTCATCCAAAGAATCTTTTAGATGATCCTGGACATCATGCTGGAGATATTGAAACTTCCATATTATATTATTTAAGACCTGATTTAATTGAAAAGTCAAAACAGCAACCAGAGAATGAAGATATGGTAAAATTAATGGGTTGTGATCCAAGAGATAAAGCAAGTAAAGAGTTAGGAGAAAAATTAGTTAACAAAATGATTGATAATATTCTTGAGGATATTAAAAATGCATAAAGCTTATCCACGTCAAGTGATACTTGTATCTTGTAGAGGTAATGTAGAGGATAGTGCTGGTAAGAAAGTTGTTAAGGACAATATAATTACTCTAAGTTGGCATACTCCTTGTTCATTTAATCCGCATATTTATGCAATATCTGTTGGAAAAGAACGGTTTTCTTACAAACTTATACATAAATCAAAGGTTTTTGTTGTTAATTTTATGGCACAAGAATTTGAAAAACAAATCTTGTTTTGTGGTAGGAATTCTGGCAGATTTAATGATAAGTTTGATAAGTGTGGTTTTACTAAACATGAAGCAGAGAAAGTTGATTGTTGTGTAATTGGAGATGCTCTTGCTTATTATGAATGTCAAGTTGTAAATGAAGTTGAAGTAGGTGATCATGTTTTGATTATTGGGAAGGTGCTTCATAAGAAGGAGATTAAGAAAGGAAAAAAATTGTTTCAAGTTAAAGGCGATAATTTTACAACAACTACCTAAAACAAAAAGATTTTTAAAAGATAAGATTTTGTTTGTATTAAAGGTTGATAGAATGATGGAAGATACTCAAAAAATAAATAAGCTTGCTGAAACATTGAAAAATAGCGGGCTTGCTGCTTCTATGACAGAGGCAGTTAGACGTGCAAAAGAGATAATTGGTGTGGAAACTGTTCCTGAAGTCGATGTTCCAAAAACAACTACTCAAGTTGCTAAAGAAATGTCTACAGATGAAATAATTGAAGCAACAAATAAGAGAATGAAAGAATATACTGAACAGGTTCAAGCTAATAATCTTAGGCAACCTTCAATGGATGATAATTCTAAAGAATCTTCAAAAGAAACTAGTTTAGAAGGATTTCAGAATTTTATAAAAAAAGAAGAAGAAAAAGAGTCTAAAAAGGAACAATCTGATGAAGACATTATAATTGAGGAAGTTTGATCATTTTTTCTGTTTTTTGTCCCATTGTTGTGACAAAGTTTAAGGCGTTTCTCGTCTAAAAATCAAAACATTTATATATAATAATACTACTCTTAAGTAAAAAGTATTGTTATTATCCAATAACAAAATGGGGGTATTAAAAAATGAGAAAACTATTGATTGTATTTTTAATGTTAGTTGCGCTTGCATTTAGTGTTAGTGCTGCTGGAAACTTAACTGTGACACCAGCAACTGCTTCTCACACTGGAAATATTAGTGAGAGTATCACAGGAACACTAACTTTAGAGAATGCAGATGCAAACAATAATTTGACAGTAACATTTCCAGAAACTGTCAGTTTTGACGCTGGAACCAACTCTAATATAACTAATATGGGAGTTACATATAAAGATGGTGCAACAAGTCTGCCATCTGTTGTTGTGGTAAATGGTGTTCCAAAAGAGATTAATTACACTTTTACTGTTCAAAATAAATATGCAGAACAATATGACAATGGGTTCCTTAATTTTACAACAAATCAAGCAGGAAGTTATGATGATTTAGTTCTTGATCTTACAGTTAATCCAGAGGAAGCATTAACTGTTACAGCTGCTACCTTAAATGTAAAACAAGGTACAACTGGTATATTAAGTGCTAATGTTGCAAATTCAGGTAATTTTGAAGTTGACATTACAAGTACTTCATATGGTACATTCTCAAAGTCAGAAAGTCTTAATTTGAGTGCACCTACTGTATCTGATAATCTAGGAGCACAGATTGCTTTTGGTGAAAGTGATGATCTTAACTTGACATTTGATATTCTTCCAAATCAATCAATAGGAGAATATAAAACAGATCTTGTTATTGAATATGATGGAAAGAATGTTACAAAAGAACTAAAAGTTAATGTTCAACAAAGAAATGAAAAAATTGCAGTAAGTACATCAACAGCTGATTTTGTGTTATATCCTTCACAAACAAATGCAGCTAATGTTGAATTTACCTTGAAGAATGATGGAGATGTTCCTCTTGCAGGTATTACAATGGAAGCAACTGATTTTATTGGAACAAATGAAAATGTTTCTAGTACAGGACTAACAACAAGTTCATTTGATCTTGATGCACAAGAAGAAAAGAACGAAACATTAGCACTTAGTTTGTACGGAGATAATCATTCACTTGGAACATATACTGCAACATTAACTGTACATTTCCCTAAATATGTTAATAATGCATGGATAACTGAGAATGAAACATTTGAGCTAAAGTTTACAACAAGGACACCTCAATATGAATTTAGTGTGACAGGAGATACAAGTTTCCCTGAAAGTGAAAGAAATGTAACTGTTTCAAGAACATTTACAGTAGCAAATACAGGAGATTATGACATCAATAATCTGAATGTAACTTTTTCAGGAAGTTCAACATACAATGTATCAGTTTCAGAAATTTCTCCAGCTGGAAAAGATTTAAGTCATTCAAATGATGAGTCAACAACTGTAACTGTGACAGCATTTGTACCACTAAATCAAAACTCTGGTCAAAGATCAATTGGAGAACTAAAGTTCACATCAAATGAATATAATAAATCATTCAATATCTATGAGAATGCTAGGTCAAAGCTTGATATCAAGGCTGTTGATGTTAAAGTTGACGGTGACAAAGATAAAAACGTAGCAGATAATGCTGTTGTTAAGTATGAAGCAGTACCTGGCTCTGAAGTAGAAATTACTGTTGAAATTGAAAATTTATTTACAGATGCTGAAGACCTTGACATTGATAATATTGAAACAACAATAACATTCAAAGATTTTGATGATGAAGATGATGAAGAGTTTGAGTTAGATGAACTTGACATCAGTGCTAATGATGATAAAGCAAAATCTGTTGAATTTGTTTTACCAATTGAAATTGAAAGTGGTAATCACAAAGTAATTATTGAAGTTGAAGGTGAAGACGACAAGAATGCAAGACACTATGTTACAAAAGAAATTACAATTGAAGTTGAGAAAAGTACACACGACTTAAGAATTACCAAAGCAGAACTAGGAAGTTCAACATTAAGATGTGTAAGAAGTACTACACTGAATGTTAAGATACAAAATCTTGGTGAAAAAGACGAAGATGAGATCATGCTTAAAATATTAAGTTCTGATCTTGGATTAGATATTACTGAGAAATATCTTGAACTAGATGCTGATAGTGGTGACGAATGGTCAAAGTCTTATCCAATTTCATTAAGTGATGAATTTGCAACAGGAGTTTATAACATTGAAGTAAGTGTTTACCATGATAAAGATGAAATTGATGACATATCAACTGCTAAGTTAACAATTGATGAATGTAGTGAAGAGGAAGAAGAAGTTATTGTAACTCCTACAACTGGAACTGGTGATACAGATACAACTGGCGGAGAAGTAACAATTGATGAAGAATTAACAGAAACAACTGAAACAGGATTTGCTGATAGTGGAATGTATGTTGTAGTATTAGCAGTAATAATGGTTGTTATGTTAGTAGCAATTATCTGGTTAGGAGCAAAATATTTAATTTAATTTTTTTATTTTATTTACTTTTTTAATTATTATTTCTTTTTTCCTATTAAGAATTCACGCATTCTACTTACAAAAGCAGATGCTTCTCTATAATAATTTTCAAATTCCTGACCTTTTACTTCTCTTATCTGTCTGTGGGTAATCATTTTGCTGAGTTTGTAAAAGTGTCGCATTGTTGCTACATAACGTTTTTCAAGAAGGTGTTTTTTAACCATCTTTTTTTCAAGCATATCTGCAACTAATTCTGGTTCTGTTGGAACTTCTCCTAATCGCATTAATGCTGCATGTGCTGCGTCAATTACAGCCCAATAAAGGTCGACTGTTGCTTGTAACAAGTGCCATTTTGCATTTGTTAATGTTCTTGGAGCACGTCCAAAGTAATTGTTAACTGCTTCTTCTGTTGGACGGATTCTACCTTGTCTAAGTAACATTTGTAATGGGTCAAAAAGACCAGTATCAAGTACTGCAATACCATCCCTTAACATGTTTATTCCAACTGGGTCTCCTGAACGGATATATTCCCAAAAGTTGGTTAATTTTAAACTAATAACATGTAATTTTGTAGATGTTTGTGTAATTACTTTTTCAGTTATTATTCTGTAAGCTTCAACAATCTCCTGAGTCATTATAATGCTTAGATCATCAACAATAACAAGTACATCAATGTCCCCTTCTTTACTTCTAGTACCTTTTGAAGAACTACCAAATAAAACAACTGTTTTTAAGAAATCTCCTAATTCTTTGTAAAGGAGTTTTGCGAAGTTTCTAACAATATCAAGCTCATCTTTTGGGTAATTTCCGAGATTTGGGTTCTCTGGTTTTTGGATTTTAAACTCCATGATATCAGTAAATACTGAATATAGCTATATAAACCTTTTTGACTATCCTCGAGTGATATACTTTTTAAATGATAATATTTAAATAAAACAAAAAGGTTGTTGATTATATGTTATGGTTAATTGTTGCTTTACTAACTGCATTCTTTGCTGGTACATTAGATGCTATTAGTAAAAAGGTTGTTAGGGTTTTTGATGAATATTTTGTTGTCTGGGTAAGAGTTAGTTTTTCACTTCCTTTTTTACTTGTGGTATTGTTTTATTTTGGAATTCCAACTATTGATCCAAGATTTTGGTTAGCACTTTTTGTTTTAATTCCAATTAATATATTTGCAAATGTACTTTATATCAAAGCAATAAAAGTTTCTCCTTTATCATTAACTATACCTTTTTTAGCTCTAACACCTATTTTTCTTATTGGGGTTAGTTATTTAATGTTAAATGAGTTACCTACTGCTATTGGCACAATTGGAATTTTTTTAGTTGTTTTTGGTGCTTATTCTATGAATCTAGCTAAGAGTAAACAAGGTTTTTTTGCGCCATTTAAAGCAATATTACATGAAAAAGGGTCATGGTATATGGTTATTGTTGCTTTTATTTTTGCAATAACAGCTACTCTTGGGAAAGTATGTATACAATATTCTAGTCCTGCTTTTCTTGCATTTATTCTTTATTTTTTTTCTAGTATAATTTTGTTTTTATTTTTGATCAAAAGAAAGCATAATTTTAAATTAGTTAAACAAAATAAAAATATTTTATTACTTTTAGGAATTTTTGCTGCTCTCATGGTTACCTTTCATAATATAGGTGTGATGATGACAATTGTACCTTATTTTATATCTATCAAAAGGACAGGAATGATATTTGCTATTTTTTATGGGTACTTTATTTTTAAAGAAAAGAATATTAAGGAAAGATTGTTTGGTGCAAGTTTAATGGTTCTTGGAGTTATTTTAATAAGTCTTTTTTAGACGGAAGATTTATAAATTGACTCAGGTTTTTGTGTATTATGAGGGGGAAATATAATAAGATAATTAGTGGAATTAGAAGGTACTTTAAACAAGCTGGTTTTAGTAAAGCTGTGATTGGAGTAAGTGGTGGAATAGATTCTGCTGTTTGTTTAAAGCTTTGTGTTGATAGTTTGGGTAGTAAGAATGTTTTTGCACTCTTAATGCCTGAGAAAGGTTTGACTAGCAAGGAAAGTGTTAGAGATGCAATTGATTTGTGTGATTTATTGAATATTAAGTTTAAGATTGTTCCAATTAATACTTTTATTAAACCGTTTTCTAAGTTAAAGCAGAATAAGTTTGCTAGGATTAATGTTAAGCCAAGAGTTAGGAGTTGTATTTTGTATAATTATGCAAATACAAACAAATGTCTTGTAGTAGGATGTAGTAATAAGTCAGAGTTAATGATTGGTTATGGTACAAAACATGGTGATCTTGCTTGTGATATAATGCCGATTGGAAGTTTGTATAAGACTGATGTTGTTAAGTTAGCTGAATTTTTGAAAATTCCAAAAGGAATTGTTGATAAAATACCTTCTGCTGAATTGTTTAAAGGGCAGACAGATGAAAAAGAGCTTGGTGCAAGTTATGAATTAATAGATAAGGTTTTGAAAGGTGGAAAATCTAATTCACAGTTAATGAGAAAGATTAAAAAAAGAGTAAAGAATAATAAACATAAAAGTGAGGTTGCTTATATAATAAAATGACAACAGGATTTTTTATTGGAAGGTTTCAACCATTGCATAATGGACATTTGAAGGTAATTAAGAAAGCACTTGATGAAGTTAATTTGTTAATTATTGCAATTGGAAGTACTGAAAAAAGTTATCTAAAAGATAATCCGTTTACAACTGGTGAACGGGTTGAAATGATTAAGAGAACTTTGGATAATGAGGGAATTGATGCTGGAAAGTATTTGATAATTCCAATACGTGATATAAATAATTATAGTACTTGGGTGAGTCATGTTGAGATGTATTGTCCTAAGTTTACTGTTGTTTATACTGGAAGTCCTATTACAAAAATGTTGTTTGAGAATAAAGGAAATGGTTACGTTGTTAAATATGTTAAGAAAGTTGAAGGAATTAGTTCAAGTATTGTTAGAGAAAAAATGTTGAAAAGAGAAAATTGGCAAGAATTGATTCCTGAAAAGGTTGTTGAATTTCTTAATGGAATAGATTCTGAGAAAAGAATAAAAGATATTGCTGTGAAGGATTGATTTCTTAGCAAAAGGTTTATATATCAGTATACTATTTAATATACTAACTTTACTTTAAAAAAGAAAAAAAGAGGTGCGTACGATGAAAAAGTTTTTATCTATTTTAGTAATTTTAATTTTGGCTTGTTCTTTTGTTGTTTTTGCTGAAGGAGAAGAAGGTGGTAATGTTGCTCCAGCTCCAGAGCCAGCTCCAGAGCCACCAAAGGAAGAGCCTGCTCCTGCTCCAGAACCAGAGCCTGTGCATGAACCAGAACCTAGGCATGAGCCAGTTCCAATGCCAGAGCCAATAAATGATTTTAAGGAACCAGAGCCAATGCATGAACCTCCAATGGATGATCATATGCCTGAACCAGTGCATTACGATGATGATATGCATCATGAACCTCCAAAGGATGATCATATGCATGAACCAATGCCTTATGAAGGACCAAAACCATATGAAGAATTTCGTGATGAGTTTGATCAACATGATGATCGACATAAAGAATTTGATAATGTAGGAGAAGGTTTTGATGATTTCTATGATAAAAAACCTTATGATGATAGAATGCCAAGACCTGAACCAATGCCTTATGAAGATCATAGACACGATGAACCTGAAAGAGAAGGTTGTTGGGTAGGTGATAGACAAGTTCCTTGTCCTGGTCAAGGACGAGCTGATTTTAAAGAAAGACATGATGTAAGAGAAGGTTGTAAAGAAATTTTTGATCCTGTTTCTGGAACAATTCATTTAGAATGTGAAAAAAGATTTGAAAGAGAATGTCCACCATTTGATGAAGGAAAGAAAGAAGAGTGTGATAAAAATGGTGGTTTTCCTGAAGTAAGAAGAAATCACAGAGGATGTGAATTTGTTGAATGTAGGTTTGAGGAACAAAAAGAAAAGGATTTCTTTGAAACATCTGAAAGAGAATGTCCATCTTCTGAGGAAATGGATCGTGTTAGTGCTAAATGTAAAAGCATGGGTATGGATTCAGTTATAAAAAGGGATGGTTATTGTGAACATGTTGAGTGTGTTGATGAATATAAAGATTTTGAAGATAAAGGAAAAAGATGTGCTGAAGATGATCCTGGTTTTAGAAGGAAAATAAGAGATGAATGTACTGAAGGTGGTGGAAGACCTGTTAAGGATTTTGATCCAATGGGTTGTCCAATAACAAAATGTGTACATTCTGAAGAAGATAGAGAACAATTTTGTAAAAAGGATATTCCTAAAGAAGTATATGAACAGTGTGAAAAAGATGGTGGTAGGGAAGTCGCACAAAGAGATGAGCATGGATGTGTTGTTTTTTCAAGATGTGTTATAAGAGGAGATGAAAAGAAAGTTAAGTTTGAAAAAGTTGAAAAAGTTCCAGAAGCGTCAAAGGTACTTCAGATTGTACTTAAACTAGATGCATTGAAGATGGAATTAGATAAGTTAGCAGAGACTGTTAAAGGAATCGGTGGTTATTATGAAGAAAATGGTGATGAAACAACTGCATCTAATTATGAAAAAGCATCTGGTATGTTTGCTGCTACCAAAGATAAAATTGATGAGATTAAAGCAAAATTAAAAGATAAATTAACTACAATGACTCACCAAGATCTTTATGATATTAAGCATGATGTTAAATATATCCAGGAAGTAGTTATGAAGGATATTATCTGGGTTATGCTTGGTGGGGAAGGATCATCAGGTGCAACATTAGATGAAGATGACTTTGAAAAAGCTGAAGAGTTAAGAGGAGATGAAGGATTTGTTGATTGTGGTTATGATGAGTGGTGTTTTGATAAACAAGTCAGAGTGTGTAATCCTGCATTGTTTAAACCAGATGAAGAAACAGAAGTTTCTATAAGAGGTATGGTTGAAACAAATTGTATAATTAAGATTGATAGAGAAGGAATGGGTATGGGATGTGAATATCCTAATTATGCATTTGGAATAAGGGATAAGAATGATTTATTCCCTCATTGTGAAGGACCACTTAAGGATATAATTAAAGAGTATGGTGATGATGAAGGTCCAAGGGATGACCATAGGAAATATAAAAAGGAATTTAAAGGACCTAAGCCAAGGAAAGAGGAGTGGAAATGTTGCCAAGGATTACCTCAAGCATGTATTGTTAAAGGAGAGGAAAGTTGTCCACTTGGAACAAGAGATGTTCAATATGGTGAATGTCCTGAAACCTTTGGAAGTGATAATTGTGTTGGACATACAAATGGTGAGATGATTTTCTGTAGAGAAACTGAAACCAGTGCTGGAACATGTTATCCTGGTCAACATGGTGATATTGTTGATGATGGATCTAGACCACCACCAGATTATACAAATAAAGAAGAACGATGTATGATGGAATGTGTTCCTCCTGATGTAAGATGTGGAACTCCTTCAGGTGATGCTATCTGTTTAAAATGTGAAAAGAAATGTACTAAATTCTATGAAGGGCCTTGTTTAACAGACGAAAAATGGAAAGAGATAGAAAGTGATTGTATGAATAAAGGATCTCACATGGAAACTGAACCAGTTGTAGGAGAGTCTGATGATGGACGAAGATGTGTAACAGGTCTTAAGTGTATTGATAGGTCTGATGAATGGGGAGATCAACCTGCTGGTGATTGTTTAACAGACAGTGAATATAAAGAGAAAAAGGCAGGATGTAGAGAAAAGTATGGATCTGGTGCTGGTGATAAACCTGTAATGGGTAATTCTGGAAAAGGTTATGATTGTATTATTGATATAGAATGTATTGATCATAGCTTACCTGAACCAGATACATCTGGTTTGGATCAAGAATGTATTGATGCTGGTGCTCTTTCACAAGAAGCATGTGATCAACATTTGAAAGATGTGGAAGAGGTTGAACCTAAATGTGGTGACTGTGCATCTAAATGTCCTGGATCTTCAAGTACAGATTGTGTAAATGGTGAATGTAAATGTTATTATGAGGAACCAGAACCTGTTGTTGAGGAAGAACCTGAACCAGAAGTAGAAGAAACTGAACCTGAAACAGGAGCTGGGCCAGAAACACCTGAGCCAGAACCAGAGCAGAAAGAAGAACCTGAACCAGAACCTGAACCAGAACCTGCTCCTGAACCAGAGCCAGAAGCAAGTGGAAATAATGAGGTGGTATAAATGAGAAAAGTGATTTGTTTTTTACTTTTGATTTTTGTAATCTTTACATTGTTTGGATGTGCAGGAACAGAAGAAAAAGTTGAAACTGCCGAAGAAGCACAAGAAAAGGTTGCAGAAGTTGGAGAAAGTGTTGACGATATTACATCTGCATTAGATGATATTAGTGAAGATTTAGGTTAATTTATTTTTTTTATTTTTTAATTAAAACTTTCTTTTGAAATTCCTTCTGAAAATATTTCAAACGCTGAAACAGGTTTTTTCTTGTATAAAATGTTTTGTTGATTTGTCATTACATTAAGTCCTAAAGGTTGAACACAATCTGCTCCACAACCTAATTGTATCCAAACTCCTTTTTTCTTTTTTCCATGGAATAATCTGTCGACTAAATCTTGATCAACATTAATATTTCCTAAGTCTGTTTCAATCGAATTTGAATGCCCAATAGTTACAATGCTTTGGTACTCCTCACTATTTAGGACTTTTTCTAAAGTTTCTATGTTTGGGGACAAAAACCATTTTGTTTTAATATTGTTCCTTGTAAAATAACCTTCTATCATTGAGGGACCTCTAAAAAAAAGATAATTCATTAATATACCAACATCACTCGATATGAGGATAGCTGCTTTTTCTTTTGTTTTTAATGCATAATTTTCAGAGTGTTTAAACATGTTATGTAGGATATTGTTGGAATAGTAGCCTAAAGTTAAACTCGCAATTAAACATGTAATAGTATAAATTATATCTGCTGTATTTTTTTTAAAAGAATCTTTAATTTTTTTAACATATTTCATATATTGTATTTAGAAAACAAGAACTATATTAATTTTACTCAAAAACTTTTAGAAATCCTAAAGAATTTCTAAACGGTTTGGAAACTATCTTTCCAAAACTTTTCTAAAAAAACCTTTTTTTTCTTTTTTAATTGTTTTGTCAAGTTCTTTGAGTAAGTCTTTTTGTTTTTTAGTTAATTTTTTAGGAACCTTGACAATTACTTTAACATATTCATCACCTGTGCCATAACCACGTAGATTAGGAACACCTTTACTTTTCATTCTGAATAAAGTGTTTGTTTGTGTTCCTGCAGGGATTTTTAGTTTTGCCTTGCTCTTTAGTGTTGGAACTTCTATTTCATCACCAAGAGCAGCTTGTGTGAATGAAATCAATGCTTCTGTGTAAATATCATTACCTTTTCTTTCAAAAGTATTGTGTTCTTTGACATGCAGAACAACATATAAATCTCCTGATGGGCCGCCGCGTTCACCTGCTTCACCTTCACCTGTTAATCTTAGTTTAGTGCCTGTGTATGCACCTGCTGGAATTTGGATTTCTAGTTTTGAATTTTTTTTCATTCTGCCTGAACCGTCACACATTTCACAAGGATTTTTGATTACTTTACCTTCACCACCACAATGTCTACAAGCAGAAGTTGTTGCGAATATTCCAAATGCTGTTCTTTGTGTTCTTTTAACAAAACCAGAACCATTGCATTCTGTACATGTTTTAATATCAGAATTAAGTACTGCACCTTTTCCATCACATTTAGTACATTTAACCATTTTTGGTACAATGATATGTTTGGTTGTGCCTTCTGATGCTTCCTCTAAAGTGATTTCCATATCATAGCGTAAGTCTGATCCTTGTTCTGGTTCATACTGACGTCTTCTACGTCTTGAACCTCCTCCAAAGAAAGTGTCAAAGATACTGTCAAAGTCAAAACCATGGCCTGACATAAAATCGCTAAAGTCAAAACCATTGAAACCAGAACCACCTGCAAAACCTGGTTCTGCAGTACCAAATCTATCATAATGTGATCTTTTCTCGTCATCACCTAGGACAGATGCTGCTTCATTGATTTCCTTGAATTTTTCAGTTGCATCTGTATTTTTATTTAAGTCAGGATGATATTTCTTAGCTAGTTTTTTGTAAGCTCGTTTAATTTCATCCTTTGATGCACTTTTTTCTACTCCTAGGATTTTGTAATAGTCTTTGCTCATTATTCATCATACCTTCCTTTTGGTTTATGTTTTGGATTAGTAATAACATCCTTGATTTCATGAGAAAAGTCAAATGTTTTTCTCATGGAAAGTTTATAAAATACATAAAAACCCAATATTACTAGTCCCCACATAATGTATTTGTCCATTTTTATTGTAAAGGTTATGTTTTATTTAATAATCTTACTATTCCTTCGTTAGCATTTACTTCTACTAGATCACCATCTTTGAAGACTTTAGTTGCTATTTTAGTACCAATGATGCATGGTATTTTAAATTCTCTTGAAATGATTGCTGCGTGTGATGTGATACCACCTTCATCTGTGATTATTGCAGATGCTTTTTTACATGCAAAAACAATATCTGGTTGTGTCATCCCTGTGATTAATATTTCTCCTTGCTTAAGTTCTTTTGCTTTTTCAATCATTTCATTGTAATTTGTTTGTGGGATTATCTTTACAATACCTTTAACATGTCCTTTGCTTGCTATTTTCCCGATAATTTTGTTAGTTGGTTTGATGTCTTTTTTGATAAGTGAGATGATTTCTTCTGCTTGGTTTCCTGTGACAAGGAACTTTTTACCTTGAATTATACCAAAAACACAAAGCTTTTGTCTTTGTTTTATTAGTTCAAGTGCTTTTTCTTTTGATAATTCTTTGTTTATTAATGATTTAATTTCATTGTTAGTTAGGTTTTCCATTTGTTTAAGTTCAAGACCTATTTTTTCTGCTGTTTCTTGTTTTAATTTCTCAGCTCTTTTTTCTGCATTAAACCAAACTTCTTTTAATTTAAATCTTAGCTCACCATATTTTTTGATGAGGTTTTTTACATATTCTTGATTGGTTTTGTCTTCTATTAATTCAAATATTTCTGGTCTTGATGCTCTGTAAAATGAAAGTAGTTCTTCTAGTAATTTTGAATATTCAAATAAATCGTTTGGGATTACTTTTATGTTTTCTATGGCTTGAAGTGCTGCTTCTTCATGTAATTCCATATATTCTTTTGACAAAAGTTTGTTTTTTCTTTCTTGTTTGAGTTTTTCAAGTTCTTGTTCTGAAAAATATGCTTCTTCACTTGTGTTTGAATAGATGTGAAGTGTGTCTTGGTTTTCATATCCTAATCTCTCTTTGAATTTGATATGTGTGTCAATAAGTCTATCAAGAAGCCAGATTGGAAAATGGAATTCCCAGAGTTTTCTCCATTTGATTGGTTGGATTTTGTTGATCATTTTAGTTCATCTTCAACCTCCTCTAAACTTTTGATTGATTTCATGTTTGGATATTTGTTTTTTCTGTCGATTAGGATGGTTTTCATGCCGAGTTTTTGTGCTGGTTCAATGTCATCAGTAGGATTGTCTCCTATCATAACACATTCCTCTGGTTTTATATTGTATTTTTTTAATATTAATTTGAATATTTCTTGGTCTGGTTTGATTAAGCCAGTGTCAAAAGACGTGATAATGTAATCAAAGTATTTTTGTAAGCCTGTTTCTAGGAATTTTTCATATGATAATGATAATGTGTTTGTGAGAAGCACTAGTTTGTATTTTTGAGAGAGTTGTTTGAGGACTTTTTCTGCTTCTGGGAACGGTTTAGGATTTTGAAAAACACTTGTTCTTAGTTTTACAACATGATCAACAATTTCTTTTGTTGGTTGAACACCAATTTCTTTCAGAATTTCTCTATATGGTTCTTCAAGACTATTCCATTTTCTTACATGTGCGTGTTTTTCATAGATTTTGATGACTTTTTTATGATTTAGGTTTAAATTAAGGTATTTAAGCATAGCTTTATTCCCACCTTTACTATGATCTTTCCAAATTATAGTATTCCATAAATCAAATATGATTATTTGAATCATTCTTTTTTGTTTTTAATTAAAAAAATAATAAAAAAAATTATTTTTTATCTTCTTTTTCTTCCTTAAAGTCAGCGTCTACAACATCGTCGTCTTTCTTCTTCTTTTCTTTTGCTTGTTCTTTTTGTTGCTTTTTTGCTTGCTCTGCTGCTGCTTTCTGATACATTTCTGTTGCAGCTTCTTGTGCAAACTTTTCAACTTCTTCAAGCTTCTTTTTAATCTTTTCAATGTCTTTTTTCTCTGGTTTCATTAGTTCTTTAAGTTCGTCAACATGTTTTTTAATAGGTTCAAGTTTTTTCTTGTCAACTTTGCTTTCCATGTCTTTCATTGTTTTTTCTGTTGTATAAATCATTGCATCTGCTTTGTTGATTGTTTCGATTTCTTCTTTACGTTTCTTGTCTTCTTCTGCGTGTGCTTCTGCTTCTTTTTTCATCTTTTCTACATCTTCATCACTTAGTTTTTGTGCAGATGTAACTGTGATTTGTTGTTGTTTACCTGTTCCAAGATCTTTTGCACTTACATTAACAATTCCGTTAGCGTCAATGTCAAATGTTACCTCGATTTGTGGTATTCCTCTTGGTGCAGGTGGGATTCCTACTAAATCAAACCTTCCAAGTGACTTGTTGTCAGCTGACATTGGACGTTCTCCTTGCAGTACATTGATTGTTACAGCAGGTTGATTGTCTGCAGCAGTGCTAAAAATCTGTGATTTTTTTGTTGGAATTGTAGTGTTTCTTTGAATTAGAGGTGTTCTTACTCCTCCAAGTGTTTCAATACCTAGTGTTAATGGAGTTACGTCAAGTAATAAAACATCTTTTACTTCTCCTGCAAGAACTCCTGCTTGGATTGCAGCACCTTTTGCAACACATTCCATTGGGTCAACACCATGTTCAACTTTTTTTCCAACAATATCTTCAACAAACTTTTGTACAATTGGCATTCTTGTTGGACCACCAACCATTACAATTTTGTTGATATCTTTTGCTGTTAATTTAGCGTCTTGAAGTGCTTGTTCAATTGGATGTCTGCAACGTTCTATTACTGGTTTGACAAGTTCTTCAACTTGTGCTCTTCTTAATTTCATTACAAAATGTTTTGGTCCTTGATCATTTGCTGTTAAGAATGGTAGATTAATTTCTGTTTCCATTGTTGTTGAAAGTTCAATCTTTGCTTTTTCAGCTGCTTCTGTTAAACGTTGCATTGCAGTTGCATCTTTGCTTAAATCAATTCCTTCTTTTTGCTTGAAATCATCCACAAGGGATTTTGTCAATGCTTCATCCATATCTGTTCCGCCTAATTGTGTGTCTCCGCTTGTTGATTTTACTTCAAAAACACCTTGACCAAATTCCATGATTGTTACATCTAATGTACCACCACCAAGGTCAAATACAAGTATTTTATGTTCTTTATCACTTTTGTCAAGTCCGTATGCAAGTGATGCAGCAGTTGGTTCATTAATAATTCTTACAACTTCTAAACCAGCAATCTTACCAGCATCTTTTGTTGCTTGTCTTTGATTATCATCAAAGTAAGCAGGTACTGTGATAACTGCTTTTTCTACTTTTGTTCCTAAGAAAGCTTCTGTATCTTTCTTAATCTTCTGTAGAATAAATGCAGATATTTGTTGTGGTGTGTATTCTTTTGAGTTTACTGTGTATTTGTGTGTGGTACCCATTTTACGTTTTGCAGCAGTGATTGTTCCTTTTGGATTACTTACTGCTTGACGTCTAGCTGGTTCACCAACTAACATGTGTCCGTCTTTTGCAAATGCGACAATGCTTGGAAAAGCTTTCCCATACATTGAAACTCCTTCAGCACTTGGAACCATAACAGGTCTGCCTGCTTCTAGCACAGAAGCTGCACTATTACTTGTTCCAAGATCAATTCCGATAATTTTTTCTTTTGACATTTTTATTCTTCCTCCAATTTAATTTCAAGTTTTATTAAATCTTGTTTTAATTGTTCTTTATTTTTGAATAGGATCGTATTAAAACCAAGTTCTCTTGCAGGTTTTAAATTTCTTTCTTTATCGTCAATGAATAATGTTTCTTGTGGTTTAATTTGAAATCTTTCAATAGCTATATTAAATATTTTTACATCTGGTTTTTTTATTCCTTCTTCGTATGAAGTTACAATTTCTTCAAAATATTTATCAAGTTGATATTTTTCTTTTTTATATTCAAACCATTCTTTAGCTGTGTTAGCAATTGAAAATAGTTTGTAATTTTTCTTAAGTTTTTTTATAAGTGGGAATAAATCATTAATTGGTTTTTGATGTTTTCTCCATAATGATTTTGCAAGTTCAATATCTATATTTTTTACTCCTGATTCTGTAAAGAATATTTTCCAAAATTCATTTTCACTTATTTTTCCTGTTTCAAATTTTGGCCAAATCATGTACCAAGCTTTTTTTTCATTTTCTTCATTAATATTAAAATGTTTACGGAATTCTTTTACAAAGTCATTTAAACCATTTCCTTGAAAATCATTTGTTAATACAACATTTCCAAGGTCAAATATTATGTTTTTGATCATTTTAAATCAACTTTATCCCATTTTTCATATGAATGTAAAAATTTGTCTATTAATTTTAAATCATCTTTAATTAGGTTTCTTGCTGTTTTGGTTTGTATTTTTTCTATTGTGTCTTTCATTTGTTCTTTTGTTATAGCTAATGATTCATTAAGATTTTTCTGGTCTATTCCACAATTACATGTTAATATTCTTGTAAATCCAAATGGACCTAATCCTTGAAGCATATCTGCATCATAAGTGACTTTTGCTTCAATTGTTTTTGCTTCGTGGACTCTTTTTGAGCTGTGGCAGATAATACAATGTTTAACTTTTTCAATAAATTCATCATCAAATCCTATTGATTTAAGGAATTCTGAAGCAAGTTTTGCACCTGTTTCATTGTGTTTTTCAAAAGTAATACTTTGTCCAACATCATGTAACCATGCTGTAACAAGGCATACATCTTTATCTGCGCCTTCTTTTTCTGCGAGATATTGTGAAAGTTTGACTGCTCTGATTATGTGGTTGATGTCATGATTATAATCTGAATTTTTGTGTTTTTCTCGTGCAAATTCTTCAATTTTTTTTAATTGTTCTTGGGTTATCATCCTTAATCATTCCTCTCAATTCATCAACTCTTTCTTGCTTGAGTATCTTTCTTGGTTGTTTCATGTTTTTCATGAAAGATATTATATGGCAGACTTCGAGTAATTTTGTGATCTTCTTGTTTAGGTTGTCTTTTTCTTCTGGTTTTAATGAACCAATTGCTTCGTAAAGACTTTGATCATATACATATAACTCAATATTATTTGGTTTGCACATGATAAGTGTGTCAAGTTTTTCGTTTGTTCCTAAAAAATATTTAAGCAAATCCTGTGCTTTTAACATCATTGTTTGTTTTTGTTTCATTATTTGTTCACCTCTAGGTATTTCTCTAAAATTTTGTTTTGAAAAAATGCAAGTTTTATTTTTCTTGCTTCTTGAATATCAAACCATTTACATTCTTTAACTTCTTTTGGGTCAATCTTGATTTCTGTTGAAGTTGGTGTTGCAATGAAGAATAATGCAACATAATGTCTGTCAGAGAGTATTTCATCACAATATGTTAGGAATTTTACATCAACATCAAGTCCAACTTCTTCTTTAACTTCTCTTTTTATTGCGTCTTCTGCTTTTTCACCAAATTCAATCCATCCGCCAGGTGTTGTCCAATAATCATAAAAAGGTTCATGGTTCCGTTTAGCTAAAAGGATTTTATTATCTTTGATTATTAATGCTCCTGTTGTAGGTCTTAATATTTTTTCAGTCATTTTAACACCTCATAATTGAGTATTTTCTTGAGTATTTTTTTATCTTTGATAAGTTCATTAAGTTTTCCACCTGGAATTGTTTTTCCACCTGAATCAAGGTATGTTTTCCATTGACGTATTGATTCTGGATCATATTCATTAACAAAGTAATTTGATGTAAACCAGATTGCAATGTTTTCACCATGTTCACTGCAAGTTCCTAGTTTACATAGTAAAGGTTTGACAGGGTGTATTTTGCACAAATTGTTGTGTAAAAAAATACACCTGCCAAAGGGCTTTTTTGTTAACTTTGGTTTGAATAGTTTTGTGTTAAACTTTTCAACCTCTTTAAGATATTTTTTTTTCAGTTGTTCCTCGGAGATGTTTAGGAATTTTGAAATTTTCTGGATGTCTTCTTTGATAAGGAAACCACTGTCAAATTTACAGCAATGACCACATTTTTTACAGTCTTCACCTAGTTTAAGGATTTCTTTAAGCGGAGTTTTTCTTGTGATGTTCATTTCTTGCTTACCTTTACCTTTGATGTTCTTAAAACACAGTCACTTAGCATGTATCCTTTCTGAAGCTCTTCTAAGATTGTATCTTCTTGTTTATTTGATTTTTCTGAGAGTAAAACTTCGTGGATTCTTGGGTTTAATTTGTCACCTGGTTTTACTGTGATTGGTTTAACTCCTTCTGATTTGAGTAAGTTGATTATGTTTGCATAAATCAAATCAATTCCTTTGGTGAATTCCTCTACTTTTTCTTGATTTTTTAATGCAATCTCAAAACTGTCAATAATTGTAAGTAATTTTTCAATTAATTTGTGGTTAGCGTATTTAATAAACTCTTGTTTTTCTGTTTCAACTCTTTTTTTGTAGTTTTCAAAGTCAGCTTGGACTCTTTGAAGTGTTTCTGTGAGTTCCTTGATCTTATCTTTTGGGTCTATTTTCTTTTCTTTTTTTGATTTCTTTGTCATTTATATCACTCAATATCAATCTTTTTTGATTCAAGCTTTTTTAGTTTAAGCATTGTTATTGTTAACAGACCGTTTTCCATTTTTGCAGTAACTTTTTCTGGTTCAACTTGTGCTGGAAGTGGTAAAACTCTTTGGAAATTTGAGTAACGTCTTTCTTGTTTGAAGAAACCTTTGTTTTTAACTTCTGTTTCTTGTTTTGTTTTTGTGCTTATTTCTAAAGAATAGTCTGTTACATTCAATTGAATGTCATTTTTATTGATTCCTGGTAGTTCGATTGAAGCAATAACTTCTGTGTCTGTTTCAACAATATCACTTAATGGTTTTCTTGTCATTAATTGTTGTGTTTTTTTGTCAATATCTTGTGTTAGTCTTTTGCCGGGCTCATTAAAATAGCTCACAAAGATGTGATCCATCTCATCACGCATCCTTTTTAGTTCATCAAAAATATCATGTACCATTTTTATTGCACCTCACATGCCTGTTGACTTAAAGTCAACGAGTTAATATTAAGATGAACTAACTTATATTTAAATGTTTCGGAAAAAGTTTATAAAGGGCAAAATCTTACCTTGTTTTATGATTACATCACAAAGAATAACTATAATTAAGATTAGAAGGCCAAAACAGCTTAATGTTAACCAGAAACTGCAATGGCTAGGTAGTTCTTTAGGATTGTTTGGACTTAGGGATAAGGATAAGTCTTGTTTTAGGATATTTATTGAGCTTTTAAAGGCTGTAAAGCTTAATAAGCCAATGACAAGTGATGAGATTGCTCATAAATTAAAGCTTAGCAGAGGCACTGTAATACATCATATAAATAAGCTTATGGAAGCTGGTATTGTGATTAGTTCTCGTAATAAGTATATGTTAAGAGTAGATAACCTTAAGTTATTGATTGATGAAGTTGAGAAAGATCTTCACAGATCACTTAATGATCTTAGAGACGTTGCTTCTGATTTGGATGAATGGTTAGGGTTATAATTTCCCAAACAATTCACTAACTTTTTCTTCACCGATTGTTTTGATGAAGTTAGCTAGTCTTGGTCCGCGTTCTTTGTTGATGAGAACCATATAAGCTGCTTTGAAGAAATCCTTTACTTCTAATCCTGTTTTCTCACAAATCTTGTAGAATTTATCATGAAGTTCTTTTTCTTCTAATTTCTTTTTGTTTTTCAGAAGTTTTGCAATTTCTTTGAGTGTTTTCTTTTGTTTTGGATCTAGTTCTGCTTTGGATTCTTTTTGAATTTGAAATTTATATTGTTCAGAAGCGAATTGGTCAAGCCAGTTTTTTGCATCATGTAATCTTTCCATGATATAATGTAAATCAATTCCGCTTACATCTTCTGGAACATGGCCATTTTTTTTGAATATCTCTAGAGCACCTTGTTCATTTAATCCAACTTGCAATGCAATTGCTGCGTATGTTAGTGGAATTTGAATAGGACATTTGTCTGGAATTTGGCCAACGTGTGATAATTCGTATATTCTTTTTTGATTGATTTTTTCACGTTCATCTGTTTCTTCTTTGTCAAAATAAATACGTTCTGTTCTATCATAACGCTCGTAAAGTAGGATTAAATCATTAGGTCTAAATGGATCAAAGTCAATTACAGAATGAATTCTTGAACGGATGAGTAAGTAACGTAATATTTTAGGTTGGACTAGTTTTGTGATTTCTGCAAAACCAAACCCAGCTCCCTTTGATGTTGACATTTTTTTGCCGCTAATATTAAAAAATTCATATCCTTTTCCTTCATATCTTCTTGTTGATGGATATGGTGGTGGGAAATTTAAAACCTCGTTAGCAATTGCAACTGAAACTGTTCTTGAACCGCCTTTTGTGAAATGGTCTTTTCCAGCATATTCACATACAACACCCACTGTTGGCCATTTAGCTGCCCATTCAACTTTCCAAGGTAGTTTACCATTTCCATCATAGGGAGAAATATCACCTTCATGACCACAACCTTCTGCCCAAGCAACATGATCTTTTTCACATTTGTAATGAACAAGTTCTTTTTCTTTATCCCAACTAATTGCTCGTGTTGTACCTATTTTTCCACATTTTTCACAAATTACATTAAAAGGTAATTTGTCATATGGTTTATCATAGATTCTTTCAAATACTTTCTGGACTTTTTTGTGATTGTTAAGAATTTTTTTAATAACTTTATTAAAAGAACCGTTTTCGTATCTTTCACCTGTACTTTCAATCTCTGCTTCAATTCCAAACTCTTCAAACTTTTCAACGCATTGCATAAAATAATAATCTGCAAAACTTTTGTATCCTTTTACTGGAGAAGGCATATTTCTAAATGGCATACCAAGATATTTGTTCCATGATTGTGGAAGGTCTTTATTAGGTTTATCATAAGGATCAATATCATCTGCGCTTAGAATAAATTTTGCTTCCATTCCTTTGTCACGCATTGCTTTTGCAATTGCATCATGAATTATCCAACCTCGGCCAGCACCAATATGGATTACACCTGAAGGAGTTTTTTCATCATAACAAATATATCCTTTTTCTTTTACAATCTTTTTTAGAACTGGATCTTTTTCTACTCTTTTTTTTACGTCAAGAGCAATCTGATCTGCCCAATGTAGTACCTCTTTAGTCTTTTTACTCATATTATCTTTAATTATTTTAATTTTATTTATAAATGTTTTTATATCTTATTTTAAAAAACCTTTGGAACTTTTAGAAAAATATTATTTTTCTAAACAGTTTCTGCTTTGCCGAAAACTTTATAAACCCTATTTAATCTTTGCTTATTACAATGACTGATAAAATCATATTAGGATTGACTGAACCAGTTAAGTTGGTTGGTTCAGATGGTAAAGAAAAGGAAGTTAGAGCAAGGATAGATACAGGTGCTACAAAAAGTTCAATTGATAATAGATTAGCGTCTGAGTTACATTTAGGTCCTATTATAAAGACTAAATTAGTCAAAAGTGCACAAGGAACAGATATAAGGCCAGTTATAAGAGCAAAGATAGTATTAGCTGGAAGAGAGATTGAATCAGAGTTTACACTTGCAAATAGGACACACTTAAAATATCCTGTTTTGATAGGACAAAATTTGCTTAAAGATGGGTTTATGATTGATCCAAGCAAGAAATAAGGTGGTTAAAGTTAAAGGTGCTGTTATAAGTTTGGGAAGTAAATCTTCATTATGGGTAGTTGAAGCTATGAAGAAGTATTTTAAAACAGTTGATCATCTTAGTCTTAAAGATATTGAAGTTACAATTGGAAGTAAAGATAAACTTGAACTTCTTTACAAAAATAAACCTTTTCCAAAATATGATTGTGTTTATATAAAAGGATCATTCAGGTTTGCTCCTATTCTAAAGTCAATTGCAACAATATTAGAAGGAACTACTTATTTACCACTTACACCACAATCATATACAATTGCACATGATAAACTTCTTACACAACTTGAATTGCAAAAACATAAAGTGCCTATGCCAAAAACATATATTACTCCTACAATTGATACTGCAAAAGAATTACTTAAAAAAATTAATTTTCCTATTGTTATGAAGTTTCCATCTGGAACGCAAGGTAAGGGAGTGATGTTTGCTGAATCACTTTCATCTGCTACTTCTTTAATAGATGCTCTTGATGCACTTAATCAACCAACAATATTACAAGAATATATTGAAACAGCTGGTGTTGATACCAGAGCGATTGTTGTTGGAGATAATGTTGTTGCATCAATGAAAAGGAATGCTATTAAAGGAGAAAAAAGAGCTAATATTCATGCAGGTGGAATAGGAGAAGCTTGTTTGCTTGATATGAAAACAAAAAAGATTGCTATTAAAACTGCAAAAGCAATTGGTGCAGATATTTGTGGTGTTGATATTCTTGAAAGTGTGAAAGGGCCAGTTGTTTTAGAAGTTAATGTTTCACCTGGGTTGCAAGGGATAACAGCTGCAACAAAGATTGATGTTGCTGATAGGATTGCATATCATTTAGCACAGGAAGCTAAAAAATTTAAGGAAAAAGATAAATCAAAAGGTGCAAGTTTAATCATGGAAGATATTAAAGCTGACAATGGTGAGATAAAAGAAGTTATAACTGCACTTGATTTTAGAGGAGAAAGAATTCTTTTACCTGAACTTGTTACTAATGCTGGTAAGTTTAAAGAAGGAGAAGAATGTACTTTTGAGATTAAGAATGGGAAAGTTATTGTTAAAAGGTTTATGAAAAGGAAATAGAACATCTTTCTGAGTATGATTTTTTACCGAATTGTTTTTGGACTTTCTTTGTTTTTATTTAAACTAGCTAAACCAATTTCAGCTTTTACAGTACCTATTTCCCAATCTAAAGAATTTTCTTTTAATAATGGATCATTGAACAAGTTAATTGCAATTTGGTAATTTTTTCTTGCAAGTTCTTCATTTCCCTGTACTTTATAAACATCAGCTAAAGCTAAATAAGCGTGAGGGTATGTTGGATCTATTTCAATTGATTTAGTTATATCAGCAATTGCTTCATCTAATTTGCCTAATTTATTTAATACACAACCTCTATTGTAATAAGCACCAGCACTTTCAGAACTAATTTCAATTGCTTTAGTTAAATCCTCAATAGCCTCATTATATCTATTTAACAAATTAAGAGCATTAGCACGATTATTGTAAGCTCCAGCACATTCTGGGTCAATTTCAATTGCTTTAGTTAAATCCTTAATAACTTCATTATATTTTCCTAACCTATTAAGTGCAACAGCACGATTAAAATAGGCGGCAAAGCACATAGGGTCAATTTCAATTATTTTACTGAAATCCTTAATAGCTTCATTAAACTTTCCTAATGAAATAAAAGTGCAACCCCTCTTGTAATACGCAGAAACGTATTTTGGGTTGATTTCAATTGCCTTGCTAAAATTTTTGATGGCATCATCAAATTTACTTTGTGATTGTAATGCAGAACCAAGGTTGTAATAAAGAAGATCTTTATTAGGACTGATTTTTATCGCTTTAGTTAAATCCTCAATAGCCTCATTAAATCTTTTTAATTCTATTAATGCACTAGCACGATTATTGAGAGCAATAGGATTGTAAGGGTCCATCTCGATTGCTTTAGTGTATAAAGAGATAGCTGTTTCAAAAAGATTTTTAGATTCTAAATTTTCCAATGCCTTTTTATAATTTTTATCTCCCTGAGATATAATTGCTTGTAGATCCATGAAATGGGGAAAAAGATTTAGAATATATAAACTTTTTGTTTTTTAACTACTTTTTAGTACTAATCTTTATTTCAAAATCAGACTCTTTGCTGTCATTTCTTTTGGTTTTGGAATGTTCATTAGATCAAGTATTGTTGGTGCTATGTTAGCTAAACATCCTTTATCTAATTTAACTTTCTGACCAACAATAATGAAAGGTACTTCGTTGATTGTGTGGAATGTTTCTGGAAGACCTTCTCTGCTTTTCATGCATTCACAATTGCCGTGGTCAGCTGTGATTAATGTTATTGCATCACATTTTTCAGCTGTTCTAAGAATTTCTGCAATACAACCATCAACTGTTTCAATTGCTTTTACAGCAGCGTCTATGATTCCTGTATGACCTACCATGTCTGGGTTTGCATAGTTAATGACAATAAAATCATATTTACACATTTCTTTGATAACTGTTTTTGTGATTTCATATGCACTCATTTCTGGTTTTAAGTCATATGTTTTTACTTTTGGACTTGGGATTAAATAGTATTTCTCTGCTCTGAACTCTTTTTCTCTACCAGAATTGAAATAGTAAGTTACATGTGCATATTTTTCTGTTTCTGCTACACGTAATTGTTTCAAACCTTTTTTGCTTAACCATTCACCTAATGTGTTTGTAATTTGTTTTGAGTGGAATGCTACGTGCGGATGTTTTAAGGTTTTGTCATATTCTGTCATTGTTACAAAATAGTTGTCAGTAGTTAGTTTTTTTCTTTTGAATTCGTCAAAATTATTTTCTGTTAGTGCTCTTGTAAGTTGTCTTGCTCTATCTGGACGGAAATTAAAGAAAATGATTGTATCTTTTTCGTTTATACCGTGAAAGTTTCTGCCCACAATAACTGGAGTAACAAATTCGTCTGTTTCATTTTTCTTGTAAGCTTGTTTTAAAGCTGTGATCGCGTTTTTGTAATAGAATCCTTGGCCTGTTGTGATTGCATCATATGCTTTTTTTGTTCTTTTCCATCTATTGTCACGGTCCATTGCAAAGAATCTTCCTGATAAGGTTGCAATCTGGCCAATACCTTTAAGCTTTTTTTCTAATTGTTTAATATATTTTTTTGCACTTTTCGGTGGAGTGTCTCTTCCATCTAAGAATGCATGAACAAAAACATTTGTTCTTACTTTTTTTGCCATATCAATTAATGCAAATAAATGGTCAATGTGTGAATGTACTCCTCCATCGCTTAATAATCCAATCAGATGAACATTGCCTGTTGTTTTCATTGCCTTAACAAAAGCAGGGTTTTTGTAGAATGATTTGTTTTCGATTGATTTGTTTATTGTCATATATTCTTGATGTACAATTCTTCCTGCGCCAATGTTCATATGGCCTACTTCTGAGCCACCCATTTGTCCTGGTGGAAGGCCAACACCTTCTCCGCTTGCTTCTAGTGTTGTGTGTGGATAATCTTTGATTAGTAAGTCAAATGTAGGTGTTTTTGCAAGAGATATAGCATTCTTTTTACTTGCATGTGCTAGGCCAAAGCCGTCCAGAATTACTAGTACAACAGGTCTTTTTTGCATAACAATATGGAGAATGTGGAGGTTTTTAAAGTTTTCGGCAAAGCCGAAACTCTTTGAAATTTGTTTCAAATTTCTAAGATGCTCAGAAACGCTTTGCGTTTCCGACACGTTTAGAAAAATAATATTTTTCTAAAAGTTTTCTACTAGTTTTTTGGTGTAAGTTCTCTTAATAGATAGGTTAATGATTTTATCTTTTGAACATAAGGGTGGTCTTGGTTTTGGTCTATCTGGAATATCTTTATTTAATGGAACGATTTTAGGTTTTTTAGATTCTGCTTCTAATCTTTTTGCAATATCTTCTTGAGTAACAGTTGGATTATATTCAGCACGTTGAAAACCTCTTTTTCCTGGTTCACGATTTTGAATTTCAATATAGGTTTTTTTCTTATTAAGGTCATCTGGAACACCCCCTACATAACATTTCCCTCCATCGTTAAGAACAATAAGAGCATCTCCATTACTACCTACTTTTTTAATTCGATATATTTGACCTTGATCTGGATTTCCAGCCATATTAATCCCCCTCCATAAATAGTTATATAGGAGAGAAATAGCGTTTTATTTATAAATGTTTTGCATTAATAAGTAGTGAAATAAGATGGTTTTGAGTGGATTAAACACATATATAAAAACCGTAACATTTATATAACAGTTGTTATATTATTATTACATATGTCACAAAAAGATAACAGAAGAAAGATTTTGAGAGTGTTTTTTGAAGATCCTGCTCCAAAAGGAATAGGTTTTCAACTTAGAGAAATTAGTAGAAATACTGGTACTGCTACTCCTTCTGTGAAAAATTATCTTGTTCAGCTTAAAAAAGAAGGGTTAATAATTGTAAGGAAACATAGGATATATGGCTATCCTGTTTATTATGCTAATAGAAATAATGAGCATTTTAAGTTTCTTAAAAAGTTGAATTCAATTAGAATGATAAAAGAATCAGGGTTATTAAAATATTTAGAGAATATTTGTATGCCTGATGTGATTGTTTTATTTGGTTCTGCTTCAAAAGGTGAAGATATAAAAGATAGTGATATTGACTTATTTTTACAATGTAAAGAGAAAAAGTTAGACATGAAAAAATATGAAAAAGAGTTAAAAAGAAAAGTTAATATCTTTTTTAGTGACAATTTTAATAAATTAAGTAAAGAATTGAAGAATAATATTATTAATGGTGTAATCTTATATGGATATTTGAAGGTGTTTTAATGGAAGAGGATTTAATTAAAATAACTCCTAATAAAGAAAAGGCTAAGTCAATTTTAAAAATGGTAGGAACTACTTTGGAAATGATCAAACAAATAGATAATAGTAAATTTTCTTCAAATCTTACTAAAGAATACTATGATGTAATAAGAGAATTGATGAGTGTTATTCTTTTACTTGATGGTTATAAGACTTTTGGTGAAGGTGCACATAAAAGATTAATTGAATATCTTGAATCAAATTATAAACAATTTAATAATTATGAAATTTCAATAATTAATAATTTAAGGGTTACAAGAAATAAGATTGCTTATGATGGTTTTTTTGTAGAACCGGATTACCTTAAAAGAAAGATGGAAAATATTCAAGGAATAATCTTTAAATTAAAAGAAATAGTAAAAGGAAAATTATAACTGTTCTTCAATCCTTAGTAATTGATTATACTTAGCGTTTCTGTCGCTTCGAGCTGGTGCTCCGAACTTACAATACTTTGCACCAAGGCCAACTGCTAAGTCAGCAATGAATGAATCTTCTGTTTCACCTGAACGATGTGAGACAATTATGTTCCAACCTGCTTTTTTTGCTAGGTTATGTGCTGTTATTGCTTCTGTTATTGTACCTATTTGATTTATTTTGAGAAGTAATGCATTGCAAGCATTGATTTTGATAGCATGTTCAATTCTGAGTGGGTTTGTGACTAGTAAATCATCACCAATTATTTGTAAGTTATGTAATTTTTTTGTCATTTCTTGCCAAGCTTCCCAATCATCTTCACGAAGACCGTCTTCAATTGAGATAACATTGTATTCTTTTGAAAGTTTTTTGTAAAGTCTAACTAGTTCATCATCAGAATAATAGCCGCGAGGTAAAGAATATTCACCATTTACAAAAAGGTCTGATGCTGCACAGTCTAAAGCTAGTTTAATCTTGTTTTTGTAACCTGCTTTTGCAATTGCATCTTTGATTAATGCTAATCTTTTTTCAACAAGTTCAATGTCAGGGACAAAACCACCTTCATCTGCTGTTAATGTTGAGTAACCTTTGTGTTTTATTATGTCTTTAAGAACATGATATGTTTCTGTGCACATTCTAAGTCCTTGGCTAAATGTTTTTGCACTTGTTGGAATGATTAAATGTTCTTGAATGTCGTGTTTAATGCCTGCATGAAGTCCGCCATTGATGACATTCATCATTGGGATTGGCATTTTAGGTTTTTGTTTAGAAAGTTTTGAAATATATTTGTAAACAGGTATGTTTAGGCATCTTGCACCTGCTTTACATACTGCAACACTTACTGCCAAGATTGCGTTTGCACCTAATTTTGATTTGTTATCTGTTGAGTCTAGGTCAATCATTAAATGGTCAATGTATTCTTGTTTTGTGCAATCAATTCCTCTAAGTTTTCTTGCAATGATCTTGTTAATGTTTTTGACTGCTTTATGAACACTTTTACCATGATATTCTTTTTTATTATCTCTTAGTTCATGTGCTTCATGTTTACCTGTTGAAGCACCACTTGGAACACTTGCTCTTGATAAACCTTTACTTGTTAGAATGTCAACTTCAACAGTAGGATTACCTCTTGAATCTAGAATTTGTCTAGCCTTAATCCTCTTTATTTTCATGAAAATACCCCTTTTATCCAATATAATCCATGTCTGTTCTGAACCGTTTACGCATCTTTTTCATTGCTGTTTGTCTTGAAACTTTTGTAAGTTCGTCACTTTTCTTAAGCATGTCAGATTCTAAGTCACGGATTTCTTGTTCAAGTCTGTCTAAGTTAAGTTTTAATGATAATTTATTATCAAGTATTTGTAGAATCTCTTTTGCACCTTTAATACCTAGGAACATTGGATGACCAAATGTTTCTGCGAGTAATGCAATTGCAGGAATGTCACGTTTACCAGCCATGCCAAGCAATAATCCGCTTACTCCAATGATCGGGCCAACAACACCATAAAGTTTGTTGTTTATCTTAGTGCCTTTTTTGAATCTTTTGATTATGTTTGGTTCATTACCTGTACAATATATTTTAGGGTTTTTTGGGATTGATTGTAAACCAATACCACCTAAGGTTATGACTTCTTTACCATTGAAAGTTTGGAGTAAGTCAAGCATTTTATCTGAAAATTCATATGAACTTGTTTCATCAATTGGTTGAACATCTCCTGCTAATAATAAGAGATCTCTTCTTTTATCTCCAAATTTTTTATAGTATAATTCAATGCTTGGTAGCTCGACGAGGTTTTTCTCGTTTACAAAGACTGAGTGTGGGAATGTATATGAGAAAATGTCACAGTATTTCTTTGCTTTTAATTCTTCAATCATAAAGTCTACAGTGATTTTACCAACATTACCAATACCTGGAAGACCTTCAATTAGAATAGGTTTGTTTAGTTTTGGTCTTTTACATACTTCATTTATTTTCCATGACATCTTGGTTTGTGAATGGGTTTAGTGTTTATAAACCTTTTGGGTATTACATTACTCTTCCAAAGAATATATTATGTTTACTTCCGGTGATCTTTAGTTTGACTTTCTTGCCGATCTTAGCGTCGCAGTCAAATACTGATATACATCTTCCTTTTGCTGCTGCTAGTTTCTCATTCTTGTATCTGCCTGGAGAGACTATTACTGCTTCTAAGAAATCACCTTTGTTAAATGGTTTCTTAAGTTTTTTTGTGTCTTTAACATGAAAGTCTTCTGGTGTTTTAATGAGTTGGATTTTATGTTTTTCTTGCAATTGTTTGAGTTTTTTATAGAATTCATCCCATTCCATTTGTTTGACAGGGTTTCTACCTTTTTTGTATGAAAGAAATTTTTGAATGCCAATGTCTGCTTTAATTTTTTTTGCAAAAAGAACTAATTTTTCAATCTCAGAGTCATTATAAGTAGGAAGCCATATTGGTGCAATAATAACTTTACATTTTTTTGCAGTATATTCAATGATTTCTTTAACATGTTTAACATCATATTTAGCAGTTCCTGCCATTTTTTTTGTGATTTTATCATCAAAACCATGAATTGTGAAATTAAAACATGTCATTCCTGCTTTAATTAACTCATCAATCTTTTTCTTTGTAAGAAGGGTTGTGTTTGTGTCAGTTGAAATACGTTTAATTTCTTTAATCTTGCTAAGATCTTTAACAAGTTGAACATAATCTTCATACAAGAATGGTTCACCGTGTGTGTTTATGTGTATTTCAATGTCATCACATTCTTTGTATTTGATAAGTTTTTTTATTTCAGAAACAAGATATTCTTCCTCGACGACAAAATCAGTTTTTTTCTTGCTGGTAAGACCTTCATCAACAGAACAAAATATACAATTTAAGTTACAACCTGTTATGGTTTTAATTTCAAGAATGTTTGTATTTCTGTCAACAATACCTAAATAATGTGTACCTATTAAAGGAATACCTGAGTTTTTATGTACATAGACAGCATGATTACCATTAAGACTATTTTTTAAATTACTAATATTCTTAGTTAGTAATTGATTGAACTTGTTTGTTGCTTTTTTCTCACTTAAACCTGGAAAATCAATTGTATTTTCCTTTACTTTTGCATTTGTATCTATATCAAAATAAAAGATTCCAAGTAACCAAACTCTTATTCCATTATCTGTTTTCTCAAATTTAAGGTTTTCAAATGTTAATTTTGCCATCTTAGTAGGGTGAAAGTGTGAGTTTATTTATATATCTTTTTAAGGATACAAATGCTTATTAATGTGTTTTTATTCTAATCTTGTTATGGGGGAAGAATCTAATTCAGCAGCTAGGGAAGTGAATATTACATTTGAGACACTTTTTGATCTTTTGAGAAGGGAAAAAAATAGAGAAGAACTCCAAAAAATGGAGCCAAGTTTTTATGCTGATGTGATTAGTTATCTTAAGGAAAAAATAACTTTTTTAGAGGAGAAAAATAAACAAGGTGATTTGTTTGCTGCAAGTGATAGAGATAAAGCAAAGAGAGAATTTGATAATATTAAACGAATACTTAGAGATTTATATGAATTAAGAGAGAAAAAGATTATTAGTATTGCTATTAACAAAAGTAGAAGTGGTTCTGATATTATTGATAATTCTGCATTGTTAGATGAAGAAAAAAAGATGTATAGTGAATTTTTACAAATACTTAATAATTATAGAGAAGGAATCTTGTTTAATCTTACTAATGCTAAGTTGCCTGAAATCAAAGAGATTGTTAAAGAAGAGAAAAAAGTAGAAGTTGAAAAGCAAGAGGTAAAACAAGATGATAAAACAACTCGAATGGTCAGGTTTTTGCATGCAGTACCTAAGTTTTTAGGGAAAGAGCTTGAGGTTTATGGTCCTTTTGAAGAGGAAGACATAGCTAATCTTCCTGTTGAGATTGCTAATGTTCTAATTAACAAAGAAAGGGCTCTTGAGATTAAGGAAAAAGAATGAAATATCGTTCAACTTATTATTCTAAGGATGGATCTATTAAATATATATTTGATGCTCGCGCAAAAGGGTTTCATAGAAAATTAGGAACCTTAGAAGCTCAGATTGAAACTGCTTTTATTCATATTCCAAGTAGAGAAGGTGAAAAACCAGAATATATCTTATGTTTATCTTCTCAAGTTGGTTGTGTATATAGGTGCTTAATGTGTAAAAATATGTTTGAATCCTTTTATGGTTGTTTAACTCCAGATGAAATTAATGAACAAATAGAATTAACACTAGCTCAAGATAATAATCTAGAAAAGATAAAATCTGAAGATTCGGTTGAATATGCATTTATGGCAATAGGGGAGCCACTTTATGGAGCTAATCTAATCCATGCGATCCAGAGACATAAACATGTTGTTTCTGATACTAGGTTTGCATTATCTACAGTTGGAGCTTCTGGGACAATTAGAAGATTAACTAAAGCAGAGCTACCTTATCCAGTAAGGCTTGAGCTTTCACTCCATTTTTCTAATGACAAATTAAGGAATGAGTGGATAATTCCAGATCATTTGTTTTTTAAAAAAGAGCATAAATTAAATATTAAAAAAATGCTTGAGGAAGCTGAAGAGTATGCTCAAAAACATCCTGGGAAGGTTACATTGAACTACATGTTGATTGATGGAATAAATAATACTGACAAAAATATTTCAGAACTTGAGGAACTTTTGAAAAATAAGGATGCTTTTTATGTAAAAGTTATGTGGCCAAATATCACTTCTTCAATGGTATTTTCTTGGAAAAAAGAGTTTATACCGGGTACTAGAACTTATTCTCCAAAAGAGTTTAGAGATAGATTACTGCAAGTAGAAATTCCTGCAACACTTTTTGAAAGTAAAGGGACAGATATATTAGCTGGTTGTGGGATGATGACAGTTAGTTTTAAGGATAAAAAAGGTGTTTTTAGCAACATAGAAATTCCAGAAGCAGATCCTCTTAAATTGGGGTTTGAGAGAAAAGAATAATAATCTTCTACACAATAAGCTATTTGTGCAGGGGATTGATAGTCTGTTGATTACACTTTCTCCCCTTTATATTATCGAAACCTTTTTAAATAGATTATTATTCTTTTGTTCTAATGAAACTTCCAAAATTAGTTAAGAGGCATTGTCCTTATTGTAAGAAGCATACAGAGCATAAAGTGCAGCAAAATAAGAAGAAAAATCCAGGTAGTTTAACTTATGGTAGTAAGACAAGAGCTAAAAGAAGAGGTAAAGCACGAGGTTATGGTAACAGAGGAAGATATTCAAAACCAGCTATATCTAAGTTTAAATTAACTGGTTCTAAAACAACAAAGAAAACTGATCTAAGATATCAATGTAAAGAATGTAAAAAAATGCATATGCAAAAGAAAGGTTTTAGATCAAAGAGGGTGGAGTTTAAATAAGGTGAAAAATGGCTGAAGCACTTAAAGAACCAAAAAGTAAATTTGTAAAGATAAGATGTCCTAAATGTAAGAATGAGCAGATTATGTTTGGTAAGGCTTCTTCACATGTTAAATGTCTTGTGTGTGGTAAAGAATTAGCAGATCCAACAGGTGGAAAGTCAAAAGTCAAGGCTCGTGTCTTGGAAGTTCTTAATTAAAGATGATAAAAAAACAAGGGTTTCCTGAAGAAGGAGAAATTGTACTCTGTACTGTTACTAAAGTTTATCCTAATTATGTTTTTGTTAATCTGGATGAGTTTGGTAGAAGTGGAATGATACACATTTCTGAGATTTCTCCTGGACGTATTAGAAATATACGTGATTATGTTGTTGAAGGAAAAAAAGTTATTTGTGTGGTACTTAGAATAAATAAAGAAAAAGGACATATTGATGTTTCACTAAGACGAGTTTCTGAGTCACAAAAAAGAGCAAAGTCTGAAGGTATGAAACAAACACAAAAAATTGAAAATATTATGAAGTATGTTGGGAAAAAACTTAATAAAGATCCTAAACAAATATTTGATGAGATAAGTGAAAAAATATTAGCTAAGTATGATGATATGAATTCATGTTTTCTTGATGTTGTTAATGATAAAGTTGAACTAGAATCTATTGGGATTACAATAGATGTTGCTAAATTACTTACAGAGATTATTAAACAGAGAGTTAAAGCTCCTGAAATTAATATAAAAATTGCAATTACATTATCAAGTTATCAACCAGATGGGGTTGAGATAATTAAAAAAGCTTTGACTGAAGCTGAAAAGATTGAAAAAGATCATACTAATATTAAATATGCTGGAGCAGGAAAATTTTTTCTTAATATAACTGCTCCGGATTATAAAAAAGCTGAAAAGATTTTTGAAAAGATCAAGAAACAAATTACAGTGTTTATGGAAAAGAATAAAAGTGAATGTGAGTTTGAAAGAATAGAAGCAAAATGAAGCATATTCTTAAATGTTCTAAGTGTGGTAAATATACTTTAAAGAAAATTTGTTGTGGTGTAAAAACAATAAGTCCAAAACCTGCTAAGTTTTCTCCTGAAGATAAATATGGGAGTTATCGTCGGAGAGTTAAGAAAGATAAGTTGGTTGAGGAAGGGTTGTTGTAGATCTTATTCTAGAATTTGTTTTTTTAAAAAAATAAAAAAAAGAAAGGAAAAAAATTTCCTTAGTTTTATTCAGCAGCAGCTTCTTCAGCAGCTGGTGCACTAATAGCGATGTCTGCATCGCTTGTAGTAACAACTTCTAGTTCAGCGCCTTTGAAGTTATCTGTATGGCTGTCGTATTCAGCAACAACTTTGGAAGCTCTTTGTGTGTCTTTTGCACCGTAACCAGCAACAAGTAAAGCTACTTTGCCGCTTGTTTCGTCTTCCATTAACTTAATCTTAGCTTTTCCTGCTTCAAATCCAGCAGCACAATCTTCAGGATTGCCTAGCCAAACTGCAGCAACTGGGTTAGCACATGGACCACCAACTAAGATAACGTTGCTTTCTTTTTCTTTGCCTTCTAAGTCACTAGCTAACTTTACAGCTCCAACATTGATTTTTATTAGTTCTTCACTTGTAACTGCTCCTTCTCCAGCAGATTCAGTTTGTTCAAATGCAACTGCTGTGTCAGATATATAGAAGTTACCATAGACTTCGTCACCAGCATAGTCAATTACCAAGGTGTCTTGGTCTGGATCTGTGTCGTAGTTGATCTTTGTTGCTAAATCGGATTTTACATAAGAAATATATTCTTTTGTTGTACCGATTTCGTAACTTGTTAAAGTTGCTGATGTTCCTGAGAACAAAGTTGCAAAGCTGTTAACTTGTACTTTGTTACTTGCGTGTCCAAGTGTTACATTAATCCACTGTCCACTTCCTAGGGAACCATCTTTGTTTTCTTCTGCCATATACAATACCCATGTAGCAGGGTCTGTACCTGTTGTGTTAATATGGCTTCTGTTTGCTGTGCTTTGTGGCATTGTTGTGTTTTCTACAGGTAGATAAATCATCATACCTTCTTCTGTAATCACTCTATCAAAGTATGTGTTTGTTCCTGGTGTAATGTTCATTTCTGCTAGTGTTTCATTAAGGTTAGCTAATGTTAATGTTGCGCTTCCAATTGTAAATGATCCAGCTTTTTTGTTTTCCCATTTGGTTCCTGTAACAAGGTCTTTGAATGTTGCACCATCTGTGTCATCTATTTTGGTTACTTCAACAAGATATGTTTCTCCTGTGTTTGAACCATCATAGTAGGTTACAGGTAATGCTTCATAACTTTCATTCCAAGTAACTCTTCCACCATCTAAACTTGTTAACAATCTTTCGTCGGTATGGTCATCTCCACCTAATGTGTCGAATCCGCTTGTACCGTTGCTACCAAGTAGCTTGATTGTTGCTTCACCAGATTTAATTGGAACTGTTAGTTGTAGTTCTTCGTTTCCACTGTTTTCAACTGTTATTATTTCTGAACCTGGTCTTGTTAAACCTTCGTATGAAAGTTTAAATCCACCTAGTCCAGGGAATTCTGCACTGGACTCTTCTGTGATGAATAAATCTTCATCAGGTGTCCATGTTAGTCTTATGTATGCCATCTCTGTGTTAGATGATCCACTTACTGTTGCGTTAATGTCGCATGTAATTGAATCAACATCTTCTCCACCAAGTTCTATTTTATCTTTGTGTTCAATGGTAACTTTTTCAGCACCAATGTAGAACTCAACTTTGTCAACTTCTCCTGCTAAGTTTTGGATTAAGATTTCCTTAACACCAATTTCGGTTCCATCTGTTAATTTGTCAGTGTTACCTTCTGTAATAGCGTCGGTTACTTCGCCATCAACAATGAACTTAGCTTCTGGAGTTGTACCACCTAGATAGGATACTTTAACTTTGTATTCTTTTTCGTTTACTGTGAAGGTTTTTTCTTCTCCTTCTTCCATTATTGTGCTTAGTGCTCCACCCATTAATTGTAGTTTATCAACGTTTGCTTTACCATTACCGCTTGCGTCTGCGTCTACGATGTCATATGTTTTACCAAGCATTTCAATCTTGGTATTTTTGAAATATGTTACATCTGTAGCACTTGCTGTTGCGTTTGCACTAATAGCACTTTTTGTAAAATCAAGTGTATAGTTTAGCAAAGCACTGTTTCTAGCTACTCTGAAACCCATTGTAGGTTCTTTATCGTCGTAGTCAGAATCAGCAAACATATCTAATGCTCTACCTGGGTAGAATACGATCTTTTGTTCGTATCCATAGTCATTGCTTTGTGTGTTGGTGTATGTACCGTCTGCTAATGCAGTTGGTAAGTCATCACCATCAATTGCAACAACTGACACGTTTGTTATAGCATCTCCAACATTTAATTTGTTAGATGTTTGCTCTACTTTGTGTGATTCACCGCCACTTGCTACAACAGCAGAACTTGTTGTTCCTGTTGAGACAACTGTGGATTTTTTCATTGCATATTGCAGACTCATTGCAATGTCTGTAATACCAATTACATCTTCTGCAGCTGCTTTGTCGCCAACGACCATTAAAGCGTCAAACTTCATGTCGTCTGTAATAAATGGCGCTGGATAGTTTGCTAGGTCTGCGGCAGCTAAAGCTCCCATCATTGTAGCACCTACCATAAAAGCTCCTGCACCCAGTGCAACCACTTTTTTTATTGCTTTTTTTACATCCATTATCTAAACACCTCCGTGTTTATGTTTTGTGTGGGCTTATCTTAATTTTTTATTGCAGTTATAACCGCAATAAGATTGACCTTGATTGTGAAGGCCTCATTTTTTTTGAGTATGTGTTTCCTCTATTTTTTAGACTTGTCACTCTAGTTACTTACATTAAAAAGAAGGAAATTGTTTTATAAAAGTTTAGTAAATTAGGGTGTTTTTATTGGTAAAATAATGCTGATTTTGGTTGTAGTGGGTGAATTTAATGGAATTAGGGCGTTATCATTTTAGAGTAGAGAAGTGTGTTTTTTGGGTGTTTTTTGACCCCTGAAAAATGGTGGTAGAAGGGCTGTAGTGTCTGGATTTGATGGGTAGAAATCATATTAGTGTGTGATATTATAAGATAATGTTTTTTTTAAAAAAATAAAAAAAAGAAAGGAAAAAAATTTCCTTAGTTTTATTCAGCAGCAGCTTCTTCAGCAGCTGGTGCACTAATAGCGATGTCTGCATCGCTTGTAGTAACAACTTCTAGTTCAGCGCCTTTGAAGTTATCTGTATGGCTGTCGTATTCAGCAACAACTTTGGAAGCTCTTTGTGTGTCTTTTGCACCGTAACCAGCAACAAGTAAAGCTACTTTGCCGCTTGTTTCGTCTTCCATTAACTTAATCTTAGCTTTTCCTGCTTCAAATCCAGCAGCACAATCTTCAGGATTGCCTAGCCAAACTGCAGCAACTGGGTTAGCACATGGACCACCAACTAAGATAACGTTGCTTTCTTTTTCTTTGCCTTCTAAGTCACTAGCTAACTTTACAGCTCCAACATTGATTTTTATTAGTTCTTCACTTGTAACTGCTCCTTCTCCAGCAGATTCAGTTTGTTCAAATGCAACTGCTGTGTCAGATATATAGAAGTTACCATAGACTTCGTCACCAGCATAGTCAATTACCAAGGTGTCTTGGTCTGGATCTGTGTCGTAGTTGATCTTTGTTGCTAAATCGGATTTTACATAAGAAATATATTCTTTTGTTGTACCGATTTCGTAACTTGTTAAAGTTGCTGATGTTCCTGAGAACAAAGTTGCAAAGCTGTTAACTTGTACTTTGTTACTTGCGTGTCCAAGTGTTACATTAATCCACTGTCCACTTCCTAGGGAACCATCTTTGTTTTCTTCTGCCATATACAATACCCATGTAGCAGGGTCTGTACCTGTTGTGTTAATATGGCTTCTGTTTGCTGTGCTTTGTGGCATTGTTGTGTTTTCTACAGGTAGATAAATCATCATACCTTCTTCTGTAATCACTCTATCAAAGTATGTGTTTGTTCCTGGTGTAATGTTCATTTCTGCTAGTGTTTCATTAAGGTTAGCTAATGTTAATGTTGCGCTTCCAATTGTAAATGATCCAGCTTTTTTGTTTTCCCATTTGGTTCCTGTAACAAGGTCTTTGAATGTTGCACCATCTGTGTCATCTATTTTGGTTACTTCAACAAGATATGTTTCTCCTGTGTTTGAACCATCATAGTAGGTTACAGGTAATGCTTCATAACTTTCATTCCAAGTAACTCTTCCACCATCTAAACTTGTTAACAATCTTTCGTCGGTATGGTCATCTCCACCTAATGTGTCGAATCCGCTTGTACCGTTGCTACCAAGTAGCTTGATTGTTGCTTCACCAGATTTAATTGGAACTGTTAGTTGTAGTTCTTCGTTTCCACTGTTTTCAACTGTTATTATTTCTGAACCTGGTCTTGTTAAACCTTCGTATGAAAGTTTAAATCCACCTAGTCCAGGGAATTCTGCACTGGACTCTTCTGTGATGAATAAATCTTCATCAGGTGTCCATGTTAGTCTTATGTATGCCATCTCTGTGTTAGATGATCCACTTACTGTTGCGTTAATGTCGCATGTAATTGAATCAACATCTTCTCCACCAAGTTCTATTTTATCTTTGTGTTCAATGGTAACTTTTTCAGCACCAATGTAGAACTCAACTTTGTCAACTTCTCCTGCTAAGTTTTGGATTAAGATTTCCTTAACACCAATTTCGGTTCCATCTGTTAATTTGTCAGTGTTACCTTCTGTAATAGCGTCGGTTACTTCGCCATCAACAATGAACTTAGCTTCTGGAGTTGTACCACCTAGATAGGATACTTTAACTTTGTATTCTTTTTCGTTTACTGTGAAGGTTTTTTCTTCTCCTTCTTCCATTATTGTGCTTAGTGCTCCACCCATTAATTGTAGTTTATCAACGTTTGCTTTACCATTACCGCTTGCGTCTGCGTCTACGATGTCATATGTTTTACCAAGCATTTCAATCTTGGTATTTTTGAAATATGTTACATCTGTAGCACTTGCTGTTGCGTTTGCACTAATAGCACTTTTTGTAAAATCAAGTGTATAGTTTAGCAAAGCACTGTTTCTAGCTACTCTGAAACCCATTGTAGGTTCTTTATCGTCGTAGTCAGAATCAGCAAACATATCTAATGCTCTACCTGGGTAGAATACGATCTTTTGTTCGTATCCATAGTCATTGCTTTGTGTGTTGGTGTATGTACCGTCTGCTAATGCAGTTGGTAAGTCATCACCATCAATTGCAACAACTGACACGTTTGTTATAGCATCTCCAACATTTAATTTGTTAGATGTTTGCTCTACTTTGTGTGATTCACCGCCACTTGCTACAACAGCAGAACTTGTTGTTCCTGTTGAGACAACTGTGGATTTTTTCATTGCATATTGCAGACTCATTGCAATGTCTGTAATACCAATTACATCTTCTGCAGCTGCTTTGTCGCCAACGACCATTAAAGCGTCAAACTTCATGTCGTCTGTAATAAATGGCGCTGGATAGTTTGCTAGGTCTGCGGCAGCTAAAGCTCCCATCATTGTAGCACCTACCATAAAAGCTCCTGCACCCAGTGCAACCACTTTTTTTATTGCTTTTTTTACATCCATTATCTAAACACCTCCGTGTTTATGTTTTGTGTGGGCTTATCTTAATTTTTTATTGCAGTTATAACCGCAATAAGATTGACCTTGATTGTGAAGGCCTCATTTTTTTTGAGTATGTGTTTCCTCTATTTTTTAGACTTGTCACTCTAGTTACTTACATTAAAAAGAAGGAAATTGTTTTATAAAAGTTTAGTAAATTAGGGTGTTTTTATTGGTAAAATAATGCTGATTTTGGTTGTAGTGGGTGAATTTAATGGAATTAGGGCGTTATCATTTTAGAGTAGAGAAGTGTGTTTTTTGGGTGTATTTTGACCCCTGAAAAATGATGGTAGAAGGGCTGTAGTGTCTGGATTTGATGGGTAGAGTGATAGGCAGGATATGATAAAGTAATATGTTAATTTTTAGTAAAAATAGTGTTTGAAATGCTCACGGAACGATAATTGAGAAGAATATGATGCGGAATGCAGGGTTATGAAGCTACGCAAACCTTTTTGTTGCCTCGCTCTACTCGGCAAAAAAATGTTTGATCGAAATGCATTTAAGTTGGACATTTTGCTACGCAAAAGTCCAACGAACTACTAAGAATATGATGCGGAATGCAGGGTTCGAACCTGCGTAGGCACTAAGCCAATAGGTGTCTTCAAATCTTGTGATAATGCTTTGCACATGAGATGCCTAAGCCTATCCCGTTTGACCACTCCGGCAACTCCGCATAATAGGTATTAAAGAAAGAGATTATTTAAAAAATTATCTATTTGGTAATTATTTTTTAGTCTGCCACTTGTATGTTCTTACTTTAGAAGTTTTACCATAACCACAACTTGCACATTTCTTTTTTCTTTTGTGGTATGTGTGTCGACCACAACGTCTACAAATTATATGGGTTTTTTTACCAGATTTTTTACCCATAGATGCTGTTCCTTTTGCCATTTTGGTTCACTTTATGCTGGAGAAATTAGGATTATTGTGTCTCCTCTGATAAATACTGTGCCTAATTTTCTTTTTGTTTCACCGTCAACTTTTTCTTCTGCATCATCGAGAACAACATTGATATGTATATCAAATGCTTTTAAGTTTCCAATGAATTGTTTGTGGTTCTTAAGTTCTACAATAACTCTCTTATTTCTTGCATTGTTTAATGCGTCTAATGGTCTTGATGTTTCCATTTTGTAAACCCCTCGTATAATATCTTTGAAAAGTCTGAGGATATATTTAAATGTTACTATATAAAAACAAAACATATTTAAATAACTGATTATCTTTAGAGGATAAAATGGTCATTATACAACACAAGTCTAAAAGAAGTCAGACAGGTGCTAGATATAAAGCTTACAGAAAAAAGAAAAAGTATGACATGGGTAGACTTCCTTCTCGTACTAAATTAGCTGAAAGAAAAGCTAAAAATGTAAGAACATTAGGTAAAAATAAAAAAGTTAAATTATTGTCAACACTTATTGCTAATCTTGCAGATCCTAAAACAAAAAAGATTGAAAAGGTTAAAATCAAGAATGTTATTGAGAATGTTGCAAACAGACATTTTGTTAGACGAAACATTGTGACAAAAGGTGCGATTGTTGAAACTGAAAAAGGCAAAGCAAGAGTAACTTCTCGACCAGGACAAGATGGAACTGTGAATGCTGTTTTGATTTAATTCTTAGTTACTTGTTAGTGGTTAAATAATAGAAAGATTTATAAATGGGTGATTTGTTTTGTAATTTGTATGATACGTAAGAATCCGCTTCCAAGACATATGAAGAAAATACCTGGTGGGATTATAGTTCCTTTAACAGGACCACCTGGAGAAAGAACACCAGATCGTGCTGTTGTGGTTATTGTTTCTAAATTAAATGAGTATTATAGTGTAAATACAAATACTCTTGGAGAATTAGTGAGATTTGAAAGAGGAGAAAGAATTACCCATGGATCTAGGAAAAAAAAAGAAACATGGAAAAATTATGTTAAATATGTGGAAGATAATACTTTATATGCAAGAGTGAATATTCAACATCTTGAAAGTGAAGATGATTTTTCTTACAATATGAGTGGAACTCAACATGAATTTGCAGTATATTTTAATGTTTGTGGAAGAAATAAATCTGAAAAAGATAGGTTAAGTTGGCAAGAAGCAGAGGATTATCTTTTATATCTTGAAGCAAAAACTGCTCAACGTTTAGGTCTTTATTAAAATGAGTTTGATAATTAATGATGCAATTGAAGTAAGAACTAAAGATAAAAAAAGTAATTACTTTATTAGTTTTCGTTCTGATGATAAAACAGTTGGACATTTTTGTTCTCCTGTTCCTGAAGATATTGACACAAATAAAAGGAAATCTTTAATGTGGGATATTGGAATTTTACATAGAGGAGTGGAAATTGAACTTCCAAGTTTAAGACGAGTTTTTGAATTACAATCAAGTATTGAAGATCTTCTTCAATCAGACGAGGATGAGTCAATGATGATTAGTGAAGCAAAAGAACAATTAGATAATCTATTGAAAGAGAATGATTATGGGGTTTCTGAAATTGATGATGATATTTTTATGTTGAAATTGCATCTAAATATTCTGAGACAAGATGATAAAGGAGATTTTTACATTTATGGTGTTAGAAGGACAGAAGATTCTTGTCATGAAATAATTGATTGGACAACACTTGTTGAAGATATTGAAACAAGATATTTTACTCCTTCTCAAGATAAAGAATGGGGGATTCCTGATCGTCATATTGCTAGGTTGTTAGACTTATCAGGAAAGTGGAGTTTTGAAAGTTGTAAAGGTTTTTTTGGTAAGTCATACAACGAGTTAAAAGATATAATGAAAAAAGCTTTCAAGCAGAGGAAAGAATGTATAACTCATGATGGGATGTTGTGGTTTAAGGATGGAAAGTATTCAGGGCAAGTACATACTGTATATGGTACTACTTTGAATAATGAAGAAATTAGAAATATAAAAGCAACAATGAGATACTTAAATGGTGAAGAAGTAGTAGTTGACTTTGATATTATATCTCATGAGTTAAGTAGTGCTAAAGTAGATGAAAAATATGAAGAGTTTTTAGGAAAACTTTACAGATACAAAGATAGAAGGTCTGTTTTTAAGGAATTCAGAGTTGATAGTGTTGATTATTCTAAGTTTGAGGAATCTTGTGTGTTAAAGGATAATCAAATTAATAATTTATACAGAAATTGTGTTGAAAAATTGAAGAATGGTATTAATCGTTTGAAAATTAAAGGAGTTGATCCTTATGCTATAACACCAAAAGAAGAAGAAAGGATTAAGGAAAAAGTAAGAATTTCTGTTGAAACAGTAAAAATAAATAATTTTTTTAGAAATATGGATGTTGATCAAAGATGGCAAATAGGACATGATATTAAAACACATTTTGAGCAAGTTAGGATGGGTGAAGCAACAACTGCAGAAGAAATAAGACGTAATTCTTTTAATCATTGTTATCATAATGCTTCTTTTGATGTTCCAAAAAAGAAAGAACAAGATACTGAAAGAATTAGTGATACTGGATGGCAAATTGGTAAACATGGGGAAGCACCTAGAACATATGGCAAGAGTGAATTTAATAGAAGAGTACATCTTGCTGGAAGAATTTATTTAGATACCTTGGATATAATGAAAAATATCTTTCCTGAACTAGGGAAGTATAAACTAGAACACTCATTAAAATATCTTGCTAACTATTTAGGATTACAACTACCTGATATTGAGATTGAAGTTAATGGAAAAAAGATAAATATTACTCGAAAAGGTGTTAAAGCAATTAGTCATGAAGATATTAGTCCATTAAATTACTTAGCAGAACTTGGTGATCATAAATCAAGAAGAGAATTATTATATTATCAGATTGCTGATGTTATGAATACAACTTGGTTTGAAAGGAATCTTTCAAGTTTTCTTATACCAATAATAAATATACATGAAGTGACTAGTTACAGTTTGAGTGATATTATACACTCTGTTAGATCAATGAAAGAAACATGGGATAGGATTTATTTCCTTGGTGGAAAAAAGCATAAAGAATCATATGTAACTAGAAGAAAACAAATTTATATGAAGAGAATGGATAGTGGTTTTAAATCATATTTGGGAAGTTGGTTAGGATTTCAAAAACATTTGTGGTGTGAGATTGAAGAAGATAAAGGTAAAAATAAAAAAGTAAAGAGGAAAAAAACTTTGGAAAGAGTATCTGCTCCTGAGAATACTATTGCTGTTTATATTCCAATTGTTGACTGTTTTAGAGGTCTTATTTTAAATAAATTTCCTGAATATAAAAAAATACTTGAAGATCACAGTGTCAGAAGGAATCTTATTATTGAAGATGAAGATGGTTTTTATGATATAGATGAAACTTCTCCAGAGTATTATAAAGAAAAAGCTCTTTTTAATGTGGAAAATGATCCTGGTGTAGCTGTTCATCAAAGAAATCAATTAGTTTATACAAGATACTTAGAAAATATTCTAAAGGATGTATTCTTTGATAGGTATAATATTGAATTTTTTGAAGGAATATATAACAAAAGTTTAGGGTTATGTGAAGTGCAAGAAAGTGATTTTGATTCTCTTGTTGAAAAAATAATTGAGGATAAAGAAAAAGAAGTAAGAACAAGACGTCTCCATTGGAGAATGAAGAGAGTTATTAATAGTGCAAATAAATTTTTTGAAAAACTTGATCGTATGAAGGAAAAATTTGGTACTGGGTTAAAACAAAAAGAATATGCAAGTATTTTAAGGAGTAGTGTTGGTATTAAAAGAAGAACTGCAACTAGAAGAAAAAATGAATTATTTAATGGTGGATATAATGATAATCCTGATGATTTTAAATGTTTAAATCTGTGTGAATTGGTTAATCCTGAAATTGAAATTTTAAGAGAATTTAGAGAGCAAGGGTATATTAGGGCCAGAGTAGATAAAAGAGAGAAATCTCTTTCGTTGGAAGAACTTCAACAAAAGGATTCTGATCTTTATGAACTTTATGAGAAATTTAGTTCTGCATTTGAAGATTATGAACATTATTTTTCTAATCCCAATTTTAGTGGAGTAATTTCTGATGTGTATAAGGGGGTAACTGATAGATTAAATTTGGAAAATGCAGTTTATCTTGATCTGATTAGAAAGGAAATGAAACACGCACGATGGAAGTTTCAAAGAAGATACAAATTAGAACCTGAAAAGTTTGATGAGATGAAAGATGAGTATTTTAAGAGAATATCAGAGTTCTTAGAAATGAATAATTTGGTAGCACATAAACAAAGTGGGTTTACTTTATATCTTATTGCAAATGGTGATCAAGAACATGCTATTCAAGCTATAAAAGATTCAAATTGTTTAATTTATGCATGTAATTTGAGTTGGGAGCAGTTTAATCTTAGAAAAAGGGGAAAACCTAAATAAAAATCATCTCAATCTTAAAGCACAATTAGGACAGTAATTAAAGAATTTCTTGGTTGGGAAATGACATTTTGGACAACTGCCTGGTGTTTCTGTTTTTATTTTTTGTTTCTTTTTTTTAATCCTTTCATCTAGTCCAGTGAATCGCATTATGAGATGTTTTACAATGCCGAATGCAACCATTGCTATTCCTATGTAAATGAACATTTTTAGTTGTGTATTTTTTGAGAAGTAAGAAAACGCTGCAACAAATGCTCCAATTATTATGAATGCCCAACTGGATATTTTAGTCATTTTTCTTTATGATTTTTTTACCATACATGTATGGTTGCAATGCTTTTGGGATTTTTACTGAACCATCTTTTTGTTGGAAACATTCAAGAATACTTACTAATGTTCTTGAGGTTGCAACTGCTGTTGAATTTAATGAATGTGCAAATGGATTGTTTGGCATTCCTGGTTTTCCAAAACGGATGTTTAATCTTCTACATTGATAATCAGTACAATTTGAACATGAACCTGCTTCAATATATTTATTTTTTCTTGGTGACCATGTTTCTAAATCATATTTTTTTGCTGCTACAATTCCTAAATCACCTGTACAAATATTGACAACTCTGAAAGGTGTTTCAAGTTTTTTATGGATATCTTCAGTGTTTTTAATTAATTCTTCATGGAACTTCCATGAGTCTTCTGGTTTACAAATTATAATTTGTTCGACTTTATGAAATTGATGTGCACGGAAAATTCCTTTTTCGTCTACACCATGTGAGCCAATTTCTTTTCTAAAACAAACACTATATGAACAAAGTTTGATTGGTAGTTTATCTTCAGGAATTGTTTCGTTCATAAACAATCCCATCATTGGATGTTCACTTGTTGCAATCAGATGTAAATCTTCGTCTTCAACTTTGTAAATCATATCTTTGAAAAATTCGTAATCAGTAACACCATCAACAACTCTTTTGTTTATCATGTAAGGTGGTTCAATATAAGTGAAACCTTTTTTGACTAAAAAGTCGACTGTGAATTGGACAAGTGCTCTGTTTAATAATGCAAAATCTCCGACGTGGAATGAGAATCCTCTTCCTGCAACTTTAGCTGCGTTTTTGAAATCAAGAATTCCAAGTTCTTCACCAATTTCACCATGTGATTTTACTGGAAAACTTAGTTTTTTTACTTTGCCATGTTTTTTTACTGCTTTGTTTTCTGTTTCATCTTTTCCATAAGGAACACTTTTATGCATGATGTTTGGTAATTGCATAAGTGCAAGATAAATTTCTTTTTTTAGATGATTAACTTTCTTTTCTGCTGTTTGAATCTTTTTTGGAAGGTTTTTTAGTTCTTTGATTTTGTTGGTAATACTTTTACCTTGTTTTTTTAGTTCAGCAATTTCTTTTGTGATTGTATTTTTTTTATGTTTTGATTCTTGCAATGAGTAAAGAAGTTTTCTATATTCTGTATCGTTTTTTATTAATTCTTTTAGAAGTTTAAGTTTTTCAGTATCTTTTCTTTTTTTAAGATCGTTTTCAAGTATTTTTGGATTGTTACGAATAATGTTTATGTCAAGCATTATATCACCTGTTTTTAGATAAATAATTACTTAATAGTTTATATAATTATTGTTTAATATAATATTTCTTACCGATCATTCTTCCTAGGTATAAGAATGGAGTGTCAATTATTGCAACAAATAGTTTCATTATGTAAGTTGTTATAAGTACTTGGAACCAAACATTCATTGGCCAAATTCCTAAGAATGCTATTGAACAGAAAAGTACTGAGTCTATTAATTGGCTTGTTAATGTTGATAAGTTGTTTCTTATCCAGAGGTGTTTTCCGTTAGTGACTTTTTTCCAGAAAAGGAATGCCCAGACATCATGGAATTGGCTGATTAAGTATGCAACTAAACTACCAGCTACTATTCTAAACATTGGTGTGAAGAGTGCTTTTAGATGTGGTTGACTAAAGTCGCTTGGGTCTGGAGTAAATAAAAGTGAAATCTGCATCATGATCAGAAAGAATATCATTGCGTAGAAACCTAACCAAACTCCTTTTTTTGCCTCTGCTTTGCCGTAAAGCTCTGATAAAAGGTCTGTGGCAAGGAAAATACTGCCATAAAGGACGTTTCCAAGGGTTACAACCATACCTAAGATGTTAACTGTCTTGATAACTTGGATGTTGGCAGCGATTATGCTGATGATTATTGCTGTGTATAAACCAAGTTTACCATAAAGTCTGTATAAAATTAGGATCAGAGATAAGTCAATTATCAAGAATATGAGCCAGAGTAGGATTGTGTTCATTTTTACTAATGTCTGTTGTTTTGTTTAAAATTTTTGTTGTTTTGGAAAATAGAGTTTTTAATTACATCAGCTTAGATACTAGAAATTGGTAGTTTGGTGGATTATCGTCTGAAAAAGGTGTGAGAAAACCGAAAGGTTTAAATACTAGTAACGTGATTTACTATATAAATTTATTGTTATATCAAAATGGGGGTAATAAGATAATAACTTAAAATAAAGGTGAGACTCTCATGGCTGAATATGTAAAAAAATGTCCTGAATGTGGTGGAATTAACCTATTCTGGAACAAGGAAAAAGGAGAAGTTATTTGTAAAGATTGTGGTCTTGTTATAGAAGATAAAATGGTTGATTTTGGCCAAGAATGGCGTGAATTTGATTCTGAATCTGGTGATAAAAGAAAAAGAACAGGAGCACCTATGACTTATACTCAATATGATCAAGGTCTTGGAACAGAGGTTGGTCAGAAAGGTGATTTGTTTAAGCTTGGTGCTAAGAATAGAAACAAATTCTTTAGATTAAGGAAGTGGCAGTATAGGATTAGTACTGCAATTGAAAGAAATCTTAAATTAGCTCTGGCTGAATTAAAAAGAGTTAGTTCATTTTTAAAATTACCTAAATCTGTTGAAGAAGAATCTGCTAGAATCTATACATTAGCTGTACAAAGAGGACTTGTTAGAGGTCGTTCTATGGAAAGTGTTGTTGCAGGTGCATTATATGCTGCTTGTAGAAGACATGATGTTCCTAGAACATTAGATGAATTATCAGAAGCTAGTGGTATTGAAAAGAAAGAGATCGGTCGTACATACAGATTTGTTACAAGAGAGCTTGGAATTACAATATTACCTTCAAATCCTGCTGATTATATTGCAAGGTTTGCATCTGCATTAAAGCTAAGTGCTGAAACACAATCAAAAAGTGTTGAAATTTTAGAAAAAGCGCAAAAAGCTGAGTTAACATCTGGTAGAGGTCCTACTGGAATTGCAGCTGCTGCATTATATGTTGCTGCGTTGATTAACGGGGAAAAAAGAACGCAAAGAGAGGTTGCAGACGTTGCAGGAGTAACTGAAGTTACAATCAGGAACAGGTATAAGGAATTGCTAGACAAGTTAAAGCTTGATAAAGAGATTAAGAAAAAGAAGAAAAAGAAAAGATAATTTTCTTATTATTTTTAAAAAAGTAGGTGATTGATAGAGAGGATATCACAATGAAAAACAAACGAGCAAGTGCAGCTTTGGTAATATTGATCATTTTAATAGTTATAATTGTAATTGGATGGCTTATTAAGATTGGTAATAGACAATGTGACCATAATAATGATTGTGGGAAAGAACATTATTGTGGTAGTGATTTTCAATGTCATGAGTTTCAGATAATTGAGAAAGATGTTGTACATTATCATTTCACAACTCCTGCAATCATATTAGGAATATGTTTGATTATTGCTGCTTATATTTTTAAACAGAAATAATTTTCTTTTTTTGATATATATCCGATAGTTTTAAATATTACTATTTCTATAATCATATTAAAAGGTGTATATTGGTGATACTAAAAAAGATTAGGGTTATGTTGGCTACACTTATTGTTCTATTATGTTTTACTATGATTGCTATTGATTATCATGAAACACCTTATACTGGTTTTGCAGTTTATTCTGGTGTTGCTGTTGATGATATGGTTAATAATCTTGATGATACAAAAACTTCTTTTAATAAAAATGTTGAATATATGCCTGATTATGCTAAGACAGTGTTTGGTAATGAAAGGATTAACCTGAATATTACAAGAGAAAGTGGTGAAGTTAATATTGTTGGAATTATTACTGAAGAAGGTGTTGTAGTTGAAATGGTTAATGGAAGTATAGAAAATGCAACATTAAATATTCAGACAGATGAAAAAACAATAAATGAAATAGTTGAATCAGAGGATCAAATTACAACATTTAGAGAAGCTTTTGATGAGGAAGAGATTGAATTTAAGGCTACTAGATTTGGTTTGAAAGTTAAGATGTGGTTTGCTAAACTTGTTCTGAAAATCATGGGTTGGTTTGGAAAGTAAATTCTTCTTGAAAAAAACAAAGATTTATAAATGAAAATAGAAAATCTAATCTATATGCGTGTTGTTGTAGCCGCGGGAACTGGTTACGCTCAGTTCACACGCAAAATAAGACTCCTAGTTGTTTCACAACCGGAGTCAAATACGCCCCGTTGGTGTAGCCCGGCCAATCATTTTGCCCTTTCGAGGCAAAGACTCGAGTTCAAATTCCAACAAGGTTCAATCCTACGGATTGAAAGTCTCGGACGGGGCATTTTATCTTCCAAGAACTTCTTCTAATTTAGTTATGACATCTTTGCCGAGTTTAAGAGAAAGGTCATCTTTACTGTCAGCCCAATAAAGACATTCACCTTCATCTGTGTGATGGATATCACCAATCCAATCTTTTATTGCGAAAGCTAGTGCTCTGCAACCATCTTTTTCATAATAAAAGTTGCCTAGGCAGAAGTAGTTTAGTAATCTTATTCCAGTGCCATCTTCTGTTTTTATCTCTTCACGCATTTCTCTTTTTATTCCTGTGTGTACTGGTTCAAAACCTTTTTTTAGATGACCACCTGGTAAGGCAATTTGGTTTTTATAGTGTTCTTCATCATCTTTTCTTTTTTCTACGAGATATTCAAGTTTACCATCATTGAATCTATAGAAGACTCCTACTACAATTAGCTTATCTGGCGGGTTCATATTTAGTGGAGGTTAGTGGTAGTTAATAAATTTAATTGTGCTAAAGTTTTATAAATAAAAGCGGATTTTTAGGTTTTATGAAGACATTATTCATAGAAGGAAGGTATGAAGGAAAGATTGAGTTGCCACAGGAATTGGTTAGTCAGTTGCCGCAGAAGATTGGATTATGTACTTCTGTGCAGTTTGTTGGTTGTATTGATGATGTTAAAAAGCAATTAAAAGGGAAAGATGTTATTTTGATTAAAGGTGAGCATTGTCAGTATGATGGACAGATACTTGGTTGTAGTATTAAGAAGTTTCAGAAAGATGTTGATGCTTTTTTATACATTGGTGATGGGATGTTTCATCCAAGAGCACTAATGTTTTACAATGAGAAAGATGTTTTTGTTTTTAATCCTTTTAGTAAAACTTTTTCTAAATTAAATACAAAAGAGGTTGAAAAAATAAAAAAGAGGGTAAAGGTTGGCTTAGTTAAGTTCCATTCTTCAAAAGAGATTGGAATTATTGTAAGTACAAAGCCTGGGCAGAACCGAATGAAAGATGCAATGGAGTTGGAAAAGAGGTTTGGTGATAAAAATTTTTATTTATTTGTTTGTGATACACTTGACTTTAATCAATTGGAAAACTTTCCATTTGTTGAATGTTGGGTAAACACTGCATGTCCTCGGATAGGATTAGATGATGAAGTAAGTAAAGTAATTATTAATATTAATGATATAGAATGATACCTCAATATTATGAACAGTATTTTAGCAGAGAAGGAATTTTAGTTCCCCTTGAAAAATTTGCTCATGGTTTTTTTTGTGATAATAAAAAAGGGGATGTTAGTGTAAAAGGTGGAAGTTATTCTGTACCAATAAAAAGAGAATCTTTAGATTGCTTATTAATGATACCAGAAAATAATTCAGAACAAATAGTGGTTATTCCAGACAAACAGAGTCGAGGATTTAATTTTAATTATCTTTTTGCAGATTATTTAACCCAAAGACATATTCCTTGTTTATTAGTTCCAATGCCTTATTGTGGTGAAAGAAAAGAAGAACATCAAACAAAGTATTCAATTAAAGCCATTCAAATGTTTTTAGATGAGACCAAATTAGTTATTGATAAATTGCAAAAAGATTTTCCTACACATAGAATTGATATATTGGGTGTTAGTTGGGGTGGGATATTAGCATGTTTAGCTGCACAGAAAGATGAAAGAATAATAAAACAAGTTTATATTATGGCTGGTGCAAATAAAAACTTACTAAAAGAAACATCTCATAGAGCTAAAGAAACCCTTGTCTATATTAAGGAATATGATCCAAGTGAACAAGCAACTAGAAAAGATAGTGAAAATGTGTTCATGGTTAATGGTATATATGATACTGTGTTAGGGTTTAACAGTGCTGAAAAACTTAATGAAGCATTAGGTAAACCAAGAATAAAATGGATTTATACTGGTCATGTTGATCCTGGAATAATATTTTTTATTTCAGGAGTGTTAAAATCATCTTATAAACATTTGAGGTTAGAATGAGTAAGTTAATTGTTTTTTCAACCGGGAATTATCATACTGAGAATGGTTTCACAGTAGATAAAGCAGTGAAGTTATGTAGAGATCTTCCTATTGATGGGGTTGAAATTACTTATTTAGATGATATTGAAATGTTAAACGAGAGATTAAGTCCAGAGAGTGTTGAAATTTTGAGAGGTTTTTCTCATAATACAATTCATGCTCCTATTAGAAATAAAACTACTGAGCCAGGTGAAAGTCTTAGGTTTGCTTATAAGAGAGATGATAGTTCAACAGCAAAAGTTCTTGGTAAATTGTATTATATAGCTGGCTTAATCGGTGCAAAAAATATTAATTTTCATTATTATAATGTCATTGATCCTACTGTTTTTTCTGAAGATATTTCTCTTACAATTGAAAATACAATTTTGAAAAAAGGAAGCATTGATATTTTTAAAAGAAAACTAGATGAGTTAGAAAGATTTAATTTTCTTCTTGATGTGACACATGCAAAGAATGAGGTTCAGAAATATATTGATTTGATTGGAGCAAAGAATATAAAATATGTTCATTTAAGTCATTATGATGAAAGTAAGGATAAGAAAACGCATAGGTTTATGCATACTGCTGATGACGAAACACTTAAAAAGATTAAACCTATCAAAAGTCTTGATGCTGTTATTGTGATCGAATCACACCTTTTAACAGCAGATGTTAAGTTAATGAAAAAAGAGATTGAGTTTGTTAGAGGATGGTTAGGATGAAACCAAAACTATTGTCACCTGCTGGAGATTGGGTAAGTTTAAGGGCTGCGATTAGTTCTGGAGCTGATGCTGTTTATTTTGGAGTGAAGAGTCTTAATATGCGAGCTGGTGCAAAGAATTTTGAGTTAGGTGAGTTAGGAAAAGTTGTTTCTTTGTGTCATAAGAAAAAGGTTAAAGCTTATCTTTGCATTAATACAATTGTTTATGAGAATGAGATTTCTAAATTGGTGAAGTTGTTGAAGGAAGCAAAAAGGTGTAAGGTTGATGCTGTTATTTGTTGGGATTTTGCTGTGATTGGGTTATGTGAGAAGTTAAAAATTCCTATTCATGTTTCAACGCAAGCTTCAATTAGTAGTTTTGAATCGTTGCGGGTTTTGTGTAATAAGTTTAAGATGATTGAAAGTGTTAATTTAGCAAGAGAGTTAAGTTTAGAACAAATTAAAAAGATTGTTAAGAAGAGTAAGGTTAAGATTGAAACTTTTGTTCATGGTGCAATGTGTGTTTCTGTTTCAGGAAGATGTTTTTTAAGTCAAGAAGTTTTTGGAAAATCTGCAAATCGAGGAGAATGTTTACAGCCGTGTCGTAGAAAGTATATTGTTAAAGATATTGAAGAAAAACATGAGTTTTTATTAGGGAAAGATTATGTTTTGAGTCCCAAGGATTTGTGTGCATTGCCTGTTCTTGATAAATTAGTTGAGAGTGGTGTGAATGTTTTTAAGATTGAAGGCAGAAATAGAAGTCCTGAATATGTTAAAGTTGTTACTTCTGTTTATAGAAAAGTTATTGATTCGAAGAAGTTAAGTAAAAAAATAATTGATAATGGTTTAAAGAAATTGAAGACTGTTTACAATCGTGGATTTCATACTGGTTTTTATTTAGGAATTCCTACAAATGATGATTTTACTAAAGCATATGGTTCTGTTGCAACAAAACAAAAACAATATGTTGGTTTTGTAAAGAATTTCTATAAGAAGGTTAAGGTTGCAGAAATTAAGATTGAGACAGGTAGTTTGAAGGTTGGTGATACTGT
>CAYMBN010000004.1:0-103773 GCA_964388715.1 uncultured Methanosarcinales archaeon
AATGGATAAAGTAGACTCAAACCTTTATTATTATGACTGGAACATACCTAAAACATTTGAAGATGGAACTTATCCAATTAATATAACCTTCACAGACCCACTTGGAAACACAAAAACAAAAAACACTTCAATCTTAATTTACACTTGGGAATCAGGAATTAACATAACTGATTTTATTGTTCACCCAGGTTATCAATATTATATACTAGAAGAAGAACCTCTTACTTACAAAACAAATGATAGAGATATTACTATTGAAGGTTTTGTTTCAACAGACTCTTCTATTGAATCAGTTTATTATAAACATGGATGTAAAGAAGAACAAACAGCAGTTTTAGATGATAATAATCACTTTAATATAAATATCATTTTGTCAGGTATTGATGGTGAAGAAACACAAACATATGTAACATTAAGAGCAAAAAAGACATCTACTCAAGAAATAAACAAAACAATTTCAGTTATCCTTGATAAAAAACCACCACAAGTTCAACAAAGCATTATAGAATAAGAATTAACATGAAACTTAAAAAAATAATATGGATCTTTGTATTACTTTCTTTAATACTTAATTGTGCTGCTTTAACAATCCAAACATCTACACCAACAATTAAAGTATATTATGATGAAGAAGTTATTATTATCAACAAAAACCTAACAAATGATCTTAATAATGAAAGCTATGCACTATCACAAACAACACAAGATAACAAAACATTTGAATTTACCCCAATATATGCTTTATCAAATGGAAATCATACATTTAAATTAGAAGCAAAAGATATTTTTGGTAATATAGCAGATGAGTACATATTAAAATTTACAATAAATGCACCATTCATAAACATAAAACTACACCAACCTAAGTTTGGTGTTTCAGATCACTTACCTTTTGACGTTATAATTAACACATCTCAGATTGCAATATGTAAATATGCAATTAATCCTAATTATCTCTACAGTGAAATGATTTTTTTTACACAAACAAATAATTACACTCACAAAATATCAAACTTTAATATCCGTGAATCAAAACTTTATATTAAATGTAAAGATGAACTTAACAGAATAAACGAAAATCAACCAGTTATTTTTGACATTAGTTATGATAACACAGCCCCAAAACTCACACCTATTTTTGATCCAAATCCTATAATTGAACTCATTGATGATAGAGCTAGAACAAACCTAACACTAACAACAGATGATTTTGCCATATGTAAATATTCAACACAAAACATAAATTATTCTTCTATGGGTAGTAAGTTTGACAACTGGAACCCTTACAAACAAGAAAATTTTGTTAAAACACATTCTAAAGAATTTGATTTTTCCAATGATACAAAAAATTATGATTATTATTTTACATGTGAAAACTTAGCAGGACTTGTTTCTAATCCTGTTAAAAAAACACTTACAGTAAACACACAAATTGGTTTAACCATTAAAGTTAACACACCTTCACCTACAAAAGAAACAAATATTACTTTAGATATTTCAACAAACAAAAGATCAAAATGTTCCTTTACTTTTAATAGTACTGAAACATTATTTCCAACTACACTAGCAAAACAACATTCTATTAACATTGGAACTTTTACAGCAGGATCACACAAATTTAACATAACCTGTTCTTCTGCAGGAGAAAAAGTTACTAAAGATTTTACACTTGTTATTGATTTAAGTGAACCTTCAAAAGTTATTTTTGATGAAGATTTAAAAGATTATACTTGTGAAAGATCAAACAATAGATGGAGAGTTAGAGCAGAATTTTCTGCTCAAGACAACGAATCAGGTATAGGTGCTTTCAACTATTCACTTTACCAAGGAAATAATCTTATTTTTGGTTGGATAACAGCAACTGCACGTGGAGATAATACTTATGAAGCAGAAGTTGAAACAAACAATAATGGTGACGACTTAAACTTAACTCCAGGTAAAAAATATCATTTTAGAGCAATTGCAATGAATAAAGTAGGAATCTGGAATAGAGATATAGAAGAAAGTAGAGACATAACAGCTCTTGACAAATTAGATGATAAATGCAGAGATACTAATCCTCCTGAAACATCAATAACAACAAAAAAAATAACAAATGGAGTAAATATAACAATTAATTGTTATGATAGAAATCCTGGTTGTGATGATTCAGAAAGAACTTATGGGAGTAATCTTGTTCAAGGTTTATGTAGTGAAACAAGAGAATATCATGATCGCCCAATTACACTAATTGAATCAACTTACTTTTGTTGGAGAGTTTGTGACACTGTTAACAATTGTAAAACCGAAATTCAATATGTTGATGTAAACGCAATGTTAAATGATGCAGATAATGATGGTATTGCAGATGATTCTGACAATTGTGCAAACACTCCAAGTGATGAAGTTGCTGTTAAAAATGGTTGTTCGTGCTCACAACTAGATGAAGATAAGGACAATGTTAACAATTGCAAAGATGAATGTCCAAGAACCCCTTTAGCTGAGACAGACAAAGTTAATAACAAAGGTTGTGCACCTTCAGAAAGAGATTCAGATGGTGATGGTATGCCTGATAATTGGGAAAAATTATATGATCTTGATCCATATGACCCAAATGATCGTGATGAAGACCTTGATAATGATGGTTCTACTAATTATGAAGAATACCGTGAAGGAACAGATCCAACAGATCCAAACTCAACACCAGCTATTGATTCTGATAGTGATGGTATTGTAGATAATAAAGATAAATGTCCAAACACACCTTTTGACGAACTAGCAAATGAAGATGGTTGTTCAGTATCACAAGTAGATACTGACCAAGATGGAATACCTGATGTTTGGGAAACACAAAATAATCTTGACCCAAATAATCCAGAAGATGCATACTTTGATAATGATGGTGAAGGACTTCTTAATATAGAAGAATATCAATATTCAACAAATCCTAATAATGAAGATACAGATGGGGACAAATTTGATGATAAAAGAGAAATTGATGCAGGTACAGATCCAAATGATCCCAATTCAAAACCCGAAGGAGGAAGCATTTTATCCGGTATTGTTTCAGTTTTAGGCACATTATCAATATTAGGTGGAGGAGGTTATTTGGGTTATGAAAAATATTTTGGAAAGAAAAAAGTATTAATGACTTCACCCACTACTAAAAAAACAATAATACCTCAACAAATAATTAAAAGAACTACAATCAAAAAACCATTACAATCAAAAACAAAAACCAGACAAAGACCATTACAATTGTTAAAAAGAAAAAAATTAACCAAAGAAAAGAAAGTTACAGAAAGGTCAAAATTATTTGATGTATTTGGTAAAACATCACCTTCAAAAAAACTAAAAATAACACAAACAAAGAAACCAATCCTCAAAAGAATAACAAAACCAACCAAAAAATTAAATAAAATTAAAAACATTTTTGTTAGGCCAGCACAGAAAAAACAAAAAGACATTTTTGACAGATTACCTGGAAAAAATGTTAAAGATGAATTTAAAAAATTATCCAAATTAAATAAAAAAAATAAAAAATGAAATATCAAAAAAAAGCACAAATGGTAAGCCAAATTTTTATTTATATTATGGGCCTTATTGTAGTTGGATTCATAATATTATATGGTTATAATGCAATAAAAGGTTTTTATTCACAAGCAGAACAAGTAACTTTAATAGAATTTACAACAAAACTTCAATCAAACATTGAAAAGATTTCAAGCACAATTAATAAAGAAGAATTAACATTAAACCCACCTAAATTGTATGATCAACTTTGTTTTGTTGATATTGAAAATGTTAACTCTGATTCCATTTCCCACCCACTAATTAAAAATAGTGTTAAGGATAATGTAAGCATGAACATCTTTTTGATGGGAAAAGAAAGATTTAAACCAATATTTATTCACAAAAACAATCGACCACTAATAAAATTGGAATCACCTTATTTTGATTGCACAAATATTTCTCATGACAAAATCACTTTACAGTTAGAAGGAGTTGGAAATGGTGCAAAGATTTCTTTCAAATAAAAAGGCAGTAATTGAAATACAAGCAAGTTGGATATTTATATTAATTGCAGGTGTGGTCATTCTCTTATTTTTTACAGGTATAACTAAATTTCAAAGAACTTCTTCAGAATTTGGTTTAGAAGCAGACGTATTTAACAAATTTGACTTAATTTTATCAGGTTTAGAATCAAGCGTTAAAACAAGTAATGTAATAAATCTACCTAAATCAGGATTAATCTTCGAATGTGATAAATTTAAGTTTTCTGATTCAAACATTGAAGGGAAAAGCTACAAAAATGCAATTGTGTTTGGCCCAGACAAATTAACATCGCTAAAATTTATTACGTGGACAGAAACCTGGGAATTACCTTACAAAATATCAAATTTCCTTTACATTATTGATTCAGGTATAAAATATTTATTCATTTATGATAACCTTTATTATGACAAAGCTTTTGATTTATATGAAAACATTCCAGATTTTGTTAACAAAGAAATTAACTTAACCCCTGGATTAAAACAAGAAAACACTTTTTATGTCTTTGTCACAGAACAAGAACCAAATTTTGTTCAATATAATTATTCAATTTGGATCAAACCATTAGGAGATTTTCATGGTGAAGTTAATTTTCCAGATGGAAACCAAACTCATTATCTTGGAGATGCTACATTATATGGTGCAATTTTCTCAAATAATTACAAAAAATATAATTGTATAATCAAAAAAGCTTTTGAAAATTATATTTATATTACAGATATTTTTCTAAAAAGAACAGAATATTTGATAAATAATGTTAATGAAGATTGTAAACAATATTACCAAACAGATCATCTTAGAGCAATACTTGATGAAACAAAAAACTGTAACAAGAATTTTCCCGATTTGTATAATTGTGATATTGAAAGAATCAAACTCAATGTAAACCGTTTAGGAGGAATAACTGGTGACAATAACCTTTTACAACAATGGTCTTGTCCATTAATTTATTAAAATGAAACGCAAAGCACAAGTTAAGATGGGAGAAAACATTGCAATACTCTTCATTTTCCTAATTTTAATTGTATTTGGTTTAGTTTTTTATATGAAAGTACAAAAAACAACTTATACACAAAAAGTTGATGAATCATTTAGTGAAGATGTTATTAAGATTAGCCAAATCATTTCCATGCTACCAGAAACAAGATGCCCAACAGACATAATTGGTATTGAAAATTGTATTGACTTAATAAAATTAAATATCACAAGCAACTTGATCAATCAAGATACCTCAACAAGATTACATTATTTTGACAAATTTAAGTATAGCAAAATTCAACTTACCTCAGTATATCCTCTTTATGGAGTTAACATAACTTTTTATAATTATCCTAACAAAGAAAATCAAGAAGAATTACAATATCATTATGTTCCAATACCTGTTTTATCATATGATGCTATAACAAGTAATTACATATTTTCAATATTAGAGGTGTTTGTTTACAAATGAAACGAAAGGCACAAACAGAAATAATGGGTTTAGCAGTAATAGTACTTTTACTTGCTTTAGGAATGTTATTCATTGTAAAATTTGTTTTATTAAGACCAGAATCAACAACAGAACAAGAATTTGTACATTCACAATTAGCAGGAAAAATATTAAATTCCTTAATAAAAACAACTTCTGACTGTAATAATGCACCATTAGCAGATGTTATCCAAAATTGTGTTGAAGGATTTCCAAATGGTGACATGTATTGCTTTAACACAGAAGAATATTCATGTAATTTCATTAACCAAACAATAAAATACATCCTCAAAGAAACACTTGATAAATGGAAAACAGATTACACTTTAACAATCTCAGTTCAAAATCAAACCTTTTTCAAGTTTTCAGACTGTACAAGTCCTAATACAAAATCAGCAATTCAACCTATTAACACAGCCCTAGGTGACCTAATCTTAAGATTAAACATTTGTAATTAGTAAACTTTTAATAACAAGCTCATATAATACACATTAAAATGAAACCAAACAAAAAGGCCATAGGAACAATGTACATTGTGATAATCATTGTAGTTATCATAATCTTTTTTATACTATTCAAAATAATGTCAAACATAATACCAAAACCATGAAACTAAACAAAAGAGCAGTTGGTGCACAAAACTTAACAATGATTATAATAGCATTAATTGCAGCAGGATTCTTTATATGGATTGTTTCTGATAAAATTGTTCCTTATTTAACAGAATCAGGTGGTACAGGAGCATGCTTATCTTCTGTTATACTTAGAGACCAAAGTCGAGGTTTCACACATATAAGTAGTCTTGAATGCGAAACAGAATTTATTAACCATGAATCCTTCCTAAAAAAATCAAAAATAGACAAAAACCATGAACCAGAAATAAAAATCAACAAAACCAAAGTATTCTTAGCAGATCAAATGTCAAACTGTTGGTATCAATTTGGAGAAGGACAATACGAACCTTTCCACGGCTACAAAACACAAGAAAAAGTGGGTTGTTTTGTTTGTTCTAAATTTACTATCCCAAACAAAGAATTTTATGAATCCAATGATAGAAAAATTATAGAAAAAAATGATTTTATAAATTTCCTTGATACATACTCAAAACCAACAATGGACAAAACCTATTACCAATTCCTCAAAAAGGCATTATATAATCAAGAAAACCCTTTTATACTTGGGATAGTAGAGGATGTAAAAACAAAAAAATTATATTCTCAAGATGAAAGAAGTTATGTCCCTCCAGGAACTGTTTTGATTATTGACGCAATCAAATTTTATTTTATCGACGAAGAAGAAAAACCAGGTTATGTTTTTTTTGAACCTGTTCTACTTGAAGGAGAAGAATACTCTGTAATCTTCTGGCAACTTACTGACAACTATTTATCACAAGCTTTTGACAATGGTTTATTAAGCAATTTATTTAGTAGTAAATCAGAAGTTGAAAAAGTAGATAATCCTACACTTGTTATGGTAGTTCCTTATGAAAATGTTCAAAGTTTGGGGTGTGACACATTACAAGGTTAAAAAAAAAGTCTTTAGCTACAATATTATTAATGATGATTATACTTGGATTAATAATACTTATTTTCTTATCCTTCTTTGTTAAAGATGTTGGTGATTACATTGGTGGTATTGGTGATGATGAAAAATGCAGAGCAAGTGTTATTGCAAATGCAAAAACTAAAACAGGCCTTGTTGAAACAGGTTTAAGTGGTTTCACAAAACCATGGGGTTCAGAAACAAGAGAAATTGAATGTCCAACAAAACAAATTACAATAAAAAATCAAGAAATTGAAAAACAAGATGATATCAAAAAGATTCTTGCAAATGAAATGTATTCTTGTTGGTGGAAATTTGGTGAAGGAAAACTCAATGCTTTTAGTGATTGGAAAACAGAAAATGTTTGTGCAATCTGTTCAATAGTTAGTTTTGATGAAAAAACAAAGGAAGAATATCCAAAAATAAATAAAATGAGTAAATATCTCGTCGAGAAAAAAATTCCTTTCAAAGAAAAAACTTATCATCAATATTTCACAGGCAAATCCATAACAGATGAATCAATGCTAAATGAATTAATTGATAAAGAAAAACCAATAATAACTCAAATACCTTATTCAACAATCTTTGTGATCACAAAACAAAACACTGCAAGTGAATTTTATAAATCAATTGGCATTACTAGCACCACAGGTGCTGTTGGCACAGGACTAGCTGCAGTAGGTGGAATAATTTTATTAAACCTAATACCTGGTGTAAACATAGCAGCAACAACAGCTATTGCAGCTGGTGGAATTGGTTTTGGAACTGGTGCATTAACAGGAGGTTCTATTGGTTCTTACATTGCGACAGAACACAAAGATCAATACTCTGCAGCAATTTATTTAGTACCTTATGAATTTGCAGATTTAAATGCAAAATGTAATTCACTTGGTCAAGATCCTTTTAAAGAAGAACGTGAAGAGGTGTTATCATGAATAAAAAAGGTTTTGAACTTGGCTGGCACTTTATTGGTTTATTAATCCTAGCAGTAGTATTAATGTTAATATTAATTTGGGTAATTAAATCATTAGGTGGAGAAAGTACAAGTCTTTTTGAAAAATTCAAAAACATAGTTTCTTTTGGAAAATGAATAAAAAAGCAATTGCATGGAATGTTATAATAGTGGCAGTTTTCGTCGTTATAATCATTTTTGTAATACCTACAGCTTTATATGGTAACATACCCAAATTAATCAAAGGAGGAATTCCTTCCACTGAAATCAGAGACCAACAAACAAACATTGTCCCTTTTGATTTCTCAAACTTCGTAACCAACATTGAAACATGTAAATACTCTGATGAAAAAGAATGCCTATGTCCAATAACATCATTTGCAAGATTTCCAATCAATAGAAGAATCTTTATCAAACAAGAAGACGGAATCTTTTTTTCATACTTAAAAACAAACATAAAACTAATGGAAAACACTGTTTGGTTTGAAGATCAAAATTCAATAAATTATTATTTTATACCACAAGCAAGATTTATAGGTAGTGTTTTCAAAGAAAAAAAAGGCTTTTTCTCACGTTTATTTAACCCAAACAATGAAAAAGACTTATTAGGAATAAGTTTATTCAAACCAGTTGACATAAAATACCAAGATCCTAAAATAGATTTTGAAGGAATAAAAACTCAAGTAGTATACTTGCCTCATGAAGAAGAAACAAAAAGTGGTGTTCCACAAGAAGTAACTCAAAAATCAGCATTTTTATCATCAACACCATCAACCTACTCAGGATTAATTTACAAAAAAGATCAAGAAACCTATGTAATCCTCAATGATGATATATTAAAAGAAAAATACAGTAATTCTAAAACATGTGATATTCAATCAGGACTCAAACAAGCAATAGTTCAATTCAATGAATTTTACAATCAATACAATACTTGTGAAAACCAATTCGAACAAAACTGTTTATGCTCTCAATCAAAAATCCAATTACCAGAAGATTATAATATTCAAATTAAAGCAGGCAAAGAATATACTTATAGTGAAATCTCTCTTATTTACAAAGACACAAACATATTCACAAAACCATTAGAATTCCTATCAAACAAAGAAACCACATTTACACTCAAACCAAACAATTACTTAATAAACCAAGATGGAAGAGTCCTAATAACAGAATTAAATCATAATTACTTCTCCTGTGATATAACATCACAAGACAAATATAATTACCTTGTTGAAAAATTCAAAAACTTTGAAAACACTAATTTTAATGATCAAGAAATCTGCATTGTTGACACACTTAATTTAGAAAACATTCAAGGAAATTTTGTTGCATACAACTTAGCAGGTGAACCAAAAAAATTTAATTTAATATACACAGATGATGATTTCACAGGAGGACCAACAGATATTAACGGTGAATTATGTATTCTTGTAAAAATTAATAATCAATTTATCCCAAATCCTGTTACAAATAAATTTTACATAAATCAATATGAACCAGATGGTATGGGTGGATCACAATTAAAACAACTTGCACAAGCAAGTGCAAAATTAGGAGATGATGATGGAAGCATTTATTACCAACTAAGCAAACACGCAAGATTATATTACATCCCTTCTGAAAAAGCAGTTTGTTTTGACCCAATTAACATCAAAGCAACACATGATAAATCATCACTAGAAATTGCAGGAGAAGAGGTCAAACCTTGTGAAGAACCAATAACTTCAGTAATTGCAGAATTAAACACTAAAAACATAATATTAAACAAAGTTTGTGAAAATAACCTCAACCAAGACCCAATGCCTGGTTTATTACTTGCTTTAACACAACAAGAAAGCAGTTTCAAACACTGTTGCCAAACCAAAAACAAGAACACAGATTATACATGTACCCATTCTGACAACACTATCTGTGACAAAGATCACATATTAACAAATTATGATGAAGATGATAATCCTGTTGCAATTGGAATCATGCAAATTAATGTTAACCAACACATAGAAAGAATCAAAAGAATATGTGGATCCCTAAACCAAATTTATGATTTAAACTGTAACATCTTAGTTGGAATTGATATACTCAAAGAAAAATATGAAACATACAAAGATGGTATTGACTCAGAACTTGTTGATAAATATTGTGAAATTCCAGCTCATGCAAAAACATACAAAACTTATGATGGTTGGAATGCTGCCTTAAGGGGCTACAATGGCCTAGATTGTGATACAGAAGGTGCTGATGTTGATTATGTTGAAACAATAAATAAAATTTATACAGATAGCTACAAAGACTCCAAATGTCCACAACCAACCTAAACAGCTTAAACATTTGAAATTTCCAAAACATTTATATATAATAGAGCATATAAATTCAATATTAATATTCAAAACGAGGTGAATCATATGAACAAAAAAGCACAAGGAATTTCTCTTAATGTCATTATTATAGCTGCTGTAGCACTAATCGTTCTGGTTATATTAGTAGCTATCTTTACAGGCAGAATGGGTATATTTACAAAAGATATTGGTACTGCAACTGAAGGTGCAAAATGTTCTGGTAAAGTTATGACACCAGGAGAATGTGATGCAGCAAAAGGTGAACAATTATTAGGTAATTTTAATGATGTTGATGCAGGATTAGTTTGTTGTAAAACAGCAGAAACAACAGAAGGTGAATAATCTCTTTTTCTTTCTTTTTTCAATAATCTTTAAATACTAGCTTATCCTATTTTTTACAAAAGGGTGATATTTATGAATAAGAAAGGCTTTGAAATGACTTTCAGTGCAATTATATACGCTGCTTTAGCACTTATTATTTTAACTGTGGTAATTCTTATTTTCACAGGTCAAATGACCAAGATTTCAGGTATATTTAGTCAGAAAACAGACGAACTTAGTGACCAATCTAACAGAATGACATTAATAAGTGGAGATTGTTCTGTTGACAAAAATGGTGAATGTTGTCTAGAAAACGATGAAAGAGAACAGTTTTCAACACCAATAAATGGATGGAAAGATTGTAATGAACAAAAACCAATGTGTTGCCAAAAAAGCTAACACTAATTATATGATAATGTTTGTTGTAGGCCTTATCCTATTAATCATAATAGCAATACCAATGTACGGCTTTATTGCACGTTTATTTAACATATTTTCTGATAACCCAGATCAAGCAACAATAGGTTCATTTGATAACCTTATTGAAGAAATTGAAAACATAATAAAAGAAGACACCAACCAAAAAACAATCCCTTACTACATCAAACCAGGCATACAATTAAACAAATGTAGTGAAGAAGTACTTTGTTTATGTGAAGATGAAAACTGCGAAACAACAATAAAAGAATCTGAAGTATTCCAAGGCTTCGTATTCATCATCAAAGACCAAATTATCTTTGAAAAAGATGAAGTAAAAAACATTAAACTCGAGAAAAACGCCAATACAATTAGTATCAGTTGGCCGTAAATTATATAAACCAATAAACTAATTCTTAGAGTATGTTAAAAAAAAGAGGAACATCAGAAATACAAGAACAACTTTTCTTTGTTTTTGAACTACTTCTAGTCCTTTTTGTAGGTTTTGCACTATTTCGTTATGTAAACACAATTGTTGAAAATCAATTATTTGAAGCAGAATACCTCACAAGAGACACAGCACTTTTAATGAACACAATGTCAGGAATAAACTCAAACGTTTTTTTTAATTTCCTTTCAAAAAAAGATCTTAACCTTGAATTCAACACTGTTTTAACAAACAATGTGATAATCACACTTAACAACAAAAAATTCAAACAATATGGGATAGACATAACATTTCCATTTGCAACAAACCAAAACCACATTTACAATTTAAAAAACCCAGGCAAATTCAAAAACACAATACATTTCATAAAACAAGGCAACAATTTCATAGTTAGTGAAAAAACAGGTGGAAAAACCAAATCATATTACTATGAAAATGTAAAAACATCAAATATACCAAAAAAGATTAATCTTAAATGTGCATCAGAAATAGAATCATTCTGTAACAATCTAAAACAATATTCAGAATCAAGAAACCTTGGCATAGAATTCACAACAAAGGACTCAGACATTTATCTCACAATAAGCAAAAACACAAAAAACAAAGCAACCATTGTCAAAAATAAAGAAAGCAGAAAGTTTGCATCACTCATCTTTAATAATCTAAACAAAGATAGCATAATCATTGTAGATTCAAGCCAACTCGATGCTTTAGTTATAATTAATCTTGAACTTACAGAAGAACTAATTAACCATCCTTCAACACTTGAAGCTTTCAAAAACACAATAGAGGAATTTTTCAAATGAAACGCAAGGCACAACTATTATCATACAACCTTTTATCCTATACCTGGAGGATGATTTTTTTAGTTGTGGCTGTATTTACCATAATTTACCTAATCAAATTCTTTACTAATGTACATGTTGAAACACATGAACTAAGACCATACATATTTTCAAACAACATTGTAAACAGCCTGTCATATTATGATCCGGAAATAAATCGTTTTTATAAAGGCATACTTGATCCTAACAAAATAAACCAAATTGAAAATTTAATATATTATGGTGAAGAAAACAATGTAATCTGCGCCAATATAAGTCTGTTTGATGAAAACCAAAACCTTCTCTCAGAATTCTTTTACAATAAGAAAAAATACGATCAATGGAAACCATTAACCTGGAGTGAAGATTATTTTAGTGAAAAATTCCAATTCATGATAATTGTAAAAGATTTTGATCAATTAGTAAAACAAGAAAAACAAAGAATCACTAACAAAAACATTGAATTAAACAAACAAATCAACGAAATTCAAAAAGCATTAGCAATAGCAGGACAAACAGGATCAATACTAGAACAAACAAGATTAACTCAAACAATACCTATATTAGAAATGAGAAAACAAAGAAATAATCAAAGATTAGAATTACTCCAAAAAACAAAAGATCCTGTAATGCACATGATAATAGATGTTGTAACACCAAGAGGCTAAAAAATGAATAAGAAAGCTTTTTTAACAAGCGCAATCATTGATTATTTTGCATATTTAGCATTTGCTTTAGTTATAGTAACTTTCTTTTTTGTTTTTAATCATGCATCAAAGAACATTGAAGCACAAGTTACAGAATTAAAAGTGGATATTGAAAATGGACAATATTTAGTTACACTCCTCAATAAACCAATCACTATAAACAATCATGATTACACAATAGCAGAATTGATAGTTAACTCTTTTTATGATAACACAAACAATTTATTACTAAAACAAGAAGCAATCAAAATATTAAAAAGCATTCCTCCTCCACAAGAAACTACTGGGGGATGGAACCTTGATATTTTCTTTATGCCACAAGAAAAATTATTTTGGTCTATTCCAAGTTTTACCAGTACACAAACCATCAAAATAAAATCACATCATAATTATGTAATACTTCCTTTAAGGGAGCCTAAAGCTTATCTCAAACTAGACCTTAATTTTGAAACACACAAACCATATGAATTAATAAGGACTATAACATGAAACTAAAAAACAATAAAAAAGCAGCAATGTTATTCTCAATACTAATAGTCTTTGTAACCTTCTTTGTACTTCTTTATGCATATATACAACTTACAGACAAATACAATGATTTTGATCAAAAAATTGGCTTAAGACAACTCTCATTACTAAAAGCAGAAGCAGATAAAGAATTATCATTAATTTACAATGATCTTATTGCAAAACACGCAATAAAAAAATCATACCTAGGTCTTAACAACAACGGAGGACTTTTCAACAAAGATTGTGGTGAAGTATATGGTTACAGCCTATGGAACAACAAAGAAAAAGAATGTTACCCAAATACACAAACAGAATTGCCACTTTTTATTCAATCTAATTTATCAACTGATTATGAAATCACAATAGGTCAAAACATAAAAGGTTTTTCATACAATTTCCTAGAACAGAACATTTATTGCACACAACAGGGCTTTAACAAATATTGGGGTTGGACATTTCAACCAGATCAAGACTTTATGTGTGGAAAACTTACATACAAACATAATTTTAAACTTCCTCTCAAAAAAGACCTATCTGCTTACAATGATTTAATTGACAAATCCAAAGAATTGATCCAAAAATGCCAGATAGAAAGTGATGTACAAGGTTGTGTTAACAAAATTTCCAAAGAGAACAATTGGCAACTAGTTCAATTAGAAGAAAATACTAATAATCACTTTGCTTTTAATTACAATAACATTAAATTTGCACTTTTTATCCCAGATAAAGTACCTCCTTCTGAAACACAATTTATTTCTGTTAGTGATAACAAAGTAACAGAAGGATCTGTTTTAATCAACTTCAAACCAAATCCAGAAACAGACATAAAACATTATAACATTTATTATGAAAAAAGTCCATTGATTATACTTAAATCAATTGTACCAAGTCAAGTAAAAAACAAAAAAACAATAAATCAATTTGATTATACATATAATGATTATACACATAACAAAGAAAATCTTTACAAATTCTCCACAGAAGAAGAATCTACTTTCAAAAGATTTGAACCAGGCAAATTATACTATTTTACTCCAACTGAAAAAGATTCCTACTACATATATGTTCTAAACAACCTAGAAGATAATAAAAACCATCTTTTTGCTATGACTGCTACTGATTACAGTGGAAATGAAAGAATCACTGCAAAAATTAAATATGGTTCATCTATTGATGACCTCTATGCAGAACCTATTCAAGAGATTGAAGTAACACCTATCTCAGATCAAATCCAACTTACTTGGAAAATGCCTGAAAAAAATATTGATGGAACAGAATTTGATGATTTCAGTCACTATAACATTTACTGTTTAGAAAACAACGTTATGACAGAATCAACACCTATAACAACAACACAAGAAACAATTACCACAAATAAATGCAACTATTACACTATAACAGCAATAGATCAAACAGGAAATGAGAATAAAAACTTTAACTTTGTTGAATCTTCTTAATTTCACTATCTAACTTCTTAATCTCTTGATCAGGATTAACATCAGTAAAAACTAATTGAGATACAAATTCAAGCCTATCAAACATTTGATTCCTTTTTGTTCTTCCAACAACCTTAATCATTTTTCCTAACAAATCATTTTTCAATCCTTCAAAAGCTTGTGGATTTTCTTTAAGTGCAAGCATTTCTTCTGGCCTTTTCCCTAACAAACGTTCTGCTTGTGCTCTAAAAAAAACAGTTCTTATTGAATCAGTTCCATCATCTAGTACAGTATTCATTACATATGAATAACTTGGTTTTTGTTCATTATGTGTATCACAAAAAAATAAATTTTCTCTTTGCTTTAACCTTTTTCCACATTCAGAACAAACCTCAAAAAATCTTGGTTCAAGTGCTTGAACAATTGTACCTAACAATTCAATATCCCTTTCCTCTTCTTTTAACTCACTGATTTGCTTCCTTGTACCAGAATATTGTTTAACTTCACCCACATTTTCCCCTTCTGGATTTATAATTAAAGAACTATTATCATTTAAGTGTACTTCTTTATAACCTTGATTTTCTTTCACATACCCACCATCAAGTTTAATAATATCATTTTCTTTTAAATTAAGAATATTATCAGCTGTACTTCCCCACATAACAACTCTTATCTTACCTGTTTCATCACCAATTATCATTGATCCAACTTTACCTTTACGATTATTTGTTTCAAATTCTCTAACACCAAACAATCTTTGTACTTTTCCAACTGTTTCAACATTTCTCATTCCTGTAAGGATATTTTTAATTTCTAATCTACCACCTAATTGATCAAATAATCTTACCCCATATTCATTTGCAACAATATGTGCAGCACCCTCTTTAGAAATTAACCCTGACAATTGTTCCATTTTTTGTTTTACTTTAACTTCAATATCTTCTTTAGAAACATTAGCTTTTTCTTGAATTTTTTGTAATATATTTTCATAAGGTATTTTAATCATTTTATCCTACATGAAATATTTATTGTTTATATAGTTAACTATTTAAAATAGGTAATAATCTTCACTATATGCTCGCAAAAACACACTTAATTTTTGGATTATTAATAGGATTACTTACTTTTCAATATTTTGAAATTAACAAATATTTGTTTATTTTTATAGTATTATTAGGAGCTATTTTGCCAGATATTGATGAAAAAGATTCTTATATCAACAAAAAATTAAAAATTTCAAAAATCATTGGATATATATTCAAACACAGAGGTTTTTTTCATTCATTATTTTTTGTTTTTTTAATATGTTTATTATTTTATTACACTCTTGGTCCTAATTATGCTTATGCTTTATTAATTGGAATTACATCACATTTAATTGCAGATAGCCTAACCAAATCAGGCATAAACTTTTTTCATCCATTCAAGATTTTTAGAATAAGTGGATTTGTTACAACAGGCTCACTTTTCGAAACTGTATTACTTATAATTTTAATTATAATTATTGTATTGGTCATATTGAAATGAAAATAGGTAACTTAAAACTCAAAAACAACCTTGTACTAGCACCAATGGCAGGTGTAAATGATCTTGCTTTTAGATTAATGTGTTTAAAATATGGTGCTGGATTAATTTACACCGGAATGGTAAGTTCTGAAGCACTTGCAAGAGGAAACAAAAAAACAAAAGAAATTTACAGAACATGTAAACAAGAAAAACCATTAGCTATACAATTATTTACTTCAAAACAAGAATTTCTTGCAAAAGCAACTAAAATAGTTTCAAAATCAGCAAGTATAATTGATCTTAACATGGGATGTCCTTACCCAGATCTTACTAAAGCTGGGGCTGGTTCTGCTTTACTCAAATATCCAAAAAAAATTCAACAATTAATTAAAACCATGAAAAACAACACAACAAAACCAATCACAGCAAAGATTCGTATTACTTCTCAACTAAAAAACACAATCAAAATTGCAAAAATAATTGAAAAAGCAGGTGCAGATGCACTAGCAGTGCATGCAAGAACACAAAAACAATTTTATTCTGGAAAAGCTGATTGGAAAATTATCAAGAAAATTAAACAATCCATTTCAATCCCCCTCATAGCAAACGGAGATGTTAGGTCAAGGCAAGATTATCAAGATATTCTTGAACAAACAAACTGTGACTTTGTCATGATTGGCAGAGCAGCAATAGGAAATCCAGCAATATTTTCAGAAATTCTCAAAAACAAACCTAAAAACAGATTCAAACTATTTCAGGAATATTATAAACTAGCTAAAAAACACAAAATAACTTACCTCCACCATTTAAAGACTCAAGCAGCCTTCTTTATTAAAGGAATGCCAGGAGCAGCAAGTATAAGAAATCAAATAATGCAAACCAAATCCATCAAAGAATTACAAAAAATAATAAAAAAATAAAATTAAAACAATACACCTAATCTAAACAGTGCTGATCCTAACCAAGCTACTAATACTGCATAAGCTAGTGCCATCATCCAATGTAATGGAATACCTTTCCAGAAATGATGTGTTTCTTTGTCATGCATGCTTGCTGTTAAGGTCATTATTCCATACCCTAAACAATCCAGAACAAACAAATACCAAATAATTTTTTCTATCATTTAATCACCTCTTTATTTTACACTCCCAAAAATTTAAACAGTTCAAATATAAGGAATGCTGGCCAAACAATTGCCTTTAATACTCCTAAAACACCATTCCAAAATCCTGTTGCAGTTGATATGAAATAAATCAGTGCACCTATAAAACCTACACAATAAATACCTGGCCCAGAACAAGACTCTTTAAAACTACATTTCATTTTTGGTTTCTTTACCTTTTTCTTTGCTTTCTTTTTTACCATTTGGTTTCACCCCCTAAACTTGTGCAAAAAGTATCATATAATTATGTCCAAACTTTTTAGCACACTTTGGACAATATGCATAATGAACATAATACTTTTTAGCTTTTTTCCCTTTTAAATATGGATTCATTTGTTTTATAAATTTAGGAACAGCATTATAAGGTCCATCAAATACTTTTGTCATAAATATTCCAGACAAATTAACATTCTTTGCTTTTTCAACAGGTTTTGTAACATTCATATATAACTCAGACTTAAACATATGTGGATCATAAAATAATACTAACCAATCTTCTTTAGGTGGATCTGCTTTAGCTTCTTTCGTCAATTTCCACATCTTTGTAATCTTCTTCCCAATCATTGGTGGAAAAGGTATATGAAATAGTGTAGGAATAGTTTCTTTAATAAATGGTTTATTTTGCCAATTAAATGTCTTTTTATCCCATTTCTCAGGTTTAAATTCAGGACAGCAATCTTCCATAACACATCACCCATATAGTAATTGTTTTTGAGTTTTATAAATTTTATGGAGAAATTACTTTAAATAAGGCAGATTTAATATGTTTAATAAATTTTATTCACAAACTTGATATGGTCCTTCCTCTTCTTCAGGTTCTTCTTCAACTTCTTCTTCAGGACAATCATATCCTATACAGGCAAGTTTAGGTGGTGGTGGTACAGGAAGACCGCTACTGCTTTTTGACATCTCACCTTTGTTACAAGTAAATGTTATTAGTGTACCGCCGTGAGATCCTTGAAATGCTTTAGGAAGTTCAACCATGTTCAAAAATTCTACCTGTGGTGGTCCACCTCCTTCATAATAACACTCATAAGTCATATATTTATTTTTAATAGTAAACACATCAACATTAGGAACTGATCCTGTAACAGTACAACCAGAATACTTGTAAATCTCATCAACTTGCACCTGTGTTGTATCTTTTAAACGTAAAGTCCCTTGAAAATAACAGTTACTCCAAGAACTAATTGATACTTCAGTATCACATACTTGACAGCCATTCTCATGAGTTTGTCCATCACTATAACAAACACCATCAACAAAACAACCACCACAACCAGTATCAAATTTCATGATTTCTGATTGTTCACAAAATACACCTTGTACACAACTTACTGCTCTGAAGTTATATGTTGTTTCAGGAATTAATCCTACAGAGATTTTTATTTCATGGTTTTCTACTGGAATAGAAGATTTAATATTTAACATTTCAGTTTTTCCATCTTCACCATACATTACTTTAGATGTTGTTGGTAAGTTAGTTTTCCAGGAAATTGTTGCAGTAGATGCTGTTATTTCTTTAACTTGTACATCATAAATTTCTATGTTTTCACACTGACCATTTTTACATATTTCCGTACATTCATAGTTTGTGTTCTTTACCTGGTTGCCTGAACAGTAGAATTCTTTTAAGTATTTTCCATCTAGACAAATGTCTTGTAAAGGGTAATCATCAGTTATCATTGGAATGTTATCCAAGGAAACACCTTGATCTGTTTTTTGAGTGTAAACAAAACCACTTTTATCATATACAAGTCCATTGTCAGTATCTTTACATATTTCACCTGTTGGAATGTCTTCCAAAGGTTCATCTAATAAAACATTACCTTCTTGTAAAATATTTTCATCTAATAAATTATCTTGTTCAGAAGAGGATTCATCCTCTAGGCACTCTTCAAAAGTTTTTTTACATGTGCCATCTTGACAAAGGAATGGTTTTACTAAAGGACAACCTTCACATTCTTTGAATTCTTTAGTACAAGTGCCATCTTGACAAAGGAATGGATTGTCTTCAGGACAACCTACATCAACAATAATTATTTCTTCCTTCTCAATTGTAAACAATTCCCACCATGGTTTTTCTTCTTCAAGAAGAGATAAATTATGAGCATCTACTTTTTTTGATGTTTCAATATTAACAGGAATAATACCAAAAAGATGAGTTTCTTTTTTTGTTGAGATTTCATAGACTGCACGATTATCTTCAATGTCAAGTTTGATTTCTTCTAAATCATTTACTTTCCTAACATGTTGTTCTAATAATTCATCATACTCATTTTCTATGACTACTTGATTGTCATCTTGTTTTAAAACAATGAAATCTTCACGTACATCAGTTTCAATATCTTCAGCAATATGGAAATTAATTAGGTTTTCTTCTTCATCACTGTTAATATGAAGAGTAGTTTCTCCATCATTAGAAATTTCAAGTGATGCTTCATAATCCCACCAATATACTTGATCAGCACTAGGTTCATGACCAGGCTCCCAACTATCAGGACCTGTACCTGGATCATCACCCCATTCACCAGAAGCATCAAAACAACGCGCATCAATAATACAATTATATCCATCACCAGATGGACCTTCAATTGGTTCCCCATAACAATGTTCACATGTTCGACATGATTTTTCTCTTTCTTCCCATTGTTTTTCAGTTAAACAATTATTACCAGAACCATATAAATCAAGGCATTTATCTGCACATGCCGTGCATTTTGGATTTTGTTCTCCTCCAGCGTCCGGACCTAAACCTTGACATATCAATCCTGAATCAACACAATCACGCATACACTGTTCAAACTCATTATCTACAGAGGGTCCTTTTTCTATGCCACATTCTTCTTCACATTGACCAATATAATCAGCTTGGCAAGAAAAATCTAATTTATCACAGTTTTTATATAAGCAAGACTCAGTACAAGCTTCTTCTTCATTTGCTGGCCGGTGAATATCCTTAATAGCTGCAGCTTTAGCACAATTACCTGTACATTCTTCAAGATTTTTTATATCATTAAAATCAAAGAAATTTTTATACTCTTCTTCAGATAACATGTACTCTGCCTTATCTCCAGAAGTAAAATAAAAAATCAAATTACATTTGTCATTAATCAAACCTTTAATTTCAACCTTAGAAACACCTGCATCATCTGTTAAAGGAGGGAAAGTACTAATTTCACAATTATGAATACGACCAAGACTTTGTTCCATTCTTTGAGCCATATCATCAAAATCCATGCCTGGCCTTTCATCCATACCTTCAGGAGGTCCTTCATCATATTGAGCAACTACAAATGAAGATAAAACAAATAAGAATACAACAAATAACACTCCTCTTTTTTTCATAATACCAATTCAATTTACAGAATATAAAAATCTTTCTATAAAATTTATTCTATAACTAAAAACCCACTCCCCACTGGACAAACACGGTAAAAGTATATAAAGGAAGACGTATTTTTATATATTAACTCCAAGTGCCTTATGAGGTGCTTTGAAACAAGACGCGATAAGCAAGGAGGTGTTTGCTATGTCTGAGAACAAACCTGAAAAAAAATTTAGTGCAGGAGCTATTTCTGCAACTGTGTGGGCTAATGAAGCCAAAAATAAACAAGGAGAACCTGTTTCCTATAGAACAGTATCTCTACAGAGAGCATATAAAGACAAAAACGATGTATGGCAACATACAAATTCTTTTAGAGTAGGTGATCTACCAAAAGCAACTTTAGTACTGCAGAAAGCATATGAATATATTGTTTTAAAAGGAGAGGTTGAATAAAAATGGAATTAAAAGAATTACCTGGTGTAGGAGCAGCAACAGTTGATAAACTAACTCAAGCCGGTTTTAGAGATTTGATGAGCATTGCAGTAGCATCACCAGGACAGTTAGTTGAAGCTGTTGGTGTAGGTGAAGCTTCAGCAAGAAAAATGATCAATGCTGCTAGAAACAATCTTGATATGGGGTTTGAAAGTGGTGCTCAACTATTAAAGAAACGAGCCTACGTAAAAAAGATTACAACAGGAAGTGAAAGTTTTGACAAATTAATGGAAGGTGGTTTTGAAACAGGCGCAATAACAGAATGTTTTGGAGAATATGGTTCAGGTAAAACACAGATAGCACATTTACTAGCAGTAAATATTCATAAAAACAAAGAATACAAAAATCCTATTGCAATTTACATTGACACAGAAAACACATTTAGACCAGAAAGAATTAAACAATTAGCAGTTGGTGCAGGTATTGATCCTGAGCTAGCATTGAAAAACATTAAAGTTGCCCGTGCATATAACTCTGATCATCAAATGCTTTTAGCAGAAAAGATTCAAGATCTCATTACAAAAGATAACTTAAACGTAAAAGTTGTTATAATTGATTCATTGATAGCACACTTTAGAGCAGAATTCATTGGCCGTGGAACATTAGCAGAAAGACAACAAAAACTTAACAAACACATGCACACACTACTCAAACTAGCTGATGCTAATAATGTATGTTTGTATGTAACAAACCAAGTACAAGTAGATCCTGCTCAGTTCTTTGGTGATCCAACTAAAGCTGTTGGTGGACATATTGTTGCACACGCATCAACATTCAGAATCTATCTAAGGAAAGGTAAGAAAGGTAGCAGAGTAGCTAAGTTAGTAGACAGTCCTAATCTACCTGATGGTGAATGTAATTTCTTTGTAGAAACTCAAGGATTAAGAGATGTATAATTTTTTTATTTTTTTTTCACCAAAAATTTATAAATAATACCTTATTTTCTCCTCTTATAAGCACATTATCTCAATAATGTGTAAATAGATACATAAGGTGAAATAAATATGATGGGAAGAAGTTTTGCGCCTGTTAAAGTTGGCGAAGAAATTGATGTAAAAATAGAAGCTGTTGGAGAAAAAGGTGATGGTATAGCAAAGAAAGACGGCTTTGTATTGTTTATCCCTGGTGTTAAGGAAGGGGAAGAAGTTAGAATAAGAGTAACAAAAGTCTTACGAAAAGTAGGCTTTGCTGAAGCTATTGGAAAAGCTACTGGAGAAGTTAAATCCTCAGAACCTGCTCAGGAACAACCAGCAGCAGAACCAGAACCTGCAGTAGAAGATACAGAAGACTTTGGTGAAGATATCAAAGAAGAATAATTATTATGATTAAATTTATATATTCTTTTTCTTTTTTCTTTTTTCATGAGATTATTTATAGCAATTGACATCCCAGAATACTTAACAACACCATTAAAAGAATCAATAAAAACAAAAGGACTTAATCTTACCAAAGATTCTCATTTAACACTAAAATTCTTAGGAGATGTTGAAGATCCCAACCCCATAATAGAAAAACTAAAGACAATTTCTTTCAAACCTTTCAAAATCTCATTAAACAAAACAGGAGTTTTTCCTAACAACAATTACATACGTGTTGTTTGGGTAGACATTCAACCAAAAGAACAAACAATAACCTTACAAAAACAGATAACAGAACAATTAAGTGAATTCAAAGAACAATATGAATTCTCTCCACACATTACATTAGCAAGAGTCAAATTCCTAGAAGATAAAGAATCTTTCCTAAACAAACTTAACTTATTAAAACTCAACAAAGAAACCTTTGAAGTAACCCATTTCAAACTAATAAAAAGCACTCTTACTTCAGAAGGACCTGTTTATGAAGATATAGCTACTTATCCACAACCTTTATAAATCCCACCTCAATTTCAGTAACTATTGCCTAACTTATACAACAAGAGTTTGTGTAAGGCACTGTAAAGGGCTATAAAAATTGCAGTATTAGAATAATTCTAATAACTGTTGGAGGAAATTAAAATGGCAGATCAATTTTTAGTACCACAAGATGTTTATCTTAAAGCAGGTATTCACATAGGTACAAAATTCAAAACAAAATACATGGAACAATTTATTTACAAAACAAGACCAGATGGTTTATCAGTACTAAACCTACAAAAAATAGATGAAAGAATAAGAGTAGCTTCTAACTTTTTATCACAATACGCACCAGAAGATATCTTAATTGTTAGCAGAAGAGAAAACAGTTGGGATGCTGTAAAACTTTTTGGTGAAGCAACAGGAATAAAAGTATTTCCAGGAAGATATGCTCCAGGAATACTCACAAACTCAAAACTAAGAAATTACATAGAAACAAAAATTATTCTTATAACAGACTCATGGCCAGACAGAAACGCTGTCCAGGACGCAATGATATTAGGTATTCCAGTAATGGCACTATGTGACACAAACAACCAATCAAACAACATAGATTTTGTCATACCTTGCAATAATAAAGGAAAAAAGAGTCTTGGATTATTTTTCTATATATTAGCAAGAGAATACTTAAGAAATCGTGGATCCCTTGAAAAAGACAAAGACTTAAGTATTCCAATGGAAGAATTTATGAAGGAATAATTTTTATTTTATTTTTTATTCAACTCCTTCAATACCTTTCTCAACAATATTAAAATCAACTAACTTACCTTCTTCAATACTCCTATGCTTACGCAGTATTGCTCTTCTACAATTCTTATAACATTGTAACTCAATCAAACACTTACTTCCATACTTAAGGATATCTCCACCAACCATATTTACCCTTTCTCTATTATCAAAATCAGCATACACTTGATTAGTTAACAAAACAGGAATCTCTTTATTCCGTGCAATTTCTGTTAAAAAAGAAATCTGTTGCCCTAATTCTTTATTTACACCATAAACATCATCACTCTTACCCATCTCCAATCTATAAAGCATAGCAACAGTATCAACAACAATCAATCCAATCTTTTCATTAACCAAATTTCTTAACTTTTCAAAACAATTTTTTTGTTCTTCAAATGAAACAGGTTTTAAAAAAAGTATATTTTCAAGTATTTTTTCATAATCCTCACAAAGCTGTTTTACCCTTTCTACAGAAAAACCACCTTCTGTATCAATAAATATAACTTTTTTACCACTTCTAGCAACATCAATAACAGCCAATAAACACAATAATGTTTTACCAGACCCAGCAGGTCCATAAATAGTACTAACTACATCTTTTTCATACCCTTTAAATACTTCATCCAACACCTCAGAGCCTGTATGTATTGTTTTCATAGGCCATAGCAATTATTGTGTGTTTATAAATATATCTAAAAATTTTTAAATACATGCGCTATAAACAAGAATTATGAAGGTAAAGAGGGAGTATTGGATACTAGCTATTATATTTTTATTTGCATTAGTCTTAAGACTTTTTTTAACCATGCAAACACCTTTCTTTAGCTCAGATTATGCTTATTATGTATTCAGACAAGTTGATAATATCAAAAATACAGGTTTACCAATTATTTATGATGAATTAAGCTATGGGGGAAGGATAGTCATAGACCCCCCACTTTATTATTATACTTTAGCTGTATTCAGTTTTATCATGCCAGTTGAACTAGCTGCCAAGATAATTCCAAACATATTTGCGTCGTTACTTGTTGTTGTTGTTTATCTCCTTTGTTATCAAATCACAAAAAACAAACAAGCATCATTATTTTCATCGTTTATTTCAGCATTTCTTCCTATTTATGTGATAAAAACAATTAATTCTGCTTCAGACTATTCCATTATGGTCCCGCTTATGATCACTTTGCTTTACTTTTTCATTAAATCAATTGAAAACAAAAAATATGCTAATTATTACATTTTCTTTATGTTTGTATTAGCATTAATTAACATGTCAATTATAACATTAATTATTGGTTTTCTCATTTACCTTCTTTTAATTAAACTTGAAAAATTCAAATATAAAAGAGTTGAAATAGAATTAATCCTTTTCTCATGCTTCCTCATAATTTGGCTCCTTCTCCTATTATTTAAGAAAGCATTCCTTATGCATGGTTATAATGTAATTTGGAAAAATATTCCTAAACAAATCCTTGCAAGTTACTTTACTCCTGCAACAATACTCCAAGGAATTTACCTTATAGGTCTTATACCTTTTATTTTTGGGATATACATTTTATACAAATACACATTTAAAGAAAAAAATCGTAACATATCATTATTAATTGGATTTGCTCTTTCTATAATGTTATTGCTCTGGTTTAAATTAATTGAACCTTCTATGGGCTTAATCTTTTTAAGCATTATCCTCACAGTTGCATTATCACAATTTTACAAAACGTTCACTAAATTTATAGATAAAACTAAATTATTCCCTTACAAAAAAATAATCATTTCATTATTTTTGTTAATTGTAATTATTTCGTCTGGATATCCTACTTATACTTATGCATTATCAGAAATAAATAACGCAGTTGCTAGAGAAGAAATAGATGCACTTGAATGGATAAGAACAAATACACCTAAAAATTCAATTATTTTAGGAACACTCAATGAAGGACATTTTATTGCACACATAGCTAAAAGAAAAAATGTACTTGATTTTAAATTTTTGTTAGTTCAAAATGCTGATCAACGTTTAACAGATATAAAAACGATTTACACAACCTGGTCAATCACAGATGCTTTAACTTTACTTAATAAATATAATGTGAATTATATCTTATTTTCAAACCGAGCAAAAAAATTATCTAATAAAGATTCACTTCAATATATCAATGAAGAATGTTTCGAACTAGTTTATGATTACAATATTAAAATTTACAAGGTATTATGTATAATGGAAGAAAATGAAATTAAAACTAACTGAAAAAAATAGTATAATTTTTATTTTAATACTGGCAATTTTAATATTCTTATTACCACACTTTTTTTCATATTTCAACAATAATTTTATAATAAATGGTTCTGAACCATATTATCACGCAAGAATCACTTCTTTAATAAAAAACAATCCTTCACTTACTAAGGATCCATTTACAAATATTCCTATTGTCTTCAACGGATATTATTATTTATTAGCAGCTCTTTCCAATATAATAAACATAGGAATATTATTAAGACTTATTCCTTATATTTTTGGTATTTTAACAGTTTTACTTTTCTTTTTGATCCTTAAAAAACTTAAAATTAAAAGAAATATAAGATTTATCACTTTAATTTTATTAATCTTTTCACCTACTTTTATTTATTTATCCACACAATCAAATGTATATATTATTGGTATTTTTATAATGTTTTTAGCCTTATGGACATACCTCAACAATAAAAAATGGATTTCATACTTTTTATTCCTAATAACACCTCTGTTTGGTTTATTTAATTCAATAATTCTTATCTTACTTTTATTGATATATCTCTTTGTTAAAAGAAAAACAGAAATTTACATGCTTTTTTTCACAGTACTTCTAATAACTATATTATTATTTTCTCACCTTTTTAATCAATTATATCTCACAAATTTATATTTAAACAGGAATATAATTATACAATTTTTCACAGAACTAGGAGCAAAATTTGGATTTCCTTTGTTTTACCTCATATTAGCATTGTTTGGTTTCACAATAACTTGGAACAAAAAAAAGGAATTTTTACCGGTTTATTTATTTAGCCTAACTTTGATTTTAATCTTTACTTTCTTAGCAAATTTTACAAATATTTATCTCAACTTTGTATTTGTATTTTTTAGTGCATTTACTATTGATTATTTTTTAAAAGTAAAATGGGATATCAATTTAATAAAAAACTTAACATTTTTATTGCTTATTTGTGGAATAATTTTCTCAACATTATCCTATTCAAATGAAATCACAAAACAAATACCTAATCAAGAAACAGTAAAAGGTTTACAATGGTTAAACCAAAACTCACCTTCAGACGCAATAATTTTTTCACACCATTCAAAAGGTTTTTTCATAGAATATTTAAGCAATAGAAGGGTATTTATGAATGAAAATTATATTTATTTAAACAATTTTGAAGAATACCATAATACTTCAAACATTTTATTTTATTCACGTGATTTAGACATCACAAGCTCATTACTTGATAAACATAATATCTCTTACATTTGGATAGATTCTCAAATGTTAAATAATCAAGTATGGACCAAAGAAAAACAAGGACTTTTATTTTTATTCAGAAATCAAGAATATTTTGAAGAAATTTACAAAAATAAAGATATCCAAATTTGGAGGTATCTCAGAAAATGAATATTCTTGTAAGTATCCTTCTTTGGATAACTTATATTGTTTCTTTGTATTTTGCAATATTTTGGTTAATGGTTTTAATGAATACCAAACCAGGTTATCAAAAAAAGAAAGTACTCAAACAAGTTTTTGTAACTATTGCAGTTCCTGCTTATAATGAAGAAAAAACAATTAAACAAACCATTAAAAACATTTTAAGATTAGATTATCCTAAAAATAAGTATGAAATTATTGTAATAAATGATGGATCAAAAGATAAAACCAAAAAAATTGTAAAAAAATTACAAAAAAAATATCCCACTATAAAATTAATTAATCAAGTAAATAAAGGTAAAGGAGCTGCTCTTAATACCGCACTAAAAATAACCAAAGGGAAATATTTTATTTGTCTCGATGCTGATTCATTTGTAAATAAAAATGCCTTAAACAGAATTCTTCCTTATTTTACAGATAAAAATATTGCAGCTATATTGCCTGTTTTAAAAGTAAAATCACCTAAAAATATATTACAAAGAATGCAATGGTATGAATATCTTGTTAATATGTTTTATAAGGAATTAATGAGCCGACTTAATTGTGTTCATGTTACACCTGGCCCATTTAGTGTATATAAAACAAGTATTTTAAAAAAATTAAAAGGTTTTGATCCAAAAAGAAATCTTACAGAAGACTTAGAAATGGCACTAAGACTCCAAAAAAATAATTATAAAATAATACAATTACTTAACACAGAAGTTAAAACCATTGCACCTTCAACAGTTAAAGAATTGTACAAACAAAGAAACCGTTGGTATAAAGGTTCTATTATAAATGCAATTAAGTACAAAAAAATGATGTTTAACAGAAAATATGGTGATTTTGGAATAATTCAAATGCCAACAATAATATTGTATGGCTTAATAGCAATAATTGCTATTTCAGCTTTATTATATTATTCACTTAAACCTTATGTGACATATTTTTATCATATGAGTTTTGTTAACTTTGATTTTTGGACTTTTATTAAAAATATCACATTCAACTTTAATTATCTTGATTTAAACTATTCTCTTTTGTTAGTATTTGTTGTAATGATCTTAGTAACATTATACATAATAAAAAAGTCACATATTCACACTCAAGAAAAAGTAGCCAAATTTGGTATTTTTAGTTTACTTATCTACTTGTTTTTTTATTTTATTATATTAGGCTTAATGTGGATAGGAATATTATTTGATATGATACTTGGCAGAACACAAAAATGGTGATCAAATGAGAAAAATGGATACAGAAAGATACTTGATAGCAGCATTAATTACTTTAGGTATATTTTTATTAGGCTTAATGTTGGGTTTTTTAGTAGAAAGTAAAAGAGTTGAATATATTCAATATCAAACTAAAATAAAAAGTCTTGATTTTTCTTCATTACAACTTCAATATACTTATATTGACCAAATGAGTCAAGAACAAAATTGTCCTGCTGTACTTGAAGCATTTGACCAAAGCATGCAAAGTTTAGAAAAAACTAGATTAGAATTAGAAAATTATAATGAAAATGCACAATTAAATAAGAATAATTTTGATTTGTTATTAAGAGAATATACTTTAGCACAACTCAGATTTTGGCTTTTTGCAAAACAAGCAAAAAATGTTTGTGATTCTGAAACAACATCCATTCTTTACTTCTTTTCCTCTCAAGAAGAATGTAGCCAATGTGATGCACAGGCATTTATATTGACATACTTAAAAAAGAAATTTGGAGAAGAATTATTAATATTTTCATTAGATGCTAGAAAAGAAGAAGAACCATTAGTAAGAATCTTAAAAAAGTCTTACAATATCACAACTTACCCAACATTAATAATTGGCAACAAAAAATTTGAAGGATTAATATCAAAAGCAGAAATACTTAATGAAATATAAAAATGTTAAAAAAAGTAAAAAAAAAATTTAAAGAACACAAATTTCTTTTTATTATAATTCTACTATTTTTAATTTTTAGATCAATTCAACTTTTTAAATTTCACCATATGATCTGGGATGAAGCTGTTTATATTGGGATAGGTAAATATATTTGGTCCTTTGGTAAAATTGGTTTATGGGAAAACATAAGACCAATAGGTTTATCACTCTTTTTAGGATTTTTATGGAAACTAGGCTTAAATAGTATCTTTTTTTCAGAATTATTAATCCTATTTTTTGCAATAGGTAATATTTTATTAATTTATTTCATAGCAGAAAAACTATTCAATAAAAATATAGCAATCATGTCTTCTTTATTATTAGCAGTAACACCTATCTTTTTTTATTATTCTTCATTCATATTTACTGGTATTTCTTCCACTTTCTTTGCACTTTTAGCTTTTTACTTTTTTATTAACAAAAAGCTAATTCTTGCTGGAGTCTTTAGTGCAATTACTTTTTTATTTAGATTTCCTCAAGGCATTCTATTAGCATCACTTTGTATTATTTTATTATTTAATAAAAACAATTTTAAAACAAAGATCAAGAATTTATTCTTATTATGCTCAACATTCTTTATAATAATCCTCCCTTTCCTTATTTCAAATTTTTTAATGTACAAATCATATACTTCTAAATTTTATCATGCAATATTAAGGCCTTTTATATTAGGTTCACTTCATCAAAATAATCCAGCACATAGTGTTTTAGCACACGGTTTTTGGTATAATTATTTTTATTATTTTATTGAACTTTTCAAAAACAATTACTTATTAGTGTTTCTCATATTAGGAATCATTTTTTATCTTAAACAACCTCAAAAAGAATTAAACTTACTATTCACAACATTATTATTATACTTAATTTATTTTTCTTATATAGGCAATAAACAACTCAGATTTGCTTTAGTTTTCCTACCTTATTTTTGTATTATTTCTGCTTATGGATTATATAATCTGCTATCACTTTCAAAAAAACAAAAACATAAAATATACATCATATTAGCATTACTTATAATTTTATTTTTATTCACTTTTCCTATTAAAACCAATTTTAAACAATTCAAGTGGAGAATTGATAAAGAACCGCTTATAGTTAAGGAGTTCTACAAATTTTTTTCTAGCAAGAATATTCAAGCTCCCATACTTAGTACAGATCCCGTTTTTATAGCATATAATGATGTTAAACTAATGCCCTTTTACAATAATGTAGATGATGCTATTACCATTCTCCTAGATCAATCAGGAGTAAAATCTAATGATAATAATAAAATACTTTATGAACAACAACACAAAGATGTAAAATATATCACTTACACAGACAATTTTTTCCCTTGTCAAGGAAATTCTTCTTGTGAAAATAAAAAGAAAGTATTATTAAGTATGATTGAACTAAGAAACAATCTTATATTTTCTAGGACATATAATAACAATGGATATTACATCTTTGAGAATCCTTCATTTAAATAATGAACGTACAAAAGTTAAATATTGTTTACTTCCTATCTTAGACTCTCCACCTCTTCTTAATCCAAAATTATAATATATCTCACCAATACTTACTCCACTTTGACAATATTTAAGAATGTCAAATAAAACCTTAAATCCTGGTTTTTCAAATTTTTCTTCATAATTTTTTAATATTTTCTTAAATAACCTTGTTTTTATCCCAAAAAAGCCAGATACAGGATCTTTACATTTAACACCTTTCCCAAACAATCTCATTTTAGCCAAAATTATTGCAACCTTAGATATAAATTTTCTTTTTAATGACCAACCAACTTTACTTTTTCTAGTTGCAACAACAACATCCACAGATTTAAGCTTTTGATAAACATCGTCAACCTTTTCAGGAGGATGTTGCATATCACCATCAATAACAACAACATATTTTGTTTTAACAATTTTTACTGCATCAATTATACTTGCAGTTAATCCCTTTACCCTTTCCTTAGAACGATCTAAAAAAACAACATTTTTAAACTTTTTAACAACTTCTTGTGTAGCATCTTTTGATCCATCATCAGCAACTATTACTTTTATGTTTTTAGAAAGCCTTTTGATTACTTTGGCAATATTTTTTTCTTCATTAAGTGTTGGAATTATAACTGTTAAATCCTTCATTTAAACTTTACCTTTATAGTATCACCTATTGTCAAAGCATTACTTGATGTTTTTTTATACTCTTTCTTAGTTTCTTCTTCGTATTCATCAATTATCTTAATTCCAAGAAACCTTTCAATTTTTTCTGCAAGTTTTATTGATGGTTTAAAATGTGCAGATTCAATTTTATGTATTATTGATTCTTTTTCATTTAATTTTTTTGCAAGATCTTTTTGTGTTATTCCCAATTTTTCTCTTTTCTCTTTCACTTGTTTCCAATAATTTTCTACAATCACTTGGAAAATCTCTTTTTCAGCTAACTTTTTTTCAATAATTATCTTTTTTGACATAGGTTTTTCTCTTCTTAAACCCTTAATTACTTTCCCATGTTTAGTACAATTTTTACATACGTTTAATTCTGTACCTTCAATAGAAATTTTAAATAGATTTCCTTCATTTCCACACATTTCACATTGTCCCAATTTTTCCACCAATTTTAATATTTAAGATAACCTTTACTATGAATATAATAACTAATAATTATGGCAGAAACAAATAAAATCAAAATAATTCCTCTATTCATATAATATGAACCCAACATAAAACCTAGTAAAAATCCTATTATTATAAGAAAATATGGGAACATCCCTTTTCTTCTTTGTGTAAATATTAATCTTCCAGAACCAAATCCTACTAAAAATGCAACAATACCATTAAATACCTTGTTTTGTATTAATATTGAAATTATAAATCCAATAATTAATACAAGAAAAGCAAATAACTCTGCCCAATTATGCATATAAAATGTTCCAACATCCACTTTTGATTTTTTTCCTATCATTATCACCACGCCTTTAATTCATAACTCAATAAGTATACTAACCAAATCACACCACCAATCAACAATGAAAAGAAAAGTGTAAAAAATAAATTAATGTCAGCAAAAATTACAACAGCTGCACCAATAATTGCTCCATATGTAAAAACGTATGTAAGACGAGAAGAAAAGAACAGATTAATTCCGTCCATTGGTGGTATTGGCAAATTACTAGTTACAGCATAAACCACATTAATAGCTATTGCCTTTTGTAATAACACATTTGCTGGTGCAAAAAAGAACACTGTTTTTAATACTAATGCAAGTAAAATATTGGATAATGGCCCAACAAATGCAACCATCCCATTTGTCCAATAATTAAAGCCATACCTAAACTTTCCTAATCTATGTTTATGCATTAATGAACAAACAATTCCGCCTGGAATCAATAACCATACTTTACCTCTGCTAATAAAAGTAACAATCAATGCAAATACCATCCCATATATCCAAAATTTAAATCTAGCTTTAAAACCAACTGCAAGTCCAACAATCTTTTGTGCAGATACGTGAACTAGGAAAGCTAATGTAACAAGTAAAATACTACTAACAAAATTCCATAACCAATGTGTAATATTAACTGTTTGAGAACCATCATCATATCCAACAATAAATGCCATTATTAATATAGAAATAATTACTACTTTTAATTCATCTTTATCAAAACCATAATACCTCTTTATTTTATCCTTAAGATTATACCATTCAACCATATTCTTATTAATATACCCTGTTATTTAAATAATTTTCTTTTGTCAGCCAGCATAACCTTTGCCTTCACCAAGAAACACATAACCTAAAATAACAAGTATTATAGCTAGCAAAAAAAAGTCAAAAAAAACCCTTGTTTTCAATGCTTTTTTAACAAGCGAGAAAAATATTAGTATCACAGAAGCTATTATTACATAAGCAATGTAATAATGTACTTTATTAATATGTTTTTTTTTCATTTTTATTTAATATCCATTCAATTTATTTAAACTTTATGTTTCAACACTAAAACTATACTCTATCTTATATGAAAATATCTTTTTAACAATTTCTATAATTTCATCTTCATGACCCGCTCCTACAACAGCAAGTATAGATTGATTAGGATACTTTTTCATCAATGCTGAAATCTTTCTTGCCATATAATAATTTCTTTCTTTAATAAGTACCTTATATATATTTGGATACCTTAATTTTACTTCCTTAATCAATTTTTTAACAATTTTTTTACTTGGAACTTTTGTAAGATCAAACTTTTCAATACCAAGCCGTTTTAATTCTTCCTTCCTCATAAATATGCTCTTAAAAATATCAACAACAAAATTCCATTTTTCTTTCCATGTTAATGCTTTGGAAAACCTTTTTAGTGTAATCTCAATATCTTGATCAATTAATGCTATTTTTATTTTATTTTCTTTAGCCAACTTGATAGCATTAATCATCTCAGAACCAGGTGAAACACCTACCATTTTCCCTAATTTTTTTTCAACATATGCACCAATAATACTAAATAAATATCCTTTTATTCCTATTTTAAGAATATCACACATTCTTATCCTTGTTTTTTGATTAGAAGTAAGAGCTCGATACCTTTTCTTATCAAGCTCAATACCAATTATGCCTGGTTTTTCCTCTAATATAAAAGCCTTAACTTGGTCCACACTCTGTTTAGCAATATGTGATGTTCCAATAATAGTCAGATTTTCATATTTCATACTACTCAAGTAATAAATCCACTATAAAAAACTTTTGATTGCAACGAAAAATTTAAATATACATACTATCTTAAAATTGGTAGGTGATATTTATGTTAAAAATGAAGAAAATAAACGAAACATTTGATATGAAAGTTTTTACTGACGAAGGAGATTATTTTGGTGATATTGAAGAAGCAATCCTTACATCTAACAAAATCTTTGGATGGAAGGTTAAAGCAACAAGAAATTCATTCTTAGACAAAGTACTTGGAAGTGCTAAAGGTGTTATTGTACCACACCAGCTTGTCAAATCAATAGGGGATATCTTGATAATCTCAAAAGCAGCTGTTCCAAGCTATAGTGGAGAAGAAGCAGCATAAGTTTTTTATATATTTGTATTTTTTCTTATTTATTATGAAATTATCTAGATTTGATTATGAATTGCCTAGGGAATTGATTGCACAATCATTTGTAAAGAGAGGACAGTCTAGAATGATGGTTTTGAAAGATAATAAGATCTTTCATAAGAGGTTTTCTGATATTATTAATTATTTTAAGAAAGGGGATGTTTTAGTGTTAAATGAGACTAAAGTTGTTCCAAATAGGCTTTTAGGTAAAAAATCGACTGGAGGAAAGATTGAAGTTATTTTGGAGTTTGAGAAGAAAGAGATGTGGCAGTGCAGAATTAAGGGGAGTAAGATTAGAAAAGGAGCTGAGCTTGTTTTTGATAAGGAATTAAAGGCTAGAGTGGTTGAGAAGAGTAAAGATGTGTTTTTTTTGAAATTTAATAAAAAGTTTAATTTAGAAAAAGTGGGAAGATTACCTTTACCATTTTATGTTAAATCAAAGTTAGTTAGAGAAGAGAGGTATCAGACTGTTTACTCAAGTAAGAAAGGCAGTTTAGCTGCTCCAACAGCTGGATTACATTTTTCTAAGCAGATTTTGGATAAGATTAAGAAGAAAGGTGTTAAGATCGCTAAAGTTACTTTGCACATTAATTTTGGCACTTTTCTACCAATAAGAGTTGATGATATTAGAAAACACAAAATGCACTATGAATCATTTGAAGTTACCCAAAAAAATGCTGATATAATTAACAACAGAAAAGGAAGATTAATTGTTGTTGGTACAACTGTTGTGAGAACATTAGAAAGTTCTTTTAAAAATAACAAAGTAATACCAAATAAAACCCAGACAAACCTTTACATTTATCCAGGTTACAAATTCAAAAACAAGATTGACATAATGCTCACTAATTTTCACCTTCCCAAATCATCATTACTTTTACTTGTATCTGCCTTTTATGGAAGAACTCCTCTTCTAAAAGCATACAAACAAGCAGTAAAACATAAATATAGATTTTATTCATTTGGAGATTGTATGTTACTTCAAATAAGCTGAATACCTTACACTTTAGTGTAAGAATGAAGCTTTTTGAAATGATAAAATCTGAGCTGCCAATACCTCAACCTTTAGGTTGAGGAGAGTCCTCGGATTTTTTCACTTATTAAGTGAAAACCTACATCCACAGTACTTTTGCCTATATAATCCTAGTTTTTTACTTATTTTAACAGAATTCAAAAAACCTTGATTTTTCTTAAAATCTTCAACTAAAAACTTAACACTATACTCTTGTTCCAATTCCTTACCAATTTTATTTACAACCCCTTCATTTTTATGAGGACTAATAGTTAAAGTTGTTGTAAAAGCATCAAAATTATTATCTTTAGCAAACTTAGCTGTTTTTTTCAACCTTAATTTAAAACATGACTCACACCTCTTACCACCTTCTTCCTCTTCTTCAAAACCTTTTACATAATCAAGAAACTCCTTTTCATTTTGTTCAGGAACAATTAACTCTAAACCAAACTTATTACAAACAATCTTTGCATTTTCATATCTTTTTTCAAATTCTTTGTATGGGAATAAATTAGGATTATAAAAAAATAAACAAATATCATAATCTTTCTTAAGAACATTTATCACATATGTACTACATGGTGCACAACAAGTATGGAGTAATAATTTCATTTGATCTTACTTAAAATTATTTTTTCATTAGTGGGTTCAACCATTAAAAATAGTGCTTTAAGTCCTTTTTCAATTGATGATTCCTCTGCTATTTTATTGTGTGTATAAGGAAATACAATCCATTTTTTATCAAGCTCTGAAAATGGATTAATAAAATAAATACTTAACAAAGGATTTTTAATCAACTTTTTCCAATTACCAGATACAATCTTAAAATTTACTTTGGAATTAAGAACAATTAAACTAACATGTAATTTATCATTCTTTTCTTTTTCCTTTTTTACCTTATCCATAATTACATCAATACTTTTTATTATGGGTTCAATTATAAACAAATGTTCTTTATGCTCAAAATGTACGAACAATTCACTCTCTTTGACTTCAATATTTTTTAATTTTCTTGTGAGAATATCTTTATTTTTAATATAGTGAGAAGTCCATTCTTTTAAAAAATCAGTAACTCTATTCACCATTTTTTAATTTTATTTACTTTTTTAAGTTTATATACTTTACGGTAAATATTTAAACAATAATCAGTTTAAGAGCACAAAATGACTCGACCAACAGAGAAAATTTACAATGATGAAGAGATTTTTAGTATTTTACATCCTCTTGTAAAACAATGGTTTAAACAAAAATTTGGCAGTTTTTGTCTTACACAACAATATGGTGTAATGCCTATTCACTCAAGAGAAAATATTCTTGTTTCTGCTCCAACTGGTTTTGGAAAAACCTTGACTGCTTTTTTATCTATTCTTAATGAGCTTATTGATTTGTCTGAGAAGAATCTTTTAGAGGATAGGATTTATTGTGTATACGTATCTCCTCTTAGAGCTCTAAATAGAGATATAGCAAGAAACCTAATACAACCATTAAAAGAAATAGAAGAAATTGCAGATAAAAAACTTAATATCAAAGTCTCAGTAAGAACAGGCGATACAACAGCAAAAGAAAAACAACAAATGCTTAAAAAAAGTCCGCATATTTTAATTACAACCCCAGAATCCCTTGCAATTCTTTTATCATCAAAAAAATTTGTTGAACACCTTAGGGAAGTTCAATGGTGTATAACTGATGAGATACATGCTTTAGCTGATAATAAAAGAGGTGTTCATTTAAGTTTGAGTGTTGAGAGACTTGCCAGACTTTCTTCACACATGGCACGTGTTGGATTAAGTGCAACAATAAGCCCATTAGATGAAATAGCTAAATTTTTAGTTGGATCTGATGGTGATTGTAAGATTGTGGATATTAGCTTTGAAAAAAATATGGATCTTAAAGTATTGAGTCCTGTTAAAAATTTAATTGACAGTTCACATGAAAAAATGCATACTGAAATGTATCAACTAATTAATTCTCTTGTTCAGGAACATAGGACTACACTAATTTTTACAAATACTCGTGCTGCAACAGAACGTGTAGTTGATCACCTTAAGCATAAATTTCCTGGAAAGTATACTGTTGAAAATATTGGTGCACATCATGGTAGTCTTTCAAGAGATATAAGATTTAATATTGAAAATAGGTTAAAGGAAGGAAAATTAAAAGCAGTTGTTTGTAGTACTTCATTAGAGTTAGGTGTAGATATAGGTTATATTGATCTTGTTATATGTTTAGGAAGTCCAAAATCTGTTGCACGTTTTTTACAAAGGGCAGGAAGAGCAGGTCATCAGTTACATGAAAAAGTTAAAGCAAGAATAATTGTACTTAACAGAGATGATTTGATTGAATGTTCTGTTTTGTTAAAATTAGCAATTGAGAAAAAGATTGATAAAATTCATATTTCACATAATTGTTTAGATGTTTTAGCTCAACATATTCATGGAATTGCAATTTCTGAGAAAATACATTTTGATGATTTGTTTAAACTTGTTAAACAAAGTTATTGTTATCATTCACTTACTAAAAAAGATTTTCTTGAAGTTGTTAATTATCTTGCGGGAAAATTTGTTTCCTTAGAAGAAAGATATATTTATGCAAAAATATGGTATGATGAAAAAACAGGTATGATTGGCAGAAAAGGTAAAATGTCACGTGTTATTTATATGACTAATATTGGTACAATACCAGATCAAACACGTGTAAGAGTTCAAGTAGGAAACCAAGTAATTGGAACAATTGACGAACCTTTTTTAGAACGTTTAAAAAAAGGTGATGTTTTTGTGTTAGGGGGTAGTACTTATGTATTTAGATATGCTAAAGGAATGATTGCATATGTTAATGCTTCTGCTAACCGTCCACCTACAATACCAAGATGGGTTTCTGAGTCGCTTCCACTTAGTTTTGATCTTGCAGTTGAAATTGGTAAGTTTAGAGGATTAATGAGTCAATATTTTTGTTTAGGTAAAAGTAAAGAAAAAATTATTGATTTTATTAACTCTTATCTTTATGTTGACACAAATTCAGCAGAATCCATATATCAATATTTTAATGACCAATTTCAGTATACTGTTATTCCTTCTAATACACTTTTAGTGATTGAAAATTATAATGATGAAAAAGAACATCATTTGATATTTCATTCTCTTTATGGAAGAAGAGTTAATGATTGTCTCAGTAGAGCTATTGCATATATTATTTCAAGAACCCATCATTTTGATGTTGAAATTGGTATTAATGATAATGGTTTTTTTATAAAAACCCCTAAAAATATTAAAATTGATAAAGCACTTAAAGTTTTAAAAACAAGCAAACTTAAAAATGTACTCAAACTTGCAATTGAATTCACAGAAGTCTTACGTAGACGTTTTAGACATTGTGCAACACGTTCATTTATGATTTTAAGGAATTACAAAGGAAGAAAAAAGTATGTTGGAAGACAACAAGTAAGTAGTATGATCTTAATGAACGCTGTTAAGAGGATTAGTTTTGATTTTGCTATATTAAAAGAAGCTAGAAGAGAAGTTTTGGAAGATTTGATGGATATTAAAAATGCTAAACTTATTGTTGACAGAATAAAGGATAAGAAGATTATTATTAAAAAGATTAATACTTCGGTTCCAAGTCCTTTTGCATTTAACCTTGTTGTTCAAGGTTATTCAGACATAATGAAAATAGAGGATAAAGTAGAGTTTTTGAAAAAGATGCATAAGTATGTACAAGTTAAGATTGGATTAAAAAAATGAGATTTGTTGACTTAGGAATATATTTTGAAAAATGTTTGGTTTTAGCAGATTTTCATATAGGATATGAAGAAGCTTTGAATAAACAAGGAATTTTAATGCCAAGATTACAACTTAATGATTTTATAAAAAGATTAGATAAAATTCTCTCAAAAATAAACCAACCAGAAAAAATAATTATAAATGGTGACCTAAAACATGAATTTGACACAATCTCTGAACAAGAATGGCGTGATACTCTTAAAATAATTGATTACCTAGACAACAAATGTAATGAACTCATCCTCATAAAAGGAAATCATGATACCATCCTTGGGCCTATTGCAAAAAAAAGAAACATCCAAATCCTTGATTATGTTATTATAAAAAATACACTTATCCTTCACGGTCATAAACTTAACAAATCAATTGAGAAAATAATTAAAATAAATAAAATAAAAACAATAATCATTGCACATGAACATCCTGCAATAACACTCAATAACGGTATTCGGCAAGAAACATTCAAATGCTTTCTAAAAGGAAAATACAAAAGAAAACAATTGATAGTCCTCCCAAGCTTTTATTTCATGACAGAAGGCACAAACATATTAGAATCAAAACTCTTAAGTCCATTCTTAACAAACATAAAGAACTTTAATGTTTACATCATTGGTGATAAGATTTATGATTTTGGAAAGATTAAAGATTTCTAAGCAATCTGTTTACTCTTTTTAGATATGGTAAAGCATCATCGACATATCCTACTTGTAAAGTTAGTCTTGTGACAGGAGAATAGGTTTTGATTATTGGTTCTTTTTTATGTTCTTGGATAAAGTTTAATCCTTGTCGTGTTATCTCTTTAAACCATTTTTGGATTGAAAAAGGAAGTGAGAGGATGTATTTATTTTCTGCTTGTCTTAGAGAAGATTTGTATTTTTTGTAGAAAAGTGTTTTTTCTAGAATGTTAAGACTTTTGTAGTAATCATTAAGTCTTTTGATTTTATTTTTGTAATTCTGTCCAAGACTATTTGCTTGGTTTAAGTCTAATATTGTAATATTTAATTCATTAACATCTTCCTTTGGAATATTGATGAAACCTCTTGATAAGTCTTCTGCGAAATCTCTTAGATCATAATAAAGTCGCATTGCTTTACCTAATGGGATAAGTGATCTATATGTTGATGGATCTTCTGCGTATACTTTGAGCATTGCTTTAACTGTACCTACTATGTCAAGCATATGAAAGTGATGTTCGAGTTCTTTCCTCTCAAAGATTTGGTATTTGTTTATTCTTCTTGCATCAAATATTAAGGAATTAATTATGTTTTCACATTCTTCAGTGATTCTAAATCCTATCTTTTCAGATAAATTTAAAATTTTGAGAAGTAAAATGTCTAAGTCATCTTTAATTTTGTTAGGATCTTTGAGGAAATCAATTTTAGATTGTAAATACTGTTCAACTGTACTTTTATAATGTTGAGGCAATTCTTCATCAAGATCTGCAAAATCATCAAATCTTCTCATTGCACAATACATTGCATCAAAGAAGTCACCTCTTTGAATTGCAGTTTTAGTGTCCTTAAATAATGGAGTTTGACCAACTAATTTGAAAGTTGTAATAATCCACATTAATTCCCTATACTTATGACTTCTTTCATCAAGCATAGAATCATAGATTACATCTGTAAGTTCTTTTGTCATAAGGAATTAAAATGAGAAGTTAAATAAAAATTTATTGAATATTTAAGCGTCGATGTGATTTTCTAATGAAGCCCTAATGTTTTTATTGTCTTCTCTGTGAGAAGACCCATCAGATTCTTTAAGAAATTGGATAGCATATCTTACAAAACCTTCTAAAACTCTTTCTCTTGTTTGTTGGTATTCTTCTGATGTTAAATTTTTAAATATTTCTTCTTCTGGATCCCATTCATAACCTCTTCTTTCTAAAGCATAATGTGTTTCGTTATTTATAAGTTCATTGAATCTTTTTCCTTTATCATCATTAATACCATATTGACCAAAAGTGTCACAACAAGCTTCAGTATAAATCCTAAAACCAACTGTTTGTACAAATTTAAGTGTAGATAAATCTAATCCCTCATGTGGAAGTCGATCATAGATTTCTCCAACCTTTTTTACATCTTCAGGAGAAATACAATAAGCCATTTTTAATCATTCTCTACTCTCGGTGCTAGAATAAAACTTAACATTAACTTATCAACAGATTTGAACTCCATCTTCAATGGATAATCTTTGTTGTATTGCATGTTGACTTCTGATGCTAATTTATTACCTAAAATCATCTTCTTAAGATATTCAATTGAGTATTTTGCTTTAATTTTATCCTTTGATTCAGTTGTTATTATTGTTTCATCATCTTGTTTAATCTCAATCTTTGCTTTAGAAAGATCGCCTTCAGCCAAAACACTTAATTTACCAGGTTCTGCTACAAATGAAACACTTTCTGCAACAATATCAGCATCTTCAATCGCACTTGTGAGCACACTTGAATTAGTTTTTAAGCTTACACCAAATTTTAATTCAGGTATCTTTTGTTCCTTTTCCTCAAGTTCAATAATAGGTAAGCTAAAAGTTCTCACAGAACGTCCTTTTAACTTAATATTAAGCTTATTTTCAGTGCTAACATCAAGAGTTAACATATCATTAGGATTAGCCCTTCTTAACACTTGTTTAAGATTATTAAGATTTATAGCAATCTCTTGTGCTTTTTTAACATCATATTCAACAAAAGCACTTGAAAGCAATTTAAATATAACCATAGCAACATTTGCAGGATCCATAGCAATTAGTTCAATAGATTGTGGAGTTATCTTAAAAGTAGCTTCATTTACAAGCTCTGAGATGATTGAAATACTGTCTTTCAGCAGTTTAGGTTCTGCAAGCGTAAGTTTCATATTATTCCCCCCTATATCCGTTATTATTAGAGTATAGTGAACATATATTTAAAGTTTTTCAATAATAATGCGGGGAAAGGGTTTCGAACCCTTGTAGGCACTAAGCCAATAGATGACTTACAAATGGTTTCTTCATCGAATTGCAAAGCAACACTCTGCACTCAAATGCCTTGAGTCTATCCCGTTTGACCACTCCGGCATCCCCGCGCTAAATAACAGAGTTTCAACTAGCTTTATATATTTTATTATAAAAAAGAAACTTTTAGAAATCCTAAGATTTCTAAATGGTTAGAAATTTTATAAATTTCTAAAAAAATAATTAATCCAATCTATCCAATTTTCCTTCAACACTTCTTAATTCTGCTTCTAACTGATCAATCTCAGTCATATTTTTTTTAACAGGTTCAGCTTCCTTTTCTTCAACCTTCTTTTTTTCAACAATTTTCTCTTTTTCCAACTCAACTCTGATACCAGATTTAGGTAAAAGATTATTTAATCTTGTTGAAAGAACTTGAATCCTTTTTAGAACTTTCTTTAATTGCTCAACATGTTTGAGTTTTTCCTCACGTAACTCTTTTAATCTTTGATATCTTTGAAGCAATTGGATTGAATCACGTGAAGATTCAAGCAGAGCCTTTCTCACTTCAATAGGACTATGGACTCCTACAAAAAATTTTTCTTTTTTCTCAACTTTCTTCTTCTTAGTTTTTTTCTTAGGCATTTTTACACCTTAAATTTTTGCAGGTTCAAACAATGTTTTGTCAATATATCCTATTTTATCTTCAATCTCAGTCAAAGAACTTTCCCAAACATTTAATTCACTATCTTCTTCATTTTTTAGATCATTTATTTTTCCAATAATGTCTCTTGCTTGTTTTATTTTTGCTTTGATAAGATTAACAACGTCTAACACACCTTTGTATTCATCAATTTTTACATAAACAGGCATTTCCATTTATATCACCCTCTAAATAAAGTTTTATCAACAAATATTAATTTTCTTTGAAGATCTTTGTATATCTTCTGCCACATTTCTAATTCTTTATCTTGTGCTTCATTAATGTCTTCTACTCTTGCTAATGAAGATGTTGCTTCCTTAATATTTCCTTTTGTAAGCATAAGGTTACTAATAATGCCTCTATAATCCTCAACATCAATAAAAACAGGTTTTCTTTCAACTGTGTGTAACTCTTCTTTTTCTTCTTTAAATGCTTTCTTTTCAAATTTTTCTACGAATTTAGGAACAGGTCTAATCTCTGGTTTTGGAATCTCAATAGGTTTTTTTGGTAATTCAACCTTTTTAGCAGAAAAACTAGGCAATTCCTTTTCCACCTTAGCAGCACTTTTTACAGTTGGTGGTGGAGGTGGAATATCTAAGTCTAAATTAGAAGGAAACGAAAAATCCTCTTTCTTCTTAGTTTTTTTGATGAAATTTAAAAATCCCATTAAATACACCCCTCAATTAGTACATATTATTATTATACCCTATTAAAACTTTTCTTATTATTGCTTAATAGTAACTTTTCATATAAAAACATTTTAATATAAATATAACAATATAACTATTATTATGAAAGAGGCACTCTTTTACAAAAAAATCAACAATAAGATTCAATGTAATCTCTGCCCAAGAAATTGTATAATCACAAAAGGCAAAAAAGGAGTATGTGGTGTTAGAGAAAACCAAAACAATAAACTTATTTCTCTTGTTTATGCAAAACCGTGCTCAGTAGCTATTGATCCAATTGAAAAAAAACCATTATACCACTTTTTACCAGGTTCAAAAGCACTTTCAATAGGCACAGTAGGTTGCAATTTAAAATGTTCACATTGCCAAAACTGGCAAATTTCACAAGCAAAGGAAATATTGGGTAACACACTTGAACCAGAACAAGTAGTTGAATTAGCTATTCAAAGAAATTGCAAATCCATAGCTTACACATACACAGAACCAACAGTATTTTATGAATATGTTCTTGACACAGCTAAGATAGCAAGAAAAAAAGGAATAAAAAACATAATGGTAACAAATGGTTACATTAATCCTGAACCAGCAAAAAAACTTTACAAATATATTGATGCAGCAAATGTTGATCTTAAAGCTTTTAATGAAGATTTTTACAAAAATATTTGTAAAGCAGAGTTAAAACCTGTTTTAGAAACAATAAAATTAATTAAAAAAATGAATGTTTGGTTGGAAATAACTAATTTATTGATTCATGAATTAAATGATTCTCCAGAACAAATAAAAAAAATGTGTGAATGGATAACAAAAAACCTCGGAAAAGATGTTCCATTACATTTTTCAAGATTTTTTCCTTATTATAAAATGAATAACGTGGATCCTACTCCTAAAGAAACTCTATTAAAGGCAAAAGAAATTGCTAAAAAAGCAGGAATTAATCATATTTATTTAGGAAATATTATGTTGGTGGAACAAGGAAATACTTTTTGTTCTAAGTGTGGCAAAGTAATTATTAAAAGAAATATGTATGATGTTGCTACAAATAATTTAAAAAAAGGAAAATGTGATTGTGGTACAAAAATACCAGGAGTCTGGACATAAGGTTTATATATTAGGAAGAGGTAGTTAGTGTTGAGATGAAATTATCAGATTTTTTTGTAGGAGTGTTTGGCAATGTAAATCAAGAACTTTACCATGATTATAAAGAATTTATTAATGATATTCATACATTTGAAAGAATTATTAACAGACTTTTAGAAAAAAGAAGAGAAAAATTAAACATAATTGAAAACTTTTATGGGATAATAAATAATTTTGGTAAAATTAATCATGACTTTTTTGTTGAGCAAGGGCATGTTAATCATGAAAATATGAAAAATACTTTTATAGGTGAAGTAAAATTGTTAAGTCACCTAAATAAAGTTGGTAAAGATTTAATTTATAGATTAAATGATGTAAAACATATCAGTGTTTCCACACAATTCAAAAATGAAATGGAAGATACTAATTTTGAAAATCTTGGGATTGAGATTAAAAATTATATAATTAATTTACAACAACAAAAAGAAAAATATTTCAGCATATATCACTTATATGTCAAACTCATAAAAAGTGTTGGTAAAATATCTACTAAAGAAAATCTCACTCATGATCAAATCCATACAAGAGATATTCTTGGGAAAATAGTTGAGATTAATAAACAGATTGAATTATTTAAAGAAGCAGTTGGTGATAAGGAAAAAGAGTCTGAATTAAGTACTCTTGAAAGAATTGAAGATATTATTAAAAAAATAGTTGCTTTTGAAACTCTATTTAGAGAAAAGATAATCCAAATAAAAAAAGATGGCGCAGAATCATTAACTGCTTAGAATTATTTATTGGCTTGTTTTAACATTTTGATATCTTTGTGTTCTTTCTATGTTTTCCATTTCAGAATAAAAATCATCATTAGGTAACACAGATAATTTTTCAAGTTTATCAACTCTTCTTGATTTAATTTGTTTACTATTTGTTAATTGTGCAAGATAATTATCAAAATTATACTCTTGGTTTAATATACCAATTATTTCCATATCTCTTTTATCAAGAGCTTCAACAAGAACATCAATCTTCAAAGCAGGTGTCGCACGAACATCCCATGCTAAAAAAGTAGCAAATCTTTTTACTTCTTCAAGTGAGTTTAATTTATTTAATACTTTATTATATAATGGTTTTAACTCTGCTTCTTCCCTATCAACTAATTCATTATAAAACCTAACCAGGTTTCTGTTTTGATCCTTATTTAATCTTGCATCAAGACTTTTGATCCTTCTTACAGAAACAGGCTCATCACCATCAATCTTATCTAATTGTATTTGATCATAAATAGATAATTTAAACCACTCAGAACCATTATTCCTAATAAGCCCACTTTTCTCTCTACTTGAATACATTTGATGATCATGAAAACACAAATATTTAGAATTCTCTTCAATAATTTGATTTATCTGCTTTTGTTCTCCTTTCTTTCTTAACCTTACAACTTGCCCCATTCTCAATACACAATAACTTGATTCTATTTATAAATGTTTTGGTTTTTACCACTCACCAATAGTTATACAACAAGAATAAAATATTAATATCTGGAATTATTTCCTTTATTTAATGAAGTGGGGGATATTAGTTTTTATTATAATAGTGGGTTCTTGTTATGCAACTGAAATTGAATTAAATGAAATAATGTATAATCCTCCTGGAAGAGACAATGATAAAGAATGGTTTGAAATTTATAACCCAGATAATGAGTTCCTTAATTTTGAAGAGATGGGATTTGCATTTGGAGATGATAAAAGTATTGATTTAATTCTTGATTGTTCTGGTTGGTATGGTGGAACTAATGCAACTTATGTTATAATAGCACCACTATCTTCTCATTTATATGAAGATAAAAATATATCTGAAGATCAAATATTTAATCCTTCAGATATTGATGATCCTGTTGATTGTTATAGTATTGGTAATGGATTAAAAAACAGTCAAGATTATATAGAACTTTGGCTTGGAGAAGATCCTATTGATTTTTTTGATTATAATAATTCAATTGGTGCGAATGGTGATGGTAATAGTATACAATACATTAATGAATCATGGGTTACTGCACCCCCAACACCTGGAAGAAAAAACTCTCTTGAAGAAAAACTTCCTGAAACAGAAGATATCGATTTATCTATTAATTTAAATGAATTTATTAACAAAAATATTGAACATACTAATTTATTTAAAATAAAAATAAATAATAAAGAAAACTGTTCTTTAAAAGATGATGTAACAGTTAAATATTCTGTAACTAGTGAATGGTTTGATTATGATTTTTTAGAATGGATAACTGACGAATATATATTTGATGAGTTTACAAAGGAAGTGGGTTGCAGTGCCTCCAGTAATACTGGATCAATTACACTGGATGAAGCAGGGCAATATCAATTGTGTGGAGAAATAATTGACAGTACAATTGAGGACTTAAATAGCAAAAATGATAAAGAATGTGCAAATTTTGAAATAGTAGATACATCAACAATTCCTTGTAACATAAGCCTTAACATAAACACAACAAATAATGCTTATGAGTATGATAATAAAATAAAATATTCTTTTTTGTTAACAAACAAGACCTTTTTGAATGATAATAATATTCCTTATAAAATTGAATATTGGGCGGAAGATTTAGAAGGAAATATCATTAAAAAAAAGTATAATACCACAAATACAAAACAGAAATCATACAAACCAAGAATAAGTGAAATAGAGTCAATAATAAAATTAAAGTCAAAATTAGGATACATTGCATGTAATGATACAAACCTTAGTGATAATGAAGCAGAAGTATCAATTATTTACACATGTGAACCATTAGATGATGGCCTAAAATTGGAAGTGTGCATGGATGGTAATTGCGATTCAACATCCATAACACAATTAGCATCATACAATAAATTATTTAAGATAACTAATTTAGGCTATGTTCCTTGTTTTAAACAATCAATTAATTTAACAATTCAGTACAACATTACTGATACAAATGGAACACTTATCAAGCAAGACTCTTTTGAATTAACAGACCTTAATCATTATAAATCTTCAAAAACAGGAGAATGGATGTCTGAAGAAACAGGTAATTACACTATTTGTGGACAAATAATTAATTCAACAATAAATCAAACAGCTTTTGCTTGTAAAAACATTACAGTAACTCCAAATCCATTTTCCATATTGAGCTTACCTACAACAACTAGTTTTGGTTCTTTTGATTTTATTACGTTACATTTTAATCCAGCATATTATGAACATAATAAAACAAGATTTATTATTTATGGTACAAATAAAAAGATAATCTCTGATTTAACAGGAGAAAAAATAAAAAGTTATTCCAAATGTCAAGGTGAAACTTCTATGGAACTTAACACTTCAACAAACCAAAGTTATTTTTTACGTATTCCTTTCTTCTTATATCCTAATTGTGATAATAAATATTCCAATGGAGATCATAAACTGTCATTAAGAGTATGTTCACCAAAAACAAATCAAATTGATTTTGAAAAATTTTTTGATTATACTTTTGAATTATCTATTTTAGGAAAAAGTAGTGGGTTATGTCCACTTCCTGTGATTACAACCGCCAAAACAAAAGCTCCTTCAAGCAATTTAATCCAATTCATGGAAAGAACAAAAAAAGATCATGAGGAAAGCTTCACTTATGATAATACTAAATTTAAAATAATATTTCCAGAAGAAATAAAAACAAGTGAGAAATTTTTCATTCCTATTTTCATAAATAACACAGATGGGACAAACAAAAAATTTGAAATTTGGTCATACATTTACAAAGGAAGAACAAGTTTAATGGAAAAAACAGCTAATAAACAAATAATTACTTTAAAATCTGGAGAATCAAAAAATGTCAAACTCGAAAATAAAATCATTCAAGAGAATGTAAAACAAGATGATTATAAATCTATGGTTAAAATAAACTCTGAGACAATGAAAAGTGTTAAATCCAAATCAAAAGAAGTAAATTTAATAACAAAACAAATACAACAACAAACAAAAACAACAATGAATTCAGAAATAATCAGTTTTCACACAAGAAATAAAAAACCAAAAGATGAAATTATACTTATTACTTCTATTCAAAATAATGCAGAAAAAGAACAAAAATTAAGCCTTATACTTGAATCCTTTGTTGAACATATAGAAGAAAATATTACTATTGACCCAAAATCAAAAGAACAATTTAAGTTTGAAGTTAAATTATTTTCAGGAAAAAATGTATTTTTTCTCAAATTAAAACAAAATAAAGAACTTATTGATCATAAAGAATTAATACTTTTCTCAAACAATGAAGAAATAAAAACTTATAATGAAAATGAAATGCAATATCTTGATTTTATAGAATCATTACAACAAGAAATAACGGGAACAGCTATTTATGATGTTAGTAAACAATCACAACCAAAAGAACAAATAGTCTACAAATCCAAATCCCAGCGCATAAAAGAAAACATCATCTACTTCTTAGTATTTGCTTTGACGCTCTTATTAATAATCTTCATCTTCAAAATCTAAACTTTCAATAAACTTTATATATACAACCATATATACTATATAGTATGAATGTCCGCAACATTCAAAAGACAGGTAATATGTTCTATGTTTACCTACCTACTTCTTGGTGTAAAGAACATAAAATTAACAGTAAATCCAAAGTTTCAGTTGAAACAAATAATGATGGGTCATTAACAGTAAGTTCTACAATAACAAAACAAGGTAAAAAAGAACTTAATTTACATATTTCTAACAAAGATATCAATATTATCAACAAACTTATTGTTGCCTGTTACATAAACCCTATAAATTCATTTAGGATAACACTTGATAAAGAAATTGATATAAGCACTATTCTTAACCAAAAAAAACTTATTTCTGGCTTAGAATTTGTTGAATACGATAAAAACAAGATTCTTTGTGAAAGCTCAATCCTAGTAACAAGACCAGGAGCACTTCTCAGAACAATGATAACAAAAATTAAAAACCTTTTACTGGTAAAAATGAAACATTATAATCCAGAACTAATTGAAAGATACAAAGAAGAAATCAGAAGAAATCACTTTTTGATTGACAAAAGTGCTATCACTTTTTTAACATATAATGAAAAAAGCACTCTTAAACATAGTGATTTATATTACATTGCTACAATCTCACACATTCTTGATAGAATGACCAGCCACATAATCCACCTCAAACAACATAAATCTCCTTTTATTAATCAGATATACAAAATCATGTATTTATTAAAAGATATTTTTGAAAATATAACAAAGGAAGATATAAACAAGCTCTTAAATTACAAAGCAGCAATTCGCTTTGCGCAAGAAATATCATCTATAAAGATAAAAAAAGTTAACAATCTTGAATCATACAGTGAAAGAAGAATAACGCGTTATCTTAACAATATATCAGAAAACATTATCAACTGGTCAATAACAAACCAAGTTGAGTAAATAGATTCTATATAACATATAGCTCAGGTTTAATACCATTAACAACTTAACTTATTCTGGGATGTGGGGTTATATTAAAACCAGGCTTATTATAAGAAAAGATATTGTTAGAAAGAATACTCAAACCACCCTACAAGATTTTACCAAGAGGGGTGAAAATATGATAAAACCAAGATTTCCTTCTGAGGATTTTGAATATGACATATACAATGAAGACTATAGAGAAGAAATGTTTGATGACGATGCTATTTCTGCAGAAGAAATGGCCTTCATGAAAGGCTATGAAGAAGCTGGATAGGCAAAACATTTTTAAACCTCCAATTTCTTCTTTAATTCATGGCACAGAAAAACGTACATGCAAGAGTCGTAATCGAAGTAATGGGAAAACCAAAAGAACACGTAGAACAATCACTAGCAGCTTACATGGATAAGATAAAGAATGATAAAGAATTAGAAGTAATCAAATTCAAAGTATATGAAGCAAAACCACAAGATGACATGTTTAGCACATTCGCAGAAATTGAATTTAAAGTAGAAAAAATGCAGAATTTAGTAGCATTCTGCCTTGATTACATGCCTTCTTCAATTGAAATAATTGAACCTAAAGAATTTGCACTTAACCAATCAGAAATTACAGATTTTTTCAATGATCTACAAGGAAAACTTCACAATATTGACATGACTGTTAAAAACCTCAGATTTGAAAGTGAAGCACTCAAAAGAACAGTAAACAACCTTATCAGAAATATTATATTTAGAACACTTCAAGCACAAAAAGCAACATTACAACAAATCTCAGCAACAGCAGGAATTCCTGAAGAAACAATGAAAAACTATCTTGAAAATCTAACCAAAGCAGATAAAATTAAAAAAGATGGTGAATTTTACTTAATAAAATGATTGCTCCTGAAAAACTGGAAGAACATAAAAAAAAAGTAGAAGCAATTCTTTTTTCTATTGGCAAAGAAGTAACTCTTGAAGACCTAAAAAGATTAACAAAAATAAGATTTTTTGAAGATTTAAACCAGACACTAAAAGCATTGCAAGAACAATATAAACAAAAACCTGGGTCACTTCAATTAACAGAAGATGATGGCAAATGGAAACTCACTGTCAAAGATGATTATATTCCTTTAATCAAAAACATTGTCACAGATACTGACTTAAACAAAGGTATAATGGAAACACTTGGAGTTATTGCATGGAAATATCCGATATTACAAGCAGACGTTATTAAAATTAGAACAAACAAAGCTTATGATCATTTAAGAGAACTAGAAAAACGTGGTTTTATTGCGCGTGACAAACATGGTAGAACAAAAACAATACGTTTAACAGGAAAATTCTTTGATTACTTTGATCTTCCACATGATCAGAAAAAAGCTCATGAAGAATTCATGAAAATGATTGGAGCAAAAAAACAACAGCAATTAGAAGAAAAAGAAAAAAGCATTGATGATGGTGAAAAAATTATCCAAGAAGGAGAAATTAAAAAACAACAAGTTGTAGAAGAACAAAGAAAAAGAAAAGAACAAGAAAAAAAGCTTCAATCAGGAGACCTATCTGATATTGAATTATTAGATGAAGAAGGACATGAAGTACAACTTAAAGAATATGAAGAAGTTAAAACAGAAATTGTTGATAACAACCCTGAAGTTGATTTAATTGATGAAACAACTGACCAACCAAAAAAACTAGAAGTTTATGAAGAGAAAGAAGAACCAGAAAAAGTTGAACAAGAAACTAAAGAAGAAAAACCAGAGGAAACTAATGAAGAAAAAAAAGAAGTTGAACAACCAGAAGAAACAGAACAATCCGCTGAAAAACCAGAACAAAATGATACTTCTTCTTAAATGTCCTAAATGTAAACATAATATGAAATATGAATCAAGAGACAACATTCTAACAAAAAAGAGAAAAAAATGTGTTTATTGCAATCATTCTTTCAAAGTCAGAGAAAACATTACATCATAGTTCTATACTTAATATTAATTAATCCCCACTGAATAAATATAATTATCAACGATAAAAGCAATAAAATAAAAGAAAGATCATACTGCATTTTCTGTTGAGTTGAACTTGCTATTTCTTTAAAAGCAGAGGATAATTTTTCAAAATTATCAGCTTTAAAATAATTCCCACTTGTTTCATCTGCCATATAAGCAAGTGCTTCTTCATCAAGTTTCAATGTCACATTAAACCCAGCAAACAATCCTCCTTCCTCAGTTCCTACACCAATGCTATCAATCCTAATATTTTTACTTTTAACATTATCAACAGCATCTTTTACAGAAGTACCAACATTTGCCTGTCCATCAGTAAGAAGAACAATAACTTTACTTTTATCCTCATTAACAAAAAGATTAGATGAAGTTACAATTGCTCCACCAATATTAGTCCCACCAAGTTCACCAATATCTAACAAATCAACAACTTCCCTTAACCTTGAATTATCACTTATCAATTCTTGCTCAACAACTGGTGACCCAGAAAAAGAAACAATACCAATATTAACCTTTCCTGAAACAGAATCCAAAAATACATTTGCTGCTTTTTTTGCAGCTTCAAGCCGATTTGGTTCAAAATCATCTGTAATCATTGAACTTGATACATCAATTGCAAGCACATAATCAAAATCACTTGTTTCTCCAATATATTCAATTGATGTTCCTGCAACAGAAAAAATCAAAAAAGTTATCACAAGTAATCTAATAAATAAAACACCCAAATTCTTATTAAAAAACTTTCCAGAATATGGTTGAGCCAACATTCTTCCTTTGGAAACCCTTCTTATTGCCTCAAAATTAGCAAACTTTAAAGCACTACCTTTCACATATTTTAAAGTAAAAAAATGTGCAATTATAAACACAGGTAAACTTAACAAAAACCAAAGATACATTGGTTTACCAAAAATTAATCCTAATATTTGAACCATTTTATCTCCATTTTTTAGCTCTCTCAACCAAATAATTAATAAAAATCTTTACAAAAGGCTGATTTGTTGTAAGATTAATAAAATCACATTTAGTATCTTTAAACATCTTATGTATACTTCTTTCTTGTTTTTTAACTATCTTTGCATAATCTTCTTTTATTAAATTTGGTTCTATTACTTCTTGCTTTCCAGTGATTGGATCCTGAACAACTATTTGACCAACTACTGAAGGAAGTGTTTTATCTCTTGGATCTCTTACCATTATACCTGTTATATCTAACTTTTTTGACGCAATCCTAAGATCCTTTTCAAAATTAGGTCTTAGTCCAATAAAATCTGATATAATAAATAATATAGCACCATCACTTAAATTTTTTGTGGCATATTCAAGCGCATTATTATAATCTTTATCTCCACCATAAAAAGCAGGGTTAAGAATTTTTCTCGAAAGAGAATAAAACTGTTTTTCTCCTGCTTTTGGCAAATCAGAAAAAATAACTTTATCACTAAAAAATGCAAATCCAACTTTATCTTCTGCATGAAGCATAGCATAAGTTAAAGCTGCAGTCATCTCAGCCACATACTCTGTTTTTAATTTTTTAGTCGAACCAAAAATCATTGTTGAACTTACATCAATTAGAAAAAAAATATTTAACTTTCTTTCTTCAATAAACTTTTTAACTAAAAGATTATTTGAGCGTAATGATGCTTTCCAATCAATAATAGATGCATCATCTTCAGGAGTATAACTTTTATAAGAATCAAATTCAAGACCTTTTCCTTTAAACGTATTCCTGTACTTCCTAATTAATCTAGAATTCATTAAAGTCTTCACAGCTACTTCTAACTGTTTAACCTCCATAGAAAATTGTGAACTAAATCTTCTTTTCATTTTTATGGTACAGGTACCTTTTTAAGAATTTCATCAATCACTTGATTTGTTGTAATTCCCTCTGCCTGCGCCTCATAATTTAAACGAATCCTATGTCTTAAAACATCATGCGCAATATTTTTTACATGTTGTGGTTTAACATATGAATCACCACATAACAATGCTTCTGCTTTGGCAGCAATAAAAAGATAAATCGATGCTCTTGGCGAACCACCAAGCTCTATATATTTACCAAATTTAAGATTGTATTTGTCAGGATTCCTTGTTGCATTTACAATTCTTACAATATATTTTTCAACATTTTCATTAAGAAATATTTTTTTAACTAATTTTTGAATCTGTACTATTTTACTTGCTGACATTACAGGCTTTAGATTAAAATCTTCTAATTTATGGATAGAAATATTTTTCTTAAGAATTTCTCTTTCTTCTTCAATATCAGGATAATCTAAAAGAAGATTAAACAAAAACCTATCAACCTGTGCTTCTGGTAAAGGATATGTTCCAGAACTTTCAATTGTATTTTGTGTAGCCATAACAAAAAAAGGTTGATCCAACTTATACGTCTTCTTACTAATTGTAGCCTGATGTTCACCCATTGCTTCAAGTAAAGCAGACTGTGTTTTTGGTGGTGCACGATTTATTTCATCTGCAATAACAAAATTTGCAAAAATAGGCCCTTTAACAGTTGTAAACCCTTTTCTTTGATCATAAGTTGTTATTCCAACAATATCTGTTGGCAAAAGATCCACTGTAAATTGAATCCTGTTAAATTTACATCCTGTTGACTCTGCTAAAGATCTTATCATAAGTGTTTTTGCAACACCAGGTACACCTTCAACAAGAACATGTCCATTTGCAACAATAGCTCTAAGCAACCCCTTTAAGATCTTTCCTTGTCCAACAACAATCTTAGAAACCTCTTCTTTTACTTTAGCTAAATCCTTTTGATACAATAACACCTTTTTCTTAAGTTCTGACTGCTTTTTATTAATAATCCTCTTCTTTTTCCTCTTTCCCCTCTTTTTTTTCTTTTTTCTATAGACCATTTTCTACTATTTTTACTATATAAACACATTCTTTTTAATTACTTTGCTTACCACTTTCAAATGAAAACCTTATCTTTTCACAAAGATTTATATATCTGTAAATACAATTTTTTACCTAACATGGCTCTTTTTAGAAAAGGTTCAAAAGAAAGTAAGGAATTAAAAACACATAAAGAAAAAATCAGAGACTTTACATTAAGAAAACTTTCTTCAATCTACAAAAGATTAAGAAGCAAAAAAGCAAAAGTTGAATTCAAGGCATTACTTAGAGAATTCTTTGCAGCATACTTTCACATAAAATACGAATTCACCTATAATGAGCTCAAGCAAGAGCTTGAAAAAAAGAAAATCAAACATGAAATAAGAATTGACCTTGATTTACTTATTGATTCTATTGCAAAGCTCGAATACAGCAAAGACAATGCTTCTATCAAAGAGTTCCAAAATCTCTGTAAACAAGCAATAAAAATATTCAAACAACTATAATTTCATTAAATACTTCTTCAGACTTTTCTCTTCTAAAAAGATTCATCGATGAAGATTTCCACAAATACATCAAAAAATACTCCAATAACCTCTCCAATAACTTCTTTAATAACCTCTTCAAAGCATATATTCAAGCATTTATAAACACCTTTACCGATACATTTAAATATAAGTTAAGGAATAATATATACTAATGTACGATAACTTGACAAAAATAGTGTTGAAATTCATCAATTCTCAAGACATACCTCTCGAAACAAGAGAGATTATTGATCATGCAAAATCAAGATCAAAAACAACTACAAGGACAAAAGTTCTCCATAGGCTTAATCTTCTAAGAGGTGATGGCCTTATCAAAGGTAGATTCCTAAGCGCAGGCAAAGGTATCTGGATCTGGTGGAAATTAAATGCATTTAAAGGTAAAAAAAGAGGTAAGAATGTATAAAAAAATAAAAATACTCTTGATTTTTGTATTTTTGTTTATTTTAAACATTCTCATTGCAAATGCAGCCCCTAATAGCATTGAAAACTGTAGCTCCTTAAGTGATCCAGGTGTAACATATCAACTTATTTCTTCAATTGATGGTTTTGGTACAACCTGTATGAACATTACAGCTGCAAATGTTGTACTAGACTGTTTATACAATAGAATTGATGGAATACAATCAGGCACAATGTATGGTATTCATATCAATGCAACCAATGTTACTGTTAAAAACTGTAACATAACAGACTTTTATGATGGAATTTATATCAGCAACAGCGCAGACAATGCAACAATAAAAAACAATAACTTTTCAAGCAATTATAGAGGTGGAATTTATTTCAATAACGGTGAAAGTAATTTTGACAATAACAACATAACAGGAAACACATTCAATGGCACAGAATGGACTAGTGGTGATGAAATATTCCTTAAAGGAGGCAATAACACTATCAGCCACAATACCTTTTATAGCACTGTGATGACCAGTAATATTGATCTTGTTTCATCAGCAGACAATATAATAGACAATAACACATTCATTGATTGTGGTACATATTGTATTAGCCTAGATCAAGGTTCAAACAGAACAGATATAACAAACAATTTCATCAACAGCTCAAAAACAGCAGGAATTTACTTAGCATCAGCTGGCTTTAACTTAATTCACAACAACACTATAACCAATCATGGTACAAGTAATACTGTATCTACTGCAAGTGGCGGAATAACAACAGTCTCTTCAGGAAACAATGTAAAAATGTGTAACATCACAAACAACACATTTAGTGGAAACAAGCCTTGGGCAATTGTGTTTGATGACCCACAAGATGGAAACAACAAATTATCAGGTAACAGATTCCTTAGTAAAGGTATAAGGGATGATAACAAAGCCTTTGATAATGATTACTGTCCAACAGAATTTGGTTTTGGTAATTATTATAACATAAACAATTCTTATTATAGCACAGGAGACTTTAACGCTTATTTTATCAGACCATCAACAGACTGTGGTCCAACACCAAATGCAACAGTAATTAGTGTAAACAACACAGACATTGATGCATGGTCATTTGGAGGAACAGTAGCACAATATGATAGTTTAATAGAAGGACTAGGAAATGCAAAAACAAATCATTTAGTAAATCTTTCAAATGCTTTAACTTTTATTTATGCACCAATTCATGATAAACCAGCACTAGTAATCTACTCACCTAATGTAACCTTGGATTGTAATGATGCAAACATAACAGGTCCTGATAATAATAATGGTGAAGGCATTTACTTCATGCAAAACAATATCACAGTAAGAAACTGCAGTCTCCAAGACTTTGATCATGGCATTTATGTTGATTATTTAGCAAACAACTCTTTAATCCGCGGCAACACTTTCCTAAGTAATTATGAAAATGGAATTTATTTTGACACACAATACACAACCTACTATGACCATAACATCACTTTCAACCTATTCAATGGCACAGAATGGACAAGTGGTGAAGACATTCACATCCGCGGTGGCAACCACACAATCTCTTACAACAACTTCAGCAGTGTTACTGTTACCCAAAACCTTGAACTTGTAACAGCAAGCTCAGCAGTTTTATACAACAACACCTTTTTAGATTGTGGTACATATTGTTTAAATCTTGATGCCAACTCACACAGAGTAAGAGTTACAGACAGTTTATTCAACAGCTCAAAAATCTATGGTCTTTATTTAGGTGGTTCAGACAACCACACAATCATTAATAATAACTTTACCAATAATGGTGCAAGTGATACTGTAAGCCATGTACAAGGTGGCATTGGAACTATAGCTAGTGGTGCTGGTGTAAAAGATAGCAATATTACAAACAACACTTTTATTGGAAGTAGACCTTGGGCAATTGTGTTTGATGATACTGATGATGAAAACAATCAAATCTCAGGAAACTTATTCCTCAGCAAAGGTATAAGAGATGATGACAAAGCATTCAACAATGATTATTGTCCAGACAAACCAGGTTATGGTAATTATTATGATTTAAACAATTCCTACCAAGCTGCAACAGACTTCAGAACTTATTATTTCAGACCAAGTACAGACTGTGGTCCAACTCCAAATGCAACAGTTATCACTGTCAACTCAACTGTAACAGACAACTGGACCTTTGGTGGCACAATAGCAACCTATGATTCTCTCACAGAAGGTTTAGGTAATGCAAAAACCTATCACACTGTTAATGTTACTCTTGACTCAGGTCCATTCATTTATGATGCCGCAAGTACAAAACCTACAATAGTAATCTACTCCCCAAACATCACTTTAGATTGTGGTGGTACAAACCTAAGCGGTCCTAATGATAATAATGGTGATGGCATTTACTTTATGCAAAATAATATCACAATAAGAAATTGTAGTCTCCAAGATTTTGACCATGCTATTTGGGTTGACTATTTAGCAAACAACTCTTTAATCCGCGGCAACACTTTCCTAAGTAATTATGAAAATGGAATTTATTTTGACACACAATACACAACCTACTATGACCATAACATCACTTTCAACCTATTCAATGGCACAGAATGGTCAAGTGGCGAAGACATTCACATCCGTGGTGGTAACCACACAATCTCTTACAACAACTTTAGCAGTGTTACTGTTACCTCAAACATTGAATTTATAACAGCAACACATGCTGTTGTGAGTAATAACAGATTTAAAGATTGTGGAACATACTGTATAAATCTAAACGGTGCTTCTGATTATGGAAAAATCTTGAACAACAGAATAAACAGCTCAAAATCATATGGTCTTTATTTATTATCAGACTCAGACTACCATTTAATCAGAGGAAACAATTTTACAAACCATTCTGCAACTAATGGAGCAGGTATTGGATCACAAAGCTCTGGCTCAGGAACTCAATATGACAATATAACTGAAAACCTTTTCCAAGATAATTACTGGCACATTAGACTTGACGACAACAATGATGACTTTAACAATATCTGGAAAAACAATTTCATGAACAATGTTTCAACTAATGTTGAAGATGATGGTGCAGGAAACTTTTACAATCTATCAAACATAGGAAATTACTGGGCAATATATGATTCAGCAGGTGAAGGATGTAATGATGCAAACAATAATGGAAGATGTGACTCAGCATTCACAGCAGATGATGCAGGTAATGCAGTTGACAATTTCCCATTTACAACACAAGATGGTTGGTACCTACCAGTTTTCAACACAGTAGAATGCTTTAACACAACTGCTTGGACACCTTGTGCAAACATAAAATTCAATAATACAATTGAAGCAGTAAGAGTAAATTGTACTTCTGTTGATGCAACAGTTAACAATGCAACATTCGAACTAGTAAATAACCCAGACTCTTCTACTAAATATAACACTGCTTTCGCAAACTTATCAAGTGCAGACTACTGGATATTCAATAGCACAAATCTATTAATCCAAGACTCAGGTGTTTGGAACTGGACAATAATATGTAACACAACAATTGGAAGTTATAGTTCAAACTATACAACATGGACAGTTCCTTGGGGCACTCTTAGTGTAACATGGATAAGTCCAACTGGGAATTCAACAGTCTCACCTAACATGACTTCCGATTTTCAAGTCAATGTTAGTTGTATCGATGGTGAATGTGGTGACATTAATCTAACATTAGATCCAGAACAAGCCAATCCCAAACCAATCATTTTAGATGCTTATGTAAAACCAACAAAAGTTAAAGTAGGAGATAAAATGCAAGTATTTGTACATGTTCAAGATAATCTTGGTATTGAAAGTGTAATAGCGGAAATGCCTTACGAAAATGGAAAGGATATCATAAAGCTTTCATTAACCAATGGAACTATTTATGATGGCCTTTGGGAACAAACCTGGAAAGTACATAACACAAAACCAATAAATTACACAACTTTAATAACAATTACTAACAATGATAATCAAAAAATTTATACTGAAATTGTATGGGAAGATCCTACTATTACAAATGGAGATTTTGAAACAGGTAATTTAACAGGTTGGTCAACAGGTGGAAATCAAAATTGGACAACCAATACTACATTTGTACAAGAAGGGTCATATTCAGCACAAGCAGGTAAAATTTCAACAAACCAGATAACTTGGATTAATCAATCTGTCACATTGACAGTTAATGGAACATTAACCTTTTTTTGGAAAGTAAGTTCTGAAACTAATTATGACTTCTTATTATTTTGTAATAATACTCCTGCTTGTACAAGAACATCTGGCTTTCAAGATAGAATTTCTGGTTCAGTAGATTGGACAATGCAATCATACAATCTTTCAAATGGTACTCATATTTTACATTGGGCTTATGCTAAAGATGGCAGTGGGAACACTGCTAATGATACTGGTTTTGTAGATAACATTACAATAACATTAAGTAACACTGGACCTTCTGTTAATTCGGTTTCAACTTCTCCATCACCTTTTAGTAATGGATATAATGTAACTTGTAAAGCTAATGTTACAGATCCAGATAGTGATACAATACAGTATGTTAACTTTACAATTTATGATTCAAATGGAGGTATGTATGTTAACAATGTTAATGGAACCTCAAATGGAGATCTTTGGAACTCAAGTTATTTTGTGCCAAATGCTACAGGTATTATAACATGTAACTTAACTGCATATGATGGAATAACAACCACAACTAATTCAACAACATTTTATTCAGGTAATAAGACTGGTGCGATTTCAACAACTATTGGTGCAATACCTTTTTACACAACATCATCTAATCCACAAACATGTCAAAATTTAAAAAGTGGAAATAGTTGTAATAAAACATGGACTGTCAATGCAACAGGAAAAGTAAGCTCAACATGGGAATTTTATGCAATTGCAGATGCAGTCAATTATTCTAATGTAATCAGTGTAGAAGGTAGTAAAATTAATATAACAATAACAGACCTTTCAGAACCAACAATAATAATTGATAATCCAGTCAACAACACAAACCTAACAGCAGGTACAACATGGTCATGGATGAATATCACAACAAACGAACCTTCAATCTGTCAATTCAATAAAACAAATGACTTTACTTTTGGTATTAATGGAACATACTTTAGTTCAAATGATAACATAAGCCATTTCTTTAATTACTCAAGTTTATCAAGCGGTCCATTTTACACTACTTATTATAGATGTAATGACACTTCAGGAAACACAAACACCTTACCAGCAGCACACACATTTGGAGTTCATCCAACAGATATAACCTCTCCTACTGTTACATTATTAAGACCATTAGATGCTTCAACACTAAGAAGCAACTTAGTACAATTTAATTTCACTCCATTTGATTTCCATCTTGACTCATGTGTTTTATGGACAAACACAACAGGAATATGGAAGAAAAACACAACAGTATCAAGTCCAACAAACAATTCTAATAATTCCGTCAGTTTAAACATCACAGATGGTTATTATCTTTGGAATGTAGTATGTAATGACACTTCTAATAACAATGGTACAGCAAGTAATTATTCATTCACCTTTGAAGCATTACACTTAAACATTTCAATATCACTAAACCAAACATCAGTCTCACCAAATGCAAGTGTTTTAGTAAGTGGTTATTTAAATCTAAGTGATGGCACAAATATTAGCAATCATCCTGTTGATGTTTACTTGAATGGCACAAAATTAACAACAAACAATTCATATTTAGGAGATGGAAGTGATGGTTCAATAATAATTGATAGTGCAAACACAGTAGTTAACAATTACACCCATATAACAACAAACGAAACAGCTGGAAGCATACAAATAACAGTAAGTAGTAGTAGTCAATTTTCAGTTGGTGATGAAATCTTAGTAATCCAAATGCAAGATAAGAGTTGTGGCACATCTGCAGGTACATATGAATTTACTAATATAAGTGTAATAGATGGAAATAATATTAACATAACAAGTCCATTACAAAATACTTATTGTACAGGTGCATATGAAGTAGTAAGAAAATCAACTGTTTCACAAATAGTAAAAGTACCCCATTATACTGATGTTATTGTTAACTCTGGCGCTTCTCTAAGAGCCGGTGCTTGGGCAGGTTATTCAGGAGGTATTTTAGTATTCAGAGCTCTAGGAACTGTTAATGTTTTAGGAAGTATTAATGCAAACTCAAGAGGTTTTAGAGGTGGAAGAAGAGGAGAAAGTGGTCAGGACGCTTACCAAGGTGAATCTTATAGAGGAAAAGGTGATGATTCTCAATCTGCTGCTGCTAACTTAGGTGGTGGTGGTGATGCAAATGCTGACATTGGATGTGCTGCAGGTGGTGGTGGTGCTGGTTATGCTACTTCAGGTACTGCTGGTGGTAACTGTAATGCTGGAGCAGGTGGTTCAGGTGGTGCAACCTACGGCAATGTTAACTTATCAGTTATACTTTTAGGTTCAGGCGGCGGTGGCGGTGAATATGATTCAGATACCACTGTTAAAGGTGGTGCAGGTGGAGCAGGAGGAGGAATTGTCATGCTCTTTGCTAACAATATCACTGCTACAAATACAAGTTCAATAACAAGTAAAGGTACAGATGGTGTAACTACAAACAGAGCAGGTGGTGGTGGTGGTTCAGGCGGTTCAATTTACTTAGCTGCTAGATACATGGCACTTTCAAATTCAACAAACGCTTCAGGTGGTGCAGGTGGTGGAACTTCTCCTAGTGGAGGTAACGCAGGCCATGGAAGAATAAGATTAGATTATATTGGTTTAACAGGTTCATCTTTCCCAGGTTCAGGATATAATGGAACATTTAACTCAACCTTTACAACAAATGATATTGGTTATTATAATTATACAATCACAGCACCAGCTGTCACAGGAACATATGAAGTTAAAGTAAATACAACTTATACAAATTATACAGCAGCATTAAACACAACACTCACAGTTTCTTCAGGAGATGAAATTAAACCAACAATAAACTTCACATATCCAACAACCAACACAGGAAACTACAGTCAAACCTGGATAGCACTAAACATAACAGCAGCAGATGATAACTTTAGCATGGTAGTTGGATTCTTATATAACACTACTGCATTAGTAAATGCAACAAATATAACATCAACAACATTATACTTTAATGTCACAAGCTTACCACAAGGAACTTATTACATTAATGCAACAGCAAACGATACATCCAACAACACAAACTCAACAGAAACAAGAACAATAGTTCTTGATACCACTAATCCACTAGTTACAATTACAAAGAATGATACTTTAGTTGAATATGGTTCTGAATCAATTAATGTTAGCTGGACTGTAACAGATAGTACTGCATTAGCAACAGTTTTATTCAACATAACATACCCAAATAATAGCATGATATTCAATTCAACATCAAGCACAGGATTTGTCAATTTAAATACAAGCAATCTAACAGCAACAGGAAGATATAATATTAGTGTTTGGGGTAATGACACAACTAATCAATTAAATGTTACAACAGATTCATTTACAGTTAATGATACAATTGCACCAACAATAAACTTCACAACTGTTACAACAACAACTGGAAATTATAGTCAAACATGGATTACAGCCAACATAACAGCATCAGATTATGCTCTAGGAACATTAAATATAACCTTATACAACTCAACAGCTTTAGTTAATTCAACAAGCTTAACTTCCTCTCCTCTTTACATAAACTTCACAAACCTAGCAGACACTTCTTATTACCTCAACGCAACTGTAAATGATACAAGTGGAAACCTAAACTCAACAGAAACAAGGAACATTTCATTAGATAATACAATCCCATTTGTACTCATTGCTAAAAACGACTCAATGGTTGAATTTGGCGTTGATGTAATCAATATTAGTTGGACATCAAGTGATGCAATAGCACTCAATTCAACTTTATTTAATATTACAAACATTAGCAATTCAATTATATACAGTTCAACATCAGCCTCAGGATTAATCAACTTATCTTTAAGCAATCTTACTATAGAAGGAATTTATGTTGTTAATTTATGGTCAATTGATACAGTTGGTCAAACAAACTTCACAAACACTTCTTTCACAGTTAATGATACATCTGCTCCAGTTGTAACCTTAGTTGCACCAACAAATAACTCTGGTGACAATGATGGAAACCTATCATTTGTTTACAATGTAACTGATGGCTCTGCTGTAAACAACTGTACTTTATCAATCAATAATGTATCAAACCAAACAAATAACACAATTACAAAAAATTCAAACCAAACTTTCACATTAAACAATTTACCAATTGCACAATACAATTGGACCATTAATTGTACAGATACACTCAACAACACAGGTACAAGTCAAGTAAATAAATTTGTAGTAGTTGAAACAATTAACTTCACAGGAAATACAACAAATCTAAACCAAGTGAACATATCAAACATAACTAATCTTATCGTCGACAAACCAAATTATGGTATGATTAATATTACTGAAAGCGTTGACTTAAGTAATGGAACAAACATAACCCAACACGTTAACATAAGCCACAACAGAATTGAAATAAACACAACAGCATTACCACAATTAAACAAGTCAGCAACATTATATTTACGTAATCTTTCATTTGCAAATCCAAGAATCTTAAAAGATGATGTTGCTTGTTCATCTACAATTTGTACTGTAATAAGTTACTCTTCAACAACAGGAATATTAGCATTCAATGTAACACAATTCTCAGCTTACTCTGCTGAAGATTATTGTGGTAATAGTAATTGTGAAGCAACAGAATCATGTTCAACATGTTCAGCTGATTGCGGCTCTTGTACAACCACCACACCAACTCTTCTCACAGCAGGTAGTGGAGGTTTCTGGGTAAAAGACAAAAAAGAATGTGATGTTGATTCAGATTGTGAACCAGGATTTTACTGCTGGGAAAACAAATGTGCTATCTTATTTGACATAAAGATCACTAAGTTCTACACAAAACTTGAACCAGGAAAAATGCTAAACTTTACTTATCTAATAAAAGGCATGGGCCATGTTAAAGGTGATGTTATAGTAAGCTACTGGCTTGAAAAAGATGATGAAATAGTATCCTCTGGCCAAGATACAATTTATTTAGGAAAATATGAACAAAAAAATCAAACATCAGAAATAGTAATACCATCAAATATTAATGAAGGCACTTATTCCTTACATGTTGGTGTTGATTACTTAGGTTATAAAGCAGAATCACAAAGATTAATTGAAATAGTTGAAGGCAAAGTAACAATAATAGAACAACCATCACCACCTCCTAAACCGCATAGATTATTTTTCCCAATACTTCAAGACCCAATCAAATTAACAGCACTTTTAATCTTACTCACTGCTTTATTTACCTTTAATGAATTTATCCACGCAGTTATCTACAAGAACAAAAAAACAAAAAGGAAAGGAAAAAAGAAAAAAAACAGAAAAAAGAAACCAAGAAAAACTAAAAAGAAGCACAAGAGAAAAATCAAAAAACACACAAAAAAACATAAAATTCAGAAACATAAAAAAAAGAAAACAAAGCATCATAAGAAAAAAAAGAACACAAAAAAACACAAAAAGAAACACAGAAAAAAGTAAACCAAATCCTTCAAACCATTAAATTCAACCTTCACAGCCCTTCTAAAGACATTTTACAATCCAAACATTTATAAACTACTGACCATTCTTTTCTGGTATGGAAACACAACCTTCTAGCGACGATAAGCAAGAAAAACAAGAGAAGATTGTAGAGAACGAAATAGAAGAAGAAATGAAATCTTCTTACTTAGATTACGCTATGAGCGTTATTGTTGGAAGAGCTTTACCAGATGTAAGAGACGGACTAAAACCTGTCCATAGACGTATTCTTTTTGCAATGAACGAAATGAGTATGTTCCATAATAAACCATTCAAGAAATCAGCTCGTATTGTTGGTGATGTACTTGCAAAATATCATCCACATGGTGATTCAGCAGTGTATGATACCATGGTAAGGATGGCACAAGGGTTCTCTTTACGTTACCCTTTAATAGATGGTCAAGGTAATTGGGGTAGTATTGATGGTGACTCAGCAGCAGCATATCGTTATACAGAAGCACGTTTATCAAAAATATCAGAGGAGCTTCTCATAGACCTTGATAAAAATACAGTTAATTTTACACCTAATTTTGATGCAAGTTTAAAAGAACCTACTGTTTTACCAGCAAAACTTCCAAACTTATTAATCAATGGTTCTTCAGGAATTGCAGTTGGAATGGCAACAAACATTCCACCACACAACTTAAATGAAGTGATTAGTGCAACAATTGCACAAATAGATAATCCTGAAATTACAATACAAGAACTTATGCAACATATCAAAGGTCCTGATTTTCCAACAGCAGGAATTATTTCAGGAATCAATGGCATAAAAAATGCATACAAAACAGGAAGAGGCAAAATAACAGTAAAAGCAAAAACAAACATTGAAGAAACAAAAAAGAAAAATAAAATTATTATCACAGAAATTCCTTACATGGTAAACAAATCCTTACTTATACAACAAATAGCTTCTTTAGTAAGAAACAAAGTAATTAAAGGAATTAGTAATTTAAGAGATGAAAGTGACAGAGAAGGTATGAGAGTTGTAATTGAACTTAAACAAGATGCTAACACAGATGTTATTCTTAACCAATTATACAAACACACTAAGATGAAAGTTACTTTTGGTGTTATTATGTTAGCGTTAGTTAATAATGAACCAAAAATAATGTCACTTAAAGTTATAATCCAACATTACATTGATCATAGAAAAGTTGTTGTTAGAAGACGTACCCAATTTGAACTTGACAAAGCATTAAAACGTGCACATATTTTAGAAGGTTTAATAATTGCATTAAACAATATTGATGACGCAATAAAATTAATCAAACAAAGTAAAGAAGTAAAAATTGCACGTAACTCTTTAATGGAAAAATATTCTCTTTCAGAAATACAAGCACAAGCAATCCTTGAAATGCGGTTACAAAAATTAACTTCACTTGAACAAGAAAAAATAATAACAGAACATTCTGAGTTACTAAAATTAATACAAGAATTAAAAACTATTTTAGCTGATGAACAAAAAATATTAAACATAATCAAAGCAGAACTTTCAGAGCTTAAAGAAAAATATGGTGATGAAAGAAGAACACAAATCATAGAAAGAGAAGAACAAAATATTGAAGTAGAAGATCTTATTGAAGAACAAGAAATGGTTATAACAGTTTCACATCAAGGATATATCAAAAGAATTCCAATTGATACTTACAGAAAACAACGTAGAGGTGGAAAAGGCATTATTGCAGCAACAACAAAAGATGAAGATTTTGTTGAACATCTTTTCACAGCATCAACACATTCTTACTTATTACTTTTCACAAATAAAGGAGATATCCATTGGTTAAAAGTTTTCAATATCCCAGAAGCAGGTAGACATTCAAAAGGAAAACCAATTGTAAACCTTATTGTGCTTGATAAAGATGAAAAAGTAACTGCAATGGTACCTGTACGTGAATTTGATGATCAACATTATCTTTTAATGGCAACCAAGAAAGGTATTGTAAAAAAAACAGCATTATCAGAATTCTCAAACCCAAGAAAAGGAGGAATTCGTGCAATAACTTTAAGCAGTGAAGATCATTTAATTGATGTTGTATTAACAGATGGTACTGCACAAATAATTCTTGCAACTCAAAATGGTATGGCTGTCCGTTTCAGAGAACAAGATGCACGGGCAATTGGCAGAAGTGGAAAAGGTGTAAAAGGAATTTCTCTAAAAAAAGAAGATGAAGTTATTGCAATGGTTGTTGCACACGACGAAGAAAGTCTTTTAAGTGTAACTGAAAATGGTTTTGGAAAACGATCTCTTGTAAAAGATTATAGATTAATAACACGTGGTGGTGTTGGTGTTATTAACATAAAAACAAATGAAAGAAATGGTAAAGTTGTTTCAATATTATCTGTAACAGACCACGATGAAATAATGTTAATGAGCCAAAATGGAATTGCAATAAGAATGCCAACAAAAGACATTTCTGTAATTGGAAGAAACACTTTAGGCGTTAGAGTGATGAAGCTAACAGGTAGTGATAAACTAGTTGCAGCAGCAAATATAATTAATGAAGAAGGTTAAGATGAAAGCCTTAGCTATTTCTCACAAAGGTTTTGAAAAAGAATGTTCTGATGAAATCAAAGAATTAATTAAAACAAAAACCTCTATAAAACCACAAGCTATTATTTTCACAATAAAAAATCTTAATGAACTCTGTAAAGTATGCTATCAATCACAATCCTCAACAAGGATCTTACTTTTATTAGATTCCTTCACTTTCAAAACAATAAATAACATAAAAAAACAAATAAAACAACAAGTGGAAAAACAAAGTCTAAAAGACTGGCTCAAAAAAAGAACTTTTGTTGTAAGATGCTTAAGGTTAGGAGAACACAAATTTAGTTCACATGATCTAGAAGCAGAAATTGGCGAAATAATCTTTGAAAAATATAAAAACAAAGTTAACTTAGAAAATCCAGACATAACATTTTATATTTTCATAAACAACAACCAATGTTATTTTGGAATTGATTTCTGTGGTTTTGACTTAAGCAAAAGAGATTATAAAATATTTAACCACCCAACATCTCTTAATGGTGCATTCGCATTTTGCATGTTAAGATACGCTAATCACAAACCAAAAGATATCTTACTTGATCCTTTTTGTGGTTGTGGAACAATTCCAATTGAAGCCACTCTTTACGCAGCCAAAAAAAGTTCAAACTTTTTCAGAAAAGATAAACTTGCTTTTAACAAATTACATAAATACTCTTTCAAAGACAAAGAAAACAAAAAGAAATTTAGTATAGTTGGTTCAGACCAATCACTTAGTTGTCTTAAAGCTTCACAAAAAAATGCACAAATAGCAGATATACACAAATCACTTAAATTTACAAGAATAGACATTGAATGGCTTGACACAAAATTCAAAAAAGCAGAAATAGACCTAATAATCACCCACCCACCATACATTTCCAGAACAAAAACAAAAAAAGACATTGAAAAACTCTACAATGAATTCTTTTACCAAGTTGAATACATCCTAAACAACAAAGGAAGAATCATTCTACTCACCAAAGACATTAACCTAATCCAACAATCAGCAGAAAAAAACAAATTCAAACTAACAGACAGCAAGGAAGTATGGCATGGGAAAGAAAGGTTTGAGATTGTTAAATTAGAAAAAGTTTAAATATTGTTGAATTCTTTTCATTTTTATGGGAGATTGGGAATTTATTTTCAAAAAACATGGTAAAGTCTTTTCACAACCGCAAGAAGATATGCAAAAAGTAATTAAATTACTAAAAAAAGAAAAAGCTAAAAGAATTCTTGATCTTGGATGCGGTTCTGGTAGACATACAATAATGTTAGCTAGAGCTGGTTTTGATGTTTATGCAACTGATGTTTCAAAACAGGGATTAAAAATGACTAAAAAATGGCTTAAAGAACTAAATCTAAAAGCAAAGTTAAAAAATATTTGCTGTTTTAGAAAATTTCCTTTTAAAAATAATTTTTTTGATGCTATAATTTCAACCCAGGTTATTCACCATAATTATTATAATAAAATTAAATTATGTATTTCTGAAATTGAAAGAGTTTTAAGGCCTGGAGGAATTGCTTTTGTAACTGTTTCTGCTAGCAAATACAAAAGAAGGGCAACTAAATTCAAAGTAACTGCCCCAAGGACATATGTCCCTTTAGATGGCCAAGAAAAAGGATTACCTCATTTTATTTATACAAAGGCTTTGTTTAAGAAAGATTTTAAGAATTTTAAAATTTTAGATGTACATATGGATAAAGGTAGACACTATTGTTTATTAGGTAAGTTGAAAAATCACCAAAACCTTTAAAAACCCCCCGCTCATTCTACGTCTTAAAGTAGGGAAATGCCTAACCAACGGTGTTCAATACACTGAGGAAAGTCTGCCCACTACAAAAAGGCTACCTTTCCTAAAAAAAGGATCCAGAAATGGATGGCAACTGCTCAGAAACGAGACCACCTTTAAAATGAGATGATGCAGTGAAGCATCTGGTAACAGATGTTAGCTAACCTGTTGATGTCTTTAAAGGAACGGATGAAACGGCAAGTCCTTAGCCAGTGCAAGTCAATTATTGGCGCTAAGTAGAATGTTAGGAAAGACTATCTGTCTAACAGAGTCTTACAAAAGGCAGCTTACAATTTCCCTACTTCTTTTTTTTAACAGAAACTTTATTCTTTGTTATAATAGAATTAGGAATATGAATTATTTCCTTTTTTCTGGTTTGAATATGTGTTTCAATCAAACTAATCTTAATAACTTTACCTTTTACATCTTGAACCTTAATAACATCACCCAATTTAATCATTTCTCTCTTGTAAATGCTTAAACCAGCAATCAAATTAGGAATATAATCCTTCACACTCAAAATAACAGAAACAAGTACAATAATCACAATTGCCCAAGCAATCATATTAAATGCAGCTATATCCAATCCAAGCTGTTTTAGTGCTGTTATAAAAGTAAAAAAATATATCAACCAAGAAACAATTTTCCCAATATTTTTCTCAACAGGCTTTTTCATACCAGCCTTTTTCAACAAAACGTTTAACTCAATCTCTTTTAACAGTTTTTCAACAAGTTTTCCAACAATTTTCCCAATAGCAAACCCAATAAGTAATATTACAACCGCAGCAATTATGTTAATAAGATACCTATTAATAAACCCATCAACAACACTAATTCCAGTTATTGTTTTATTCATATTTGAATTATTTTTTTTAAATTATATAAACTTAACTAAAAACCTATTTTCAGTCGAAAAACACAGAAACCTTTAAATACATCTTCCCCTTAAACTATTTAAATATTACTATCAGAGGGTTAAAATTATTATCCCTAAAAAACGAGGTGGGTTTAATGAGTAGAGTTCTAAATAGATTAATAAATTTAATTTTAATTATGAGTTTGTTCATAATAATTATCAACACTGTTTCTGCAGAAAATTGTTGGGAATATGACGCTACTGACAAAGACACTTGTGAAGCTGCAGACACTGATAATGATGGTAGTGCTGACGACTGTTCATGGGATTCATGGGGTTATTATTGTATGGAAAAAGGTTGCTGGGATCATTGGACCCAAGATAGTTGTAGTACAGCAAACGCCTCTGGTTGTTTCTGGCAAACAGAAGCAAACATGGGCTGGGATGACACAACAGGTTGGTGTGAAGAAAGCGCTGATTGTTGGAATTATAATACAGACAATGGTTGTGCTAATGTAACTGGTTGTCAATGGAAATCCTCCTCATGTCAAGGCCCTTCTGAATGTTCTGATTATAATGATGAAACAAATTGTCATAATTCTGGTTATGGTTGTTGGTGGGATTATGGTGATTATTGTTATAACCCGGGTTGTTGGGATTATAAAGCAAAAACAAACTGCGAAACAAACAGTTGTTCTTGGGTATCAAATAGCTATTGCTCTGAAGCAGGTAACAACTGTTGGAATTATGGTAATCAAACAAGTTGTATTGCTGTAGATGGTTGTTCCTGGGAAACATATGGAGATAATGCTGATGAAGGTTGGTGTTATAAAAAAGGTTGCTGGGAATATAGTACAAATACTACTTGTTTAGCAGACCCAAGCGGCAATTGCGGTTGGGATACTACTTATACTTATTGTTATGAAAAAGGTTGCCACCATTATGGGACCAATGATTCAACAACAGGTTGTGTAGCAAACCCTGATGAAGTTATTGGTGGCTGTCAATGGACTCAAAATGGATTATGTAAAGAACCAACTTGTTCTGATTATTCTGATAATACAACTTGTACAACAAAAGTAGGTTGCTTCTGGTCAGGTACTGATAATACAACAGGAACTTGTAAATGGGAAGGTTGTTGGACTTATAATTCTGATTCTACTTGTAGTAACACAACAGGTTGTCAATGGAAACTTGCTTCATGTAATGGTGATTCAGGTTGTTCAGATTATACTTCATATTCAACTTGTACAGACGCTACTGAATCATGTTGGTGGTCATGGGGTAATTATTGTACTTCTCTTAATTGTTGGAGTTCACAATTTAGTAATAATCAAACAGCTTGTGAAACAAACACCCAAGCTCAAGGTTTAGATTGTAAATGGGATTCTTACTGGGGAGAATGCTGGGAAAAATGGTGTGGTGAATATTCCACAGAAAATGCTTGTAATACAAGCATTTCAGGAGATTGTAAATGGATTGATGGCTGGTGTCAAGAAGAAAATTGTTGGGGTTATTCAGATACTGCCACCTGCGCAAGTAAGGGTTGTTCTTGGGATGCTGATTATGGATATTGTGAACAATCTGCTGCAGCAAGCTGTTATGACTTAAATGAATCATTATGTGGAAGTGCTGCTTATAATAATTCATGTAGATGGGATCAATGGGGTAGTTATTGTACAGAAAAAGGTTGTTGGGACCTTGGAGATAATGTTAGTTGTACAAACGCAAACCTTTCAATTGAATGTGCTTGGACAGAAACATCAGAAGGATGGTGTGAAGATTCAGGAACACAATGCTGGGATCATTATTTACAAACAGATTGTGAAGCAAATAATTGTACATGGGATTCATGGGGTAGTTATTGTATGACACCTGGTTGTTGGGATCACTGGACAGAACCAACATGTGGAAATGATTCTGATTGTCAATGGAAAACATCTTCAAACTCTGGCTGGGACTGGGGCTGGTGTGAAAAAAGATCTTGCTGGAATTGGGATAACACAAATGCAAGTGCATGTGTAAACACAAGCTTTAGTGAATACAGTCTTAATTGTTCATGGGATGCAGGTGATGCTGGTGAAGGTTGGTGTTATGGTCCATGGCAAAATAAATGTTGGTACAATGATTCATACATGGGTGGAAATGAATCAGCTTGTGTAACAAACAACATTAGTGGGGTAAATTGTTCATGGAAAGCAGTAACAGGATGGTGTTATGAATCAAGAAAAACCTTTAGTGATTTTAATACAGAAGGTGAATGTCTAAAAAGTGGTTGGGGTAAATGGAATGGTACAGAATGTATTACCTCAGGTGAAACAATGCAAAATTCAGGTTGTTGGATATTTGATGGAAGAGCAGCAGAATGTGTAGCTGTAAGAGGTTGTACTTACAATTCAACAAGCAGAGAATGTGAAGGACTAGCAACAGAAGGAATACAATGTAATAATATTACAAAATTAGTAGTGAATAATGAAACAAATCAATCACTTTGTGATGTAATTCCAATGTTATCCACTTGTTGTGTATGGGAAGCTGGCCAGTGTCAACTTACTTATGATACAACTTGTTGGGATCAAATGGCAGAAGCACCAGTAGGAGCAACAAACTGTATGGATTATAATGCAATTGATAGTCCAACTTTATGTAATCAAATAACAGGAGCTCCTTGGTACATGCCATGTAACTGGAATAATGTAAGTGGACAATGTGAATTCAATGATGATATGGCCACAGACCTTGATAATATTAAAACAAAAAGAGAATGTGAATCAATAGGTGGTACATGGAAAACAGAAAATGTTTGTGGTACTGATAATTGTGCATTTGTAAAACAATGGTGTGAAATGGAATCCGGCAGTTCTACATATGGTTGTGATGCATCTTGTTGGGCTTGTAATAGTTCAGAAGCATGTAGAGCATCTAAAAAAGATTATTGTCAATGGACAACAGACGGAAACATCTCACAAGGTGGGTTCTGTGATATTCCAGACACATTAGAAATACATGGAGATTGTGACAAATTTTGTGGGTCATGTGAACATTATTCAGGAGGAGATTCTACTCCTGAAAAAGCATGTAAAGCAAGTGCAGCACAATGTAAATGGGACAATGCAACAGAAAACTGTGTTCAGAAAAAAAGTAAAGGATGTTCTGATGATTGTTTCTACTGTTTTGACAAAGAAGGTTGTAGTTTAAATGGTGGTGGTGCACAAGGAACATGTAAATGGGATGACTTTGATGGCATGTGTAAACCAACAGAATTTGATAGAGAAATCTGTTTTGATGGAGAAGATAATGATAACAATGATTTAATAGATTGTGAAGATCCAACATGTATGTTTGATCCATTCTGTGGTGGAAGTGAAATGGATGACTGTTGGAATTATTTAGATAATGCAAGTTGTGCTCAAAACAATTGTTCTTGGTTCCAAGATCCTTGGACAAATACCAACAGATGTGGTGTAAAAGGTGAAAATTGTTGGATATATGAAACAAACAGTACAGGTTGTATAGGAGATATTAATTGCCAATGGTATAGTGACACACATTGTGCAATAAACCACACAAAATCAGACACTTGTTTCAAAAAAACAACTCAAACAGGTTGTGAAGCTGTTAGTTCTTGTAAATGGGAATCAAACTCATATAGTCCACAAGGAGGATGGTGTGATTTTGCTCCATTTGAATGTGGATGGAATCAAACATTACAACAAAGTAAAGGAAATTGTGAAAGTAATTCTTTATGTGCATGGGTGACAGATCCATTTAGTGGTACTGGTTGGTGTGAAACAAAATGTTTTGCAAGAAACAGTAGTGGTGGTCAAATTTACAAAACCCAGGCCACTTGTAATGCTGCTATTGCAGGAGGAATATGTGAATGGTCAACAGGTTGGTGTGAACCAAATAGCACAAGAATAGGAGCAGTTTCTGGTGAAGATTGTGCATTCTATGATAATAATATTACACAATGTAATAATCAACCAGGGTGTGCATGGTTTGAACAAGCAATGATGGGTTCTGATTTTGAACATGGCATGGGTGGAGGTTTCTTTGGCTCACAATGTGACGAAAAAATGTCAATAAATTGTTGGGACTTTAGAAACCAATCAGCATGTAATGGCTCATTAAGAAATGGTTCAGCTAATGCAACAGGAGATGGAGATGCTTGTAGATGGGTTACAGAAGGAACTTGGTCATGGTGTGAACCATTAGGAATGCATTGTGGTCCAATGCACGCACCTATTAATTCAACTACAGATCAACCACAATTAAATAATGCAACATGTGCAGGAGATCAATATTGTACTCTTGCTGAATATGAAGTAGGTAGAGTTGGTTGTATATCAAAGTGTCATAATACAACTTTAGACGAAACAACTTGTGGCCAAGTTGCAAATGGAAACTATTGTGTCTGGGGAGGTTCAGGCGCAGGAGGAGGAGCCGGCGGTGGCGGCGGTGACTTAACAATGGGTGGCTGGTGTGATCCAGTTGGTTCTCAAAAAATATTCAAAGATATGGAAGGAGGAGCACCTCATATGCTTGCCAATGATGTATGTGGTTCAGGCACAGCAGATAATGCTACTAAAGAATGGGTTGACATTTGTGGTTTAGGCATTAAAGAAATGAATGAAGACTATGGAATGGGTATGGGACTACAAGCAATGACTCTTGCAGCTGCCTGTAATGGTGAAACATTATGGGATGAAACAACAGGATCAGGAAGAAAAACAACAAAAGGATTCTGGTATCTTGACACAGATGGTGTTGAAACAGGAGGATGTTCATCTGATGATGGTGCTAATACTGGATTTGAATTCAAATTCATAGCAAAATGGGAATGGTCAGATAGTGGATTAAAAGAAAAATTAACAGCAAAAAGATGTTTAAGTGGAAACTGGACAGCAGCTAACATCCGTCTAGATACTCATACAAAGAAAATGTGTCAAGAACTTCAAGGAATGCTTATTACAGTTAAAAAAGCAGACTTAACAAATCTTCCAGCATTGTTTAAGCCAGAAAGTTCAATGAGAATATATGCAGCTTCAGCTGGAGAAAACAACACAGCACAATTACCTTCAGATACTGTTGGTCCTGGTTATTACAAATCAGGAACAGTTGACTTTAAAACAGAAGATTGTGCAGCAATTGGAAAAGTTGACAAAGATACTGATGGATTCTATGCTTATGAAGATCCAGATTGTAAACAAATGTATCTTGATGAAGATAAAGGATTCAAATCAATTGAAGACTGTAAAACAGCACATGATGATGATATGAATGGGTTAACTAATTGTGCAGACCCTGCATGTAAAGACGAACCAGTTTGTGGAGGATCTTTAGCACCAAATTCAAGTGATCATACAACACCAGAAATTAAAACACCAGATGTAAATGAACTTAAAACAAAAGCAGTTATAGACTTTAAGACAGATGAACGTGCAAATGGAACTCTATTATTTTACAAAACAGATAGTTCATGTAGCTTGCTCAATGCAACTATCAGAGATAGGGGTTTATGGGCAGGAAATACTTCAAACAATTACACAAAGTACAACTTCAACAAAAAAATACCTATTAACAACTTAACAGCTAACCAAGACGCACTTAACTATTCATTAAGTAATGGCACAACCTACTTTTACAAACTAAAAGTATGTGACATTTCAAGCAATTGTGCTCAATCTGGTTGTTTAAACTTCACAACAAAAGCAACAGCACAAACAAAAACAATGAAATTTACTGACCCTGATGCAAACCAAGCATGGACAATTGATGTAAACGCAACAGGAGATTATTCTGCACAAGGTGGTGGTTGTGGAACATCAAGTAATAATAGTGGTAGCTTAGGAAGTTTAATTGACCCTGAAGTAAATACACAGATTAATTTACAACAAACACAATCTGGTTCAGGTGGAAATATCACCGTAGGCATAGGCGGTATTGACACTTCAGCATCAAAGTCAATAGCAAACCTTGACATGGATGTTGGTACAGCTACTGGTCATGAATCAGGATCAACAGAAAATTATGTTTGGATCAATGAAAGTGGTTGGGGTGGAGATCAAGGACTTCATACACAAGGTGCACCTGATAATGTCACTATTATTATGCCAGGAAGCGATACATATCTTTACGATTGTGAACAAATAGGCAGCAATGGTGCAGTTACAAATTGTACAGATATAACTGATTATGCAACAAGAAGTTATAATGAAACAACAGCAATGACAACATGGACAATTCCAAATCCAACAGCTGACTTGTGGTCTTACATTGTACCACAAACACCTTCAACAGCAACACCAGATACTTCTTCATCCTCTGGAGGAGGAGGCGGAGGCGGTGGCGGTGCCGCTGTTACAACAGAAGCAATTGAAGGAGAAAGTGAATCCAGAACATGGGACAAACTAAAAGCTGGTCAAGACGTATTGTTAGTATTAAGCAAAGATGCAATCCCAGTAAAAGAAATCAAAATAAAAGTTAAGAATGCAGCAACTAATGCTGAACTAAGAGTTGCAGAACTAACACAAGCACCAACAACAGATGAAACATTAACTACAGTGTACAAATATCTAAAAATGACATTTAGTAATGTAGCAGACTCTGATCTTGAATCAGCAGAAGTTACATTTAAAGTAACAAAATCTTGGTTAAATGAACAAGGATTCACCAGAGATGATGTTGTACTAAAGAGATACAAAGATGGTAAATGGACAGAACTTGCAACAGAAGTAGTTTCACAAGATACAGCTAAAATAACATTTAAATCAACAACACCTGGCTTCAGTTATTTTGCAGTTGGAATCAAGAAAACAGCAGAAGAAGCTAAAAAAGCAGCAGCAGAAACAGGGGAAGAAGTTGTTGAAGAAGAACAAGTAGCAGAAGAAGTATCAGAACAAGAAGAAGTAACAGAAGAAAAGGAAACCAAGAAACTTAACTTACAACAAACAATTATCTGGATTGTGGTAATACTTGTTGTTTTAATAGCTGTTCTATTAATTATAGAACATAAATACAAAAACCAGAAAATCAAAAAGAAAAAATAACTTAAAAAATATTTTTTTATTTTTTTTTTAAAGTAAGCTTTATAAATTAAACTGTAATCTTAAACAATAATGTCCACTAAAACAATAGAACAAATAAAAGAACTTGAAAAAGAACTTTCAACTACAAAGTATAACAAAAAAACACAACATCATATTGGTTTAATTAAAGCTAAAATAGCGAGATTAAAAGAAAAAGAGATTTCTCGTTCTAAATCTGGTCCAAAACAAGAAGGTTATTCAGTTAGAAAAACAGGAGATGGCACAGTTATCCTTGTTGGTTTTCCTTCTGTTGGTAAATCCACTTTATTAAATGCATTAACAGATGCAAAATCAGAAATAGGCCATTATGATTTTACAACCCTCACCGTAGTTCCAGGATTAATGAAATATAATCACGCAAAAATCCAAATACTTGATGTTCCAGGTGTTGTAAGAGGTGCCGCCTCAGGAAGAGGGCGTGGAAAAGAAGTTTTATCTGTCATGCGAAGTGCAGACTTAGCTGTTGTCATTGTAGATGTTTTCCATCCTGGACATTGTAAAGTCTTATTAAAAGAAATTTATGATTCTGGCTTAAGGTTAAATAAAAAAAGACCTATTGTTAAAATCACAAAAACATTCAAAGGAGGCATTACAGTAGGTTCAACAGTAAAATTAAAAACATTAAAAAAACAAACAATCAAAGATGTAATGAAAGAGTTCAAGATTGTTAATGCAGATATTATTATAAGAGAAAAGATTAACATTGATCAATTAATTGATGTAATTGAAGATAACAAAATATACATCCCAGCGATAACAGTTGTGAGTAAAATTGATATGGCCTCTGAAAAACAATTAAAAAAAGTTAAAAAACTTATTAAACCAGATATCCTTATCTCTGCAGAAGAAAATATCAACATTAACGAGCTAAAAAAACTTATTTTTGATAAATTAAAGATAATAAGAGTTTATTGTAAACAAGTCAGAAAAAAAGCAGATTTAAAAGTACCTCTGATCCTTTTCAAAGGAGCAACATTAAATGACATGTGTCTAAAACTCCACAGAGACTTTGCAGACAAATTCAAGTTTGCTCGTTTATGGGGTAAATCAGCTAAATTTCCAGGACAAAAAATAGTAAAACTAAAACACGTTTTAAAAGACAAAGACATAGTAGAATTACATATAAGCTAATTATTTTTTCTTCTTCCTTTTAGGCTTATCTTTTGGAATCTTTTTGCCAATAAGTTTGTAAAAGAAATTTCTCACTTTTTTCAGACTAGTCATAAAAGCTATTCTTATTAAAACAAGTATTTCTAAATAATCCTTCCATGTTGACGTAAAATTAAACAATTTTTGTAGTGTGGATAAATTAACTGGAGCAGTTAAAACAACCTCTCCTTCTGGAGTTATAATCTCTTTTGGTTCAGGATTACCAAAATTAGTAAAAGCATATAATCCAATCATTACAATTAATGCAATTAATATAGAATAAATCCATTTCTTATGATCTTTAAACTCTTTTTTAACCCATGAATCCTTTTTTCCTACCATAACCCTATAATATATGTATTAGTATTTAAACTTTATTCTCTGCTATTCCAAAAACTTTATATATTCTGTATTTAAATTAGGCTATAGGTGAATAATTATGGCAAAAAAATCAACAGATGTTTCAAAAGATGAACAAGTGGGTTTTCATAAAGGTGCACTAGCAACGCTTGCAAAAGAAAGAGAAGAAATGGCTAAAATTCTTAATATAGTTGAACAACTTATGCAAATGCATATTAAAGCACTAAAAGAATTAGGAGTTGACTTAGTAGCAGCTGCTAAACAAGTAGCTAAATCAAAAGGAAAATCAGCCAAGAAAAAAGCAAAACCTATTGAAGATCTCTTAAAGTGAGAAAGAAACTCAGAAAAAAAGAAATAAAAGGATTAAATAATAAACTAAAACAACAGTTTGCCAAAGAATTCTTTAATAAAAAAGAAGATATTATTATTGAGGATAATATAATCAAAAAAGACAACAAACCAATGTTTTTCTACTACAAAGACAAACTTATCCCTTCCCTTAAACTAATAATACAAGACAACTTCCTAAAAAAAGTGGTTATTGACATGCCTGCTATTCCTTTTATAATAAAAGGAGCAGACATAATGCGCCCAGGTATCAAGGAATTAGATGAATTTGAAAAAAACGAAATCATTGTTATTGTTGATGAAACACATCAAAAACCTTTAGCAATAGGAATTTCTATGTTCTCAAGTTCTGAAATCAAAGAAATGGACAAAGGTAAAGTAATTAAAAACATCCATTATGTTGGAGACGTCACTTGGAACCAGTAGTAACAAATAAACCAAAACATTTAAATAGTAGTGTGGTGTTATGTATATTAGTAGCTAGAAAAGTAAGATAATCATAGAAATATTTAAATATAAGTTACGTTTAAACACTTAAAGATGGCACAAAACCATAGAAAATGGAGTCTGTATTTCTTTAATCTAGATATTGTGCCTGTTATTAAAACAATGTTCTAATGCCTCAGCACAACAAAAAAACGCAATAAATGCGGTGTGTGTTGCTGGAGGCCACGGTTAAAATGAACAAAGATAGCTCTATGGCTGCGGAATGTGTAATGGTTACTTCACCTATTGAAGAACAAATATTCTTAGATACTGTAATAAGAAAAACCTTTAATGCTAATGGATTTTACAGAAGGAAAAACAAAATAGCTGCTTCTGGATATTTATCTACTATATTAACTTGTTTAAAATCACAGAATTTACTACCTACAGAAACTTCAAAAGAAATATTAGCACATCCTGAAGTTAGATCCTTAATTAACTCTAAAATAATTGAAAGTGATTATTTATCCTATTCTGTTAGAAATGAAGCTCAAGGAGTAAGATTAGCTGAATTAGTTCTAAATGGTAACTTTGGACATTATAATTGGGAAATAAAGGATATAGAAGAAAGATTTAATGGTTCTGTTCTTGTTAATCACGTTAAAGAGTATACTCCAACTGTAGAAGGTTTGCCAATAAAAACAGTTCAAGTAGGATTAAAAGGCATTGAACCAAGTCTAAAAGCTAAGTACAGAAGGTTAGATACTGATGGTTCAGTTGGAGATGCAACAAGATTAAAAGTTGTTACTGAAAATAAAAATGATCTTCTTGAAGTAATCTCACAATTTATTTATGATGTAGTTCCAAGATCAGAATTTGAAGTTGTAGAACCAATAGTTAATAATGTTTTAAAGTGGGATGTTGAATCTTATGAGGATTTACCGAATGATGTAACCCAAGATTCATTAGAACTACCAGGATATCAATGTAAAAATAAAGTTAAGAAAAGTCAATTCGAAGCAGTCACAGTGCACTTAAGAGGAGAAGGTAAATATGATACCATGGAAGTACAATTTGTAACAGGAGCAATGGATAAAAGAAACAATTCTCCTGATCCAAATGAACCAGCTTCACATATAAATTACTTAAAAAGAAGAAATCAATTTGTCAAAACACATCACCCAAAAGGTCCTGAAGTCATTACAACATATGAATTACTAAATGAAAAAGGAAAACCAGGTAAAGGACAGGTAACTCTTGATGTTGAGTGTGTTGCACCATGTCAAGCATGCTATTTAGGCTCAAAATTAAAATTAGATTTCAGTGAATATGATATCCAAACAAGAGAGCAAAAAGATTATAATGAAAAATTTAAACCTACCTCACCTTTAAGTCACAGAGAACAATACATCTTTGAAATTAATGATAAATATAGACACAGTGTCTTAATGAAACTTGAAGGAGTATTAGATGATTATCGGAATGAATTAAAAGATAAAAATATGAGAATTGCAAAAGAATGCAGTTTAATTACAGAAGAACAATTAGAACAAAGCCTAAGAAAAAGTTCAGTATATCTCCCAGGTATTGAATTTATACCAAAGCCAACTAATCAAGAAATAATTTCACATTAATTTTTTCAAAATCAATAAAATGACACAAACCACCCCTCAAAAATTAGTAAAGATTCTGAGTTTGTTAGTGTTAATTATTGTTTTTTACCTTATGTTGTTTTGATGCCTTGCACACAATTCTTTTCTGCAAGACCAAAAACAGGTGTTTAAAGATACGAGGATAAAAATGCAACCAGAACTTATAACTAACCCAAAAAAGTACGCTAAGGATGTTATGTATAGAGCAATGAGTAGTGCTTCTGGTAGAGGATATAATCCTTCTGTAGTTGGTTACTTATCTGATAATATGTTTACTGTTAATTTAGGAGAAGATTCTGTTGATTTTGTAAATAATGGTATAGGGATGTTGTATGCAAAAACTAGAGCTAGTGGTGTAATAGACAGAAGGGGTGTAAGATTAACATTACAAGCTCTTTTGGAAGAATCAAGAAGCCTAGGTATTGAAAAATCATCTGATTTAGGGAATTTGATAATGCTTTTAGCATCGCTTTCTAATCCTGTTGGAAAGGATGGTATAAGTAGAAGGGATTTTTATGATGGTTGTGGTGGAGAATTGTATAGATTAGCTTCAAATTATCAAAAGAAAGGTATGCTTAGACCTGCAGATGATCCAAAGAAACCTATCTTTGTTGAGTTATGTAGATGGTTTCCTAACTATAGAGAACTGTTAACTTGTGCTATTGGTGAATGTGTTTCAGATGCTGATGGTGTGATGAATGAATTATTATTTGGTGGAGAACTTCCTAGTTGGTTGAAGAAAATGTTAGTTGGTGATTCAAATCCTATTCCAATAATAAATATAACAAATGTAGGAGGTGATAAAATACCTATAATCAACTAGGTAGAAGCTTAAAATGAGATCAATGGTTTACTATGTAGGTCAACAGAAAGATGGTACATATTGTGTTCAAGTTGAGGAAAAAGGAATAGGAAAAAAAGGTTTTAAAAGATTTTTAAGTCCTATACAGTTGTTAGCAGAACTTCAGAGGAATAATAAGGAGATTATTGCTGTTAGGTCTGCGAGTCAATCATTAGGAGGAAAAAATGAAGATATTAATGCATTTATTGAAAGGTTGTCTGTTAATTTGAGAGCAGAAGATAGTTTATATCTTACTTTAGAAGAAAGGTTAAAATATGCTGAAGAATATTCAGAACAGTCTGGCGCATTACTTTATCTGTTGTATGGAAGAGAAAGTTCAGATGGTAGTTTTGCAGTAGAGATGATAGATTTGTGTTCTAATAGAGAGGATACTCTTGCATTAGTTCTTCCTTACAAAGAATTATATGATTTAATTAAAAAATATAGTGATAAAGTTATAGGAGTTGGAGCAAAGAGTGAATATGTACGTGTTGCAGAAGGTAAACTTAATAAGTTGTTAGAAGGTAGGCAAAAACATTTGTGTGTTAATGAGTTTGAACAAACTTGTGGAAACAGATCAAAAGCTTACAAAATTATTCATGCTGTTGATGGAAAATATAAACTAGAAATTGATGATTTATTGTCGGCAGCAGAAGTAATAACAATGGTTGTTACTCGTGATGAACTTTATGAAAAAGTTGAAAGAAATCATCAGGAGATTTTAAGAGTATGTATGCCAAAGGATTCATTTACTAATGAATTAAATGATTTGGTTAGTGAACTTAATGCCTATGTTAAAGAAAGAGAAGTAGTAAAAACTGTTATTCCTCAACATACCTCTGGAAAAAAGTCAAAATCTTATAGGGTTGCTTATTTAAATAATGAGATGTATATTTTAGTGATAGAAGATTTATTGTCACCAGATGGACCAATAAAAAGGATTGTTACTCGTGATGAGCTTTTTAAGGAGGTTAAGAAGAATACTAAAGAAATTATTGGTGTTGATGCTTATGGTGAAGGATGTGATGGTGAACTTAAGCAATTAGTACATGAATTAAATAGTATTCCCAATCCAGTTCCAGCAAAAGAGAGAGAAAACTTAAATGTTGATTTATGGGGTGTAAATAAAAAGAAAGGTGTTCAGTATTGTGAAACTGTACATGGAGATATAATTGTCAGGACAAAAAAGTATGGAGTTGTTGAATATGAATATGTGAGTCCTAAAAAGTTAGATTTAATATGTGAAGAAGCAAAAAGGTTAGGAAAAAAGATTTCAGCTAACTCTGCTTTAAGATGTGGACCACTTCCAAATGATTTTTTAGAGAATTATAAAAGAAAAGTGGTTTATACAATCTTAAGAGGAGATGCACCCGGTTTATATAATATAGAAATAAAAGATATTTTTAATCCTAATAGAAAGTTTAAGCTTTTAAAAGAAAATGAGCCAGTTAAAGCACAATCTAGATTCCAAACAATTCAGAGAGTAGATGGTTCAATTACTTTGGAAGAAGTTAATGAAAAAGCAAAAGATCCGGGCTTAGCAAATTATTTTGAAAATGTAAGATATGAAACTTTAGAAATGTCAGTAAGAAGTTATTCCTGTGATTTAATTGGTGTTGTTGCAAAGGAGCATAATAAGTGTGAAAATATGAAAAGAACTGCATCAAGATTAAATAGGTTAATTCCAACTCCCTTACAAAATGAAGGACGTGTGGAGGGAAGTTCTCTTTAGAATACCGCTAAAAACTTTGGTGTATAAACTGCCAATGGCTGATAGAGAAAGATTATATAATCTTAAAGTAGATGATTGAGGAAGTATTAGGAAACCTGACAAACATCCTAGCGTTATTTACCCAATCCTCCGAACCTTAGGAACATAATTAAATATTCTTCCTTCTTTGTATTTACCGCAACCAAAACAATCTTCCTTATGTTTAACAATCACAAACCCACTTAACTCATCACTGCAATCAATATCTTCTCCTTTTAACCATTTCTTTAAACCTTTTTCATCAACCTCAAGAACATTCTTCTTAGCATTAACTAATTGACTTCCTTCAATACTTAATCTAAGCTCACTTTTGATTTCACCAAAATACAATCCAAGAGAATTCACTCTTAATCTAGAAAAATCAATATCAAAAACATCTTTATCAACCAAGTATAACTTACTTTTGTCAGATTTTAACCACACAAAATCTTGTTTAACACAACCATTCCACTGCTTTTTAATCATGTTAAGTATTTCTTTTGCTTGCTTCTTATTCAAAATAGTAAGATTTTGCATTAAACTCCCCATAAAACATTTTCTTTACGTTTAATCTCAGCAATCTCTTTAAGAATTTCAATATCTTCTTTTGTTAAATGTTTTTTAACTTCTTTCAATTTTCTGAACTCTTGTTCAGAAATAGCACTATATAATATATCACCTTCATTGATCTGCCTTCCAACAGTAACCTTACTCAGAGAAGCTGCAACTCTTTTCTCCTTTTCAGCTTTATTAACATTCTTTTTTTCCTCTTGCATACTTAAAACATTTGTTATCTCTTTCCCATCCTTTTTCATTAAACCAATTCCAGTTTTCAAAATTCCACCGATAACTTCAACACCAACAATAGCAGGATTATTTTGTCTAAAAACATACCCTTTTAACAATTCAACTTTACACGGCATTGTTAGTTCATCAAGTGCACCAGCTTCTTGCCTAATCTTTTCTTCTTTAACCCATGCTTCAAAGTCTTCAATCAGTTTGTAGATAACTTTATTTACAATAATCTTAACCTTACTACTCTTAACCTTAGAATCATCAACAACATTAAAACCCAATATAACACTTTTCAAAATATCTTCATTACTTTCAGCATCAGATATATCTTTTTTAGTTATATTGCCAACTTGCGCTTTCCTTACCATAATATCTTTATCCTTAAGTAACTTAACCAATGCTTCTAAACTACCTAATGTATCTGCTTTAATTATAATACCATCTTTATCAATTTCAATCAAAGCTTCCTTCACCTCTTTTTGAATCTCTTTTTTAACTTTCTCAACCTCACTTTGTTTACAAGAAACAATTGGCATCCCTGCAATAACTTTATCAAGTTCAGGTGCACTTATCTTAACACCAACTGCAGCAAAAACCTGTTTAACAGACTTAAACTTAGTTTTTTTATCACGCATCTCTTTTAATGGTGCAGGTTCAAGCAAAGCTCTAACCTTAGTAACAATTGGTTTATCAACAGAACCAATTACAATTGTATCATTTTGTTTCAATGTTCCATTATAAATTATTACATCAATTGTAGTACCAAGCCCTTTCTCCTCTTTAACTTCCAAAACACTTCCTTTTGCATTTCCTTTTACATCACATTTAAGACATTCTTCCAAAAACTTTTGTGCAAGACCAGATATAACCATTAACAATTCAGGAATACCTTCTCCTGTCTTTGCACTGCAAGGAACAATTGCAATTTGTTTTGTAAAATCATCAATTCTATCAAACCTTTCAGAATTAAAATCAAGCTCACTTAATTTTCCAACAATCTCATACATCTTTTTTTCAACTGTTTCAACAACATTCTGTGTTTGTTTTTGAATATTATTTAACACAAACTTTTCTTTTGACTTCCAACCAGGTAAAAGATCAACTTTATTTGCAGCAATTATAAACGGTGTCTTAGAAATCTTTAATATTTTAATTGATTCAAGTGTTTGCGGCTTAAAACCTTCATTAATATCAATAACAAGAATAGCAATATCAGCTAAATTTCCACCTCTTTTCCTTAAACTTGTAAATGCTTCGTGACCAGGTGTATCAATAAATAATAAACCAGGAATAGTCAACTTAGTTTTCTTAATCAAATCTCCACATATCTTTTGTATTGTTTTAATCGGAACAATTGACGCACCAACATGTTGTGTTATCATACCTGGTTCAGTATTAATTATAGTGCTGCCTCTAATCTTATCAAGTATACTTGACTTTCCATGGTCTACATGACCTACAACAGTACATATTGGACTTCTAATTGCCATTTTAAAGATTAAAACAAGACTTTCTTTTTAAAATTTCCTATAAATATATAAATCCTCTATTATTCCTTCTTTCTCATGAAATACCTTCATAACATAAAAATAACAGTCTTTGTAAAACCAGATGAAGACTTAGAATTAATCAAAACCACTTTAATAAACCTAATCCCTTTCAACCTTGAAAAAGAAAAAATCCAACTAAAGGAATCCACTGCAACAAGCTTTGAACAAAGAAAAATCATAGTCCTTAACATATCTCTCGCCAAAACAAGACACACAAATTCATTCCTAAAATTCTTATTAAACAAACTCTCTGGTGAACAAAAACAACTCTTACTAAAACAAGCACTCTCTCGTTTAGATAATGAACAAAAATTCTTTATCCGCTTAGACAAAAATTATCTCCTAAACAACAAATTCAAAATAACAGACTCTGGTGACTGCTTTCACATAAAAATGGGCATTGCATCTTTCCCAAGTACAAAGCAAAACTCACTTAAGATCATCAAAGAATTATTAACTACTTTCAAGTAACAATAAACCAAAAGATTTATAAAGAGTAAATTTCTTTTATTCTATTATGCCAGATGAACAACCACAACCAAGCACACCTGGAAAATCTTTAGTAGACAGAGTATGTGATGGATTTACTAATGTATGGAATGGTTTCTCTGATTTTGTTAACATTACTTATGAAGGTTTTACATCTTCAATTGATTATTGCTCAGCTGTTTATGGACATTTTGTAAACAAGGAATTAGATAATTTAGGTTATGAATCTGCTAAAAACATTCAAGCAAGAGATAATGCTTGGTACAATGTAATAGGAAGCACTCTTGGTGTTGCAACAGGCTTCTCAACAATGCTATATATGGGAGCTGCTCTTGCAGGACCAATTGGATTTGTATTAGCACCCTTATTAATTCCACTTGGATTTGCAGGTGGTCAATATGCATACAAAAAATACTGCACAGCTCCACCCAAAGAAGAAAAAAAAGAATTATCAAAAGAAGAGCAATTACAACAGATGATTCAACAAGCTCAAGGAGCATAAAAACATAAATATAATAACTTATTTCTCTTGTTTATGCAAATCAAAATAGCACCTTCAATATTATCAGCAGACTTCTCAAACCTAGCACAACAAATAAAATTAATAGAAAACCAAGCAGACATGATTCACATAGATGTAATGGATGGTCACTTTGTTCCACAGATCACATATGGACAATTAATAGTAAAAACAATGAAAAAAATAACTTCTCTTCCACTTGATGTACACTTAATGATATCAAATCCAGAAAAATACATTGATTCATTTGCAAAAGCAGGTGCAGACATAATAACAATCCACCAAGAAACAACAGATCAGCTACCACAACTAATCCAACAAATAAAAAAACACAATATCAAAGCATCTGTTGCACTTAACCCAGCAACACCTTTATCAACAATAGAACCTCTTCTCAATAGTCTTGACATGGTTTTACTTATGACAGTTAACCCTGGCTTTGCAGGCCAATCATTTATCTCATCAGTCCTTGACAAAATAAAAAAATTAAGACAACTTAAACCTAATCTTGACATACAAGTAGATGGTGGAATATCGCTAGAAACAATCAAAGAACCAGTTAATGCAGGCGCAAACATATTAGTAGCAGGCTCTGCAATCTTCTCTACAGAAGATCCAAAACAAGCAATCACTGATTTAAAAGCAAAAGTTTTAAATAAATAAAAAAACCTTACCAACATAATGAAAAAAGAGTTCATAGTTAATCCATGGCAAGTAAAAGGAGACATAGATTACAACAAGCTTTCTAAAGAATTTGGAATTCAACCTTTAGATAAATTACCTAAAGTATTCAATGAAAATGTTCTTTTTAGAAGAAAAATAGTTTTTGCACATAGAGATTTTCAACAAATTCTAGAAGCAAAAAAAGATAAGAAACCTTTTGTTATGATGACAGGTTTAATGCCAAGTGGTAAATTTCACATAGGACATATGCTACTTGCACAACAAATGATTTTTTATCAAAAATTAGGAGCCAAACTTTACATTGCTGTTGCAGATATAGAATCTTATAATGCAAGAGGACAAAGTTTAGAAGAAAGTAAAAAAATAGCAATAGAGGAATATATTACTAATTACATTGCTCTTGGTTTAAAACCAAAAAATTGTGTAATTTACTTCCAAAGTGACCGTTCTAATAATACTAAAAAATCAAACACTTATTACAAATTACAAAACCTATTTGCAAAACATGTTACTTTCAATGAATTCAAAGCAATATATGGGAATATAACTCCTGGAAAAATGATTTCTGCTTTACTTCAAGCAGCAGACATATTCCACCCTCAATTAAAAGAATTTGAAGGACCTGTACCTGTTTTTGTACCTGTAGGAGTTGATCAAGATCCACATTTAAGATTAGCAAGAGATTTAGGCAAAAGACTAAAAAAATATAACTTCAAAAGATTAAGCTCAACTTATCATAAGTTTATGCCAGGACTTAATGGTGGAAAAATGTCATCTTCTGAACCTAATTCATACATTGCTTTAACAGATACTCCAAAGGAAGCAGAAAAAAAGATTAAAAAATATGCATTTTCAGGAGGAAGAGCAACATTAAAAGAACACAGGAAAAAAGGAGGAAACCCAGATATTGATGTTTCTTATCAGTATTTACACAACTTCTTTGAACCAGATGACAAAAAACTAAAAAAGATTTACAATGATTATAAAAGTGGAAAACTATTAACAGGAGAACTAAAAAACATTCTAATTGAAAAACTAAAGAAATTCCTAACTACTCACCAAAAAAATAGAGAGAAAGCTAAAAAACAACTGGATAAATTTTTACTTAAAGATTAAATTTTTAGAAATATTTAAATATATTAAAAACCATTTTTAATTAAAAGAGGTGATTTAGATGGCAAGACCATTACCAGTTTCATTTTTATTAGTAGGCATTTTTGGAACATTAATATTTGGACTTTGGACTTATTCTGGTAGAGTTTCAAAAACATGGGGAATAACAATGGTTATATTCTGTTTAGTGTTATTTATAGCATCATTAGTTTCATTAGAACCAGAGGAACTACCAAAAAGAAAAACTAAAAGGAAATCAGTTAAACCTAGAAAGAAACCAAAAAAGAAAAAAAGGAAATAATTATTTTTTCTTATCAAATTTTTCTTTTGCTTTTTCTTCTTTCCAATAAACAATATGTGAAGCTCTCTTCTCAAACAATGCAATAGCAACAGTGATCATATCAGTCTGATAAGTTTTCAAATTCTTACTTTCAATAATATGTTTTGCATCTTCAATACACTGTTTCATCAACTTAACATTCTCAGACCGAGCATTATCCTCCTGTTCCTTAACCTCCCCATCTGTCAGAAACACTTCTTCCCATTTAGGATAATTACTTCCTTTTATTGTCCTCGGAAACGACTTTGAAAATCCCATTTTAGAAGGAATAATTGATTATATTTTAAAAATTTTGTTGGGATAAAGTATTCACTTACTCAAACAACTTCTTCTCTTTCTTTATTGCAGTAGGTGCTTCTCCTCCATGCCATGTAAACCTCGGCCTTACCTGCACAGGATATATTTTTTCATTCTCATCATCCATAATTAATGCAGCACCTTTTGTCCTAGGTAGTTCATTTAACTCTTGATCAAGTGCCTGCCTCATATAACTTTGAGTTAATTTACCTAACGCATCTGTATCAACTTTTGCAGTTATTCTGTGAGAAATAATTATGTCTGACTGAGTCATAACATCAGTATTAATTTTACCAGGTTGTTGTGATGCCAAAACCAATGAAATACCGGGTTCACGTCCTTCCCTAAGTATAGTCACAAGTGCATCAGTTGCAGCAGTCTTTTCATTATGTGGCAAAAATTCATGTGCCTCATCAACAACCAACCATGTCTGTGGCACTTTTTTTTTCTCATCACTTTCCTCTGTTAAGTAATGTGTAGCTTCTTTTATTATAGAAAATTCCTCATTCTTCCTTGCAACCATCCTTTCAATAAACAACTTTTTAGAAACAATACCAATAACAAGCGCTTTTATAAGCCATCCATCAGGTAAAACAGAATAACAACTTAAATCTAACACACTTACTGTTCCTGCCGTAGCTAAATCTTTAATCTCAGTACCTTTCTCACTAAACACTCCCCAACTGTTTGTATTGATAAAATGGTTTATTACTATATTCTTTGAATCTTGACTGAAATCAATTTGTTCTTTTATTGTACCTATTATATCATCAATAGAATATTCTTTATCTTTTAACAAGTTAACAATCCTTTCAATCAAAACACCTTCTTGAGAATTCAAAACTATTCCAAATGTTAAACACCAATCAACAGCATCAAGTTCATGCGGTCTTATTGAAAAAGGAAAATCAGTTGGAATCCCTTTATCCTTATTTTCTTTAAAATAACCAAAAGGAGTAAATATCCTAACATTAATTTCCTTTCCATGTAAATCCCACTGTTTTAACAACATCTCATCCTTATGATTAGGATATTTCATTGTCCAATAAATCCCCATTGTATCAAATATTAAAACAGACAAATTCTGCCTTATCTCAACAGGCAAAGAAACAATACCTTCTGCAATAATACCTAAAGTATAAGATTTACCAGCACCTCTTTTACCACACACAAATACAACATGACTTCTTGTAACATCCATTAGAATAGGGGTAGAAAGTGATGTAACTTGTCCCATTTTAACATAATGCTTTGCTAAAAGAATAGTACCTTTTGCACCAAACAAATCTCTATCTTTCTTACTCCTACCTATAATAATATCATACATATGGGGCAATAAGACAAGGAGAGTATAAATCTTTTTGGAACCATTTTATAGTAAGAAAAAATCGAAATATTTATTAAAGAGTAATTCCTACCCCATTTAAACACAGGGGGTGTTTGAATGGTTACTAAAAAAAACAAAGAATTAAAACCAAGATATGGTAGAATTATTGGATTAATTATACTTATCTTACTAGTTGCTGCTTACTTTTACATTGACTGGGATAAAGTTATCAAAATTAAAGATGACTCAACACCAGGTCCAGCTGTTGTAACAGATACATCAGGTATAGAACTTATTTCAAAAACCATTGTTGCTGAAGTTAATGATAAAGAAATTCTTATAGAAGACTTAAATAGAGAATACAATGCATTACCAGAACAATATAAATTAATTATCAAAAAATCAGAAATTCTTGAACAAATGATCAACCAAGAATTATTATTACAAGAAGCACAAAAAATAGGTGTTGCTGTAACTGATGAAGAAATTATTGATATAATCAACCAGGCAATTGAAGAAAGCAAACTTTCTAAGGAAGAATTTGACCAAGAACTTGAAAAGCAAGGATTAACAATGGAAATATTAACAAAAATATACCAAGATCAGTTAATAATTACCAGATACGTAAATAAAACAATATCATCTTCACTAGAAGTATCTGATAATGAAGTTAAAGAATATTACAATAATAATGAGGGAAACTTTAAAGCACAATCAGGCCAAATCAGAGCACGACACATACTGCTTGATTCACTTGAAGATGCTCAAGAAATAATCACAGAACTTAACCAAGGAGCTGACTTTGCAGAATTAGCAGAAGAAAAATCAATTGGTCCAAGTGCTAGCTTTGGTGGTGACCTAGGCTTTTTTACTAGGGAGGAAATGATTCCTGAATTTAGTAATGCTGCATTTAACCTTGAAGTTAATAAAATCTCTGAACCAATTGAAACACAATTTGGTTTTCATATTATAAAAAGAGAGTCTAACATAATTACTTTAGAGGAAGCAGGTAATAACATCAAAGAAATTTTATTATTAAGCAAACAAAAAAATGCACTTGATATACTCTTGACACAATTAAGATCCAATGCAGATGTTAAAGTACATTTCAAAGAAGAAACTAAGTCTATTCCAAAAAAGACTAATTCATTAATTCAATTTGAAGAAAGATGTATTGACAAATATAACATTGCTGGCAACACAGTTATTTATTATACAGCAGATTGGTGCACTTACTGCACAAACATGAACAGTGAAGTTGATAAACTAATTGCAGAAGGAGCAAACATTCTAACAGTTAATATGGGCGAAGAACCAGAATTTTTCAACGAATGTTTTAATAACAGAGCAAAAGAAATACCTCAAGTAATTTGTGCTAATAGCAATGCTCTTTTAGCAGGAGAATTAACAGAAAAAGAATTAAGATACTTTATTGGTAGGTGTTAATTTCTTTTTTTCTTTTTACTTTTCTTACATGTATCAATTATCTTTACTTTATGTCTTCTTTCCAAAGCCTCATTCAAACAAATATCAAATATTTCACACTCAATATTCTCCTCAACTTTTACCTTAGAATACTTTCTTTTCTTTAATCTTTTCTCAAGCTTTTTCAAATCAGAACACTTTGTTATAATACATAAATCAACATATTTTTTGGGTAAATAATGTGACAGATGAGAGTCTATGATCATTCCTTTTTTAATTCCTAATTTTTTACTCACAATCTTAATATTTTTTTTATTCAACTTTAATTTCTTACTCTTAATCCTTCTCAATACTTTATCAAAATTTCTTTTTTTATAATCACTTACCTCATCAATTAAAATTTTACTTAACTTTTTATTATCAACAATTTTACATTTCCTTTTCTTATCAAATTTTTTACCTAACTTATGTTTTTTAATAACCTTGTTAACATCAACATACTCAAACTTTTTTTCTTTAGAAATCTTTTTTGCTAAGGTGGTTTTACCACTGCAAACACTTCCACTAACAATTATAATCTTCATTTATTCAATTTTTTATTTATCTCTTCTAACTTTTCAATACTTTCTTTTAATTCTCCTTTATCTGTTGATTTAGAATACAATTCAAAAGCCTTATTATATTCATTCAAAGCTTTTTTCTTTTTATTTTTTTCAAGAGCATGTTCAGCCTTTTGAATAAACTTTTCAATTTTTTTTATTGCTTTTTTACTACTCTTTTTATTTTGTTGTTCCCTTTTCATAGCTTTTCTATACCTTGAATGCAATAATTTTTGTACAAAATGTTTCTTTGTTAATTTTAAATATATCATTGTAAAAATAAATACTGCAACTATTATTCCTAACAAAATATAAACATCAAACATAAGATTCTTAAGTGGTTCATTAAAAATAATTATTTGTTTCATTAACTTTTTAGCTATAACAAATGGGTTATACATCAAAATATTAAGAAGATGCCTTGGAACGCTTTCTAAAGGTAAAATCATATCTGATACAAATAAAAGTATTGTTGCAGTTGAAACAGCAGCAATAATTCCAGTTTCTTCTGATCTAAAAATGTAACCTATAATCATTCCCAAAAAAGTGAACATACTTATGATAATCAGCAATACAATACAGATATTAAGTAATGAAGGAATGATTTTTGCACTGAAAAAATAAGCTGAAATTCCAAGCATAATTACCACTTGGAACAAAATTATAACCAATGTAGTAAAGAAAGTTGCAAAAATAAAACTCAAATCTCCAGTTGGTGTTGTAAAATTTCTAAAATAAGCAGGAGAATGTTTTTCCATCATAACTAAAGTGGTTGCTAACAAAATACTTATAAACATTATTACCAATACTAATAAACTTGGAAATAAGTAATTGAGATGTGTTTCTTCTGAAGTAATTGGTTCAATTCTAGTTGTAATTGGATTAACAATTTTCTCAGCACTTGTAATTTTCACAGCACCAATATTTTCATTTATTTTATCTAAAGACTCTTTAATTTTTTCTATATTTTCAAGATTACTGGTAATTACTTTTGTAGTAATTTCTTTTTTCTTTTTAGTAATATCATCTCTTGTTGTTTCAGCTTGCTTTAACTTTTCAGAAACACTATTCAAATTGGTTTCAATCGCAGCTAATGATGTATTAATAAAAGTCCAATTTTTTAATTGATAATCTGTTTCATTTTCAAGTCCTTCAATTGCATTATCAATCTTATTAAAATATGTTTGTAAACCAGAACCATTGTTAGACCTTTCTATTCTTGCTACAGCATCCCTAGTCCTGTTAATGAATTTACTTATATTCCTATTTAATTGTTTAATTTGTGTTTCACTACTTAATCGCATTGTAGTAATATTAAATTCATCAATACCGATTTTTAGATCAAGCTTATCCAAACTTTCATAAATCTTATTTATCTCCTTATTCAAATTCTCTTCTCCTGTTTTAATATCTACCACAATAGGTTTATCATTACTTACTTCAACTCTGGTTTCCTTTAATTTATTTAATATAACACCTGTTAAATCCATACTTAACTGATCAGAAGTTTCACTCAATTTATTTGATAATGTATCAATGATCATCCAAACAAGATTAATTTTTGAATAATCAACATGAAACACAATTTCATTAGAAACATCATCTTTATCAATATTCATTTTAGGTGGGAATCCAATACATGTATGAATTAAACCCATTTTAATATTATCAACACAAGTTTTATTATTTGTAAATCTTTCAATGTTATAATCAGTTGCAACTAATTCCTGTACAATTGACTCTGACAACTCAGAATATTCAGAAGAATACACTCCAATGTTAAGAGCATATGTGTTTGAATTATCAAAAGCAATACCAACAAGAAAAATTACCAAAAGAGGTGCCAGAATTACAATAAGAGCAGATCCTTTAGATCTTATCAACAATTTAAAATTTTTCTTGATTATATTAATCATTTTTCACTTTTTGTTACAAATTCAAATACCTCGGCAAGTGATGGTTTATCCACATTCACATCAAGTAATGTTTCATTCATATCCTCAATAATATGTAACAAATTATGTAAAACCGTTTCAGCTCTTTGAGTATAAATAATAACTTTATGTTCATGATTTACTACTTTCTCGATTGGTAATTTTTTATGTTTTAATTTCTTTATAATCTTGCTGTATTTACCAGGTGAGGTTTCTAGGTGAATCTCTTCATTCTTTGAATAAATATTCTTTAATTCATTAGGCGATCCAACTTCAACAATTTTATTTTTGTGTAATACAGCAATTCTATTACAAAAATTTTGAATATCATTCAACAAGTGTGAAGCAATAATAATTGTTGTTCCTTGTTCATTAATCTGTTTAATTAAATCTTTAATTTCTCTTCTTAATACAGGATCAAGATCAGAAATTGGTTCATCTAATATCAATATTTTAGGTTTATGTACTAGGGCACACGCTATTCCAAGACGTTTCTGCATACCTCCAGATAAAAATTGTCCAAGTGTTTTTCGTGCTTCATCTAATTCTGTTAGTTTTAAAAGATGATTTTTATTATTTTTCTTAACTTTCTTTTTCAACTTATAAAGGGAAGCAAAATGTTCTAGATTTTCTTCTACAGTCAAATTAGGATAATATGAAGCATGCTGTGGTGAAAAACCAAAGTTGTTTTTAACATTCCTCATATTCTTAAATATTGACTTATACTTTTTATCAGATAAAAACAAGATATCTCCATCATCAGGCTGCAAAAAGCCAATCAAAGAATTTAATAAAGTGGTTTTACCAGAACCACTCATACCAACAATACCAAATATGTCTCCTTTGTATATTTTTAAATTAACATTATCAAGAACAATCTTTTTACCAAATTGTTTAATTAAATCTTTAACTTCAATAATCACTTCTTTTTCCATTAACAAAATAAAACATATTTACTTTATAAATCTATTGGAAATTTCTTCATCTCTCAACTAAGTAACAAATCAACCACAATATTTATAAATTAAATACAATATTCCATGAATTATGAGTACAAAACTAGTTTCAGTGGGCTCTTTACAAAGAGGAAATTATGTTGTAGTCGATGGAGTAGCTTGTAAAGTAGTTGACACACAAACAAGCAGACCAGGTAAACACGGTCACGCAAAAGTTCGTTTAACAGCAGTGGGCTTAATTGATGATAAAAAAAGAGTTATTGTAATGCCAGGACATGATAATATTGAAAGCCCTATTGTTGATAAGAGAACTGCACAAGTGTTATCAATCAATGGAAAGATAGCTAATGTAATGGACACAGAAACATATGAAACTTTTGACATGAAAATTGCAGAAGAACTAAAAGAAGATTGTGTTGAAGGTTGTCAAATATTATACTGGGTTATACTTAGTGAAAAAGTTATGAAACAAGTTAAATCAAATGATTAAAAATGGTAAAATTTGAAGAAGCAAATATTCGTAGGTTTAAAGGAGTTTTCGTTTGTAAGCGTTGTAAATCAATAGTGCGCGGTCCTAATCTTAAAGTAATCCAAGGAAAAATTGCTTGCAGAAAATGTGGAAGCAAAGCATTACGTCCAAAAAGGAAGAAATAAGTAACCAGTTGTTAAAAATTTTTAAAAGAGGCAATCATGTTTTATGAATACATTCTACAATTTAAATGGATTATTCTATTTTACCTTATTATTCTCATTTTAGTTTTAACCTACAAAAAGAAATTAAATTTTGTAGGAAAATTCTTTATACTTTACAGAACAAAAATCGGATTAAAATTCATGGGAAAATTCTCCAAAAAATATCGTGAATTATTAAAACTGTTAGGTTACATTGGTATAGGTATTGGATTTATTGGTATGATTTTCATATCAATCATATTACTACAAAACCTTTACACCCTTTTTTTTCAACCTGAAGCAGCAGCAGGTATTGCTTTAGTTCTTCCAGGAGTAAACATTCCTGGTGTAGGTGTATTACCTTTTTGGTATTGGTTAATTTCAATATTTGTTATAGCTGTAATGCATGAAGGTGCTCACGGTGTAATTGCTTTAGCACACAACGTTAAAATAAAAAAAACAGGTTTATTTTTACTCGGTCCAATAATAGGTGCTTTTGTTGAACCTAATGAAAAAGAAGTAAAAAAACAAAGTGATATTGTACAATATTCTATTCTTGCAGCAGGAGCATTTTCAAATATTATTTTTGCATTTTTCATATTAATCCTTATGATATTTGCAGTATCACCAATACACAATCATATGGTTGAACCAAATGGAATATCTTTTTCAGGTTTACACAACAATACAGTTCCAGCTTCTTTAGCAGGACTAGAACCAGGAATGATTATTACAGGTATAAACAATGTAACAACACTAAACTATGAAGAATTTTATAATGTTTACAAGTATATCCAACCAGGAGACCTAATCCAAATCAAAGCAAACAATAATTGGTATGATCTCAAAACAATATCCAACCCAGAAGACAATACAGCAACATTTATTGGAATTAAAGACATAAAACAAGAATTTATTCTCAAACAAAAATTCAGTACCATCCTGGGCAATTTATCTTTCTCAATAGTTTCTTTTTTCAAAGAATTATTCAAATGGTTATACATTTTAAGTTTAGGGATTGGTATTTTCAATCTTCTTCCATTAGGAATCGCAGATGGCGGTAGAATGTTACAAGTAGCTTTATGGCAATTAAAAAAAGATAGAAAAAAAGCAGACATTTTATGGAAAAAAATATCAGCATTATTTATTTTTGTATTATTACTCATTCTATTCATATTATTATTAAGGTTTCTTGGAATCACCTTTATATAAATAACATTTATATAATATCACTTTATCCAGGGTAATATGTTATATGTAATCTTAATTGAACCAGAAATACAGGGTAATATTGGTGCGATAGCAAGAGCAATGAAAAATTTTGCACTAAAAAATCTTATTTTAATTAACCCAAAATGTAATCACCTCAACAATGAATCAAAAAGAAGGGCAAAACATGCACAAGATATACTCAAAAAAACAAAAGTTAAACCTTTTTCTTACCTAAAACAGTTTGATTATCTTATTGGAACAACCGCAAAAATCGGAAGAGATTATAATATTCCACGAATACCAATCACACCAGAACAATTATCACAAAAATTATCAACCATTAAGAATAAAAGTAAAAAGAATCAAAAAATAGCAATTGTTTTTGGTAGAGAAGGTCCTGGCCTAACTAATCAAGAAATCTTAATGTGTGACTTTATTGTATCAATCCCATCCTCAAAAAAATATTTCACATTAAACATAAGCCATGCAGCTTCAATAATATTTTATGAACTATTCAAAAAACAAAAAACCACAACCATTTCTCACATAACTCCAATTAGCAAAAAAGATAAACAACAAATTCTTAAGATGATGAACCAAGTGCTGAACAAACTTCCATTTGCAACAAAAGAAAAAAAACAAACACAAAAAATAGTATGGAAAAGAGTCATTAACAAAGCACTACTTTCAAAAAGAGAAGCATTTGCAATAATGGGTTTTCTAAGAAAATTATTATAACACAATATATAAAAATTTCATACAAATACTTAATTTTCAACCTTTTTCTCGTCAGACTTTTCCAAATATCCTTTTTCTTCTAAATATTCCTTAATTCTATTATCAATTTTAGGTTCTGCTTTTTCTCCTAAAGAATAATATGTTCTCTCAACTTCACTTCCCCAAGAATAATCTCCTTTTTGTTTTTCTACTTTTTCAACTTTAAACTCTTCTGTTGAAAGACCTTTTTTAAGATGATAATAAATAGATCTCATTGTAACTTCAGGAAATATTTCAACATAAATCTTGTAAATCTGATAAGCATACAAAGGAGACTTAAAAAACAAAATCTCTACAATATTCTGTCTTATTACAGACTTAACAGGTCTACCTCTTGCCATAAAACAAATATAATTTAAATACATATATATTTCTTTTGATTTAATGCTAATCAACAAAACAAAAAACACAATTATAGCTGAAAAAACTAAAATCCTAAAAAATCCTTTTTCACAATCAATAGGTTTAATGTTTTCAAAAAAAATAAAAAACAAAGCGTTAATTTTCAAATTCACAAAACCTAGAATAGTTTATGTACACATGTTTTTTGTTTTCTTTCCAATTGACATACTTTTCCTAGATGAAAATCAACAGATCATTGAAACACTCACAAACCTAAAACCATTTTCATTTTACAAATCAAAAAACAAGGCAAAATATTTAATTGAACTTCCATTAAATCAAATCAGAGATAAAAAAATAAATTTGCTTGACAAACTTGAATTTTAATAAAAATATCAAAAAAATTCTAACACAAACATTAAAAAATGAAGTTTTCATTCCAAAGTAAATATCATACAAAATCATACGGCCTTGGTAGTAAATATACCGAAAACTTTATAAATGCCTGACAATTAAATTATTTAAAATAATGAGGGTTAGGGTAATTAAAAAAAGAGGGGAAAGTAGTTTCTCTTAGATTATTATTTTAAATAAAAAAAAGGTGATAAAATGGAAAATACAAACCAAACAAATATGACTTCTTCAAAAAGCTTTTTGAGAAGAAAAATCTCATTTCTTCTGGTGATTTCCGTTTTATTGATGTTTGCACTTAGCGTAAGCTCTGTTTTTGCAGTACCAACTGTAGTTTTAAATACTCCAATAAATAGTACAAACATAAGTAATGAAGCTTTCACATTAAATGCTACAATCGCAGGTGTTGAGGGTGTAAATATTACAACAACTCCATGGTTTTCAGTTTCAAACTCTACCAATACATGGAATTATTCAACAACAAATATTTCTAGTGAATATATCAATGTAACATTTAATACTTCTGCATTAAGTGCAGATGGAGCCTATAATATTACAGTGTTTGCATATAACACAACTGATGGCCTAAATAACAGTATAATTCATGTGTTTACAGTTGATAACACAGCACCTAACTTTACATACAATGTCTCAAACAATACTGCTTATGGGAGTGTAATTTATATTGCCGCTAACTTCACAGATGGAACAACTGGAATTAAAAACGCAAGCTTATTTGTAAATGGTGTACAAAATACAACAAATCTAACAGTATCAGGGGCAGCTGATGCACTAACAACAGTTAACTTTACTTTTACACCAACAGCAGCTCAAGTGTCAAGTACACTTAACTTTTCAATTAAAGTATGGGATTTTGCAGGTAATTTTAATGAATCACAGAACATGTCAATTACAATAACAGATGCTACTCCTCCAAATGCATCTTTAAACACACCTACAGCAAGCTTCAATGTAAGTGGAGTTTACACATTAAATGCAACAGTAAACGATTCTATTGCAGTAAATGCTGTATGGTTTGCAATTTCAAACATGTCATCAGGTTGGTATAAATGGAATTATACAACAACAAATGTTTCAAGTGATTATATTAATGTAACTTTCAACGCCTCTGTATTAACAGCAGCAGAAGGAGATGGAAATTACAACATTACAATATTTACAAATGACTCAACCAATAACACAAACAATTCTATAGTTAGAGTATTTACTGTAGACACCACAGCGCCTAACTATACTTACAATGTATCTAACAATACTGCTTCAGGAAGTGCAATTTACATTGCCGCTAACTTTACAGATGGAACAACTGGAGTAAAGAACGCAAGCTTGTTTGTAAATGGAGTACAAAATGCAACAAATACAACAGTGTCAGGATCAGCTAATGCATTAACAACAGTTAACTTTTCCTATACTCCGTTAGCAAACCTGGTAGCAACTACTCTTAACTTCTCAATTAAAGTATGGGATTATGCAGGTAACTTTAACGAATCACAAAATATGTCAGTTACAATAACAGATGGTACTAGCCCAAATGTAACATTAAATAAACCATCTAATTCATCAAACATAACTGGAGTATATACTTTAAATGCTACAATTAGAGATGACGTTGCAATAAGTTCAGCTAAATTTTCAATTTCAAACATGTCAAAAGGATGGTATAAATGGAATTATACTGTAAATAACATATCTGACTTTTATATAAACACAACCTTTAATGCCTCTGTAATTTCAGCATCAGACGGTGATGGTAATTACAACGTCACTATATTTTCAAATGATACAACCGGAAACGCAAACAATACAATAGTAAAAGTATTTACAATAGATACTGCAGGCCCTGCATTAAACTGGAACAACACAAATAACACAAATTATGGCGCTGCAATCTACATAGCAGCCAATTTTACAGATGCAACAACAGGTATCAAAAACGCAAGCTTGTATGTTAATGGAGCACTAAACTCCTCCAACACAACATTTCCTGGTGGACCAAACACACTTAGAATAGCCAACTTTACATTTACACCAGGTTTAACACAAGTTGGAGATTCAATCAACTTCACTGTTGTAGCATATGACTTTGCAGGTAACTCAAACACTACACCTAATTTATCAATAACAATTACAGATAACATTAATCCAAATGTAAGTATAGTAACTCCAACAAACGAATCCAATATAAGTGGAGTATATGTGTTTAATGCATCTGTATTAGATGCAGTTGCAGTAACAAGTGTATGGTTTGCAATTACAAACGCATCAGCCACTGCCTATAATAAAAATCATACAGCATCAAACGTATCAAGTTATTATTATGCAAGCATTAACACATCAAATACATCAATATTCCCAGTATCAGGTGGAACATATAACGTAACTATATTTGCAAATGATACAACTGGTAATCTTAATAGCAGCATTAAAGTTCAGTTCGTAGTTGACAATTACGCACCAATCTTCAACTTTACATTATCAGACCGTTATGTAAAATCAACAGATCTGGTAGTAATCACAGTTAATGCAACAGACAATATATCTGGAATAAGCACAGTAATCGCAGAAGGAGTTGCATTAAACCAATCTGCTAATATTTGGAATGGTACAATATTACTAAGCTCAGAAGAAGTACTTAACATTACAGTAGTTGACACAGCCAACAATACTAACACTTCTTCAATAACAAGCCCAGGAATTACCTATGCATTAGATGATGACGCACCAACCTTTACAATAACATCACCAAACACAAGTCAAACAATATTTACCAATGCAAATGGTAACGTAACAATCAACTTTACACTAAATGAAGCAAACGCAACTCGATGGAACGTCACAGTTGATGGTACAGCAATAACCCTAACACCATCAGCAAACAATGCTACTAATATATCTATTCAAAACTTAAGCACAGGACCACACACAATCGTGTTCAGTGCAAAAGACGAAGCAGGTAACTTAGCAACCCAAGTTACAAGAAGTATTACTGTTGTTTCTCAAGAAAACGTTGATACTCTGATGACTACTATTAAAAGCTCCAATACAAACTACTTAAGAAATGTATCTTTATTAAATTCAACTGCAACTGTCAATGGAAGCATCTGGATGAACCAAACCTTAACACTTCGTTTCATAGCAAACGCATCTGTAACAGACAATTATACAGTAACAATGCCAAGCTTCAACACATCTTTGGCAAACTGGAACAAAACAGCAGATCTAATCGTAGTTACAAGCAAACACTCAAAACAATCCAACTTAAGCCAGAACAAATCAGGAACAAACATAACTAATTTAGTATTACTACAAAACACAAGCGATTTCCTAAATGACAATTATTATAACACAAGTGTAATTATTTTCAATCAAACATTAAAAGACTTAAATGTGTTATATATTGAAGATGATCAAGGTTTCACAATCTACAACTTAACACGATGTACAGGCAACACCGCTCCAACATCAGCAGTTGGTACAGCAGCAACAGCATGTTATACAAATGATTCAGCAAATGTAACAGCTTATGTACCACATTTATCAGGAGTAGCCTTAGCAAACGATACAGTCGCACCAACAGTTAACTTAACAGCACCAGTAAACACAACAACACCTCAAACAAACA